>NZ_JBWKOX010000001.1:0-693574 GCF_059416305.1 Pseudomonas sp. GW821-FHT09D08
GGCTCCGGAAAGGAATCGGGAGCACAGCATCGGGGATCAGATGGTGACTTTGAATGTGGGGTTCATGGAGCGCTTACAGAAGATCGATGCCGACCTGCAGGAATACCCACCAAGTCGTCGTGTAGCGCTTCGAGCGCGTGGTATGCCATCGTCATCACGCCGGGCTCGAACGAGCACTCCAAGCGCAGGGCAAACAGCTGTAGTTCATGTAAACGATACTTTGTCGCAGCCGCCGATTCGCATCTTGGCATCCAAATTTTTGTGAGTATCAACTGACTGTCGATGAGCGCCTCGCAACTCGCACATCTTGCCTGGTGAGATCGGCTTGGTGATTTCGAAAGGCAAGTGCCTCTGAGGTCAATTACCGCGCCTCAAGGCTGCTTTGCAATTTTCCACACCTTTCCACTGGCGGTCTTGGAAATTGGATCTAACGTATTCATGGCACGCCTAGAAGCCATGATGACGAGATAAATACCACTGATGTCGGTTACAACCTGCCCCCCATTGAAATCAATCATTTGGATAACGAGACAGTATGACAACTCATATCAAGCCTGGCCCGAAACCGAAACGTGACGACGGAAAGGATGACAGAAGGCATCACGTGAACCCCGAGACCAAGCCAAAGCATCCGACGCTACCCACCCACAAGCCTGAAAAGTAACAAAGGTATTGAGGTGATATCGGCACTGCTCGCTGACCAGTCCGAACCGCAACGTTTGTCCGGCCAGCCCAAACGGGCCGCCTATGGCATTGATCGGCAATCATATGAATTTGACTGCCTAACCTACGCATGGAAGTCTGATTTCGAAGCATACACCATCACCCAAATTGCGGGCAGTGAGGCTACCGCTCAAACGTGAAACAAACGTCTTCGCCATATACAGCCCCTGTCCAAGATGGTCGCCCTCACCTGCGCCGTCCCGCACAGAGACACCATATTCAAAGATTTCTTCTATAGGGTCATTCGCGATATGGGGACCTTTATTTTTTATGGTGATAACGGCGTCACCCTGGTCTAAGTAGCCGTCGACGATAATGTCGGTATCAAGCGTTCGAAAATCCTTGGCGTTATTAATGATCGCCGTCAGCACCGACTCAAGCATGTCAGCATCAACCATCACATAAAGAGCAGAATCGCCTCCAACATATTTGATACCCGCCATCGTCGACTCAGCAGCGTTCATCAAATACTCCGTTATGTTTTCCTTAGTAATATCTCCGGACAATGAGTTCATTGCTTCTTGTGGACTTTTAAAGATAAAATTATCAGAGGTCTCCTGCCCCAATGAGGCTCCATATAAGTACTTAACTGCGAAAGAAATTCTCCGTACGTAGCGTGTACTGGGATCAGTATCGTCATTATGACGAAGCATCAAATCCTGCAAGGGAGACCTAATTTCATGACCAATCGCACGTAGAAAGAGGTGCTCTCTTTTAGAACGCTCAAGGGCACTCCTACCATATGCCATGAGCGCCTGATGAAGCTCTGAGATATTTCGCCAAAGAACACCCACCTCGCTCTGACTTTCTTTTATCGAGAATGGAAGCTTGTATTCATGAAGAACGCTGAATCGCTCTTTCATATGCAACGTATTGCGTCGCACTCTGTAAAGTGGTGTCAGCACGAAAATACGCAGAATCACATAGGATATGAACAACAAGACAATCAGAAGAGAGGAAAGCATTATGATGGACTGTGCAGCGACGCGCCATCCGCTCAGCACGCTTGAAGCATCGCCACGAATAGCAACAGTGCTTCCATCAGGAAGTCTGGCTAGTTCGTCAATTCTTGTCGCAGGAACAATAATCTTAATGAAAAAATCAGTTAACCGATCAACCGCACTGAATGGAAACGTTCTTGCCGAGCCTGAGTTCCCGCTTGATATATGAGTCACGCTAATCTGCGCGCTTGAGTGAGCAGGGGAAAACACTAAAACCTCACCTGGTGTCAAATAGTTACTCATCTTCTCAAATGAAAAAACGGTATTCGGCTCGGACAGCGCCGTATCCATAATAATACTAAGTTCACCAGCAGCATCCTTACCGATTAATTTAACGTCTATACGGGCTTCAGAGAGATCCTCCGGCGGCCAAACAGAAGCTTCCCCTTGCGGCTGATTTGCCTTGAAGGCGTCGTCTGCGAAGGCATAAACTGGCAGTTGAAATATGAATTCAAACCTATCGATTGCACCTTGACTGCTAACCTTCAAGGCACGCCCTTTGATCTGTGACTCCCTCGAATAAGCCCGGCCTGTTGACGAGCCTATTTTGAATCCAGTTAAGCTCCACGCTGGAGACAGGTACGGAGCCCTGGAGTCGCCGACCCTTTTAATGGAGTCGAAGGTGACGATGAATTGGCTAGCGGCACCGCGCGCGTACACCGTGACCAGGAAGTAATCTCCCGTCCTTGGATCATCAATATAACGAGGAGAAACCAAATCGCCGAATTTATCGAACCCTCCCCTCACGTAGGCAATTGAACCGAGCGCTTTATTGTCCAACATTCCACTGCAGACTCTATTCTGAGGCGCATTGATACCGGCAAAGCTGCATCCCAGTAGAGGTTTTACATCCTCGACATGCCCAGGCATGACATTGAGATATTCCAAAGGAAGTCTGTAAAAAGGGATTCCGGTGTTATTTGGCTTTGGCGCTTCAAAATTACTAAGATTAATTCTTCCATCAAGCGAATCAAACTCATAGGCAACACGTTGCAAATTACGCCTTACACTTGATTCATATTGCTCCGCAACAGACCCAAAACTTAAACGAAGAGCAACAACTGTGCCGACTATAACAACGGAAAATACCACCACCAGCACGCCGACAATATAGACTCTTATCGATGCCTTGCTGATATTATTTTTAAGCTTTTTGAGATCTAATCCTGCCACCGAACCCCCTTCATCCTGATGACTTCCACGTGTCCCTCTAACTCACCGACCTCCTTCAACGCATCGCGAATGGTTTTCACATGCTGGCGGATGGCATCGTTATTCTTACCGCTCTTCACCAAATCAAACAGCTCTTCGTACGTGACAAGCGCACCTTTATTCTTATACACTTTTTGCAGTATTATTTTAGCTGTATGAGGAATATTCAGCGGCTTTCCTTTAAAACTCGCCTTTCCCGTCTCATGGTCTACGAACAAGTTTTCTTCGGACTGTGCTTGCTGATCCTGCGCGCTCTGCTCTCCTTGCGTATTTCGTGTATCCCTCAGCACTCGCATCGCGGCGGCTAAAAACATTTGACCATCAGGTGCAATGGGTTTCTCAAGAAAATCCCAAATATCGAGCTGATACATGATCGAACGATAAACTGAAGAATCCAAACCGGAGACAACGATGACGGGGCTTTTGTGATACTGGGAATTTACGTTTATAAGTCCTATTCCAGCATTTTTTTCGGGCGGTAGTTCAATATCCACCACGATCAAAGAATAATTATTCTGTTTGATACCCGTTTCGGCCGACGCCCTATCAAAGAACTGGTCAACTTCTGCTGACTGGTCGAGTTGACGACAGAATTCTGCAAGAGCATTATTCACGGCCTTTGAGTCTTCAATAATTGCTATTTTATACATGTAACAAACCTCGGACAAATCAAAGCAATTCGATTGCTATCGATAATCTCACAGAAGTCAACATGGCGCACGTGAGTAAATGCTCACGAAGCGAAAGAGATGTTCACGATCAAAATTTAATCTAGACGTTAGTGTACTGACGAAAGCGTAACATAACAAAGCCATCCTCAACCCGCCTTTTTTACTCACGCCTCTGCCGTTAACTTACTCATCAATCGCACTCATCCTGTAGTGCCGGAGGATCGTATTCATGTCAGCAAATCGCTTTCAGATTTTGGCACTATCAGGCGGGGGATACAGAGGGCTGTACACCGCCACCATCTTGGCAGAAGTCGAGCGCGAGATCGGTGGCCCAATCGCTCGCCATTTCGACCTCATTGCCGGCACGTCTATAGGTGGCATCCTGGCGCTCGCGATTGCATCGGAGATTCCTGCCCAAGCAATCGTAGACCTCTTTAAAAAGCATGGAGAGGCGATTTTCAATCCCCGCACGAGCATGCCCATCTTCAAGTCCACGTTCAGCAGTGACGCGCTCAAAAAACAAATCTCAGAGCCTGAGATGCTGGGCACCAAACTGTTGGGTGATTGCCTTCACCCGGTCGTCATCCCGTCTATCAATTATTCAACTGGCAAGCCAGTGCTGTTCAAAACACCCCACCATGAAAGCTTCCGGCGTGACCATCAGCACCCGATGGTGGACATAGCCCTCGCCACTAGCGCTGCCCCAACCTACTTTCCGCGTCACCAGTTTCAACACAACCAGTACGTCGATGGCGGACTGTTTGCCAACGCCCCCGGCCTACTCGCGCTTCATGAAGCAGAGACGTTTTTCGACATGGCCAGCTCCGACATTCATCTCCTGTCTATCGGAACGATGTCATCCAAATTCACTGTGAACCCAAAAAACAACCGTGAAGGCGGTGCCATGGACTGGGGTGGAGGCAATCCCCTGAAAGCAGCGCAACGACTGTTTGGGTTGTCGATTTCCGTTCAAGAGTCGCTCTGCGACTTCATGCTGCAGCACAAGCTTGGCTCACGCTACATGCATGTTGACGAAGACCTGACAGACGATCGCTCCAAGGCGGTCGCCTTGGACAAAGCAGACATCCACGCCCAGGAAGTACTCATCGGCTCCGGCCTGGAGAAGGCTAAAGCATGCCTAGGAAAGACCGACTTCATGGAGTTCGTTGCGCACATAGCTAGCCCCATAAATTTTTACTACGGCAACAACGCGACCCGTCAGGAGCCTGAAACATGCTGAACCTTACCAAGCTCTTCTTTTCTTCAGCTGAAGACATCGTCTTCAGCGACAAAATTGCGCCCACCAACGAGCAGCGTGATTTTCTAACGCAGTGCCGGACGACAATTCGGGAATACTTGAAGCCCGCGATTGCTAATGCGACCGTCGCTGTTTTGGGAATGGAAAAGCGTGTGGAGCCTCGGTTCAGGACGCAAGGTTCTTGGTCATATAAAACCTGCATCCAACCCGCACACCCTGACAAGCAGGAAACCGACCTCGATTATGGCGTCTACCTGCCCGTCGATGTTTGGCAGGAAAACGGCCCGCCGGCCGCGATGGCCAAAAAGTACTTCGACCTCGTTGAAACACTCCTTCAGGTGCTTTGTGTTCAGGAAGGATGGAAGCTGATTACAGGCGCCGATGCCAAGGACACCTGCATCCGGATAGATGTCGCTTCGTGGGCCCACATTGACATCCCGCTGTACGCAGCGCCGATTGAAGAGTTCAACAAAGTTGTCGAACGCACGGTGGTACTTAGCAATGAGAGTCGTACTGCCGTTTATGACAGCGTGAATGAATCCTTCACGGAGTTGGCGCTGGCCAAGGCACAAACATGGGAAGACCTTAACACCATCATGCTCGCTTCACGCTCTGGCCTTTGGAGAGCTTCCGATCCTGAAGATGTTGCGAAATGGATCAAAGACCAAGTCGCGCGTTTTGGCGATCTGGGCAATCAGTACCTTCGCATGTGCCGTTACGCAAAAGCCTGGCGGGACTTTCACTGGAAGTCCGGCGGCCCAACCTCCATTTCCTTGATGATCGCGATTGCTCAGAGCTTCGAGGGTAAACGGGGTCGCGACGATACCGCTTTCGAGCATGCGGCCAACGCGCTATCCACTGCACTGAGTACCGAGATACGCGAGCCCGGTATTGATGACGGCGTAGAGGACTTCAATCGCTTGGACCAGGAAAAACGTAAGTACGCCTCCAGCAAAGCCCAAGATCTGGCAGCCGCGCTCAAAAGGGCTAAGGGATGCCAGGAATACCAAAAGCATCTGGCCTTGCAGATCACCTCGGGTCAGCTGGGTGGGCGAATCCCATCGAATACAGACCTGATCGATGTTGAAAGCGCCACGGAAATTGTGCGCTCAACCGCACCTGCCGTAGTGCCTGCCCCTCGTGTTCCGAACACTTCAGCAGGTTGATATGGAATTTGAAGGCCTTGGCGATGTGCTTCGCTACATACATGGACTGGGTTTCAAAGCCCGTCCAACCAAGAATGGGACTCGTCGATTTCTTGGAACGTTAAAGTCCATCGCCGGGCCAGTTCCAGTAGAACTAGCCGTTGCCGACTGGGATTTTCTTGTCTACCCGAAAATCCGCATTACGGAAAAACCCTCCTTTTTACCTGTTCGGATGGCGCATGGAATCGTAGGAGGTGATTTCTGCTACTTGGCCGAAGGCTCCGTGGTGCTCGATCGATACAACCCGGCTGGAGCAGTCGCATTTTGCTTGCAGCAAGCTACCAGCCTGATCGACCAACTCATTAGCAACCCTGCCCAAAGCGAAGCTGATATTCAAATAGAATTCCAGTCGTATTGGACTGGGTCGAGTGCAGGGACTGTGCTCCCAATTGGCCTATCTGAGCTGTCATCAGACGCTAATGAGGCGCAGGTATACAAGCTGTCACCCAGAGCGCCATTTGGCGACATTATTACCACCAATAAAGCTGTGGTGGATCGGATGGCGCTTTCTTGGGGTGCCACCGCACAACCGCTGGAGGCACGATGCTGCTGGCTATTCAGAACAACCGCCGCGCCGGTTGCGTCTTCAGCACTGCCTTGGACGGTGAAAGAGACGTTAACCTGGATGAAAACGTGGGACAGCTCTCTCTACGCTGCAATTCAGAAAAGGATCGAATCTGACAAATCGATCCTGGATTCCAGCCGTATTTACATCCTGATAGATTCACCGGCGGGCTGGATCGGTTTCGGTTTTACCGTGAACCGGCGCTACATCACCAAAGCAACCACCAAAGGGACTGCAGGCAGCCGCAGATTGGCCGGGAAGGCTTACCTTCAATACCTTCATGGATTCGGTGGTTCCGACAAAATAGTACGCCTTTACACTACAGATCTCAGTTCGGACTTTGTGCACACGCGAAACCTGGCCAGCTCGCTGAAAAAAGGATTGGCCGGGCTGAAAATCGCTCTCCTTGGCTGCGGATCGATTGGTGGTTATGTCGCTCAAGCGATGACTCGACTAGGCGCAGGAGCGGACGGCGGCCTGTTCACGCTGATCGACAATCAATTACTGCAGCCGGAAAATATAGGTCGCCACGCTCTTGGGTTCAACGCCTTGCTCAAGCGCAAGTCTCAGGCGCTCAAGGATGAACTTGAACTGCAGTTTCCCTATAGCAATATCGAGTCGCGGCCCATAGCAATAACACCGAGGCTTGATTACTCCAGCTTTGATCTCCTCATCAATGCGACCGGCGAGGAGCCTCTCTCAGAAATGTTGAATGCGCTGCGCATCAGCAATGAAGGGGCATTCCCTCCTATCTTGCATGCATGGATCAAAGGTAATGGCGAATGTGTTCAAGCCTTGTGGACAGACTCGTTGAAACATGGCTGCTTCCGCTGCTTGCGGCGGTACGAGCCCGGAAGCGAAATGGCAGAACGATTCCAAGTACTCAAGAACGAAGTGGAGAAGGGCTTTCGCGCCTGCCAACACTTTACGCCGTACGCTGTCTCCGCATCGCTGTCCGCTGCAGCCCTTGTAACGGATATGTTGATTGACTGGAAAAAGAACGGCAGCCCAAGTCCAAGGTTTCGAACCCGGGCAGTGGAAAACGCAGACACCTACAAAATAAAGAACCAAGACATTACTCCGCTGAGTGGCTGCCCTGCATGCGGAACGAAATAATTCTGACGATCCCGGAACTGCCAGGGTTGTACATCCTCGTCGAGAGCAGTGTGCTCGACGTCATTTGTACTTTCCGCCAGGACGGCAAAAAGGAACACGAAGCCGGGGGCACGCTGATGGGGTACAGATCAGGCCAGCACCTTCATGTCCTGTACGCGACAGTGCCTATGCCTTTGGACAAAAGCTCACGTATCAGCTTTGAACGCTTGGATCCTGGTCATCAGCTTGCCGTGACGAAGGCGTGGAAAGAAAGCCAGGGTCGCGTTGATTACCTCGGCGACTGGCACACTCATCCACAATTGAATCCGTCGCCCTCTGGAATTGATTACAAGGAATGGGCAAAGCTCGGCTCGACCCTGAATAAACCTCTACTCTTCTTGATTGTAGGGGAGCGTTCAAGAATTTTTGCAGCCTATCACTTCGATCAGAAGACTGTGCCGCTGAACAAAATCGACTGATAGAGGTGATTCGCTGGGCTCACCCGCCGCCGATGAGCAGTTCTTATGCGAACAGACTCGTCAGATCCGGCGGGTAAATATCCTCGTCACACCTCGCCAGTTCGTTTCCGACCACTACCTCACTTCACACACTACACTTCGTTCCTGATCACTCCATTGTGCAGAGGAGCAGTTCTCGGTGCCAGCATGCGGTAGTTCTACACCGAGAGCAAAGGCATCGGGCATTTACCATATGTACTCTCTGCGTGCGGCGTATGGGCTGACGGATTGACCGATCAACATCGGTCTCTTCCTGGAGCTCGCGCACTGCCGCCGCCTCGAAAGATTCATTGCATCTGAGTTGTCCGCCAAGTGTCGCCCATTAGCCCCCTCACTCCCGCACATCGCATAGGTCTTCAGAAGCATCCACTGCTTACGCTCTGCCTGATCCAAATCACGTCGCCGATCAAGAATCACCGGCTGATTCATTTGAAGGCGCCAATCGGCATCTTAATGGCTCGACCACCACATGCCTCGGCGAACCCAAGCTCCTTTGCGAACGGTATTCAGCAGCCAGTTATCAAAATCTGGCTGAGCTTTGATGGCCTAACTTGCGACAGACTCTATAGCTAGAAAAAATCAGTTGTTTTATCGAAGGGTGTCACAGAGCTCGTGGCGGTTATGACGATCAAGTAGCTCATTCCGGGCAGCCAACTGAGCCCGCAGAAAAGACCCACTACTGAGCGGAACAAACCCATAGTGTTATTTTAGCGAAACAGAGACTGAACTTTTGCGAACGACCGTAGGGTCACTCAAAAGAAGTAGTCGTTTCACGTGATGACTAGTATCCGTCCAGCCAAGTCATCTTGTTGTACATGAATACCCGTATAACACGGTCAACCAGTTGCTCCCCTTGCATCTAAAGCGGGAATTTTTCTCTCAGGGTTGTAGCTAGCATTATGCTCAACATTAAGAAATTGCGGCTTGGAGCAATGATCGGCCTTGAAAGGATTTTCTGCGCCCCCTATATGGATATTTACTTCCTGTTCTTTTCTGCAACCAGCCTAGGCTGCACTTGAAACTTAAAAATTTTTCTAAAGGAAACTCTCTTATCAAGCCACAATGTATTGATCCACTTGATTTTTTTGATTAGTCATAAATTTCGAAAATTACTTCCAGGTACCCCAGCGCTGCGTTGTATCCCCTGCGTCGTTAATGACGATGGCGCCCGTCCCTACGGTAACCGCGGGAAACATCAAATGCGCCACACCCTCGATAATGCCTTCATGAGCAAGCTCACTCCCACCAGATCTGCGATCGGCTCAAACGTGAGGTGCAACCCAGAACCCGTGGGACCGAGCTTGCTCGGGAAGCGGCCGTAAAATGGACCTCGCAGTGCGCCGGCCAATACCTTTGTGAGCAAGCCCATAAATCAGGCATTTTTGCGTTTCAGGTAGTCGTCGAAGATCTGGTTGGCGTTGCCCAACGACATAAGGTGCGCGTAAACCCAGCCCAGAACGCCGGCTTTGTGCAGGTTCAGGATTTGTTCGTCGGTGAGTTTGGCGAAGCCCTCCTCGTCGACGGCCAGGAAGTCGCTCAAGACGAAGGTCTCGCCGCTGTCGTGGGTCAGTTGCAGGGTGCGCGGGATTAGCAGTTCCAGCTCGGTCAGGAGTTTGACGAAGTTGCGGGTGCGGTCCATTTCTGCGGTGAAGTTCTGCAGGAACTGGATCATCTCGTTGAGGAACTCGCTGTTCTTCCCGTCTTGAGCGAACAGTTCACGGCCCTCCTCTTCGTTCCAGCCTTCGTAAGCCGCGTCCAGGCATACCGTGAAGTTATCGGCGTCGGTCTGTGCCAGCACGAACGGGTAACGACGGATGAACGCCGGGATGTAGGTATTGGCGTGCCATTTGAAATCCGCATCCAAGTACCCGTTGTGACCTTCGTTCAGGCCCAGCAAAGCAATCGGCATGGCCGCCTCGCCCTCACCGATGAACACGATCGGGTAGTGGCGTGCAGCCTGGAAGAACTCCAGACCGGCCAGTGGCACCAAGTGAGTTTGCGAGGCGAATTCGCAGTGGCTTGCAGGCTTGAGTTTAAGAGCCTTGTGCTCGTCACGGTTGAGGGCTTTGATGTCTTTGTACAGCAGCATGGTGGTCATTGAATAAAGTCTCGGTGCGGTTTCAACGAAGAATTATTTGCATAAGGACCTGGCTGCTGTCTTGGTCGGCAACCACGTCTTTAAGCGTATTGGCAGCCACCAAGCTGATGCTCAGGTGCTTACCGTATTTGAAATTGAGGCCAGCGCCCACGCTTTGCAGGTCGACGTCGCCGGTACCAAGTTGCATGGCGCGACCGTAGTCGAAGAACACAAACGGTTGCCAGCGCTCACTGTAGTTCCAGTCCCACTCAAGGTTCATCGTCACCCCTTGAGGGGATGCAATCACGCCGGGGTCGTAGCCGCGCACGCTGCTGATACCGCCGAACTGGTACAGCAAGGTAGAGGGCAATTCACTCGGACTGGTCGAGTACTGCCAGCCCAGGCGACCCACGGCGGTAAAGCTTGGGCCGAAGTCACGACTCAGGTAAGCATCACCATTGAGCAACTGAAAGCTGCCGCTCTCCCCGCTCAGGCTGTTGTCGCTGTTGGCTTGGCGCAGGCGCTGTTCATAGCGGCCGTACCACGGTGCGGCGCGGTATTCGACTTGGCCTTTGAGGGTGAGCTCATCGACTTTGGTGTCGCTCAGGTCAAGCCCCTGAATCGTGGTGCTTGATGTCTGGTGGTCGTATGCGACGCCGCCCACCAAGTTCAAGTGCTCGTTGATCCATATGGGGTGGTCGTAGCCGATGCCGTAGGTTTGCGAGTCGCCTTCAATATCCAGCGCAGCAAAAGGACCTTTCTTGATTTTCAGCGTGTTGGCGCCCGCCTCCACGTAGACCACACCGTTGTAGGTGTTGACCGGTCGGCTGTAGCGCAGGCTGGCGTATTGGGAACCGGATGTGCCCACCGCGATAGCTGACAAGGCATCCGCAACGCCGGTGGGCGAGAACCAGGTCAGCGTGCCGCCGTACTGCTCACGCCCAGTGCCTTCGGTGCCGTAGTTGTTGAGGAACGCTGTCCACTGGATCGGGTCGGGCTCGAAGGCCTGCAAGTCGACCTGAGTAGTGCCAAACGCTTGCCCCGGCGCCAAGCTCGCCGTGACCTGCGGCCCAGGCGTGGTGGCGTTGAAACGCTGAATAGCGTTTATCAAGGCCGGGCTGTCCAGGGTCTGTCCCACGCTGAGCGGCAAGCGCGCCTGGTAGAACTCAGGTTCAACCCGGGTCGGCTCGCCTTGCCATTTCACCGCGTCGACCTTGGCCTCGACCAGCACCACCTTGAGCACGTTGTTGTCCAGCGACTGCGGCGGGATGATCGCGCGTGCGGTGAGCTGCCCCTGCTTTTCATACAGGGCGTTGATCTGGCGCAGCAGGTTGTTCAGGTCATCGAAACCAATCGGGTGACCGACATAGCCCTTGGCAAAGCCTTCCAGCGTCGCGCGGTCGATGTAGACCGAGCTGTTGAAGTTAATCCCCATCAGGGTGAAGCGTTGGCCCTGATCTGCCAGCACCTGATCGGCAGGCGAGTCACCGCGCAGCGAAGGCACTTGAACACGATTGGCACGCTCTTCGGCGGCTTTCTGTTGCTGGTCACGCTCGATCTGTTCACGAATCAGGTTCGGCTCAATACGCCCTGGCACGCTCGGTGTGATGACAGGCGTTGCCGCCTGAACCTGCATCGCGCCCATCAGCGAGATCGTCAGCAGACTGCCGAGCGAGAGGCCCTGAGGGCGCCGCCACATACTTAAAGATCCCACTGCCGTACTCCGTTGTTGCTATGTGGCACGTTGTCCACATTCAGATTGATGCGAGATTCGGTCGGCGCTTTGCTCCACTGCGAGGGCGTCCACTGGCTGGGTTTGGGCAGCACGAACGCCGATTGCAGTAACTGCGTGATGATTGCGCTGAACGCCCTGCCGCTGGCGTTTTGCTCACCGTAACTGGACGCCGTCACGCCTTGCACCATGACCCCGGTCACGACCGGTGCATGCGCTTCGCTGAAGTTGGGCACTAGCACCAGATGGGTGTTGTTGCGATGCACAATGTAAGCATTGGTGGTGCTGGTCACGGCCTCTTGCTGGAGGGCAAAGGCTTTGTCGATTTCATACAACTGAACATCGGCTTCGCTACGGTATGCAGGCGTCAGGTCGTCGGCGACCACATGAGCGCTGACCGTTTGCAGGTCGAGGAAATCGACATGAGCGGCGTCTTGCAGGTCGACGCGGCTGGCACTGGTGACCAGCTTGCTGCTGACCGCGTAGTAGTGCGGTGCAACGATGTCGTTGGCCGCCAGCCGTGAATCGAAGCGCCGCGCCGCGTTCTCACCGCTGCCGCCGACCCACAGGTTCAGCTGACCGCTACCGGTGTGCTGGCCGTAGAACGCAATGTCCTGACCGTGCAAGTCAACCGACTGCCCTATCGAGGCATCTGCCACACTGATCAGGTTGCCAGACCACAGGCTCATCGTTGGCGCACGCGCCTGGTCAATGACGATGCTCGCCTCAGAGGCATGACCGTTACGCCAGCCAGCGTTGACGACGGCCCCCGCATCCGCTTGTAGCTCGGTGCCGCGGGTACTCAGCATGCTGTCGAGCAATGCCTGACCCTGCGCCAACAGATGACCGAAGCCGATGGTTTGTTCGGCGCTCCATTGCTGGGTACCACCGCTGCGACTGGTGCCACTGACCTGAATCAGGCCAAGAGCCAACAGGTCGGTCGCGCCCACCGACGTGATGTCGTTCAGGCGCAGGCTCTGGCCTTGGGCCTTGAGTTTAGCCGCCGACGTGTTGCTGCCAGTTATGTCCCCCCCCGCCGTCAGTTGCGCATTTCCACCGGCCAATAGCTGGCCGAAGTTAATCGCATCAGCCGCCGACCATGTCTGCGCACCGCCGCTGCGGCTGGTGCCGTTGACCCGAATCAGGCCACGGGCGGTCATCGCGGTGCTGCCAGCCGCGTCTAGGTCGTTAATCCGTAGGTTTTGCCCGCTGACCGTGATAGAGCCGACGGCAGCCTTGACCAACGGTGTGGTGACGTTGCCAGAAGCCTGCAACACCACATTGCCCTTGAGGGCCTGGTTCTCATAAGGCACGGCGGTGGAAACAACGCGGGTACCAATGGTCAGATCACCGCCATTGGCAACCATGCGTATATTGCCACCTGCCGTAACGCCATCGTCGATGTTGATCGACTTGCCCGAGGTCACCAGGATGTTGCGCCCGGCGGTCAGGCTGCGCAGGTCAATATTGCCGCCGATGGTGAAGGTCATGTCACGACCCGCAACCGCGTCACCCGTGGCGTTGAAGTCGCCGCCTACGCCAACATTCAGGTCGCGGCCGGCCTTGAGCGAGTAGCTGCCGCCGTATTTGATCGTCGGCATGCTCAGGTTGCCGGAAGCAACGATACCAAGGTCCCGCGCCGCTTCGACCACCAGCCCGGTGATGTTGCCTTCTCCCTGGGCATACGGCCCTGTGGCCTGCAGGAACACGTCTTCGAGCTGGCTCTGAACGTGGCCGATGTCCAGGTTGCGGCCGATGATGTGCATCTGGCGTGCAGCCACCGCGTTGCCGCCATAGACGTTGCCGTCAGTCAGCATGTCGACGTCATTACCCGACTGAATGTATGTATTGCTCAGGGTGTAACCGGACTGCGGGTCTGCGTAGTGATCGCCAAAGCGGATATCGCCCAGAGTACCGGTGACGGTGTGCAGCGTGATGTTGCCTTGAGCGATGCCTTGGTGGATGACCAGGTCGCCATTGGTCAGGGCGTTGATGGTCGTTGCGGCATTGACCGCTCCCAGGTTCGCCGAGCCGGACAGCAGGTCAATGTCCTGAGCGGAACTGGTCAGGCGGTCAGCCGCAAACAGGCCGTGGGCCTGCAGCGACAGTCGGCCCTGGCGGCTGAGCAGGTTGCCCAGTTGCGCGGTCCCTACATTGAAAGTCGCCGTCTGTGCGACGTCCGCGCTGTTGCCACTCCAGTTGCCGGCACCGGTGACGTCCAAGGTGTCGCCGATCACCAAATCACCGTAATGCAGTGAAGTTTGCGCCACGCCACGATGAGCGAGGACCGCTTTGCCCGTCACGGTCGCACGCCCCAGGCTCAGCGCGTTGGTGACGGCCAGATCGAGATCACCGGTCACGGTCAAGGCATTGATGGCCGAGCCCGACCCCAGGTCGAGCGTAGTGTTCAGGGCGCTGAAACTGTCACTGACGCGCATGTCGCCACTGACAACCAGATCGGCGGTGCCTGCGACGGCTACCTTGCCCAGACTCAGCGACGATGCCGTTACGTGTGCCAGACCGTTGATATCACCGGCAGTGATGCTGGCGTTATCCACGTGGTCGAGCAACAGGTTGCCGTTGTTGACCACCAGGCTTGCGGCGGTCAGATCGCCGCCGTGCTGAGTGAAGTCGCCTTGGGCATGCACGTTGTCGTAGTCGATACCGCCACCATTGGCGGTGATTTCCACCAGGCCGTGACGCGCATCGAGTGTGCTGCCACGTGTGTGCTGCTGGACACGCAGGTATACATTGCCTTGGTCAGTGATGGTCGACGTCAGTACTGGCAGGTTCACCCACAGCGCCTGCGCAGCGCTGCCAATGCCCAGGGCGGCATGCACCGTCGAGGTGCCGCTGCCGGTGGCGATCAGATTAGCGTTGCCATCGCCATTGGCGGTGATCTGGCCACCGGCATCGAGGACAAATACTTGAGCAGCAGAACCGTCGTTTGTCAGGCGGCCCAGTGTCATGTCGCCGGAGGTCTTCAGGCTCAGTGTGCTTGCAGCCTGCATGTAGCTGTCGGCCGCCATGGCCAAGCTGCTGGCAGTCAGGTCCAATGAGCCGCTGCTGTTAAACGCGGCTGCTGTGGCGAGTTTCACCACAGCACTGTTGAGCACTATCGAGACACCGTTGAGGATCGCGCCGCTGGCGAGCGTGAGGTTGCCACTGGCGCCACCGTTGCTGTTGCTCAGGCTCAGTTGCCCTGTGGCGTCGATGTGACTGTGAGCGCCGAAATTAGCTGCGCCGCGCGTGGTCAGTGCCACGTTGGCACCGCTCAGGCTGGCAGCATCGCCCAGGGTCAGGCTGTCGTCATGCAGTTGCAGGTTGGCACCCTTTACCTGGGCCCCCTTGTCCAGGCTCAGCTCGCCCTGTGCGTTGAGGTACGCCAGGCCACCGGCCTGCAGCCATTGACCGACCTGCACGTCGCCCGAACTGTTGACCAACACTTGGCCTGAGGCCTGGGTGGTGTTCAGGCGTGTCGTACCACGGCTGTCGACACTGACGTCGCCATTCAGCGCGCGCAGCGTGTCAGCCCCCATACCGGCGGTTGAGGTAGAACTCAGGCTCAGGTTCTTACCCGCCTGCACCGTGCCGACGGTCAACGCCTTGTCGGTAGCGATCCAGACATTGGTCCCCGCCGCTGCATTGAGCATGCCTGCGGTCGACGATTGCAGTTCCACCTGCATGGCTTGACCCGCACTGCCAATGGCGCCGCGGGCCTGTAGCGTTATGTCGCGGGCCGTGACCGTGACGCCGCTGCCCTGTTGCAGGAGGCTGCCGTTGCTCGCATTGAGGTAAACAGCGCCCAAGGCGTAGATCTGGTTCGCGTTGAAGTTGCCGCTCAGCCAGTTGATCGCCACGTCCTGACCGGCGCTGGCGGCCAGCAACGCGCCACCGACGTTCAGATTCAACGTGGCAGGCGTGGTGCCAGCCGTGCCCAGACTGCCGCTGGTCGACTGCAGGGTCAGGTTGTTACCGATATTGAAGACACCGCCTTGAGCGCTCGCCGCCACGATGGAACCGTTGGCAGCAAGACGCGCGTCACTGCCTACCGTGACGTTACCGATGCGCAGGTCAGGCTGCGATTGCAGGTAAGCTGCTCCGCCTGCATTGAGGTCGAACTGGCCGTTGGCGTTGACGTAAAAGGCCAGCGTGCGGTTAACGGTCAGGCTGACAATATCGTTGTTGCTGTTGCGGTTGACGATCACATCGCCCGGCGCTGTGGCCACAGCCAGTGCGGCTGCTTCAGTGCTCGTCAGGGTGCCGTTGCGCAGCGCGCTGAAGTCAATGGTCAGCGCACCCGCCAATTGGCCAAGGCTGCCCGCCACTTGAAGATTGACGTTGCGGCCACTGATATTGGGTTGCGACGAGCCTACTGAACTGCCGGACGCAGCACCCAAGGCTGCTTTGTCGATGGCGTACAACAGCTCGCCCTGCGTCCACACAGCATCTTGGGACAACGTCCTGATCTGCGCGGAGCTAGCCACGTAGCTGAACTGCTGATCGTAAGACTGGAACGCCGCCTGTGTGCGCCAGTTACTACCGATCTGTGTGTCGAAACCACTGGATAGATCGTTGTAGCGCGTACTGACGTACTGGCGCACATCGGCATCCGAGGCGCTCAGTTGACCGAGTTTGAGGGCGGCCAACGGGCGGTACAGTTCAAGACCAGCCGTGCTCAGGGTCAGCGTACCGTTGGTGATCGAGCCTGCCTCAACCAAGCTCCAATACTCGCGATAGTTGGCGGTGATCTGGTCTTGGAATGGTTTGACCGAGGTCGCCGTGATGTTGCCTTCGGCGCCATACCCCGACGTCAGCGCCAGCTTCTGCCAGATTGCTTGCTGAGCGCTTTCATCACCGTTCTGGCTGCTGCGGCGGCCCACGTCGTAAAGCGAGCCCTGGTCGACTTTGACCGACACATCGCCGGTGGCAGCGGCGATCTGCCCGACCCACATGTCGCCCTTGGTTTCTTCAAGATAGACATTGCGGTTAGCGCTGGCGTTGACCACGCCGAAAGCGCTGGCGCCACCGCTGGTGGTGACTTCCACGGCATTCAGGCGCAGGAAGTTCGCGGCCGAACCCAGGCTCCCGGTGCTGCTGTTCAGGGTGATGTTACGGCCCACTACGTCGGCGCCGCGATTGGCCGCATCTGAGGAGGCCAACAGATCGCCCACGGCATTGAACACCACGTCGCCGGTCCCTTTGCCCGCGTTGATCGAGTTGATCAGCGCGCCGGAACCCAGATTCAAGTAGGTCCCGCTACTGCCCGAGGTTGCCGTCAGCGTGCCGCCATCGGCCACGCTCGCGCTGAACGCTGAGCCTGTGGCGCCGATGCCGCCTGCTGCGGTCAATACCAAATCGTGCGTATAGACGCCGCTGTCTGTCAGCGACGTCAAGTTGCCACTGGTGCTCAGCGTGGTGGTGCCCACCGGGTTGCTGAGCTTGCCAGCCACGATCAGGTTGTTGTTGGAGGTCGCCGTGATCGAGCCCTTGGCATTGCCGACGAACGAGATATTGAACGGATTGTCGGCCTTGACCGACTGAGTGATGGTAATAAGCGCCGACGTCGGGAAGTTGTACTGCCAGAGGCCATACCACTCGCCGCTTTTCTCCTGACCGGTGGCGCTGAAGCCATAGTGGCATTCGGAACCGACACCGCCATCGCACCCATGATAAGCAACGCCAACCCCGTAGTTGGCGTCCATAGTGCCGCTGACATCCCGCTGGTACACCGACGTGTTGCCATTTCCAGCCACCACCCGCCCGGCATCTACTGTCCAGATATCAGCTGGGTTGGACCAGGCCCAATTGCTGACCGAAAACGTGCTGTCGTTATCAACCACGTTGCGGTACAGCGATGCCGACTGCGACCACTGGTAACGAATGCCGGTCAGCGGATTGTATTGGACGGTGTTGCCTGCGCTGCTGTTGACCAGGTAGGCGCCGTCCAGGGTGGTCGCCCCATTGCGGTTATCGAAAGTCGAAAGGCCCACGCCCTGAGTATCCACGTACCAGGTGGTCGCGTATTGACCGCCCCCTAGATCTTTGAGGGTGTCGACGATTTGCACGATACCGATTGAACCGGAACCGGTGTCGATGTTACCCACCTGCAACTGCGCATTCGACTGGTTATTGATGGCCACCTGGCCGTAGCCATTGTTGACCTGGATATTGCCCAACTGATTGGTGCTGATCACATCGCCCTTGATGTAGACAAAGCCGCCACCCGAAGCATTGACATCATCGACGATGATGCGCTGATTGACGAAGTCGTATTTGGCATGAATCAGTGTGCCGCCAGTGCTGGCCATGTAGTTCGTCGGGATGTCCACCAGACTGGTGCAGGTGTGACTCGCGCAGTAGTGGTTGCTTAACCAACTGTCCAGACCTGCGTTAATGCTCAAGGTCCGAGTGGTCGCCTGGCCGCTGGAGATGGTGGCGTTGATGTCGACGTATTTGGCCTGGATACCCACTTGACCGCCCACGATCTGCCCGCTCGCCTTGCTGCCGGAAAGGTCGGCCTTGGCGTAATCGTAAGCGACCTTCTGCAGGGTCAGAATGGGCACTAGCGGAAAGCTGGCGATATCGTGGAAACCCACGGAACTGCCGGTGTAGCTATTGGCAACGCCACCGCCACAGTTGCTTCCAGAACCGAGGGAAGCCGGCAAACAGCCGCCAAACAGCACGGTACTGTTGTTGCCGCTCTTGTAGAGCAACCCACCGTTATTGTTAGCCAACTCGCCGGGCGTATACTTAGCGTTGGCAATCATCTCAATGGCCAGGGCTGGCGACGAGGTGATGTCCGCAAACGCCGACCATTCTGAGATCGGGTTACTGCCCACGGCCCAGTAGGCGTTTGGCTGGTAAACCGACATCGAGCCTTCGGGTATTTCTACCAGCACTTGCTGACCGTAGGTGGAGGCGAACTGCCCCAGCGAGCCTTTGGCATTGGTGATGTGGATCAGCCCGCTCAGGTTGTACAGATCGCCCGTGAGGAAGATGGCCGGGCCATAACTGACGTTGCCTGAACTGCCGCCCCAGGTGTTCTGAATCAGGATCTGAGCGCGTCGGCCTTTATTGACCTCATGCACCTGGCTGGCGCCGAACTGAGCGGCACCCGCGCCGCCTGTGAAGTACACGTTGCCCCCGGTGTCGCTCGGGATCAGCGCGCTGCCTACCAGCAGGTAGCGGCTGCTGGCATTGGTGACCTGTATTTTCGGCCCACCGTTAGCGGTCAGCGACCCGCTACCCGACAGCGAGTCGGCCTGCACGGTGACGTTGCCACCGGCCGCCATCATCGAACCCAGGCGAATCGCCCCGGTGACGGTACTGGCCAACGTGTTGCGCAGAATCTGCTTGGTGGTGGCGTCGATGCCGCTGATACCGTCCAGGTAGGCAGTCGGAATGAAACCCGTGTCGAGCATCCATGACACGGGCAGGCCCGAGCTCTGGACCAGGTTACCGTTGGCATCGATGTCTATGACCAGCTCGTGGTAGCGCCCCGCAAGCAAGGTACCGTTCAGTGTTGCGGTGCTGGTTGAACGAGGGTCGGACGTGCTGTCCTTGTTGGTCACCGGGATGAAGCCCAGCTCATAGCCACGGCCAACACCGTCCGCTTCGGCGAATGTAAAGCCCTTGAAGCCACCCACAGTGATGCTGCGCGCTGCCAGCACCTGAGCAGCCGCATCCACGGTCACACCGGCGTTGTTGTAGCTGCGCGACACGGCGCGGGCGGATGGAATGGCAATCAGGCCACGCACCACGCTTTGGGCATTGGCGCTGGTGGTCATCCGCGTTTCCCACAGCCCTTCCGGGTCTTGACCGGCGTCGATCGCAATGTTGCCCAACGCTTCAAGCACCGCAGTGCCACGGACATTAACGTTTTGATTGCTGGTCAAGTTGACGTTGGCATTGGCCACGCCCACCCCTGCCGCGCCCCAGGTGCTGACCAACGCCTCCACCGCAGCAGAAGCCAGCGAGTAGGTACCCAGACCCAGCTCGCCATAAGAACACAGGATTGCGCCGCTGGCCACATTGATGGTGTTGTTCAGCGTGGAGGTGTGATCGTTCTGCGCCCCGCCGCCAGCGATGCCGCCGCCCGTGCTGAGGATGGCATCCTCGCTGGTGCCCTGTTCAGAATAGGCACGCACCATCAGCTTGCCGGAGATGTTCCCGGTCGGCGCCAGACCGGCCACCAAATGGGCCGCGCCGATATTAACCAGCGCGTTGCCCGTGATGTTTGTCTCGTTGACAACGGCCTGTCCGCTGATCACACCGCCGCCAGCACCGGAGACCGCCGTGTCATCAAAGCGCTGAGTGTAAAAATGGTTACTGGCCGAAATCAGCATGTCTTGACGGGTCACCAGAATGGCGCCATCACCGACGTTGACTGTGCTGTTGCCCGTCAGGTTGTTCTGCACACCGGCACCGCTGGCGCCGAGCAAGGCGGCGTTGACCGAATCTGCATGGGCGCCAAAGCGCCCGGTGTAGCTGGCGTTCAGGGACAGGTTGTCCATGAGCAGGTTGCTGTTGTTGCCCACGCTAACGCTGGCGGTGCCGGTGGCACGGGTGATGACCTGCGAAGCGTTACCGGCTACGAGGCCGCCGCTGCCGGCCACGCTCTTGGCCTGGTTGAGGTCGTTCCCCGTCGCGCTCAAGACCACGTCGCCCATCGTTACGCCGCTGCTGGCCTGGGTATTGCTGCCCAGGCTGGCGACGGTCTGGGTGGTCGCGGTGGCACCGGCCACGGCGACGCCCACCGACAAACCACCACTGACCGCGATGCCCAAGGCATCGGCGTATTGGTGGGTGGCGCTGTCGGCGCTGATGTCGATGCGACCGCCAGGCAGTCGCAGCCGGTTGCCGGTGGTGGCGCTGACCGAGCCATTATTGCTGGCGGTAGCGACCGTGCCGTTGGCGCTGAAGTACAGACCACCGCTGCCCGCAATGGCCTTGGCAACAATGTTCGCAGTGCCTGGGTCTTTACCGGCCAGCATCTTCAGGTCAGCCGCGAGGGTCAGGCCGTTATTGCCAAGCAGTGAGTTGTCATCGCCCAAGGCGGCAGTGACGAGGGTATCGCCACTGGCCGTCGCCACTGAAGCACCGACGCCGACAGCGCCACCCAACGCTGCACCAATGGCGCTGGCCGATACATTCGGCAAGGCACTGGCGGACAAGGTCACGCCGCCGCTGCCTGCATTGAAGGTCACGAAGTTGCCACTGGTGCTGGTGACGGTGCTGCTGTCGCTGGCAGTGACGACCACGGCGTTGCCTGCGCCCAACAAGCCGCCTGCCGCACCGTTACCACTCGCGCTGCTGCTGCCCAGGTCGATGCTGCTCAGGGAGACGGTTTGCGCGCTGAGGCTGGCATTGTCATCGACCTTTAAATTGACGTCGCTGTTACGCTCGGCAACCGCAACAACGATACCGGCACCCACTGCACCGACGCTGGCGCCGATGGCAGCGGCCGAGACCTCAAGGCTGTCCGAGAGGGCATCCTTGAGGCTACCGGTCAGGTTAATCACACCGCTCAGGTGGCTGGCGACGCTGTTGTTCATCACACCAATGGCCAACGCTGCGCCCAGGCCTAGCCCCATGCCTGCTGCGCCGTTGTAGGCGGTGATGCCCACGGCCGACTGACCGGCCATCAGCGCGCCGCTGTTGCCGGTGGCGTCCAACGAGGCGGCCGTAAGGCTACCGCCCAATACGTCCACCGCCACATGGGCGTTGGAGAAAGTGAACGCGGCGGCCGTACCGTAGCTGGTCGCGCCCGACACCTGCGCCGAACCCGCCAGGTTGGTGGTGGCCAGCAGGTCACTTGCGCTGACCGTAACGTCACCCGCCGTGTTGACCGTTGCATTGCTCAGACGCGCGACGGTTTCCTGCTTGTATTGCGTGACGCTGCTTGACGCGACAAAGCGGTCTTTGACCGAGCGGGTTTGTGTCTGGTTGTCGAGGGTCGTCCCAGCGGCAGTGCTGTCAACCAGCGTGACGTTGCCGTTGGCATCGAGCGTGGTCGTCGTGTAAGCGGTGTCGGCGTTTTTGCGGCTGCCGACGTTGTCGGCCAGCGACAAGGTGCCGTTGTTGCCCTTGTCCAGCTCGCTCATGGCGTCATGGCCGTCTTGCTCGACGGTGCCGGAGCCCAGCAACAACAGGCTCAGTGCGCCGCCGATCGAGGAGACGGAGCTGATGCCGCCTGTCACCGCGTGCAGGTCGGCATCGACCTTGCGCAGGGCGCTGATGTTTAACAGGCCAGTGAGCCATGCGGTGCTGTCGAGCAGCTCGGCACGGGTCGCGTTATTGGTGACCAGCACGTTGGCGCTACCGCCTACGGCCACTCCTCCACCGGCCAGGGAACCCACATTGAGCTGTGCATCCAGGCTGTCGGTGGCCTTGATGTTCACACTGCCGGTGCGCTGGGCGCTGGTGCCGAAATCAACGTAGCGGCCACCGGCTTCGGTGGTGTTTTCTACGATCAGAATGTTGCTCGCACCGGCCACCGCTACGCCGCCCAGGCTGGCGCCCACGGCATTGGCCCGCAGTGTCGTCTTGCTGTCGGCCGTCACGTTCACCGCGCCACTGCTGTTGACCGCGGTCCGCACCAGGCTCGCCGAATCGACTTCACCCAGCCAGGCACGCACGGTGCTGGTGTCATAGCCGGCGTTGATGCCCGCACCGACGGCCACCCCCCCACCGGAGAGGGTACCGGCGTTTGGCGACAGGGCATTGATTGCGCTGGCCGCTACCTTCAAGGCCCCAACGTTCAGCGAGCTGCCGTTACTGACTAACGCCTGCGTGCTGCCTTTGAGTTCAAGTACCGCCGCGCCGCCTGCGACCCCGACGATGCCGCCGCTGACGGTCGCAACTAAGTCGCTGGCCGATTGAGTGGAGTTTGCGCTGACGTCGGTGGCGCCCAGGCTGGTGACGGCGGCGTGATTGATGCGCGCCGTGACGTTACGGCTGACAACGCCTGTATCTACCGAAGCCGCCACCGCCGCGACGCCCAGCGACAAGGCCCCACTGCTGGCCGAACCATAGCTGAAGCTGTGGCTGGCCCCGCCGATGCTGACTTGCTGCGCGGCATTCGCACCGCTGTTGCTGCCGTTGATGCTGGCGTCGTCGATGTAGGCAAGCGTGTCGCCAGCGATAATGCTGGTGTTGCTCAAACCGGTGACTGCGGCGCTGGCCAACGGCGTCAAGGCCACACCCGCACTGAGGCTCACCTGCCCCACTTGCTGCAACGAGGTGGCACGTACGGCCAGGCCGTGAACAGTTTCAGTGTTGGCGACCAGGCCTGCTGCCGGGCTGAACTGCTGGGCCAAGGCCCAGGCGCTGGTGTCCGGTGCGTTGGACAGCGTACCGTTATCGACAGCCAGCCCATTGCCGTTGCCTAACGCCGTCACGGAGGTTGTGCCGCCAGAGATGCCAGCTTCTGTGCTGCTGCCAATCAGATTCACCGCAACCAGGCCCGACACTGCGGCGTTGCCACTGCCGGACACGACAGCCGCGTAGGCGCGAATCACATCACGATCAAGGGCGATGACGCCGATGTTGTTGTGCGCGACAACCTTAGCACCACCGTCGATCAGGGCCTTGGCCGAGGTGTTCAACAGGTTGGTGGTCACACCTGCGTTGACCGCTGCGGTGCCGGAGAAGCCAGCAGACACCGACGCCGTCTGGACTTTCGCGTCCGAGGTGGCAGTGACGTTAAGGTCATTCAGTGCCCAGCCGGTTGAGACCAGGTTGCCGCTCAGGCGTGCTTCGATGTCGTTGGCAATGCGGTTGACCGCCACCGCCACACCCACGGCGATGCTGCCTGCCGCCACGGCGCCGCCTGCCAGAGAGTCGATGGCCGAGGTGTCTTTGGCCGTCACGCTGAGGCTGTCGGCCAAACCGCTGCTGCCACTGACACTGGCATGGGTCACCGCGTCAATGTTGTTGGTGGTGCTTGAGAGCACCGCCGCGGCGGTGCCTGCGCCCGCGCCGCTCAGGGCCAGGGTTTTGATCGTGCCGCTGGTCAGGGCATTGACCTGAATGCCGCTGTTGGTGCTGCCCAGTGACAAGCTGCTGTTGTTGATCAAGGCGTTGCGCTGCTGATTGACGGTGCTGACCGCAATCGCCATAGCGCCCGCGCCGGTGCCTGCGCCCTGCACGTTACCGGCCAGGGTCTGGATGTTGGCTTCACCGCGGCTCACGTCGACCGTGACCGAGGTGGCGCCGGTAAGGGTGACGTCATCAAGCGTGGCGTTTTCAGTACCGGAAATGACGTTAACCGCGACCGAACCGCCCAGCGCCACGTTGCCTGCAACGCCCGCGCCCACGGCTGCGGTGCGAATGGTCGCCGAGCCACCGCTCTTGACGTCCAGCGCCTGGCCCAGGGTCAGCGTAGTGTGGCTGATCGCAGCTTCACGAGTGGCGGTGATGATGTTGTTGGCGTTGGCAATGCCGACCGCCACTTCACCGGCGCCGGCAATCGCCCCCGCCAGGCTCCAGAGCGTACGGTCACCGATGTCGCTGGTCACGCTCAGGCTGCCGCCCGAGACGCTACCACCGCTGATGCTGGCTGCTTCGGTGCCGGAAAGAATGTTGGTGGTGGATGAGCCCGCGCCCGCATTGCTGCCGCCACTGCCCGCAACGGCAATCGCGTTGATGCGCTGATCAACGCCGCTCTTGAGGCTATTGCTGGCAAAGCCACTGATGTCCGTATCGGTCAGGCTGGCAGCGCGGTTGGCCGCAATACAGTTAAGCGAAGTCGCGCCGCCCACGGCGACTTCGCTGCCACCGGTAATGGCGCCAGCCAGTGAGTTGATCTTCAGACCCTGACCGCCGCTGGCGTCCGCGCTGAATGCCTTATTGATCCCCTTGGTGCTCAAGGTGCTGCCATCAACACCGACCGTGTCGCCACCGGAAATAGTGTTGACGACCACCGAGCCGCCGCCGCTGTTAGTGCCGGCCACGCCATTGACGCCGATGCCCCAGATCTCGCCGTCCAGCGACGAACTAAGGTTCGCGTTGCCGCTGAGCGCCACCTGGCTGTCAGTCAATTTAGCGCTGCGTGTGGCGTCGATCAGGTTGACTGCCAGTGCACCACCCAAGCCCGTGCCGCCACTGGCCAGGGCGACATTGACAGCCAGAGCATCGATGCGGGAGCCAAGGCCCGATTGAGCTGCATTGACCAACAGGTCAGCAGCGACCAAATCAACGTCATTCAACAACGCTTTGGTCGTATCAGATATACGGTTGTAGGTGATGGCACCCCCCACAGCATTACCGTCGCTGGCGGCGGCAACGGCAATGGCAGCGGTCACTATTTTACTTTGACCGGCGGCCGTCACCGTAGCGTCGCCGCTCAGGCGGTACGCGCCATGACTGACGGTGGCACTGGCGCCCTGCTGCATATCCGTCAGGCTGACTGCAGCGCCTACCGCATTTCCCCCGCTGCTGGCGGCGATATTCCCGGCCAATGAATAGGTGCCGGCGGTTTTGCTCGCGCTTACCGTCAGGTTGTCGGCGTGCAGCGTATGGCTGTTCATGTCCAGACTTGCTGTGACGTTGCCACGACCAATCACCGCAGTCGATGAGCCGGACACGGCCGTGCCGGAGCTGCCAGCTGCGCCGACAGCGGCCGCCACAACTTTGGTGTCATTCTGCGCAGTGATCTTGAGATCACCCGTCAGCTCGGCGTCGGTATTGGCGAGCGTCGCGGTGTAATCACTGCCGGTGTAAATCACACCGAAAGCACCACCGGCCGCCTTTTCGCCAGCAGTACCTGCCACCCCACCGGCAATGCCGATGATCGACTCGCCAGCGGTCCCGCCGTCGTACAACCTGTGTTTAGTGACAGTTGTATCACCGGCATCCGCCGTAAGGTTGTCACTGCTCGCCACCGAACCGTCGATTTTCGCTGCGGTGTCGTTGCCATCCAGATCAAGCCCGGCACGTGCCAAGGTCGCATTACCCGCGCTATCAATAAGGGCATCAAGCACGGCGTCGTTCGAAGCACTGCGTGCCGATACGTCGACGGAGCCCCCCGTCAGTGACGACGACACGCCCAGTGAGTCGGCATCAACCTTGGCCTCAATCACATTGTTCAGCACCAGCGCGAACAACGCGCCTGCCCCCGCCGAACTCTGGCCACCGGTGGACGCGGCTACGGTCAACGCACCGGCCAATACCCGCGTAGCGCTTACCGCTGCGAGGTCGAAGCTGGCGAAGCCCTCTGCAGTACTGCCCAACCATTGGGCCTGAATCTTGTTAGCCAGCACACCGACCGTCGCTGACACGCCAACGCTTGAGCCTTTGCCATTGCTGCCGGCAAACGCGCCACCGCCGATCAACAGGCGCGAACGATCATAGGCCGCCACATCGATGCTACCGCTGTTTTTCTGGCTGACGGTGCTGTCAGTCACAGCCGCGCGGGTGGCATTAGTCACTGCGGCGGCAGACGCTGCCAGCGCACCGCTGGTGTTCTCAACGCCGCCAGTCGCCGCCGACATGCCAAGGCCCATGGAGAGCTGATCGCCAGCAGTGATCGCGTGGACAGCCAGTGCGTGGTTATTGCGCAGGGTCGCGTTCTGGAGCAGTGCCTCCGTGGTATTCCCCAGGTAATCAAAGGCAAACGCACCGGCCATCGCCGTGCTACTTTCGCTCTTCTTCCCACCGGCAGAGGTCAGTGCCCCGCCACCGGCCCCTGCCAGTTGATTGGTCTGGTTCAATGCCTGAACAGTGACATTGCTGCCGACGCTGCCAGGATCGCGCGGGTCGAGAACGATGTCGCCCAGGCTGGAGCGTGTTGTCTGCCGGGAGACGTTAAGCGCTGCCGAACCGGCCAAGGCAAATGTGGAGCCTTCTTGAGAGCCTTGTTCCGGCGGCGTGCCGCCGATCAGCTTCTTCAGTTTGTCGACATAACCCGACAACGTGCTCGGCACGCTTATGACCGGGTCTTTGATGCTGCTGGCCTTGGCTTGCGCTTGTTTCAGGCTGGCGGTCAGCTCATTGAGGCCATTGGTCAGCGTCTGACTCACCGCGTCACTCAAGGTAGTCGCCATCTCGGTAGACGTGTTGGAAGCACCGCCGTTGGTCTTTTCCGCGTTGGCCTGGTCGGTTTTCTCTTCCTCCGTCTTGGCTCTCGCACCCGCCAGTGCAAAAGCGCCAGCCTGACCATCACTGCGTGAGTCAATCAGCAGCTTGTCCACCGACCAAGTGGCGCGGGAACTGTCGGTGCTGCCAACACCCATTGCACTCGGGCGCCACAACTGGTTGGCGCCTACCAGTGCTTGAACATCGGCGTTGAGCACGTTGACTGCAACACTGGCACCCACACCGTTGTTTTGCGACAGCGCAATGGCGCCCGCCGCACTCCACATGCCCACCTGATGCGCTGCGCTGACCGTCACATTGTCGGCTGTGACCGTCGTACTGTTGTTGATGGAAGCGTTTACCTTGGCATTGTTAACGCTGACAACCACTGCACCATTACCGGCCGCACTGGCCCCTTTTCCGCCGGAAGGACTGATTGCAATGATCAATTCCTCCTGCTGCGCGCTGACGTTGACGGCCTTGGCCGTAACGGTGCCACTGGCGCCTATACCGGCAACAGTCTTGTTGCCCGTGACCTGAACGTTGACCGCCCCGCCTGCTGAGGTGCCGTCATCGCCGGTTGCAGTGGCCGATAGGCTTGGCCACAGGTTGCCGCTGATCTGTAACTGCTGCACGTCTGTGTGCGCTTGAATCGCCAGCGGGCTGTCCCAATTGAACGCCAGCGCATGGGCGGCTTTACTGCTTGCAGTTTCGCTGCCGTCAGCACCGAGCAAGGTTGCAAGCCCTGCCAGCGGGTTGTTGCTCCACGCTGACGCATCAGTTCCCGTGGCGGTGAGTTTGACGTTGTCGCCCACCCAGGCCGTCGCATCCAGGTTATTGAGCATGACGGTCACCGAACCCACAGTGACCTTCTCCGTGCCACTGGCAACGCCATTGGCAAAGTTGGTCGACAACTCTGAAGGCAGATTGGACGCGTCTTTGCCCTTGGCAACGAGCATCGCAAAAATGTCGCTCAGTGAGCTCCAGCGGTCCACGCCGCCCAGGTTCAACAGTTGCTGATTGACCGCCCCTACGCCCAGGCGTGCGGCTGATGCCACCACGCCATCGCCCATCAGGGCATGGGTGTTCAATGTCAATTGGTTGTACGCGGCAGCGACGGACAGCGCTGTTTCGGTGCTATCGCCCAGATCGGCCTTTGACATCACACTGCTTTGAGCGCTGTTGTGCAGATCAATTTCGCGCTGCAAGGCCTGCACCGTCAGGTCGCCGGTCAACGCCAGCTTCGGCGCACTGCCATGACTTCCGACTATGGCTTCAGCCGTGTGATTGGCAATACCTACCGCCACCGCAGAGCCGAATCTGAAGGTGCTCTCGGTCGGCTTGGTTTCTGCGGTCGCAGGATCCAGATTGAACAGCGCCTTCAGTTTGGCACTGATCAACCCACTGATGGGCGCGGTGGTATTGATCAGCTTGGCCGACTTGAAGGTCTTGTCAGAATTCCCGGACTGCACGGTGGCACTGTTTTTTTGCTGATCTACCAGGTTGACGGCCGTCACCGATAAATTGCGGCCACCCGCAAGATCAGCATCGAAAACGGCGCGGGTGGTGCTGTCAAACAAGGTCAGCGCAATCGCAGGACCACCAATCGCCCCCTGGCCCAGAGACTTAAAGGTGACGTCGTTGCTTAGCGTCTGTTCCGTAACTGCTGTGACCGACGTGTCTTGCGCCACGTTCAGCAACACGCCATGTGCCACATTAGCGAGGGTCGTGACATCGCTGTGCGCCATGCCAAAAGCGAAGCCGGCGGTCGTGTTCTGGGTACCGTTGCCGTCGTTACTGTTGGTCGAACTGGTCACCAGCTTCAGTGTGTCCGCGCTCAGCGCCTGAATGGCCAGATTGCCGCCGCTGGTAAGGCTTGCGCCGTCGGCGACGTTAACCGACGTTTCGCCGCTGATGCGGCCATATGAAATACCCAAATTGAAAGGTAAGTTGCCGCTCAGGCCCGGAAGACTGCCTGTACTGGTATCAACCGTGCGCGTCCCCTTGGCTGCGATGTCGATCGCCCCCGAAGCATTGAGCTTCGCGGTCGAACCAATAGAAACAGACGCGCTGGCATTGGCGATTGCCACGGTGATGTTGGGGATCAACGCTGCCAACTCGCTCCAGTCCGTCGGATCGAGGCCCAATGCACCGAGGTTGCCGTTACGTGCGTTGGAGCTGCTGGCATCGCCCAATGTGGTGACGATGTTGGCCCAGGTTTCTTCTTGCGTCCAACCGTTGGCCGCTTTCAACCTGCTGAAATCATCGGACAGGGCGGCCGAACTGAATAGGCTGCCCAGCAACGTGTAGGAAATCATCGCCTCGCTGTTGGCATGCAACAGAATGTCTTTGGCGTTGATCTGCCCGTCAACGTTGATGGTGCCGCTGGCATTGGCATAACCGCTGATCTGTTTGTCGAAACCGAGCGCGCTGATGCTGACTGAGCCTCGCTTGGTCGCGTCGCTCGCTTGTCCGGCATCGAGCTTTGCGTGCTGGCCGATCACCACCGCGGCTTTGCTACCGCTGGACGACAGCAGGGGTTGGGCTTGATCTTCCAGTTGCTTGGCCAGGAGATCGACCGTTGTCGCATCGGTGCCGGTGACACTGCTGTCACTGTTTGCCGTGAGCATGATATCCCCGGCGTTTCCCGTTCCGGTGGTGCTGGTGTTGATCGTCGAGTAGTCAGCCATCGTGATCGTCGGCGCTTCGATCGTGACCTTGCCCCCTGCCTTGTTAGCCTTGCCGCTGGCGGTGATGGTGCCGCCCTGGGTGGTCGTCGTCCCGCCGTCCAGCGTCACCGACTGCCCGGCCTTGACCGACACGCTGCCGCCACTGTTGTCGGCCATCAGCGCGCTCAGCTCACCACTGATGGCGACGGTGCTGCTGGCAACGATCTGGACTGAACCGTCCTGACGTACGACACCAGTGCCTTGGGCATCGGAGACGTTTACGGTGCTGCGGAACACCTGATCGGCATAGTCCACGCCGCTGTTCAGCTTGGCGCCAGCCTGAACGGTAGCCGCTGCTGCGAACAGGTTGATCGAACCGCTGGCGTTGATCTTGCCGCCGATGCTCAGCGTGCCGCTGCCGCCGTTGAGCGTACCGGCCTTGAGGTCCGTTGCGGCCTTGTTGCCGTCGGCGCTGGAGCCATTAACGGCGGTACTAACCAGTTGCTGCATTTGCACTGCGCTCGGCGTGGTCACCGTGAGGCTGCCCACGTTCACCACACCGCTGGCACCAACTACGATGCCGTTAGGGTCGGCGAAGATGATGTGACCGCCGATTGATCCGCCTTGAAGACCATTCAGGTTGCCGTTGATGACCGTAGCCGTGTCATGCACCAGATTGACCAGCGCGCTGGCGCCATCAGGCACCACCATGTTGACGGTATTGCCGGCCGCCACAGTGAAGTCACCGAAGGAGTTGAACGCGGTAGCGCCCCTCTGCGTGGCGGTGGTGATCGTGACCGTGTTGCTGTTGACCACGGTCACGCTGGTGTCGGTGTCGGTCTTAAGGCCGTTGATTGCGTTATTAGCCGTTCTGAGCCCGGCATTGTGCAGCGTGATGTTGTTGGCGCTGTTATCCGCCCAGACAGGTGCAGCCCCCAAAGAGATCAATACGGCGGCAGTGATGCGGTTCAAAGTGAAACGTTGGCCATTTCCGTTCATTGACACGCTCAGGGAGCGGCCACGTTTCATCTTCGACATAAATAAGCCTCTACGGGAACTTCAGGTTGGGCCTGCAGTCAAGGTCGCGAAGATAAACGGTTGGGCATAACGCCAGCAATTGTTTCTTAATAATTCAGATAATTATTTTCTGGCGTCAAAAAATATTAAGCACAAGGATCAGACCGTCAAGGCGGCGTGATATTGGCGAAGGCACGATCGCTTCTTATTAATTCAATTACTTGTTTTCTGGCGTGAAAAAAATTAAACCAGTCGCCCTAAAAATCACGATGCTGTGCCAGTTTGCCGGGCAGCATCTGGATCGGATTCCGGACGAAATCACGACAGCAATCTGCTCCAACTGGGTACTGCTGCCCCAAGCCTTGCCGTGTTTATTCATCAGCTTCAACCCAGCGTAATAACCACTGGGATGAACTTTCAGCGTTACCCTGTATTAAATCATTAAGGCGATCAGCACTCACTGCGCCAACTTGCCGCCCCACCGAAAAATTCATCATAGTAACCTTGATTGGCCAATCATTATTGGACGAACTATAACGCTTATACTTTTCGCTAAACACAGAGCGCCTTTTTGGCATGCAGGCGAAAACTAACAGTCTTAGCTGACTTTTTTAACAATAATTGACACTCAGAAACAGGCGCTCTAGATTGCGCTCACCTCGCTAACGCAAAACGACACATCATGGACGTGCTGAGTTTCGGAGTTATTTCATTCCTGGTACAACCCATGAAATATGTAGACGACATTACGAAACTATTTACACGTTTTGGCGCCAATGCGCAGAGTTACCAGGAAATACAACCCACTTATAAATATTTCAAAGACGACCCGGTTACGCCGGTGGTGGCTGACCCAGAGCCGTCGGTGGCGCTGCATCCCACAACACCTGCCTCAACGCCCCCTGTGTTTATGCAGGACGAGCCACAGCCTTCTTCATTATTGATGGGCACGCCACCTGTGAAGAACGCTGTCCTCTCGCTACCTATGCCCAAATCCCCTCCCCTGAACGAACCACCTGCGCCTTCTGCCACGGGTGACCGTCAACGATTGAGCGACCTGTTGCGTGAACTTAACCAACTTCGTCCAGAGGGTCTGGCAGAAGCGACTAGCAAGCGTTCCAAGGCGACGATCATTGCTATCGTTTCGGCTAACGGTTGGGTGGGGAAAAGCACCATCGCCGCTGGCTTGGCAAAAACACCTCGGCACCCTGGTGGGCGAACCATCGCGGTTGATCTGGATTCTCAGAGCGCGCTGTCCAGCCACTTGGGTATCAATTGCTCAAGCTCGCGCCAGATGCGGTGGGAATTGCTCACAATGGGAACGTACTGCGCGCCCTCACCCACCGAAAGCCGGGTAATACGCGTATCGCCATGGCTGGAGCCCAGGTTGTGAGGTGGGTGCGCTGAGGCCAAACACGCGCCTCTCCCGGCAACACAGGAGAGGCCGTCTGCCTGCATACCGTTGAGCTATCAGAGGAATAGAAAAAACAACATCATAATGATGGCACTGTCTGATACCGTGCACATAAACACAGCCACTCCGAGGATTGTCATGGGCGCAGGCGCTCCTATTCCGCCGAATGAAATTGAACGGCTTAAAGAGGTCGCGAAATTTTGTCCAGCTGACAGCGAGTACGATACTGTCTTCGATAAAATCGTCGAGATGGTTTCTGCTTACTTCAACGCACCCATAGCGCTGATTTCGATCGTCGATGAGCATCAGCAATGGTTCAAGGCGCGCGTAGGGCTTGAAGAGACGCAGACACCACGAGAAGTATCTTTCTGCGCTTACTCGACGCTGGATAACGCCCCGCTGGAGGTATTGGACGCGACGCTTGATCCCCGTTTTAAAGACAATTCCCTGGTAACGGGGCCTCCGTATATTCGTTATTACACAGGCACCCCACTGATTACCGAAGAGGGTTTTACGCTGGGAAGCCTGTGCATCATTGATACAGTCTCACGCGCCGCTATGAGTGAGCGTGATAGCGCGATGCTCAGCGGTTTTGCTGAACTGGTGATGATGCACATCCACAGCATGCGCTCTCGAAACTTCGTCGACCAACCCACAGGGTTATTTAATCGACTCCGGTTTGAGGAGGATATACGCCAAGCGCTCAAGACCCACAGCGCGTGCCAAGCGTATGCGGTTGACATCATCTCGCCAAAGTTCCTCAACGATATCGTGAAGGCGCTGGGTTACAGTTTTGCCACAGACTTGGTCCTGGCAATCAAAGCGCGCCTACAAAAACTATTACCGCCACAGTGTCTACTTTATAAAATTAGCCCGACGCGGTTTGGTTTCCTCCTTGAGGAGGATCAAACGGCCGAGCACATTTGTGAAAACATCCTCAAGGACTTCAAAAAGCCTGTCGAATGCCACGCCATCCCCATACTCATGCAAGTCGGGATTGGCGTCCTGCCTATTCATAGCTCAGGGCTCCAGCAAGACTGGCTTCGGCTGGTGGTCAGCGCTGCGGATGAGGCGCGTGACCGCAGGCTGGGATGGTCGCGCTATGAGCCCCATTTTGATGCGGCTCAACAACGCGCGTTCATGTTGTTGAGTTCGTTGCCGGAGGCGGTCAGCGCCGACAAACAGTTCAGCCTGGTGTACCAGCCAAAAATCAAACTGCCCTCAGGACGGTGTCATTCAGTAGAAGCACTATTACGTTGGACACATCCTTTACTGGGGCCCATCAGCCCTGCTGAATTCATACCCTTGGCTGAAAAAACCGCACTCATACCTTCTGTTGGATTGTGGGTGCTCAACGCAATCATCCAGCAAGCGGTTATTTGGAAAGCGCAAGGTGTGCGCCTGCGGATAGCGATGAACATTACCGTCAGCGATCTTGAAAGCGCCGAATTCGTCGACGCAATGATCCATGAGATTCAACAGCACGGCCTGGACCCCGCTGGCTTTGAACTTGAGTTTACCGAAAGCATGCTCATGACCAACCCTGAAGAAGTCATCCGGCAACTGGAGCGTGTCCGTAAGTTTGGCGTAGAGGTTGCTGTTGATGACTTTGGCACCGGCTACAGCAACTGGGCTTATTTGAAGGAGCTCCCGGCCAATACCGTCAAGCTTGACCAATCTCTGATCAGCGGGCTGGGCAGCAATCAAAATGACAAGCAACTGGTTAAAACCCTGATCGGACTGGCTAAGGGGCTCGGCTACCGGGTGGTTGCAGAAGGCGTAGAAAATCAAGAAATCCTGGACCTGTTAATTCAGTGGGGATGTTCCGAGGCACAGGGTTATTTGATAGCCAAGCCTATGAGCGCCGAGGCATTAGAAGCCTGGATAGCACAAGGAGTCGATGGAGGTCGGGGCCGGTAGAATGACTGCCGGGGACGCGCAAGCAAGGACTCTATAGATCGCGGACACCACCTGCATTGTTGCGTCCTCGATCGTGCCTTCATTACGGCATACAACCCAACCGTAATCTGCCATCGCTCGCTCGAATGCCTGGGTACACGCGCTATGTTCTTCCAGCTTATGGATCACCGTGCTGCTCAGCCCACGCCGTCGTGCCGCTGCCCTCGCCCATGAAATCTCAGGGGCGGTGACAATCCCGACATGCAGGTCTGGCACTCGCACGTTTCGATCAATGTTCAACTGCAGGATCTCTGCAAACGGAATTATCCGGCGAAACGCGGCATCCGACGGGTACCAGCGATCGATCAGGATGATGCTGCCTGGTGGCTGTTTAGCCAGCACCTGCCGGGAAATCCAGGCACGGCTGTCAGCAAAGCGTTCACACACCCGCAGCTCCAGCTCCCGGGAGGGACTTCTGACGAGCTGGTTAACAAGCGCCATTGTTCCCTCCCGGTAGGGATCGCTTTTTCTCTCGCAAAGCCGGATCACCTTTTTGTTGCCTGCCCTCAGTGCTTTCGTAACGGCCTCCAACAGCGTGGTTTTGCCGGTGCCCTTGGGCCCATCCAGAGAAATAAACAGCGGACGATTCATTCTTCACTTAACAATTGAGATACCGTTTTTTTGCCCTGTCCGGACGCTGGAACCGCTCGGTGCGACTGCGCGAAGGCCCTATGAACAGAAAGTGATGCACTCTACCCTTGTTTTGGCTCACGGGTCCCAAATCCACGCTGACAACCGCTGGTGAGCATCGGTTATCGCCCATCAGTCATGCGTGAGTGAGGTACCAGCGCCAGTCCTGCTCCCCGACTTCAGCGTTGAATTGACGGAACTCGCGCCATTTGATCGCCAGATACACCTTCAGGAATTCGGCGCCCAGCGCCTCGCGTGCCCAGGTTGAATCCTGCAAGGCCTGCAACGCGGTCAGCCAGTCGGTGGGTAGAAAATCGGTCGCCTGCTCATAGCCATTTCCCACGATCGCCGGGCCGGGATCGCTTTGATGGGTGATGCCGTAGTGAATCCCCGCGAGTAATGCGGCAGCGGCAAGGTACGGGTTGGCGTCCGCCCCGCAAATGCGGTGTTCGATGTGCCGACTGATTGCTGACCCGCCGGGCACGCGGAACGACACCGTACGATTGTTGACGCCCCAACTTTTGGCCAGTGGCGCGTAACTGCCGGCCTGGAACCGGCGATATGAATTGGCATGGGGGCAAAATATCGCCAGCGAGTCAAACAAGGTCGCCATCATCCCGCCAATCGAGTGACGCAACAGGAGCGTACCCTGTGGGTCTTCGCTCGCATACAGGTTGTTACCCTCCTCGTCGGCCAGGCTGACGTGCAAATGCATGCCACTCCCGGCCTGGTCACTGAACGGCTTGGCCATGAAGCAGGCTTGTAGCCCATGTTTGTTGGCGACACCTTTTACCAGGCGTTTGTAACGTACGCCTTCATCAATAGCCTGGAGTGCGTCGAAACGATGTTCCAGGGTCAACTCCACTTGGCCTGGAGCGTACTCGGAGATGGCTGTGCGTACGGGCAGCCCTTGTAGCGCGCACGCAGCGTAGAGGTCATCAAGAAAGGGTTGCAGCTGCTCCAATTCGTAGAGGCCATAAACCTGCGGTGCCTGGGGACGGACGCCGTTGGTCTGCAGCGCTGGCTGCGGCCGACCGTTGGCATCGCGTTGCTGGTCCAGCAAGTAAAACTCCAGTTCCACGGCCATTACCGGATGGAAACCATCGGCTTTGAGTCGGTCAATGACATGCACCAGTACGTGTCGCGGGTCGGCCGGTGCGGCAGGAATACCTTGGGTCGGGTGCATGCTCACCTGCACCTGACCGGTGGGGTTGGTGCGCCAGGGTTGCAGAGTCAGGCTTCCTGCCAAGGGGTATGTCCAACAATCGGCATCGGCGACATCCCAGACCAGGCCTGTGTCTTCGACGTCTTCACCCTGCACGGTCAAGGCGAGAATGGAGCTTGGCAGCGGCCGACCGTTTGCGTAGATCGCCAGTAGTTCGTCGCGATGCAGCAGTTTGCCTCGCGGAACACCGTTCGCGTCGAGAAGGAACAACTCGATGCTCAGCACTTCAGGGTGGGCGGCCAGATAGTCTTCGGCCTCTTTTTTATCAGCAAATTGCATATCGAACCTCTCGGCGCTTATTCAAGCGACTGGACAGTATTCAAGAACAATGGAACTTATGAACAGATAACCCGCGCTCCAGGTAGGGCAAGCAGCGTGGTCAGCGCGTTATCCAGTTCACCGATCAGCCTGTCGACATCCCCTTCGCTTGTTTGCGGACAACACAGGGTCATGTTGTGAAAAGGCGTGATCAGGATCCCGCGATTGATCAGATAGAGGTGCAGCGCCATTTGAAGGCTGTCATGAAAAGCCGCCTCGGCTTGCGCACCTGTTCTTGGCGGTGTGGCACAGAATTGAAACTCACAACGAGCCCCCAACTCGGTTACCGACCAGTTCAGTTGGTGCCGCTTGAACAACGCTCGAAAACCCTGGGCCAGTCTTGAGGCCAGGGGCAGCATGCGCTGGTACGCAGACTCGGTCATGACCTCTTCGAGGCTGACGCGCATGCAACGCATCGCCAGTGCGTTGGCGGACAAGGTGGTGCCCATGCCACTGTGGCCATGCCCGCCGCTCGCTTCGCTGATGCTTTTCTGCGCATCGTGCATGGCCAACGCAACGTGCTCGGTCATGCCAAAGACTGCGCAAGGCACGCCACCGGCGATGGGTTTCCCCACTACGAAAAAGTCGGGTTTCAAATCCCATTGGCGCGTGCATCCACCGATGCCGGTAGAAATAGTGTGGGTCTCATCAATGACCAACAGGCTGCCGTATTTTCGCGTCAGCTCGCGGCACTGTTGCATGAACCCCGGATCGGGCAGGACCATGCCGATATTGGTCATCGCCGGCTCGCACATCAGCGCGCACACGTCGCCCTGAGCTAAAGCAGCCTCCAGTGCAGCGACATCGTTGAAGGGAATGGATCGACTGTATTGGGTCAAGTCGTAGGCTTGCCCCACCAGGCCCGAACGGTGCACGGTCTTGCCCTCTCGGTACCGGACCATCACGTCATCCACGGTGCCGTGATAACAGCCGTCGAACACCAGTAGAACATTGCGCTGGGTGATAGCGCGCGCCCAGCGCAGCACATAACGATTGGCGTCGGTAGCGTTGGCGGTAACTTGCCAATAAGGCAGCTCAAACCGCTGGGCCAGCAACTCAGCGCAGACCACCGCGTCTTCGCCAGGCAGCATCGTGGTCAAGCCATTGTTCGCCTGCTCGGCTATGGCGCGGGCGATAGGATCAGGTGAGTGGCCAAACATCGTGCCGGTGTCGCCGAGGCAGAAGTCTATGTAGTCATGACCGTCGACATCGGTGAAGCGGGCACCTTTGGCACGCTGGACAAAAAGCGGCGAAGGCATCGACCAATCGCTCATCCAGTGCATAGGCACACCGTTGAACAGCGCCGCCTTGGCACGCTTGGCCAGCGCCATCGACGTTGGGTTGTTTTCTATAAAACGGGCACGCTCGGCTGCGGCAAAGGCAGCAATCGCTGATTCACCAACTCCACTGTTCGACATGATTAGAACCCTTTGTTAAGTATCACATTAGTTAAACTTCGTTGCCGTATAGATAAGCCACACGCCCTCATTCTCCAGGTGCAACATCAGCTCCCGAATATTGGGTGAATATCGCTCCGCGAACTTATAACGTGGGTGTTGGCTTTAACTATTTACATTGTCAGCTGACATATAGCCTTGATATATCGCGCAGATGTTCATTCAAGCGTCATTAACCGGGTTGAGGGGCTTTATTCTCGACCAGGCAATTACCGCCATCGACCACGATAACTTCCCCGGTGATGTAACTGGATTCTGGAGACGCCAGAAATGCAACCGCCGCCGCCACTTCGTGGGGACTGCCTGCCCGCCCGATCGGGGTAAAGCGCCCCGCCTCTGCTTCAACCGGCGTGGTTGAGCCCGTGGTGATCCATCCGGGCGCCACGCTGTTGACGGTAATCCCGTGCTTGGCGACTTCAAGTGCCAGTCCCATGTTCATGCCCACCATCGCGGCTTTGGCAGCGCTATAAGCGGCTTCGCCCGGGTTGCTCCCGCGGGTGCCCGTGGTGGAACTGATATTGACAATGCGCCCGTAACTTCGCGCCCTCATACCGGGCAAAACAGCCCGCGTCAGAAGGAAAGCGGTGGTTAGGTTTCTGGCCAGTGAAAGGTTCCATTCATGCAGTTCCATACTCGCCAACTCCGAGAAAACCTCAGGGCTGCCTTGCATGGCCATGCCGGCATTATTCACCAGAATATCGACCCGCCCCCAGACCGACACCGCCCAGAGGCCGAATTCCCGCACCTGACGTTCATCAGTGAGGTCAACTGCCCTGCCCTCAACTTCAAACCCTTCTGCGAGCAGCTCTTTAACGCGTTCCTCAATGCGGCGGCTGCTGGCGGTGATGATCAATCTCGCACCCGCTGCACCTAGCCTGCGAGCGATCGCCATGCCAATACCCGCTTCACTGCCGGCACCACTGACAAGTGCCACATGCCCCCTCAAATCAGTGTTTAACATGGTGTGCCCCACGGACTTCATTTGGAATAGAAGTGGAAATTAGGCTAATAAACCTGATAAACAAAGACGATCATCATCAGAAAATCTGACAACCACCATGGCGTTCACCAGTGAGTCACTGAAAGTTTTCCTTGCGGTTGTCGACAGCGGCTCCTTTTCTGCCGCCGCACGCAAATTGGGGCGGGTACCCTCGGCCATCAACATGGCGGTGTCGCAGCTTGAAGCCGAACTGGATTTATTGCTTTTTGACCGATCAACCCGCAAAGCCATTCCTACGCCAGCCGCCAAAGCACTTGAGCCCCAGGCTCGACAGGTCGCCAGCCAGTTAAACCTGCTGGACGCCCATGCGCTCCAGCTTCACCAGGGGTTGGAGGAGCGCTTGGTCCTTGCGATGGCGCCGGAGTTGCAAACAGGCGTGTGGAATCGTCCGCTGTCCATTATCGCCAGGGAGTTTCCCACGCTTGAAATCGAGATTCGCTCCGCGTCCCATCCGGAGGCGATGCGCATGCTCCATGAAGGGCGTGTGCAGTTGGCCCTTGGATTTGAACGACCAGGGCTTGACGAGCGGGAGACGTTTCTTGAAGCGGGGAGCCAACTGTTGGTAGCCGTTGCCGCTCCGGATCATCCTGCGGCCGCCGGCAAGAAAAGCCCCTTGAGTGAAGAGCAACTGGTCAACGTTCGGCAGATCATCGTGGCTACTGGAGGGCCTACAGACTCTGATCCACGTGTTGTGCTGTCACGGCGGATTTGGCACAGCGACAATTACCTGGCAACGCTGGATCTGGTCCAGCAAGGATTGGGCTGGGCTTATCTTCCACAGCCGTTGGTACAACCTCTGATCAGTTCGGGCGCATTGACGGAGGTGGTGTTTGACAACATGCCGAGTCAGATGCGGCTATGGGTCGATATCATCTGGGTAAAGAACCGTCCCCTGGGGCTCGCAGCGAGTCGCTACCTGAGCCTGATGCGCAAGATTGTCGAGGACGAGCCGCGGCGTGTTTGAGAAACAAACCAGCCGTATGGCTCATTGCGGCCATTGCTCAAGCAGTATCGAAACGAATTTTTCCGCCGCCGGCGAAAGCGATGCTCCCCGGCGGTAAACCAGGCCCAAGGAGCGGTTCACAACCGGCTCGATCAACGGGACGCTGACCAAGGTTGGATGATCTTCAGCCGGCATGGCCAGGCTCGGCATTGCCGAAACCCCCAGGCCGGCCTCCACCAGGCCCAGCGAAGTCGAGAGGTGCTGGACTTCGTAGAACCATTGCGGCCGCCAACTCAGGCCAGACAGCGCGTGATCGAGCAGCATGCGGTTGCCGCTCAGGCGCCCTACCCCGATCAGGCGGTAATCGCTCAATTCGGACCAGGTGACCGAACTGCGTCCAGCCAACTCATGATCACGCCGGCACGCCAATACAAAGGGCTCGCTGACCAGGGGCACGAACTCAATGTCCGGATGCTGCCCACTCATCATGTTGATCCCGAAGTCGGCCTCTCCCCGCAGCACCGCTTCAAGCCCCTCATTGGCACTCAAGTCCAGCAGGCGGATGCGGATTTTTGGGTAGCGCTCGTTATACAGGCGAATGACTGACGGCAGGAAATAGAAAGCCGCAGTAGGGATACACGCCAGGGTTACCCGGCCAATCTGGCGTTCGGCCAGTTCACGGATATTGAGAATCGACTCATCGAAGTCATCGAGCAACCGACGTGCCTTTGGAAGAAAGTCACGACCGACGCTCGTGAGGCTGACCTTACGCGTGGTGCGATCAAGTAACGAGGTGCCCAACCCCTCTTCCAGTTTTTTAATTCGGCGACTGAGTGCCGGTTGAGACAGGTGCAAGGCATCGGCTGCTTCGTGAAAACTGCCGAGTTCAGCGATTTTCACGAAGGATCGAATGTCATTCAGCTCATATTCCATGTCTTATCTCACCCGCACAAGGCGTCAAAAGGAAACTCAGCGTAAATTTATCATTCGTAAAACGCAATAATCTCTTCAATCTTTGCATTTGAAACATTTTTTAAAGCTTGAGACTCTTGCTCCAAGAACATCAATTACACCGATTGATCAACAAGAGTCAGTATCATGCAAAGAATTCCCTGTGTGCTGATGCGCGGCGGCACCTCGAAAGGTCCGGTTTTTCTTGACTGGGATTTGCCCGCCGCCGTTGAGGCCCGCGACGAACTGCTACTCAACCTGATGGGCTCCGGTCATGAACTAGAGATAGACGGCATCGGCGGTGGCAGCCCGCAAACCAGCAAGGTTGCGATTGTCAGCCCTTCGCTGCACCCGGATGCGGACGTTGATTACCTGTTCGTTCAAGTGATGGTTTCACAACGCAGGGTCGACAGCGCCCCCAACTGCGGCAACATGCTGTGCGCGGTGGGCCCGTTCGCCGTCGAGCAGGGTCTGGTCAAAGGCACCCCGGAGCGCACCCGTGTGCGTATTCGCAACGTAAACACCGGCACCTTTATTCACTCCGACGTGTACACGCCGGATGGCAAAGTCAGTTACGAGGGCGATACCGCCATTGATGGCGTGCCCGGTACGGCCGCACCGGTGCAACTGACGTTCCTCGACGCAGCCGGCAGCAAGACAGGCAAGCTCTTTCCCACCGGTAACACGCAGGACGTGATCGATGGCATTGCGGTGACCTGTATCGACATGGCGATGCCCATGGTGCTTGTCGAAGCCAGCCAACTGGGCAAGCGTGGCGATGAGAGCCCGGCGGAACTGGACGCCGATAAGGAATTCCTGCGGCGCCTCGAGACGCTGCGGCTTCAGGCCGGCCTGGCCATGGGCCTGGGCGATGTCAGCGACAAAGTGATTCCCAAGCCGGTACTGGTTTCGCCCGCGAAAGCTGGGGGCACGATCCAGGTTCGTTACTTCATGCCGCACAACTGCCACCGCGCGCTCGCCATTACCGGCTCGATTGGTTTGGCCACTGCGTGCGTGATCGAAGGCAGCATCGTTGCGCAGATGCTCGGCGGGATCAGTACGCCGCGCCTTGAAGCGGTGCGGATCGAACACCCGAGCGGCGGGATTGATGTCGTATTGTCCTACACCGGCGTGAACGGTGAGACAATTCAGGCCTCAGTCGTACGCACCGCCCGCAGGCTTTTCTCCGGTTACGTCTACGCCACTGACTCGCAGCGCCTTGCCGGATAAATTCCGATAGTCGTTGGCAGTTTTGCATCCGCACAATTCTAAAAATGGGTGATGCCATGAAAGTTGTTAAATCGCTCTACTTCCAGATCCTCTTCGCCGTGGCGCTCGGCATCGTGGTCGGGCATTTCTGGGCCCAGCAGGCCATTGCACTCAAGCCCCTGGGTGACGCGTTCATCAAACTGATCAAGATGATGATTGCGCCCGTGGTGTTCTGCACCATCGTCACCGGCATCGCCGGGATGAGCGACAAGCGCTCCCTCGGGCGCCTGCTGGGCAAAACCATGCTGCTGTTCTTTGTCCTCACGGTGATCAGCCTGGTGATTGGCCTGGTCGCGGTGTACGTGTTCCAGCCGGGCGTCGGCATGAACATCGATCCCAGCCAGCTGAGCACCAAAGGATTGGCCCAGTACACGGAGTCGGCCGCAAAGCTTGGGGTGGTGGAGTTTTTCATGCACATCATTCCCCAGACGTTTATCGGCGCCTTCAGTAAAGGTGAAGTGTTGCCGGTGCTGTTTATCGCGGTGTTGTCCGGCTTTGCCTTGTCGTCGCTGGGCGAACGTGGCAAACCGGTACTCGACGTGCTCGAATCCGCCTCGCAAATGGTCTTCAAGATCTTTTCCTACCTGATGCGTTTTGCACCGGTCGGCGCTTTCGGGGCCTTGGCGTTCACTGTCGGCCAGTACGGCATCACCTCGCTGGGTTCGCTGGCGAAGTTGATCATGACCTTGTACATCGCCTGCGGCTTTTTCGTGTTCGTGGTACTGGGCAGCATTTGCCGCGCCAACGGCTTCAGCCTGTGGAAGCTGCTGCGCTACTTTCGGGAAGAGTTCCTGGTGGTACTCGGCACCTCCTCCACGGAACCGGTGATGCCGCGCATGCTGGAGAAACTCGAGGCACTGGGTTGCAAAAAAGGCGTCGTCGGCCTGGTACTGCCCACCGGCTACTCGTTCAACCTGGACGGCACGGCCATCTACCTGTCGTTGGCGGCGATTTTCATTGCCCAGGCCTGCAACATTGATCTGAGCCTGACGCAGATCATCACCATGCTGGCGATCATGCTGCTGTCCTCCAAAGGCGCCGCCGGGGTTACCGGCAGCGGGTTCGTGGCACTGGCCTCGACCCTGACGGTCATTCACGACATCCCATTGGCCGGCCTGGCATTGCTGATCGGCGTTGACCGCTTCATGTCTGAAGCTCGCGCCCTGACCAGCCTGGCCAGTAACGCCGTAGCGACGGTGGTGATTTCGATGTCTGAAAATGCCTGCCAACGCGACACGCTGAACCGGATGCTCGACGCAAAATCTTCTGCCGCACCGGGAAAAGCCTGGGACGACCTGAAGGACGCCAAACGCGTCTAGAGACAACCGGATAACGCTTCCCCCCCTGACTTGACTGAACCCCCCTCCCCGCCAGGCGCGTTGTGCCGCCCGGCGGGTCAGGGCTCGTGCGCCTCGGCGTCAGCCATTTTTACGATAACAACAAGAGAATCGTCCTATGCTCGCTTTCCTTGGCTTGGCCATGGTGGTCGTATTCACCTATCTCATCATGACGAAGCGCTTGTCGCCCATCGTCGCGCTCACCGTGGTTCCCATCGTCTTCGCGGTGATCGGCGGCTTTGGAGGCACCACTGGCAAGATGATGCTCGACGGCCTGAAAATGGTCGCCCCGTCTGCTGCGTTGCTGCTGTTTGCGATCCTGTTCTTCGGCCTGATGATCGACGCAGGCCTGTTCGACCCGCTGATCCGCAAAATCCTGAAGAGGGTCAATGGCGACCCGATGAAGATCGCCGTAGGCACGGCCCTGCTGTCGTTGCTGGTAGCGCTCGACGGCGACGGCACAACGACTTACATGATCACCTGCGCCGCAATGCTGCCGCTGTATAAACGCATCGGCATGAACCCGATGATCCTGGCAACCATCTCCATGCTGTCGCTGAGCATCATGAGTGGCATGACGCCCTGGGGCGGCCCTGCGACACGGGCTATTGCCGCGTTGGGCCTGGATGCCGGCGAGTACTTCGTGCCGTTGCTGCCGACCATGATCGGCGGTGCCCTGTGGGTGATCTTCACGGCCTTTATACTGGGTCGCGCAGAGCGCAAGCGTATCGGCAACGTGCAGCTGCAAAGCGGCGGCGGCGATTGCTACATCGATGCGATTCTCGAGGACACGCCCCACAAACGTCCGAAGCTGGCCTATGTCAATCTGGTGCTGGTGATCGCGGTGATGGCGGCGCTGGTGATGGGGCTGATGCATTCCGCGATCCTGTTCCTGATCGGCTTCGTGCTCGCGCTGATGATCAACTACCCGCAATTGGACATTCAGAAAGAACGCATCCTGGCGCACTCGGGCAATGCCATGACCGTGGTGTTGCTGGTATTTGCCGCCGGGATCTTTGCCGGGATCTTTTCCGGTACAAAGATGGTGGATGCCCTGGCACAGACCCTTGTCGACTGGATCCCGCCATCCTGGGGCCACCTGTTTCCATTGGTGGTTGCGATCACCAGCATGCCGCTGACCTTTGTACTGTCCAATGACGCCTACTATTTTGGCGTGGTGCCGATCCTGGCCAATGCCGCCGCCGCTTATGGCATCGACCCGGTCGAAATCGCCCGCGCCTCGATCCTGGGCCAGCCCGTTCACCTCATGAGTCCGCTGGTGGCCTCGACCCTGCTGCTGGTGGGCATGGTCGATCGCGATATCGGCGACTTCCAGAAGGCCACCGTCAAATGGGCCGTGCTGACCTCCCTGGTCGTCACCGCCCTGGCCTTGTTGACCGGTGCCATCAGCCTGTTTACCTGATCCACCCATAACCCCTGCTGCCTTCCAGCGCGCCTCACTCACGAGGCGCGTGCCGACCTGTACCCCAAATAACAACAACGAGTCATTTGCCATGAACCCTATGTATACCCGTCGAGCTTTGTTTTGCGCGTTAGGCCTGGTACCCGTCGCGGCGGCCAACGCCGAAGGTTTTATTGATGACAGCAAGCTCAAGCTGCAACTGCGCAATGTGTATTTCAACGAGAACTTTCGCGACGAGCACGGCTTGAGTGCGCGGGCCGCCAGAACGGCAAAGAGCGAACGCACCGAGTGGGCCCAGGGATTTCTGCTGGACTATCAGTCCGGATTTACCGCGGGCACCCTCGGCTTCGGCGTGGACGCCTTGGGGCTCTATGGGGTAAAGCTCGATTCAGGGCGCGGGCGCAGCGGCACCGGGCTCATGCCGGTGCATGATGACGGGCGGGCGGCCGGCGAGTTTGCCAGCGCCGGCGCTACGGCAAAAGCCAGGTTCGCCAAAACCACGGTCAAGTACGGCACCTTGCTGCCCAAGACGCCGGTGCTGATTTACAACGATGCGCGCTTGTTGCCCCAGACCTACCAGGGCACCCAGGTCAGCAGCAGCGACATCGAGAACCTGACCGTGACCGGCGGGCATCTGGACCGTTTCAAACTGCGCGACTCCACCAACAGCGTGCCGATCGTGCCTGATGGCTACAGCGGGGAAAAGTCCGGAGATTTCAACTACGCCGGGGCTGAGTACAAATGGGGCAAAAACCTGCGCTTGAGTTATTTCTACGGGGAACTCGAGCACTTCTACCGACAGAACTTCGCCGGTATCCAGCACGACCTGCCGCTGGCCGGTGGCGTGCTGACCAGCGACCTGCGCTACTTCAACAGCGTTGATAGCGGCTCGGCCTATGCAGGCAAAATCGACAATGACATGTTCAGCGGCCAGTTGTCCTACGTGATTGCAGGCCATACCCTCGGTGGCGGCTACCAGGCCCTTCGCGGTGATGCCGGATTACCCTACATCAGCGGCGCGACCGTCTACTCGTTCAGTAATGCCGGCATCGGCAAATTCATTGAGGAGGACGAGAAGACCTGGATGCTCAACTATGGCTACAACTTCGTCGCCGTCGGCGTGCCCGGCCTGACCTTCTCAACGCGCTACCTGAGCGGCAATGACGGCAAGTCCACCACCACAGTCAAGGAATGGGAGCGTGATACCGAGCTGGCTTACGTTGTGCAAGCCGGCACGTTCAAGGGGCTGGGCGTGCGCATGCGCAACTATGTCTACCGTTCTGAGTTCTCCCGCGGCCGCGACAGCAATCGCCTCTACCTCACCTATGACATCGCCCTTTGGTAAGTCGACGATCGCGGCCCTTGCGGCCGCTTTCCTGCAGATTCAGGTGAGGAACCCCACGCATGCTGTTTAAAAACAAAGTACTGATGCTGGTGCTGGCCCCAGTGGTGCTGTTGTCCACGGTGCTGGCGCTGACAACGAGCACCACCTTGCTGTCGAGCGCCGAGCAGGAAGTCACGGCGACCCGGGAACGCCTGCTGGATGAAAGCCGGGAACGCTTGAAAGACTACGCCAACCTTGCCCGAACCTCGGTAGCGGAGCTGTATGCGCAGGCCGAGACGGGGGACACAGCTACGCGTGCGCTGGCGATCGCGCGGCTGTCCCGGATGAAGTATGGGGACGACGGCTATTTTATCGGCTACGACAGTCAGGTCGTGCGCCTGTTTCGTGGTGACAGCAGCGAAGGCGTCGGTACCAACATGAGTGAGCGCAAAGACAGGAACGGGCTTTATCTGAACCGGGAAATGGTTGCCGCCGCGAAGAGCGACACCCACTTCGTCAACTATTCGGGGGCCCTGATCAATACGGATAAAGTCGTTCCCAAGCTGGCTTACAGCTTTTACCTGCCGGCCTGGGACATGGTCGTGGTCACCGCGATCAATCTCGACCGAATCGAAAGCCAGGTTGCCCAAGTACGAGGGGAAATCCATCAGCGTGTGCGCAGCCTGGTCTACGGGATAACCGTCATTGCCTTGATTGCGCTCGGGATCACCGGCGTGCTCGCAGTGTTAATGGTTAAAAGCAGCCTGCGTCCCCTGTCGCGGATTCGCGAGCACCTCGATGAAATCGCCGCGGGCGAAGGCGATCTGACGCGGCGCTTACCCATCAGCCGCGACGAGTTCGGCCAGGTGGCCGTATCGTTCAATGCCTTCGCCGATAAGATTCATGGGCTGGTCGGCCAGATCGTCGGCATGGCCAGAGAACTGAATACATCCGTGACCCAGGTGGCCGAACAGAGCCAATGCATCGATCAGGTCATGGAACGGCAACGCCAGGAAACCGATCAAGTCGCTGCAGCGATCAATCAGATGTCATCTGCGGCGCAAGAGGTCGCCAACAGTGCCCAGAGCGCTTCAGAGGCAGCGGGCGAAACCGATGTGCAGGCCCAGCACGCCAGGCAGGTCGTCAATGAAAGCATCACCCGATTGGGCAGCCTGACCGAGGACCTGTCCGCGGGAGGCGCCTCGCTGAAAAGCCTGCAAGGCGATGTAGCAGGCATTGTCACGGTGCTGGATGTGATCCGCTCGATCGCCGAGCAAACCAACCTTCTCGCACTCAATGCCGCGATCGAAGCCGCCCGGGCCGGGGATGCCGGTCGTGGATTTGCCGTGGTTGCCGACGAAGTACGCGCGCTGGCAAGCCGGACGCAACTCAGCACCCAAGAAATTCAAGCGATGATCGAGCGCCTTGACCAGGCCACCACCAAGGTCGTCACTGCGATGAGCCACTCCGGCGCAGCAGGTCATGGCGCCAGCCTGCACGCGGAACAAGCCGGGCAGTCGCTGGGCAAGGCGGTCGAGTTGATCGTTACCATCAACACCATGAACGCGCACATCGCCAGCGCCGCGCAAGAGCAGACGTCGGTTGCCGAAGCCATCAATCGCAGCGTCCACCAGATAGCCCGCGCGATTGAAAACGTCGCAGACCAGACCCAAAGCGGCGTACACACGGTCGATGAGCTGTACGCCATCGGTCATCGCCTGGAAGGCCTGTTGAGGCAATTCAAGATTTAACCAGCGTGTTTTCGGTGCCCAGTGCGTTGAGGCATTGTCCGCGGCGCTCAAAGCGCGGAATCGGCAACCCCAGGCTTTCGCGCAGGGTCGTCCCTTCATACGCTTTGCGATACACGCCACGGGCCTGTAATAACGGTATGACGTCTTGGGTAAAACGCTTGAATTGCTCGGGGTGCCCGATGTAAATGTTGAAGCCATCCACGGCGCGGGCCTCGAACCAGTCGGCCATTTTCTGCGCGACCGTGTCAGCTGTGCCGACGAATGCGCCGGGACGCAGTTGTCGACCAAACTCTACGGCTTGGCGCAGCGTGAAACCTTTCTCGCGGGCCTGATCGGCAATCCGCTTGGCCGCAGTAAAAAAGCTGCTGCGCGCAGACTCGAGGCTTTCCTGGGGAAACGGCGCATCGAGGTCGTACTGGCTGAAATCATGCCAGCCGAAGTTACGTCCGAATTCCTTCAGCGCGAGTTCAAAGCTGTGGTCGACCTGATGGTAGTGCTGCTCGATTTCACGGGCGTGCTCATCCGTGTCGCCGACGTAAATTTCAGCGCCAGGCATGACCAGTATCTGCTCTGGGTCGCGCCCCCGTTGTGCTGCCCTGCCCTTTACATCCCGATAGAACGCCTGGCCCTGTTCGATACTGGCGGCATGGGTAAAGATCACATCGGCCGTGGCGGCACCCAGCTCGCGCCCCTGGGGCGAATCACCGGCCTGGAATATCACCGGCTGGCCTTGGGGTGAGCGTTGGATATTCAGCGGGCCGACCACCGAAAAGTGCTCGCCCTGGTGATTCAGGCGATGCAGTTTGCTCGGGTCAAGAAACTGCCCGGTCGCCCGGTCGCGCACGAAGGCATCTTCCTCGTAGGAGTTCCACAAGCCCTGCACAACCTGAACGTGTTCAGCCGCTCGGCCGTAGCGCGTGTCGTAATCGTAGTGTTCGTCCCGGCTGTAATTGCCGGCGGTACCGGCATCGCCGCTGGTCACCACGTTCCATCCCGCACGACCTTTGCTGATCAGGTCCAGTGAGGCCAGGCGCCGCGCAACGTTGTAGGGCGAGTTGTAAGAGGTGGTCAGCGTACCGACCAAGCCTATATGGCGTGTGCTCACGGCCAGCGCCGAGAGCAGCGTCAGCGGTTCCAGCCGATTCAGGTAATGGGAGGGCGACCCCGGTGTGATGAACTGGCTGTCGACGATAAACATCAAGTCGAACAACGCCGCCTCGGCCTGACGCGCAATATCGATGTACCAATCGATGTTGACGCTGGCGTCGGCCGGTAATTGAGGATCGAGCCACAGGTTATGGCGACCCGGCCCGCCACTGCCCATCGTCAAGGCACCCAGTTTGAGCTGTCTGTTGGTCATGTTCAGAGTCTTCCTTGGCGCCTTCACGGCTGGTTCTCAGCGACGGCCGGCTGCAGGGACGCCGCGAATGACTGATCGAACAGATTGGCTGCCGGGTACGACTTGACCAACCCTTGGCCGGCAAAAAAGTCCACGGTCTTTTGCGCCTCTACTGGCGACTGCGCCGTCACGGGCTCGACGGTCGTGCGCGCACGGGCAAACCAGGCCCGCGCGATACCGGCGTCCGCACGTGTACGCCTGGCCCACGCATCGGCATAGGCGTCGGTGTTGGCCGGGGTTTGGCGAGCCCAGTCACGCGCCTTTTTCAGGCGCTGGAGAAAATCGCTGATCTGCACACGCTTGGCTTCGACGGCACGGGCGTTGGCTGCAATGAAGCTCTGGGCCGGGATCAACCCGTCAGCCGTCGCGAGCACCCGCGCGCCTTGGCGTTCCTGCTGCGTAACGTAAGGTTCCCAGGTGGCGATAACGTCCACCGAGCCGCCTTCCAAGGCATGGGAGGCATCCAGCGCACTGAGGTAGCGCAACTCCAGTGAATCCGATGGCACGCCGGCTTTATCCAGCGCAGTCAACAACAGTTGCTGGCTCCAGGAGCCTTTCCAGATGGCCGCACGCTTGCCTGCAAGGTCTGCAAGGCTCCTGATCGGCGAATCGTTTTTCACCAGAATGGCCACGCCGTCGAGATTTTGCCGACTGACCGCAATCACCTTGATAGGCGCGCCTAATGCGCCCAGGAACAGCACGGGCGCATCACCCAGCAAGCCAATGTCCAGGCTGCCGACGTTGAGTGCTTCGGCAACCGGCGACCCGGCGGTGAACTGCTTCCATTCAAGGGTATAGGGCAGGTTTTCAAGCACCCCCGCCGCTTCCATCGCGGCCTGGGCGTTGTAGCTTTGGTCGCCCACCACCAGCGTTTGCGCATTCGCGGTCAGGCACAGCAATACGGCCGCCAACCCGGCCGCCAGTCTCGTCAGGTAACGCACGTTCGTCTCCAGATGCCTTGTCAGGCCGTTCAAGTCGATCCGCGCGTACGGTCTCGGTAGTGTTCACAGGAATAATCTGCCCACACCATAAGGACCGGACTGCCTGCTGTAAACTTCTTATAATGCATAACGTAATTCTATAATAATGCGTAATAAGCATTTTAAGGCCGGCGTGCACCATCTGTTTCCAGCATACCCCATGCTCAAACGTCATAATCCCCGCCCCGCCTGCATGGTAATCTCGCGCGACCACGAATAGACATAGATCGTCACATGACGATGACCAGAGCCAGGAAAGAACATGCCCAAAAAATCTCACTCGACGCTGCGCCGCAACTTCCGCGAACTGCTGGCCAAGCCGAGCTGCGTTGAAACCGCTTCCGTATTCGACCCCATGTCCGCCCGTATCGCGGCAGACCTGGGGTTTGAGGTGGGTATCCTGGGAGGGTCAGTTGCGTCGTTGCAGGTATTGGCAGCACCCGATTTTGCCTTGATCACGCTGAGTGAGTTCGTCGAGCAGGCTACCCGTATCGGCCGCGTCGCCCAATTGCCTTTTATTGCCGATGCCGACCACGGTTACGGCAATGCACTCAACGTGATGCGCACCGTCGAAGAGCTTGAGCGCGCCGGCGTTGCGGCATTGACGATTGAAGACACGCTGCTGCCTGCACAATTCGGGCGTAAATCCACCGACCTGATTTCCATCCAGGAAGGCATCGGCAAGGTCCGCGCCGCCCTGGAAGCCCGTGTCGATCCTGAACTGTCGATCATCGCCCGGACCAACGCCGGCGTGTTGTCCACCGAAGCGGTGATCGAGCGCACCCTGGCTTATCAGAAAGCCGGCGCCGACGGCATCTGCATGGTGGGTGTCAGCGACTTCGAGCACCTGGAGAAGATCGCGGAAAACCTCACCGTGCCGCTGATGCTGGTGACCTACGGCAACCCCAAGCTCCATGACGCCCAACGCCTGGCCAGCCTAGGCGTGCGCGTGGTAGTTGCCGGTCATGGTGCGTATTTTGCGGCGATCAAGGCCACCTACGACAGCCTGCGTGCCCAGCGTCAGTTGACCCACAGCACCTCGAACCTCAGCGCTACCGAACTGACCCATACCTACACGTTGCCAGAGAGCTATGTGGCGTGGGCTGAAGAGTTCATGGATGTGAAAGAGTAATCCCGAACCACCACCCTCCTTGCCTGGGTTGACTGACCCATCCACCTGCCCAGGCTTGGGCTTGCCCTTAGCCTGGTCCTGCCTTCAATTCTCCCGCCTTGGCTGCCAATTCTGGCCATTTGCCTCTATGCTTGCCGGCTTGACCGCCACACCTATCGAAAAGGACTCCGATGTCGACTGAACACGCCCCTAATCAAGCCGTCGCGCTGTGGAATATCCTCGTGGCCTCCGGTCTCGCGTCTTCGCCTCAGGTCGCTGTCGAGCAAATTGCCTGCCTGATTCTGATCAAGTATCTGGAGCACCTACGGTTTGATCGGTCCTGGACCGCGCTGCTGGAGAGCGCCGACCCCGCTCCCCTCCTCGCGGGCAATGTCTTTCGGCGCCTGCGGGACTATGAAGCGATCCACGATGTGACCGACAAGGTGCGCCTGGACTTGAATGGGCTGTTCAGCGACGCCTATTTCCAGTTGGAATCCTCCAAACCCGAAGCCTTGCTCATGCTGTTGAAGGCCGTGGACGGGCTGTTCAACTTCGTTGAAAAAAGAACGCTTACAGCCCCGTCGGCCGGCAAGGCGTTCGATGATCTGCTCAAGCTCGCCGCCGTGGGTGGAAATTCGCTGAATACCACGCCGCCGCGACTGTCGCGATTTATCGTGTCGTTGTTGGACCCCACACCCGGTGCTCGCTTGATCGATCCCGCTGTGGGCACGGCGCGGTTATTGCTCGACGCCGAGCACTACATGATGAATAGCGGCAGCAAAGCTTCGCGCAGGATCCCTGTGGGCATCGACGTAGACAAGTCAATGGCGCGCATCGGCTGGATGAGCATGCTCTTGCACAAGCTCAATCCCACGCAGTTGCACACCGGTAACAGTGTTTCCCGACTGCTCGACGGTCAGGCCGTCAAAAGGTTGCTGCAAAGCGCTCATTACGATTATGTCCTGTGTGACCTGCCACTGGGCAACGTAGGTGATGATGCCCTGCCGGCCAGTGCGGGTTACCTGCCGCCTAGCGCATTCAGTGAAAAAGATAAACTCACCCGCCGGTTGGAGCTGCTGTTCATTTGGCGCTCCCTTGACTTGCTTAAAATCAAAGGCCGTGCCGCCTTGATCGTGCCCCAGGGCGTGCTCTACGGAACCACGCGAGCACAGCGCCGATTGCGCCACGAGTTGCTCGTGCGGCATGCCGTCGAGGGGGTGATTCTGCTGCCGCCCGGAACACTGCCACAAGTCTCTACCCCCGTCGCCTTGCTGATCTTCAAGAAAGTCCAGAGTTCGGAGCATGCCTCAGCGCTGGACACCCACACCGCCCCCAAGACCGGCAGCGTGTGGTTTTACGAAGTCGGGGACGACAAGAACGACCTGTACGACGCCATGGTGCACTTTCGGCGGCGAAATAAGCGGTTGGAAAGCGGTGTGTATTATCAGCCTCTGGATGGGACAAAACAGGCCACTCGCGACTACTTTGTGAACGAAGTCATCGCGCTGTCTACAAACGACCTGGATGGCAGTGCTCCGGGTCGTCAGTTCATGCAGTTCTTCCCAAGCCGGGCCAGCGTTACCAAGCAATGGCGAGTGCCTGTTCGCGAGTGGGTGCCCAACCCCGAATGGCAGGACCTTACCGGTCAAATCAAGGGTTCCCACGACGAGGCCCGACGCGTGCGTCCGGAATACGCGGCAGAGATGGCGCGGCAACTCTATGTCGACGGCGTCCTGCAGGAGGGTTTCCTGGCCCCCCACTGTATCGAGGCCAACCAATGGAGCCTGGATCTCAATGATTACCGCTGGCCTGAAGCGCCGAGGGTTCCTGAGGGCGCCAGCACGCTGGAGCTGCTTGATGAGCTTTGCGCGATAGAACAAAGCATTCTCGACCGGTTAGGCGACTTACGTGGGCTGCTGGAGGCAGGCCAATGAGTGCCGTTTCCCGTTGGCGGGAAATGCCGTTGCTGCAGGTGTGCAAGCTCAACCCGAGGCACAGCCTGCCCGCCGATGAATTGTCGGTCGACTACGTCGACTACGCGGGAATTGACGATGAAACCGGCGAAATCCTGAACACCAACCAGCGCTTGTTGGCCGACGTCCCTGAAGGCACCGCCATGTTTTGCCAGGGCGATGTGTTGTTTGCCGGCGTCACGTCAGGGCGTTGGATTTCGGCGGTGGTCGGCGACTTGCCACAGGGGGTGGGATTCGGCCCCCAGATGAGCGTTCTACGCCCAGGCCCCCAACTCTCTGCCCACTATCTCTGGCATTTCTTCCAACAACCTTGGCTCCGGCAACTCGCCGCACGCAGTAACACCTCAACGCGCAGCCAGCCCACCTTGTCCCATGGCTTTTTTCGCAACCTGCACATTGCGCTGCCCTCAATCGACGAGCAGCGGTATATCGTCGACTCGCTTGAGCAAGCGAGTGTCCGTCCCTATCGCGAAGCCGTAAACAGAGCCCACCACCTCAAGCGCGAACTGGCAACGCGGCTCATGTTGCCGCCTGCCGGGACAACAGGGCCAGACTGGGCACTGCTGACGTTGGCTGACATCGTTTGGATCAACCCTCACGATGACGGGGCCAAGGCTGGGTACGCAGCGGATACCGAGGTGGCGTTCTTTGCCCACCGGGATCTTTTGATGTCCCACCTACGGCCAACCTTGGTGCGTTTACACGACATGCCCAATCCCGGCCGTGAAGTTCGCACTGGTGACCTGTTGCTCGGAGCACATCCCGACCGGGTTACCTATGGCCAAGTGGGCGTTGTGCCCAAGGGGGATATGCCGAAATTCGCCTCGCGCACATTGACTGTCTTGCGTCCAAAGGATGAGGTTTGCGCTGACTACCTCGCGTCGTTGTTCCGATCGGCCTGGTTCGACCTGACCGTAACGACCGAACGGCCTCTCGATGAAAAGTATCTGGGGCGCATGAAGGTTGCACTGCCAACTCGGGCCGAGCAGCGCCGCATTCTTGGAATACTTGACGCGGTGCCTGTGACCGCGCTTGCGCAGGCCAAGAAAAAGTCCCGTGTTCTCTATCATGCAATCGCTAGGGACGCCTTCGACGGCAAGTTGTCCGCACGTTGGCGCGCGCCTTCACCGCCGTATGTGGCGCTATCGGTACCCGACGATGAAATCGACGCCAGTGAGGTTTCACCGGTCTTATCCAGCGCATTCAGGCGTGCCTACCGCACCACGGCGACTGAACAACTCTCCTTGCTCCAACGCCTGGTATGGCGCGGCCTGCGTGGACGCCGCCAGGCGCTGATTGTCGACGACCCTGAAAGCTTCGACGCCTTCTGCACCTCGCACGCCTTGAACCCTCTGCATGAATACGTCAGTCCAAGCCAGATCCGCCGGACCTTGGAACAACTCTGCGCGCTGGGCTTGATCCAGCACATCAGCCTTCCGCCCCGTGGCCAGGGCGATGCAGCGCCCTATCTGGCAGCGTTCCGCGCCTATCGGCAGAGCGCGGACGGGCACGTAAAAGACGGCCTGGCATCACGGGATGCCAAAGCATTGAGAGCGAGCATTCTCGAAGCCGAGTTGGGGTTATAAATGCGCCTGCGTTATCTGAGTATCGACCGTTACCCTCCACTGTCCCACGTAAAGATCAGTTTCTCGAACAAGGCCCCTTGGCCGGTGCTGGGTGATGAAACCAACCGCTGCGGGATCCATTTCATCGCCGGGCTTAACGGAAGTGGCAAGAGCCATCTGCTCAGGGCGATTTCCGCAATCTTCCTGGCAATGGCGGACGGGCAGCTCCCGGGTTTTCCCTTTACGCTGATCTATGAGTTGGGCGCGGATGAACAGTTTTCCGAAATCGTCTTCGACAACCCTGGCAAAAAAAGCGAAGCGGCCATCTGGCAACGCACGGAGAATCCTTTTCCCAAGCATTGCGCCGAAGCCACGTTCACCCAGTGCCTTGCCGCGTTGCGCAAGGGTGAGCATGAGTCACTTGGATTCGTCACGCGGGTACCCAGGGGCAGCTTCCCCCAGGGCGTAAAAGATCTGCTGCCCAAGGTCCTGGCCTACACATCCGGGTCGTGGAGGCCCTGGCAAGCCATCTGGCAGCCACCGCTCAGCGCCGATGCGCTCCCCGATATCAACGATCAGGAGCTCTACGGCCAGGGCATGGAGCGCCCGGCCGGCTGGACTCATTACGACGAGAGCAGCGTTCGGCTCACCGAGTTGCCGAGCCCGCCAACCAGCCCCTTGGAGTATACCAACCGGGATGCCAGTGACCTGCTCAGTCGGCCATTCCTGCTGAGCGACAATCGTCCTGATGCAGCCCTGCTGGCGGTGGCGCTGCACGATAGCCTGGTTACCCGCAACGGCCAGGGAGAGCCTCGGTTGGCCGCGCTGCTGCAAACAGCAGGCTGGCATCAATTGGTCAGTGTGGGCCTGCTGATTGACTTGGATAAAGTGAAGGACGCGCCGCCCGCGTTCCAGAAAAAAATCCATGACCTGCTGCTGATGGCCGGTGATGTGATTGCAATCCCCCATCCGAATCGCTCCTTGCGCAGGGTTTATTTCGATATCGAAGGAGATGTGCCTGCTACGCGAACGTCCTGTTTCGACGCACGCTTTCACAACCAGGGCATTCAACATCAGGGCGACGTACTGGCGCTGATGCTTGGGGAAGCCAGCCAAAGTCCATTCAGTCGCTTCCATGAGTTGATCCGCTGGATGGCCCTGGGCTTGGTTGGCGATCTTGAGATGTGCATTCGTCGCGATGGCAAAACCAGTCGCGAAGACGCCCTCCACGACCAAGGCATCATGGCCTACAGCGAAATGTCGGACGGCGAACAGATGGTCCTGCGGCGCTGGGCGCTGTTTTATCTGCTGGCCGGCGAGCCGGATGCGCTGTTGCTGTTGGACGAACCCGAGACCCATTTCAATGACAGCTGGAAGCGCGAAATTGTCAGCATCATCGAGCACGCCATGGGCAGGGACAACAGCGCCGTGCTGGTGGCCAGCCATTCGTCAATTGTGTTGTCCGACGTGTTTGACGAGGAAGTCATTTTCATCGCCAAGGACAGCGTCGGCCACTCCCGCGCCGGCACATTGAAAACACGCACCTTCGGCACCGAGCCTGGGGCGCTGTTGATGTCGGTGTTCAAGGCCAAGGACAGCATCGGTTCACGGGCGAAGGCTCGCATCGAGAAATTCCTGGACGAGGTGAAAGGTATCGAAGTGCCGCTGGCTGAGGACATTGCCCGCGTCGAAACCTTGATTGCGCACCTGGGCACGGGTTTCCACCGTTCGGAACTGCGGGTGCTGTTAAACCGCTGGAAGGAAGATGACGAGGTCAGGGCATTGAAGCAACTGCTGCCAAGCTTGAAAGACGGTGCGATGCGCAACGGTGTCCTTGAGTTGCTCAAGCAACATTACGAGGGCAAATCGGGTGCTTAAGCCGATTCAATACAGCAAGTGGGCACCGGCGTTGGCAGCCTGCCAGAAAATGATGCACACCTTTGCCTTGTGGTTGTGTGAACCCACGGTCCACAGCGGCCGACTCACTGAAGCAGAACTCATCAAGGCACTGGGCACGCGGATCGAGGGTAAATGGCTCTGGCACTTTCTGGGGCGAAAGGTGGGTAAAACACCGCTGTTGACGCACGCCATTCGATTGGCCGATCTCAGCGTCAGCGACAAAAACAACCTGAAACAGTGGGTGATGAAAACCAGCGATGTGTCGGGCTATTTTTCATTGGCGCCCAACACCCCTGTGCTCCCGATCAAAAAACCATTCCAGACCGATGCCGACTGGGACGCGCTGCAAATACTGATGGAAGCGTTCTACTCGCCAGGGTTGCGCAAGGGATTGCCCTATGGTGTCGCGGGCAATGTCACTGACGACAAGCCCAGCCAGGTTACCTACGAGTTCTTCAAGCAGGACTTTCAGCAGATTCACAAAGTCGACGACCATCCCGATGCTCGCGAGGCGTGCGTAGTGTGTGGGGATGAACTGGGCAAGGCGCATGTGGATCACTGGGTAGCCAAAGCGCAATTCCCGATGTTGTCAGTGTGCAAAGACAACCTCATCCCCATGTGCGACGACTGCAACGAAGCCCCGAATAAAGGAACGGACAAGGTCCACACAGATGGCTCGTTTCAAGAGTGGTTCCATCCCTACAAACGGCCACCGGCGGGAAAGTTTGCGCTGAAGCTGCTGCCGGTCGACCTTAAGGTTGAACTGGAAAGCATCGACCCGATTGATGCACCAAGGGTTGTCAACCTGAATGGCGTGTTCAATCTGAGCGAACGCTGGAGCAAAGAAGTGCGCGCCGAATACCGTCGGGTCCAGCGCTGGCTGGAGCGCTGGCAGGTGGATAAAAAGGCCGCCCTGACAACCCAGGAACTTGATCGGGAAGTGTTGGATATGGCCAAGCGTCTTTGCGCGGCAGAACCCAATCATGCCGTGCATCAGGCATTGTTTGAGGTGATCTGCGATCCAGCTCGACTGCTGGCGTGGCAGACCGAGCTAAAAGCTGACTTCGAGGAGAAAGTAGCACTGGGCCTGGTCTGAGCCCTGCCCGTGCAGGTAAGCCTGTCGGTACGCGGGAATTATCCCACCCAGCCGACAGCCGTCTTGGGAATAACCTCCGACTCATCCAGTTTCGACGCAAACATACTCACGGCCTGCACCGCATCACTGGTGCTGGTGCGGATCTGCAAAATCACCGAACCCGCCTGGTCCGCCAGGTTCACGCCACGCTGCGCGCCTTCCTGGGTGGCGCTCATGCTGGCCACCGCGTCGCGGGTTTCCGAAAGGATCATGCCGATCATTTCAGAGATCTCCGCCGTGGAGCGGCTGGTACGCCCGGCGAGTTGCCTGACCTCGTCGGCCACCACCGCAAAACCACGGCCCTGATCCCCCGCGCGGGCGGCCTCGATCGCCGCGTTGAGCGCCAGCAGGTTGGTCTGGTCGGCGATACCGCGAATGGTGTTGACGATGGCGGTGATTTGCTCGGAACGATCACCCAGTTGGCCGACCAGCCGTGCGGACGCGCCGATGTTGTCGGCGATCCGACGCATTTCACTGGCGGTCTCCTGGATGACCTGGGTACCGTGCTCGGCAAACCGCTCGGTCTCGGACGAAATATGGTAGGCGCGAGAGGCGCCACGCGAGTCTTCCTCGAACTTTTCCACGCGCTCGGTAATGTCGCTGGCAAACTTGACGATTTTGATCAGTGTGCCATCGCCGTCATAGACCGGGTTGTAACTGGCCTCGAGCCAGACCACCCGGCCCTGTTTGCCCAGGCGCTTGAACTGCCCGGTGAAGAATTCACCGTTGTTCAAACGGCGCCAGAAGTCCGCGTACTCATGGCTGTTGACCAAGGCCGGTTCGCAAAACTGACGGTGGTGCTTGCCCTTAATATCCGCCAGCGAATAGCCCATGACGTTCAGGAAGTTCGCGTTGGCATCCAGCACCTGGCCGTTCAAATCGAACTCGATCACCGCCATGGCACGATCCACCGCAGTCAATTTGCTGCGGGTGGCGGCCTCTTGTTCGACCTTGGCGGTGACGTCCAGGGCGTACTTGACCACTTTCAGCACTTGGCCACGCTCATCCAGTACCGGGTTGTAGCTGGCTTCCAACCAGATGGTCTTGCCGTGGGCATCCACGCGTTTGAAGGTGCCCGACACGAACTTACCGGCCTTGAGCTCACCCCAGAACTGGCTGTAGGCCAGGCTGTTGGTCAGCGCCGGCAAGCAAAAGTCCCGGTGGGATTTGCTCGCCAATTGGTCGCGACTGTAGCCCAGGGTTTTCAGGAAGTTATCGTTGGCACGCAGGACCTTGCCGTTGAGGTCGAATTCGACGACCGCCATGGAGCGTTCCAGGGCGCTGATCAGTCCTTTGTACTCGGTGACTTCGGCCGTCCTGGCCGCCAGTTCGGTTTTGAGTGTTGTATTGAACATGACGAGCCCTCAGCCGTGCGGAAAAACCTGTGTCTTGACTCGCTATCGGCTGGGAAATACGCGACTTTAAGGGGCGCAGCAGGATTATTTTCTGACGTCAAATTATTGCTTGAGCCCGCAGGATTCAAGGCTTTGCGGCAAGCGAAGCCAAGCGCTCCCGCATACCGGTACTGGCCGCCGGGCCGGCCTGCAACACACAGTCCTCCAACGGCACGATGTGTCCCTCTGCACTCGCCAACATCGGCTGCACCGGCCGCCCCGTGTCCCGCTCGACCAACTCGACACTGGTGCCTTCTTCGGCGTAATGCCGGTTGCCCCACGCCACCAGCGACATCAGCACCATGCGGAAATCCTCGCCCTTGGCGGTCGGCACATATTCATAGCGCGGCGGCCGCTCACTGTAGGCCCTGCGCTCCAGCATCCCCGCCTCCACCAACGCTGTCAGGCGGCGCGTGAGCATGTTCGGCGCGATGCCCAGGCTGCGCGAGAACTCATCGAAGCGGCGCAGCCCCTGCAACGCGTCGCGCATGATCAGGATGCTCCACCACTCCCCTACCCGTTCGAGGCTGCGGGCGATGGGGCATTCGTCGCGGGTCAGGGACTTGCGTTGCATAAAGGTTCCTAGGGGCCGGTGCACAGTTGTGTGACGCCATGTTACTTTCATCATGATAGTGACGTCCATAGAGTCTGAACCCTCAATGCAACCGGAGTCGATTGATCATGAGTAAACGTATCGTTGTGACAGGCATGGGTGCGCTGACACCGTTGGGCGCTGACGTGGAGTCAACCTGGAAACGCCTGTTGAACGGGCAGTCGGGCATTCGTCGCCTGCCTGAAGAACTGATCGGCGACCTGGCCATCAGCATCGGCGGCCAAGTGCAGAGCGTGCTGCAGGACCCTGAAGCCGGGTTCGATCCTGATCGCCTGCTGGCGGCAAAAGAGCAGCGCAAGATGGACCGTTTTATCCTGTTCGCCCTGGCGGCGGCCGACGAAGCCCTGAAGCAGGCCGGCTGGGCCCCGAACACCGCGCAGCAGCAGGAACGCACCGCCACCATTATTGCCTCGGGCGTCGGCGGTTTTCCGGCCATCGCCGAGGCGGTACGTACCACCGACAGCAAGGGGCCGCGACGTTTGTCGCCGTTCACCATCCCATCGTTCCTGAGCAACATGGCCGCCGGGCATGTGTCGATCAACTATGGCTTGAAAGGCCCGCTGGGAGCGCCGGTCACGGCCTGCGCGGCGGGGGTGCAGGCCATTGGCGACGCCGCGCGGATAATCCGTGCGGGCGAAGTGGATGTGGCAGTGTGCGGGGGCGCCGAAGCGGCGATCCACCGGGTCAGCCTGGGCGGCTTCGCGGCGGCGCGGGCCTTGTCCAGCGCCTTCAACGACGCCCCCGAGCGCGCCTCGCGCCCGTTCGATCAAGCGCGTGACGGCTTTGTGATGGGCGAAGGCGCCGGCATCCTGGTCATCGAGGAGCTGGAACACGCCCTGGCACGCGGTGCCCGGCCTATTGCCGAATTGGTGGGCTATGGCACCAGTGCCGATGCCTACCATATGACCGCCGGCCCGGAAGACGGCGACGGTGCGCGCCGGGCGATGACGCAGGCGTTGCGTCAGGCGGGGATCGAGGCGTCTGCGGTGCAGTACCTGAATGCCCACGCCACCTCGACCCCGGTGGGCGACAAAGGCGAACTGGCAGCCATCAGGACCGTATTCGGTGCCGGTGGCCCCCTGGCGATCAGCTCGACCAAGTCCGCCACCGGCCACTTGCTCGGGGCAGCAGGCGGGATCGAGGCGGTCTTCACCGTACTTGCCCTGCGCGATCAGGTCGCACCGGTGACCCTCAACCTGGAACACCCGGATGACCTGGCCGAGGGCCTGGACATGGTGCGCGGTGATGCGCGGCCGATGGCGATTGAATACGCGCTGTCCAACGGCTTCGGGTTTGGTGGCGTGAATGCCAGCGTGTTGTTCCGCCGCTGGGTATAAGCCAGCGGTTTGCCCCTGGGATTGTTTTCGGGGACCATGGCGCCTTTCCGTTATTGCCAACAAGAGGCGCCCATGGCCAACCACGACCTGTCCTACACCCCCGATCCGGATGCCGACTCGATTTCCTCCGACGTTATCGGTTTCAACGGCATCCTGGTCTCCACCCAGATCCCGACCCGCGCCGACGGCAGCCTGGAACTGGGCGATATCACCCTGCAAAGCGAATGCACCCTGCAAGCGCTGAAAGTGGCCCTGGAAAAGGCCGGCAGCTCCATGGACCGGGTCATGCACCTGACCATTTATCTGACCGATATGGCCGACCGCGCCGCGTTCAATGAGGTCTACAAACGCTTTTTTGCCAAGCCCTGGCCCGTGCGCGCGGCGGTTGGCGTGGCTGCGCTGGCGGTAGACGGCATGCGCGTGGAAGTCACCGCGATGGCCGCTCAAGCCTGAAGTAATGCCGGTCGGGCATTTCACAGCTACAATGCGCGCCTCAACCGTGACAAGCCTGACTAAAAAAACTATGTCCTTGCCCAAGCATCACCTGGAATTGCTCAGCCCTGCCCGCGATGTCGCCATCGCGCGCGAGGCCATCCTGCATGGCGCCGACGCCATCTACATTGGCGGCCCGAGCTTCGGCGCGCGCCATAACGCGTGCAACGAAGTGAGCGATATCGCTCAACTGGTGGAATTCGCCCGTCGTTACCACGCCCGCGTCTTCACGACTATCAACACCATCTTGCATGACAACGAACTCGAAGCCGCGCGCAAGCTGATCCATCAGCTTTACGACGCCGGTGTCGACGCGCTGATCGTGCAGGACCTTGGGGTGATGGAGCTGGATATCCCGCCCATCGAGCTGCACGCCAGCACCCAGACCGACATCCGTACCCTGGGCCGCGCCAAGTTCCTCGACCAGGCCGGTTTTTCGCAGTTGGTGTTGGCCCGCGAGCTGAACCTGCAGGAAATCCGCGCCATCGCCGACGAGACCGATGCCGCCATCGAGTTCTTTATCCACGGTGCCCTGTGCGTGGCGTTCTCCGGGCAGTGCAATATCTCCCACGCGCAAAATGGCCGCAGCGCCAACCGTGGCGACTGCTCCCAGGCCTGCCGCTTGCCGTACACCTTGAAAGACGACCAGGGCCGCGTCGTGGCCTTTGAAAAGCACCTGCTGTCGATGAAAGACAACAACCAGAGCGCCAACCTGCGCGCGCTGGTGGAAGCCGGCGTGCGTTCGTTCAAGATCGAAGGCCGCTACAAGGACATGGGTTATGTGAAGAACATCACCGCCTATTACCGCCAGCGCCTCGACGAAATCCTCGAAGACCGTCCGGACCTGGCCCGCGCGTCCAGCGGCCGTACCGCGCACTTCTTCCTGCCCGACCCGGAAAAAACCTTCCACCGTGGCAGCACCGACTACTTTGTCAGCGACCGCAAGATCGACATCGGCGCCTTCGACACCCCGACCTTCACCGGTTTGCCGGTGGGTGTGGTGGAAAAAGCCGGCAAGCGTGACCTGCAAGTGATCACCCATGAGCCGCTGTCCAACGGCGACGGCCTCAATGTGCTGGTGAAGCGCGAAGTGGTGGGCTTCCGCGCCAACATCGCCGAGCCCAAGGGCGAGTTCGAGGAAGACGGTGAGAAGCGCTACCGCTATCGCGTCGAGCCGAATGAAATGCCGGCCGGCCTGCATCAGTTGCGCCCGAACCACCCGCTGAACCGCAACCTCGACCACAACTGGCAGCAGGCGTTGCTCAAGACTTCGGCCGAACGCCGTATCGGCCTGTCATGGGTCGCACGTCTGCGCGAAGAACAGTTGGAAATCACCGCCACCAGCGAAGAAGGCATCCACGCCAGCGTCACCCTGCCCGGCCCGTTCGGCGTGGCCAACAAACCGGAACAGGCGCTGGACACCCTGCGCGACCTGCTTGGCCAACTCGGTACCACCGAGTATCACGCCACCCGCATCGAACTGGATGCACCGCAGGCGTTCTTCATTCCCAACTCGCAGCTCAAGGCATTGCGCCGCGAAGTGATCGAAGCGTTGACCGCCGCCCGTGTTGCCGCCCACCCCCGTGGCGGGCGCAAGGCCGAAACCACGCCGCCGCCGGTGTACCCGGAAGCGCACCTGTCGTTCCTGGCCAACGTCTACAACCAGAAAGCCCGCGACTTCTACCACCGTCACGGGGTGAAGCTGATCGACGCAGCCTTTGAAGCCCATGAAGAGAAAGGCGAAGTGCCGGTGATGATCACCAAGCACTGCCTGCGTTTCTCCTTCAACCTGTGCCCTAAACAGGCCAAGGGGGTGACAGGGGTGAAGACCAAGGTCGCGCCGATGCAGTTGATTCACGGCGATGAAGTGCTGACGTTGAAGTTCGACTGCAAACCCTGCGAAATGCACGTGGTGGGCAAGATCAAGGGGCATATCCTTGGGTTGCCACAACCGGGCAGTGTGGTGGAGCATTTCAACCCGGAAAATATCATCTTTCAGGGCACGCACTGACCCTATGGGAGCGGGGCCACCACCAGCCCCGCTGCAACCCCGCCGCCGCCAGCAGAATCGCCGCCACTCCCAGCCATTGCAGCCAACCCAGGCGATGCCCGAAGGCAATCCAATCGACGAAGATCGCCGCAATCGGGTAGATAAACGACAGAGCGCCAGTGATGGCGGTGGGCAGTTTCTGGATCGCGCCATACAGCAACACATACATCAAACCGGTGTGCACCACGCCGAGTGTGACCAATGCCGCCCAGGCGTTGGTGGTGACCGGCAAGCTATGCCAAGGCACCAGCGGCGCCAATAGCAGTGCGCCCGTCGTCACTTGGATCAACGCCATCAAATGCGGCGGTACGTCCTTCAAACGCTTGATGATCAGTGCGGCAATCGCGTACAGCAATGCCGCGCCCAGCGCCAGGGCGATGCCTGCAAGGTAATCGTCGCCGGTTGGCTGATCGCCATGGGCCGTGACGATCGCCAGCATTCCCAGGAACGCCACGCTCAACCACGCCAGTTTCTGCACGGTGATCTTTTCTCCCAGGAACAGCGCCGCCAGCATCACCAACATGAACGGCTGCACGTTGTACACCGCCGTGCTGATGGCGATCGAGGCGCGGGAATAGGATTCGAACAGCAGCAACCAGTTGCCGACAATCGCCACGCCACTGAGCATCGCCAGGCCGAACGTGGTCCAACTGAGCAGGTCCAGGCGCAGATAACCCAGTAGCGCGCACACCAGCAACAGGCTCAGCCCGCCGATCACGCAGCGCCAGAACACCACTTCGATCACCGATACACCGGACACCAGCACAAACCAGCCGATGGTGCCCGAGATCAGCATGGCGGCGATCATTTCCCACGAACCGCGACGGATGGATGAATCCATGATTGATGCTCCTCAAGTGAGGCTCAATTATGGCAATCTGCTGGTGAGCGGTTCCAGTGACTAAAAAAGGCAGAATCCCGGAATTACCTTTTCTTATTAGGCGAACACCATGATTGACACCATCGACCAGCAACTGATCGCCGCCTTGATGGATGACTCGCGGCTGTCCCTCAAGGCCCTGGCGGGCATCACCGGGCTGTCCTCGCCCAGTGTGGGCGAACGCCTGCGCCGCCTGGAAGAACGCGGCGTGCTGACCCACTACACCGTCGACATCGACCCCAGGCACTTCGGCTACCTGCTGCAAGCCATCGTGCGCATCCGCCCCCTGCCCGGCAAATTGCAGGAGGTGGAGCGGCAGATCCAGGCGATACCCGAATTCACCGAATGCGACAAGGTCACCGGCGAAGACTGCTTCATCGCACGCCTGCATGTGCGCACCATGGACCATCTCGACAGCCTGCTGGATCGAATCAATGCCTACGCCGAAACCAACACCGCCATCGTCAAGAAAACCCCGGTAAAGCGACGTTTGCCGCCGCTGACCAACGACTGAACCGCAACACACCGATTCTTGTGGAGAGTGGGCCGGGTGTGGTGAGCAGGCTTCCTGTGGCAAGCAGGCCTGTTGTGGTAAGTGAGCTTGTTGTGGTGAGCGGGGCTGTTGTGGTGAGCGGGCTTGCCCCGCGCTGGGGCGCGAAGCGGCCCCTAAACCTGACTACTCACTATGCCTGGATAAACGCGGTGCCTTTATTGGGGCTGCTTCGCAGCCCAGCGCGGGGCAAGCCCGCTCACCACAACAAGGCCTGCTCACCACAACAAGCTCACTCACCACAACAGGCCCGTTCACCACAACAGGTCTGCTCACCACAACAGCCCCACCCACAACAGGAGCCTAGTCGTGAAGGGCCTTTGCAGCGGGCAGCAAACTTTGAAACTTGCGATAACGCGCCGCCAACACCGGCTGCTGCATCAGGTCAGGTGTGTACCGGGCTTTAACCGGCATCCCCGCCGCGAGTAACTCAGCCCCCTGCCCCATCGCCACAAACCCGAGCTTTGCCGCGCCAATACACGCGCTCAATTCACTGCCCTGCAAGGTGAAGATTTCCCGCTGCAGGATATTCGCCAGCAGCTGCGCCCAGTACTCACTGCGCGCACCACCGCCCACCAGGGCCAAAGCGGTAACGTCGGCGCCGGTCGATTGCACCGCGCGCAACGCATCAAGCAAACCGAAACCCACCCCTTCCATCACCGCGTAACCGAGCATCGCCGGTGTGCAGTCGTGGCCCAGGTTCATGAAGCCGCCGCGCAGCAAAGGATCGTTGTGGGGTGTGCGTTCGCCGGCCAGGTACGGCAGGAACAACGGCGTCTCCAAAGGCACGTGCTGCTCAATCGGCAATTGCACCTGCACCTGCTCCAGCAACGCTTGCTCATCGGCCATACCCGTCAGCCGTGTGACCCAGCGCAGGCAACTGGCGCCGGCGAGCATGGCGCCCATGGTGTACCAGCGGTTGGGCAGCGCGTGGCAGAAGCTGTGCACTGCACTGGCCGGGTTGCCTGCAGCGTGATCGGTGATCGCAACAATGGCCGCGCTGGTGCCAAGGGTGATAAAGCCATCACCGGCGTTGACCGCGCCGATGCCGACCGCCGCCACAGGGTTGTCACCGCCACCGCCGGCAATCACCACCTCAGCTGACAGGCCCAGTCCCGTGGCCGTCAACAACGCGCTCGCGGCACCACCCTCCACCAGCCTGGGCAATTGCTCAGGCGTAAGGCCTGTAGCGCGAACCATTGGGGTAAACCATTGCCGCCGCGCCACATCCAGCCACAACGTACCCGCCGCGTCGGACATCTCGCTGATGCGCTCGCCACTCAAGCGCAAGCGCAGGTAATCCTTGGGCGACAGCACGCAGTCAATCGCCTGGAACACCTCGGGCTCATGCCGTTGCAGCCACAGCAGTTTCGGCGCGGTCAGCCCGGCCATGGGCAGGCTGCCGGTGACGTCGGCAAACTCCGCTCCAAGGCGTTCGGCTTCGGCCACAGCACGGGAGTCGTCCCACAGGATCGCCGGGTACAACACGCGGTTGTCCGCCCCCAGCAACACCGCGCCGTGCATCTGCCCCGACAGGCCGATACAGGCCACGCGGGTAAACGCCTCGTGTCCGCGCAGGTGCGCCAACGCCTGCAAGCAGGCTTGCCACCAGTCTTCCGGGGCCTGTTCAGACCAGCCGCTGTGCCGGCGCGACACGCTCAAGCGCACGCCGGCATGGGCCAGCACCGCGCCAGTGGCGTCCATGAGGATGGCTTTGAGTTCCGACGTGCCCAGGTCAATGCCCAGGGAAACAGGACTGTTCATGCGTGTGTTATTCCCATCAAGGACAGCCACAGGAGTTACGTAACTGCAGGGTCGGCGCCAGGCGCACGCTCTGGGGCGGTGCATCAGGCGACGCCATACGTTGCAGCAACAGGTCGACCGCGCGGGCGCCAAGGGCCTTGACCGGCTGTGCGATCAGGCTCAGGCGCGGCACGAAAAAATCCGCCCAGTCAAAATCATCAAAACCCACCAGGGCCATTTGTCTCGGCACTTCAAGCTGCGCGTCACGCAGGGCGTGCATCGCGCCGAGGGTCATCAGGTTATTGCCGGCCATGATCGCCGTGGGTGGCGAAGCCAGGCCCAGCAACTGCACTGTGGCCTGGCGCGCCGGCTCGGTATTGGAGCCGCCGTTGACCAGCAGCTGTGGATCGAAGGCCAGCCCCGCCGCGTGCAACGCCGCGCGGTAACCCGCTACCCGCTCATCCGTAGTACTGAAACCCGTGCGCCCGGCGATAAAGCCGATGCGGCGGTGCCCGTGCCCGATCAGGTGCTCAATCAGGGCCTGGGTGGCCTGGGCATTCTCCACCCCGACCTGGTCAAACTGCTCGCTCATCATGCGGTCCACCAGCACCGCCGGAATCGCGTTGGCGCGCAGGTATTCCAGGGCCATCGAACCGTTCGACGGCGCCAGCACAATACCGTCGACCCGCCGGTGATGCAGCGCCGTAACCACCCGCAGCTCCTGCTCCGGGTCGTCGTGGGTGTCGACAAACAGCATCATGTAGCCGTGCTTGGCGCACTCGGTTTCAATCGCGTGCACCGTCTCGCTGAAGTAATGGTTGGACAGCGCCGAGATCGCCACGCCGATCGTGTTGGTACTCGACCGCGCCAGCGAGCGCGCCAGGGTGTTGGGGATATACCCCAGCGCCTGGATCGCCCGCTGCACCGCCAGCACCGTGGCCGGGCTGACCTTGCGGGTGCCGTTCAACACGTGTGACACGGTCGACGTCGACACCCCCGCCCTGCTTGCCACGTCATCCATGGTCACCACGACGCTGTCCCTCTCACGCTATCAGTGTTTACTCGACCAGCCGCTGTACGTACCGACGTTGTCGCGGGTGATCAGTTTTGGCGTGAGCAGGGTCACCGCTTCGGCCGGGGCCTTGTCGTTGAGCAGGTCATTGCCGACATTCACCGCCGTCTGCGCCATGGCCCACGGGTCCTGGCTGGCTGACGCCTGGATCTGGGTATCGGTCTTAAGCGCGTTCTCGATATCCGGCGCGCCGTCCACCGAGGTGATGATGATGCCGCTGCGCTTGAGCTGCTTGGCCGCCAGGTCGCTGCCGATGGCCTGGGGGTCGTTGATCGCAAACAGGCCGTCGATTTTCGGGAAGCGCGTGAGGTAGCCCTGCATCACGTTCAGGCCGCCTTCGCGGGAGCCTTTGCCGTCCTGGTCGTCGGACAGCACCTTGATCTCCGGCGCGCCGGCCAATGCGGCTTTACAGCCTTTGACGCGGTCGGTCACGGCGGTGACTTGCGGGCCGTTCTGGATAATCACGTTGCCCTTGCCGGAAAGCTTGTCCACCAGGTATTGGCAGGCCAGTTTGCCGGCTTCGACGTTGTCGGTCTGCACGGTGGCATTCACGCCCTTGGCGTCCACATCCACCGCCACCACCACGATGCCGGCATCCCGGGCTTTCTTGATCGCCGAGGCCATGGCCGAAGGGTCGACGGCGTTGATCAGGATCAGGTCGACCTTGGACGAGATAAAGTTGTCGATCTGCGAAAATTGCTTGCTCAGGTCATAGTCGGCGGACACCGAGGTGACCTTGACGTTGGGGTTCAGCTCCTTGGCCCGGGCCGTGGCGCCATCGGCCAGGGTCACGAAATACGGGTTGCCGAGCGATCCCATGCTGATGCCCAGGGCCTTGAGTTCGCGGGCCTCTGCGGCTTGGGACATCAGGGCAGCCAAGGCAATGACGGGAAACATGCGTTTAAGGTTCATGCGGGTCTCTCTTGTGATTGTTGTATGAGTGAAATCAGGTCCGTGCACCGGACTGGCGGTAGCGATCCAGCGCGACCGCGCCGATGATCACGATGCCCTTGATGATGTACTGCCAGATGTCCGACACCCCCAGCAGCACCAGGCCGTTGGTGAGTACCGCGATAATCAGCGCGCCGATCAGCGTGCCGCCGATGGTGCCGACGCCACCGGTAAAACTGGTGCCGCCGAGGATCACCGCGGCAATCGCATCCAGCTCGTAGGATTGCCCCAGTTGCAGGCCGTTGGCGGCGAACAGGCGCGAGGCGCTCATCACCGCCCCCAGACCGGCCAAGGCGCCGGACATGGCGTAGACGAACAGCAGCACCTTCCACACCTTGATCCCGGAGAGTCGCGCCGCTTCGGGGTTGCCGCCCACCGAATAGATCTGCACGCCCATCACCGTGCGCCGCAGGATGAACCACGACAGCGCCACCACCGCCACGGCGATCACCACCAGCCAGGGCACGCCGAGGATCGAGTCGTTGCCGATAAAGGCAAACGGCAGGTCGGGGTTGAACACGGTCTTGTCATCCGCCAGCAGACGCGCCAGGCCGCGCATGGCGGTGAGTGCACCGAGGGTGACGATAAACGGCGGCAGGCGCATGAAGGCAATCAACCCACCGTTGACCAGGCCCAGCAACAGGCCAAAGCCGATACCGGCCGCAATCCCGAACATGCCGAACTGCGGCGACATCGACGCCTGCAACGCCACCACGGCCGACGCCGCCAGGATCGCCCCCACCGACAGGTCGATCCCCGCCGTGAGAATCACAAAGGTCATGCCCGCCGCCAGCACCACGTTGACCGAGGCCTGCTGGGTGATGATCGACAGGTTCTGCATGGTCAGGAAGTTCTCGCTGGCCAGGGCGAAGCCCACCAGCAGCAAAATCAGCACCGGCAACATACCGACCGTGCGCATCAGTTCGCGGGCACGTTCGGCCTTGCCTGTTGTTGCAATCATCGAATCAGCCATGGGCAACCACCTGATCGCCACCGGTGGCGAGGTCAATAATACGTTCCTGGGAGATGACGTGGCCGGAAGCCCCGCCGACTTCGGCCACCAACTGGCCTTCGCGCATGATCAGCACCCGGTCGCAGGTGCCGATGATTTCCGGCAGCTCGCTGGAGATCACCACGATGCCCACGCCGGCCTGCGCCAATTGATTGATGATGCGGTAGATCTCGGATTTGGAGCCGATGTCCACGCCGCGTGTGGGTTCGTCGAGGATCAGCACGTGGGGCTTGACCTCCAGCAGCCGTGCCAGCAGGACCTTCTGCTGGTTGCCGCCGGACAACGTGCCGACATTGACCTTGCCCGACGCCACGCGAATCGACAGTGACTTGATTGCATCATTGGCGCGTTGCCAGCCATGGCCACGGTCGAGCACGCCGCCGGCACGGGCATCCGGCACACAGGCGCAGACGTTGATGTTGTCGGCCACGCTCATGTCCAGGAACAGGCCCTGGGCCTTGCGGTCTTCGGTGAGGTACACCACGCCGGCACGAATCGCATCCGCCGGGTTGCGCAGTTGGGTCACGGTCCTGCCCACCACTTCCAGGGTGCCGCTGGTGCGCGGGTCGGCGGCGAAGATCAGCCGCGCCAACTCGGTGCGCCCTGCCCCCACCAGCCCGGCGATCCCCAGCACTTCACCGGCATGCAGGTCGAAACTGCAATTACGCACGCGCTTGCCATCGGCCATATCACGCACACGCATCACCACCGCACCGGGGTCGTAGGCGGCGTGTTCCTTTTTGTAGAAGCCAGACAAATCGCGGCCCACCATCATCTTCACGAGGACTTCGGCCGACAGCGCGTCGCGTCTCAGTTCGCCGATGTATTGGCCGTCGCGCAGCACCGAGACACGGTCCGATAGTTCATAGATCTCGGCCATGCGATGACTGATGTAGATGATCGCCAGGCCCTGGCTGCGCAGTTGCTTGATCAGCGCAAACAGGCGGTCGGTCTAGCGGGACGACAATGGCGTGGTCGGTTCGTCCATCACCAGGATCCTGGCGTGGGCGTGCAAGGCCCGGGCGATTTCCACCAGCTGACGCTCGGCAATCGACAGGCTGCTGACCTTAGTGGCCGGGGTGAATTCGGCGCCCAGGCGTTGCAGCACTTCGACGCAACCGGCTTGCATGCCCTGGCGGTCGATGGTCCAGCCACGGCGCAGTTCGCGGCCCAGGTAGATGTTCTCGGCCACGCTCAGGTTCGGGCACAGGCTCAATTCCTGGTAGATCACGGCGATGCCGAGGGCTTTGGCGGTGGCGGGGGTAAAGGTGGCGACGGCCTGGCCGGCCATGCGGATTTCACCGCCGGGATCGGCCTGGTAAGCGCCGGAGAGGATTTTCATCAGGGTCGATTTGCCGGCGCCGTTCTCCCCCATCAAGGCGTGGATTTCGCCGGGGTAGACCTTCAGGCCGACATTCTTGAGCACGCGCAAACCGTTGAAGGTTTTGCTGATGCCCTGCATCTCGAGCAAGGGTTCAAGGCTCATCAATGAGCTCCTGGTTTTATTATTTTTGTCGTTCAGCCCCCTTTGATCAGAGCCGATTGCCACCGACTCTAATCAGATACATTTACTTACGCAAGCGCTTGCGTAGGCCGTTTGTCGCTAGAAGAAACGTTTCATCAAGCGCATAAAGTGCAATTTTCGCATTTTTAACGTTTTGGCAGCAGACGCTCAGGGTGTTCTGCGCGCAGGCTTTCAAGGCGTAATCGCGACTTTCATCACCCCATCGCGCTGATGGGCGAACAGTTCATAGGCCGCCTCGATGTCGTCGAGCTTGAAGCGGTGGGTCACCAGCGGAGACAGGTCCACCCCGCCGCTGGCGACCACCGCCATCAAGCGACGCATGCGTTCCTTGCCGCCGGGGCACAGGGTCGAGACGATGCTGTAATCCCCCAGGCCTGCGCCAAACGCGTCATAGGGGATGCGCAGGTCGCTGGAGTACACCCCAAGGCTGGACAAGCGGCCACCGGGACGCAGCACGCGCAAGGCCGATTCGAAGGTGCCTTGGGTGCCCAACGCCTCGATGGCCACATCCACGCCACGCCCGTTGGTCAGGTCCATGATTTGCTCGACCACGTTGCCTTGCTTGAAGTCGACGATATGGGTCGCGCCCAGGCCACGGGCGACGCCCATGCGTTCGCTGACGCCGTCGACCCCAATGATCATCGACGCACCTTTGAGCCGTGCCCCCGCCACCGCGCACAAGCCGATCGGCCCGAGGGCAAACACCGCCACGGTGTCGCCAATGTTGACCTCACCACGCTCGGCACCGGAAAAGCCGGTGGACATGATGTCCGGGCACATCAGCACCTGCTCGTCGCTCAGGCCATCGGGGATCGGGCACAGGTTGGCCAGCGCATCGGGCACCAGGACGTATTCGGCCTGGCAGCCGTCGAGGGTGTTGCCGAATTTCCAGCCGCCGGCGGCACGGAAACCATGGCGGGTGTCGGGGCCGTCCTGGGCGCCGCAGCCGCACAGGCAGGCATAGCTCTGCCCGCTGGGCGTGATTGCGCCGGCGATCACCCGTTGCCCTTCGACGAAACCGCGCACCTGGGAGCCCAGCCGCTCGATGACGCCCACCGGCTCATGGCCCACCGTCAACCCTTTGGCCACCGGGTACTCACCGCGCAGGATATGCACGTCGGTGCCGCAGATGGTCGTGGTGGTGATCCGCACCAGGGCGTCCAGCGGGCCGACTTCGGGGATCGGTTTATCCTCGAGGACGATGCGGTTTTTCTCAACGAAGACAGCGGCTCTCATGGTTGCCATGGTGTGACCTCCTGCTGGGCATGTGGGGTGGGACCAGACTGCGCCGCGACGGCGCGCCGAACGTTGATCATGGTCAACCCTTTGCCGATGCACATGACCGAACGTCGCCTGCCCTGCCCGGCGGCCAGGCGTCTTGATGCAGATCAATGGCGCCCCTGCTCCCAGGGGCATGATCGAACAAGGCACTGTTGCCCGATGCTGACCGCCAGGAGCCCACCATGCCTACCCTCGAAGCACGCAACCAGCAGGCCGCCCTCGCCTACGCAGCGCAACCGAGACCCCACTGGATCGATCAGCTCGACGATGGCCGTCATGTGCTGGTGCGCCCCCTCGGCGCCGACGACCGTGAACGGGAATACACGTTCATCAAGGGCCTGTCCCGTGAATCGCGGCACGCGCGCTTCCTTGGGGAAATCAACGAGCCCGGCAAGACCCTGATGGACCAATTGATGGATGTCGATAACCAGCGACGCCTGGCCTTTATCGCCCTGGTGCACGACAACGGCCAGTTGATCGAAATCGGCGTGGCCCGCTATGCAGAGGCCAGGACGGATGAATGCGAATGCGCGGTCACCGTGGCCGATGCCTGGCAACACCTGGGCCTGGGGCGCCTTTTGATGCTGCACCTGATGACGGCGGCACGCGCCAATGGCTTCAAACGCATGTATACGGTCGACGCGGCAACCAATGCGCCGTTGCGCGAGTTGAACCAGGCCTTGGGATTCCACAGCGTCATCGACCCGGATGACAGCACCCAGGTCATCAGCAGCGTGATGCTCTAAGCCGCGCCGCACGGTAACAGGGCGGCCCGCCGCCCTTTGTCGGCGTACACTCGTTTGAGTGTATCCATACCGTAGTGCGGGCGGTATCTGCTATTGTCCGGGGACCTCATCTCCTCCTCATCGCGTCCACGCGATTTTCTGTGAGCATGCTCTGCGGCCCTGTCATCGACATGGCCGGGCCGATCTGCCTGGAAAACACCGCCATGGACAAACCCGTCACTGGACCACCGCTTGAAGCCCAATCACGGGCTGAAAAAATCGTCGAATTCAAACGCCAGAAAACCCTGCTGAAAACCGGTGCCCTGCAAGACGCAATCTTCAACAGCGCCTACTTCTCCAGCATCGCCACCGATGAAAAGGGCGTGATCCAGATCTTCAATGTCGGCGCCGAACGCATGCTCGGCTATGCCGCCGACGATGTCCTCAACCGCATTACCCCCGCCGATATCTCCGACCCCGACGAACTGATCACCCGCGCCGCCGCCCTCAGCCTGGAGCTGGACGCCCCGATCACGCCGGGCTTCGAAGCGCTGGTGTTCAAGGCCTCCCGTGGCATCGAAGATATTTACGAGCTGACCTATATCCGCAAGGACGGCAGCCGCCTGTCGGCCATGGTCTCGGTGACGGCGCTGCGCAACCGGCATGACACCATCATCGGTTACCTGCTGATCGGCACCGACAACACCGCACGCAAACACGAAGAAGCCGAACGCAAGGGCTTTGAGCGCGCGCTGGAGGAAAAGAACCTGGAGCTGGAACATGCCAGCCATATGAAGTCCGAGTTCCTCGCCACCATGTCCCACGAATTGCGCACACCATTGAATGCGGTGATCGGTTTTTCCGAGGCGTTGAAGGACGGGCTGGTGGGCGACATGAGTGAGACCCAACGCGAATACATCGGCGACATCTTCACCAGCGGCCAGCACCTGTTGTCGCTGATCAACGACATTCTCGACCTGTCCAAGGTCGAAGCCGGGATGATGGACCTGGAGCTGGAAGCCGTAGAGCTGGCGGGCCTGCTGTCCAACAGCCTGTTGATCGTGCGCGAAAAAGCCGCCCTGCAACGCATCCAGTTGAAGCTCGAAAGCCAGGGCGACTTCGGCACACTGGCCCTGGACCTGCGCAAGACCAAGCAGATCATCTACAACCTGCTGGCCAATGCGGTGAAGTTCAGCGCCCACGGCAGTTCCGTGACCCTGGCGGTGCGCCAGGTGGCCCGCGCACAGGTCGGGCGAGTGCCCGGCGATTGGCCGATGCACGGGTTTGTCCTGCAACCCAGCGCCCACCAGCAGTTCCTCGAATTGAGCGTCAGCGACACCGGTATCGGTATTGCCGAGGACGACATGGGCAAGCTGTTCAAGGCCTTCAGCCAGATCGACAGCAGCCTGGCGCGCAAATTCGAAGGCACCGGCCTGGGCTTGGCGATGGTCAAGCAGCTGGTCGACCTGCACGGTGGCAGCGTTGCGGTGGCCAGCCGTGAAGGCCAGGGCGCCCGGTTTGTGGTGTGGCTGCCACTCCACCGCGGCACGGAGGCTGGATGGCCCATATCCTGATCGTCGAAGACAACGAGGCCAATATGCGCCTGGCCCGACTGCTGCTGGTCAACGTCGGGCACACGGTGGTGTGGGCCGCCGACGCCGAGAGCGGGCTGACCCTGGCCCGTGAAGCCCAACCGGCGCTGATCCTGATGGACATCCAGCTGCCGGGCATGGACGGCCTGGCCGCTACCGCGCTGCTCAAGCAGGACCCGCACACCGCCCATATCCCGGTGATTGCCCTCACCGCCATGGCCATGAAGGAAGACCGTGAAAAGACCCGGTTGGCCGGTTGCGATGCCTACATCAGCAAGCCGTTGCGCTACAAAGAGCTGTACCAGGTGATCGACACGCTGTTGCAACACACCACCCTCTCCCCCCTCAGATGAGTCCTCTCCATGGCCAGCCAACCCGCAACGCTGTTGATCGTTGATGACGAACCCCAGGTTCGCAAGCTGCTGGAAACCCTGTTGCAACATGAGGGCTACCAGACCCTGACGGCGGCCAGCGGCGAGGAAGCCTTGCAACTGGTGGCCAAACAGCCACCTGACCTGATCCTGCTGGACATCATGATGCCGGGCATGGACGGCTACGAAGTGGCCAGCCAGCTCAAGGGCGACGCGGCGACGGCGAGCATTCCGATCATCATGCTGTCGGCTCTCAGCGAGTCGAGTGCACGGGTCAGTGGCCTGGAAACCGGTGCCGAGGAGTTCATCAGCAAGCCGGTGGAGCGAGTCGAACTGTGGCTGCGGGTGCGCAACCTGCTGCGGCTCAAGAGCCACGGCGATCAACTCAAGCGCCATAGCCAGTTGCTTGAGCAGCAACTGCAACACCATGCCGGTGACAGCGCGCGCATGAATGTGCACGACCTGGCCCGCCAGGACCTGGAAACCGCCCTGCGCCAGGCCGTGGAGCGCGAGGAATTCACCTTGCACTACCAGCCGAAAGTCGCTTTGGCCGACGGGCAGATCTGCGCCCTGGAGGCACTTCTGCGTTGGGAGCGCCCGGGTTACGGCGCGGTATCGCCAGCGGTGTTCGTGCCTGTTCTGGAAAGCCTGGGCTTGATCATGGAGGTGGGCCGTTGGGTGATCCGCAGCGTGTGCCAGCAGATTGCGACGTGGCAGCGCAGCGCGATCGGCGCCGTTGAGGTGTCGGTGAACGTCTCCGGTCATCAGTTGATCGAGGGCGACCTGATTGCCGATATCGCGCGCATTCTCACTGAGACCGGCGTCGAACCCCATTGGCTGGAAGTGGAACTGACCGAAGGCTCGCTGATGGAGAATACCCAGCACACCATCGCCAGCCTGCAACGCCTGCACGCCATGGGCGTGAAGATCTCCATTGACGACTTCGGTACCGGCTATTCGAGCCTGGCCTACCTGCGACGCTTCCCCATCGACACGCTGAAGATCGACATTGCGTTTATTCGCGAAGTCACCAGCAACCCCCAGGATGCCGCGATCACCCGCACCATTATCGAGTTGGCCCATAGCCTGAACCTGCGGGTGGTCGCCGAAGGTGTGGAAACCCAGGCGCAATTGGCGTTCCTCAAGGAGGCCGGCTGCGATCAGATCCAGGGCTACCTGTTCAGCCGGCCGCTGCCTACTGAAGACCTGGAGCGCCTGTTGATCAATCGCCAATGAATTCAAGGCGACACAATCACATTGAACCTGCAGTCGGCGACACGCCTCGAACGTGAATAGACCACGGCCCTGGATACCCTCCCGATGACTTTTATTCTATGGATGGCCGTCCTCGGTGCCGTGCTGCTGACCCTTGCCCTCACCTCCTCTTACCTGCGCTGGATGCCGGTAACCACCTCGGCGGTGTGCCTGTTGCTGGGCGTGGGCATCGGCCCCCTCGGCGTGGACCTGCTGCACCTGGATATCAAGCAATCTGCGCGCTGGATGGAGCACCTCACCGAAGTCGCGGTGCTGTTTTCACTGTTCGTCAGCGGGCTCAAACTGCGCCTGCCCCTGGGCCATCGCACCTGGCGCATCGCGTTCGGCATGGCCGGGCCGGTCATGCTGTTGACCATCCTCGGCAGCTGCCTGGCGCTGCATTATGTGTTTGAACTGTCGTGGGGAGTGTCGCTGCTGGTGGGTGCCATTCTCGCGCCGACCGATCCGGTGCTGGCGGGCCTGGTACAGGTCAATAATGCACAGGATTACGATGCGCTGCGCTTCGGTTTGTCCGGAGAGGCCGGGTTGAACGATGGCACGGCCTTTCCCTTTGTGATTTTGGCCTTGGTCTTCATGCAGCACGGCGGCTTTAACGGTGACTGGCTAGGCGGTTGGGCGTTGAAGAACCTGTTATGGGCGGTGCCGGCCGGGCTGTTGATCGGTTACTGGATGGGCCGGGGCATTGGCCGCACGACCCTGTGGCTACGCGTCAACAACAGTGATAGTACGCTCTCTCCGAATGACTACCTGACCCTCGCCCTGATCGCCCTGGCCTATGTGGTGGCCGAAGCGGTGGGGGGTTACGGCTTTCTGTCAGTGTTCGCCGCCGGGCTCGGGCTGCGTCAGGCAGAGTTCAGGTCAACCGGCCACTCGCACACGCCGTCGGAGCATTTGGCGCTGCCGGTGGTGGGTCATCTTGAGGTGGAACCGGAGCACGCCCTGCAAGGGGATGTGAGCGAGCTGGCCGAGACCCAGATCGCCGCCGGCGTAATGATGGGCGACATGCTCTCGTTCGGCAGCCTGGTGGAGCGCTCGATGGAAGTATTCCTGGTCACGGTGCTCGGCATCGTGCTGGCCAGTCATTGGGATTGGCGGGCATTGCCGTTGGCGGCGTTGCTGTTCTGCGTGATTCGACCGGTCAGTGTGTTTGCAATGCCCTGGGGTCGCCTGGTCGATCGCCAGCAGCGCGGCCTGATGGGCTGGTTCGGGATTCGCGGAATCGGCAGCATCTACTACCTGTTCTACGCGCTCAACCATGGCCTTGTCGGCACCAGCAGCGCGGTGGCGGTGAACCTGACGTTGTCAGTGATCGCCTTGAGCATCGTCGTTCATGGCTTGAGTACCCAGCCGATGCTCGCGTGGTATGAACGACGTGCCCAGGCGAAAGCTCAGTCCTGACGCTCGGTATTGCCCACGTCCGCCGCGTCATCCAGATCGTTGAGCGGTACTTCTGCATCATCCATCAGGGAACCCGGGTCTTCATTGCCCGGATCGTTGAGTTCATCTTCCAGTTCTTTGGACATGACCGTCTCCTCTAACCGCCTTGGGTGTCGATATCGGCATCGGTTTCAGGCTTGGGCTCGCGCTCAGGCTTGAAGTCTGGACTGTAGTCGTTTTCCCTGGCTTTGGGGTCGGCGGCGGGTTTCGGGTCTTTCGGTGCATCGGCCGCCGTGCCTGGGGCCGGTTCGCCGCCGTCGATTGCCGGGTCGTTACGGTTGCTGACTTGGGGATCATTGCCTGGGCACATGGGTCACCTCTGTTGAAAAAACGCAGCCTGGGTAAAGTTAAGGCCCCGTATGGCGCGATGAAGTTCCAATTGCTTAGCGCCATAGGCACCTGCTCAGTCGGCCGGTGCCTATGGAAACCTCAGAGCGCCTGCTTGCGTTATAAGCGTTTCAGCCCGCAGGTGAAAACGTGACTGGCCGATAGGTGAATGTCCAGGCTTTGACAGGGTTGTAATGCGGATTTTTCTTCGCGACTTTGAACGCGTGGCTGGCGAATTTGTTTTCCACGTAGAAATTAGCGAGACCATCAACAGCCTTGCGCTCTACCGGAAGCAGCTGCTCTTCCCCTCCCAGGGTTCGTGCAATGTATTGTGTCGATTTGAGCTTGAGTTCGTTGATGAGCTCCGGTGTGACATAGGCCGACAGGGTGCCCTCGTAGCCCTTTACCGGCTTGCCGATCAGCTTGCTGAATTCGGCGGCAAAGGAGTTCTCTTTGCCATTGCCGGAGTAGCACATCAATAACCGCACATTGTCATATTCGCTGGGATCGACCCCTTTGGCTTTCAGCGTATCCAATAACTCTTGTGGCGTGTGCGGCTTGCCGTCGTAAAAAATTCTCGTGGGTGTCTTGGTGTCAGTGCTCAATGTCCAGGTATTTGGCTCTTCGCCGTGCGCCAATATATTCAAACGCACCTTGGTGTCTTTTTTATTGAGATCGGCAAACGTAAAGAGGCCATCACCCGCTTCCTTGAGATTCTCCATGGTGCCCCCCAACTTAATCAGTTGGCCGTTCTGAACAGACATTTCGCTCACAGGTTGTTTGCCGTTCACAGGGCTATGCGAGGTCTCCTCAGGCAACTTTTCTGTCGCGCCCGGTATCTTGGTCCGCACCGAACTTTTAGGTTTGCCAAGCATCTCTGAGGCAGGTATGTTTTTTCTGGCGGGGCTGTCAGGTTTCAATGCAAGCGCATCCGCCATGTCCCTCTTCTCTTGATCACTAAGCGGTTCATTTCTTATCGCCTTAGCAAGCAATGCCCCCAGCATTCTTGCCTGCCCATAAAAAGGAACAAAACCTTGGGCTACGTTCCCAACGCCACTTAATATCGAATCCATTTCTTCTTTTTCGAGACCGAAGACCTTGCCAATCTGATTATCTTTATTCAAATCGAGCAACAGTGCGCTGAATGGATTATCCATGTAGCGCTCTATGCTGTCTGCGGTATTTTTATCGACACCAAACACCTGCAATGCGTCGCCAATACCGTTGAAAGGATGTTCAAGGTGTGTCAGAAGTTCTTCGTACAGCCCGCGAATATCATTGGCGCCTACGTTATTGGCCGCCTCGCTCTCAACCTTTGCGGCGAATTCTCCGGCCGTCATCGGCACCAGCGGCTTGTAGGTATTCAAGCCCCCTTTGATAAAATAAAAATTCTCTTTTTTATCTTCTCCGATGAAGTTCCCATAAGCGTCATATGTATAAAGTACTTTTTCTCCGTCAGGCTTCACGCCGGAATAAAACACACGCCCTTCAGGGCTGACGCGCTCTTTTTAAAGGCTGGTCAACCCGTTGACTTTAGCCGGAGGTTCAGAGTTTTGTTTATCCAGTCGATTGAATACATCTTCGCCCTCATTGGCATAGGGACCAACGATGGCATTGATATCGTTATTCTTAAACCGGGTCATGGTGTCGATGACATGATTTTTTGCCCCGGTGCCACCCTCTGCAAAGTGCTGACTGAAGGAAGCCAACTGAGTGGTGTCACTGGCCACTGTTTTTAGCCAGTTATTCATCTCCTCCATGGTGTTGAATGCCTGAAATGAAGTACCGTCGTTTTGAGGAATGAAAAGCACGATATTGACGCTGTCTGTACGAGTAGGCACACGCTGCATGAAAATGATATCGCTGGCTTGTATACCATCCACGGCAAAAGTCTTGACTTGGACATTAGGCAAGTTTTTTTTGCCCGGTGATAACAATGCTTCAACGATATTATTCGTGTCCGGTGTCACACGGCCACTATTCAAATCCTTCACCAGAGCTTCACTCAACTTTTCCTGGGAATTTTTGAGCGTATAAGTGGTATGTGACGGCTCTGCAGTGCCAGAAGCCGTTGGGGCACCTGACGATTGCGTCTTGAACTTGAATTCATTACGGGGAGCAGACCAGGCAGAGGGAGCTATAGACATTAGTTTACCAAGATCGATGGGATTGTCGGAGTAATGACTCAGCAACGCAGGATCCTTCCGGCGAGGTGATCGATCTTATGTGATTTTGTTATAGGAAATTGTTCCTACAGCAACTATTACTTATTGTTTCAACAGTAACTATCATCAGTTCCAAATGCCTAGGAGCCCGGATTATCCACCTGAATGTAAAACGCATACGCCCCCAGCAACACCCAGAACACCATGAACAGCCACGGCGCACGCATGGAGAACAGCAGCGACTTGCGGTAGCCCTTATGGGACGACTCCATTTCGGAAAACAGCGGCGACTCATCGTAGGCCATGCCCATCACCGGCTCGCTGCGCAGCAGTTCGCTCTGTTTATAGTGCCAGTGATCGATGATTTCGTACGCGGCGCGGATCCCCGGCCAGGCATTCAAGGAACTGAGTATGCCGAGCAGCGTCAGGAACACCGGCACCACCAGGGTGAACAACTTGCCCCACTCGGGGTTGAGGTTGCCCATGCCGGAGACAAAGGCAATCACCAGGAACGACTGCGCCGTCAGGTAAGCATCGGTGCGGTTGGCAAGGATGGTGGTTTCGTATTGGATTTCGCGACGGTAGAAGTCCAGACGGTCCTTGGGCGAGCCGAAGATCTTGGCGTTGTGCTCGCTATGGTCGGCCAGGTTCGCTTCCGGGGTGTCGGGTGAAATGATTCTGGGCACATCCGTGCTCCCTGCTGGGCTGAGGCTTTTTAGAAGATCCCCGTGGGTGTGAAGTTCAAGTTTGTTCTTACACACTTTGTAGCGCGCTGGCTGCACCGCGCATCTGCTGGGCGGCGGCCTTACTGCGCTGGCGCTCGGAAACGTCTGTCAATGAAAACGTCGGAATGGGTAGCTTTGTATTTACCACTACCTACAGGCCTTCTTTCATTGAGTATGTGCCATGACTTCATCCGTAAGCCGGAATCGCGCCTCTGAACCCACTGCATTACCCAACCCCGTAACCGGATCAAACGCTTTACCGATACGCAGTGACGCGACTGAAACCGCCCACCTGACGCCCCAGGCCACCGCCGACCGGGAGTTGGCCATGGCCTATGCAAGTACACTGCGCCGCTATGCCAGCGAGCTGCCCACTACGCCCTCGGCAGCCGAGGTGATGTCCAATATCCCGCCGACGGCACTTTTCGGTCAATGGCGCGCGCACCTGTATGAAGTCTTGCAGTTGCCGGCCTTGAGGTCCTGGCTGTCCGAGAACGGCATTGATCCCTCACAAGGCTTCAGTTTTTGGCCCTCGAACGGCCGGCTCGCCCAGCGTAAAGCAGACGGTAGCGAAACCACGCTGTATGGGCTGGTCGCGAGAAAAACCATCCCGGAGGAATGGAACTTGCTGTTGGGGGTTACCAAGGTACTGGTGCCCGGCAATCAGGCAATTGTCATCCATCCCGATATCAATCAGGTCAGCGTACGTGAAGTGGGTCTGTTTCACGGCCACGACTGGACATCACACCCGACCAAGGCGCTACTGGAACAGCGCGCCCTCGATCTGGAAAACAACGGCGGCCTGGGACGGGGTGATGCTCGCGGGAACGCAGGCCTCGACAGCCAGAAGCTGAAGCTGGAGGCGCTCACCCACCGCGCGCCCCCCAGTGCGCAGATGCCCCAGAGCCGCGATGAAGGGGATAGCGCACTGGCCATCCTTTATGCCAAAGCACTGCTCAAGGGCGCGGCCAGCCGGCCGTTCAAGAGCCCACAGGCTCAAATCATTGAGAGCATTCCGCCAGGTTCGACATTTGGACAGTGGAATGCCCATCTGCATACGCTGCTCAACAGTGCGCCATTCAACAGTTGGGCCAGCGCACAAGGCATTGATCGGACCCGCGACATCACCATCAACCCGCCGCAGGGCAACGTGCCAGGGACCATTACCTGTACGGTGAAGGGCACGGCTAAAACGTTCGGCAGCGCCGATGATGCAGAGCCTTTGCCAGCAGGCTGGTCACTCATCATGAATGCCGCCCACGTGCTCGCCGCGGGAAGTCCAAGCCTGGTTTCGCCGACCAGTGCCAGCCGGTCGCCCTTGTCGGTGATCGGCAACTTCTACGGTCAACCGGTGGCGACTACAAAGGCCGCGCTTGAAGAGCAGGCCGCGGCCCTGAATAAGGACAAGTCCTTCGTGGACATTGGCGACGATGACTTCGTGCGTCATCCCGCCCCCCGAGCCGAGCAGCGCCTTCAAACGGCACGTGAGGACCTGAGTGAGATAATCGAGAACCACACCGCGAGTACCCAACTGGCGTCGGTGATGGGAAAACAAGATCAACTTTCGCAGAGTCTCTCGGCCCGCACCGAATTGCCTGTCAGCCACGACGACCATCTGGATCCGGCGCAGGTCGAACGGCAACTGAAAGACTCACTCTCGGAGGCATTGAAAACCACGACCCTGACGCTCAGTTCGAGCATGCCAGGCAGGGCCCCGGTCACGTTGAGCCTGCACGACTACATTGCGCACCGAGGCTGGCTCCAACCTCAGAGCAATGAAGAGCTGGTCGAGTTTTTGCGCTTTCTCCACCTCAACCCCCTCACTGTGCCAGTCAGTGGCAGCTTCAGCGGCTTGCTCTCCAATGGGGAGCCGTTAAGCGGCAAAGACCATGCAGACCTTGAAACAGCGTTGAAAACGAAAAACCTCGGCCTGCCGGGCGTAGAAGGTTATGACCCGGCAACGGGCGTGTTGGGCTATCTCAGTGCGGGCGTCAGGGTAGGGACCTATCAACAAAGCATCGGTGTGGGGAATTTGCCTCGAGGCAGGGTCGAAGAAGGGTTCAACGCCCTCCTCAAAAGCCCTAGAGCTCAAGCCTTCGGCTTGGCACTGCAAGGTAAATTTTCCGGCGTGTCGAGCACGGCCAGCGTGAGAGATTGGATTCTCACGGCGCTCGCGATGGATTTGCACCGGCCAACCACCACCTATGCTGGCACTCGGCAGATGCTGGGGCATACGGTTATATCCAATGGTGCCAACATTCCTGCCAGAACGACTGTGGCCGGCTATGACCTGGCACAAGCCGCCCACTGGGGACTGCATCCGTCGAAAATCCTGGATAAATTGGATATCCATTTATCTTTCGAAAAAAAAGAACCCGTTTCCCTCGCCGCTCACGCCCTGCTGGCACGCAAGGCGCCTGCCTTCCTGGTCAACAATATTCCCGCCATCGTGACCTATGGTTCCCATGCATGGGCCAACCTGGTGATCGCCGTGGCTCGAATCGAGGCCCGAGCGCCTGGCGCCACGTCGCACATGAATTATGTAGACGTGATGGCTTACAACGACATTGCACCGCTCACGGCTGCGGACAAACTGATTGAGCAGGAGGCACGCCAGGATGCCCTCAAGGATTGGGGCGTCGCGCAAGGGGTCATTGCATACAACCCTGGAGATAAGTACACCGACCAGCAAATGAATACCGTCACTCAGGCGTTCAAAAAACACCTTACGGAATTGAAAGCTGCCTCCACCGCACTTCGGGAACCGCCCCCCAGTCGCAAGGAACTGGCGCTGGCCGAACTGATAGAATTCTACGGTCCGGAGATTCCATTCGAAGAAAAATGCATCACCCTGTCGTCCTATCATGCCGACTACAAGGGGCCTTATTCGGTCCTGGACCTGTATATGCAAAACCGGTTGGTCCACCACTCCGGTGTTGTTTCGACGGTGCCCGTGGATCAGAGCAAAGCCTCATCGCGCACCAAACCCAATTATTGGCAGTCTTCGAATCCAAAAGTCGACATCCTGAAACTACAGCGACGGGCAAACAAACTGCCCTATATCGATAGCGTGTTCTATCCGCCTTTCGCCGAGCACAAAAAACGGCTCGAGGAAAACCTGCCTGTATTGACCAAGTACCTGATCTCAAATCTGCCGCTGGAAGATAGACGCCAACTTGAGTTTGGAAAGTTGAGCCTGTTCAGCCAGACAAAAGTCTATAACAATCCCGACCGCACGGCCGCCGACACCCGGCATCCCAACCCTGAGGTCGTACTGATCAAAACCGAGCTCGGTCCCACCACTAAGGTTTATGAATATAACGCTTCCACACGAGCCATCAGTCTGCGACCTGAACTGGAAAAGATGAAGCAAGGCAAGCAGGATATTTATGAACCTGAAACCTTTGATTATCAGCCCATCACACCACCTGACGACGCGCCAGCGGGCATCATGGATGAACGGCAGGCATCCGAGGCGGTGCCACAAAGTTACTTCAGCAACAGGACATCATTCATTTCCAGCATGGTTCTCCAGGAGTCTTACCTCAATCTCTTGAAAAGTATCGGCAGAGGGGCAACAACCTTCGAGACGGAGATCCACTGGGACAAGATTGCATATGAAGTCGCCCTCAACCTCATCCCTTTTCGCTCTGCCATCATGAATTTTGCTCAGGGTAATATAGGTGAAGGACTCAAAGACCTGCTGTTCGACGCATTCAGCCTGATTACAATAGTCGCAGGTACCCCAGCCACCAGTGCATTGAGCAAAAGCGCTTCTGCATTTACAAAGTTGCGTACTGCGACAAAAGTTGTGGGCCGTGTGTTATGGGAGATGACCAACCCACTGGAGTTTGCCACCAGCGCCCCTAAGGCCGCCTATAAAAATGGCAAGCGACTCTTGGGCATTGCCAGCGACTATGACCTGGTCAAGGCCAGCGCGCGCTTTCCAGCGGCCGCCACCGGAACATACAAATCCTTGGGTGAAGTGATTGAAACCTCGGCGGTCTTCCACAATGGCCAATGGTTTCGCTATGACCCGATCAATATGAAACCCTATGGCAAGCCCCTTGCTGCCTTTGATCCAAAAAGTATCGCAATGGGCGGAAATATCGAGGAGATTAAAAAGCTCGACGAAGGAATCTTCATGACCGTCGATAAACATAACAATAACAAGCGATTAACCCTGGATGTACACGGTGCCCGCAAGGATGGACACGATTCCGCGCTGATGATGATCAATGGAAAAGAACTCACGGCGCACGAAGCCTTCGAGCACCTCAAGAACTGCGGCGTGAAGTTTGACCAGTACGATGAAATCCGCCTGACCATGTGCCACTCTGCTGACGGCGATGAACGCTCGTTTGCCGCAAGCTTTGCAAAGCTCACCAAAAAGTCCGTCAAGGCTTATCAAGGCACCATGTACATTCATCCGAATGTTGAATCCCTCTCGATCAAGAACTTTAAGAACCGCCGGGAACTGAGAGATCACCTGGATACCTTCGTGGGCAAACCAAGACCGGTGCAAAGAAAACATGTAGAGATAGGTGTTGTGGAGGATAGCGGCGCAACGGTCTTCAAGCCTGACCCCAGCTATCAACCGGTCTACTTCTCTGCCGAGGGGGTGAAACAACCTGGAAAGACTCGTACATCACGAGCTCCGACGCAAAGCGAGCTGGACAAGCTGGCAGAACTGCAACAGCAAATCCAGAAGCGCCACTCCCAATCGGCCGAACCTACCCCGGACTATCCATCGGACGATGATTACGACCTGAAACGCTAAGCGCCTGAAAAGCCTGCCCGAAGGCAAGCATCGCGCTTACCTGCCTGCTCTGAGTCGGTGCACCGTCCTGGTGCGCCGACCGGTAACACCACGCGCCACAGTTGTGCTCTTCCCGGGCCAGAAGCCCGCTGGCAGAGGCGTAACTGCCGCCCATTACGGTTTCGGCACAAGCATTGCTTTACCTCATTGATACCCCACTGCCCGCCGTCAACCCAGGAGCATTCGTTACCCCCCGACCCAGAGCCGACCCCATAAGAAAGTAAGGACCAGGCCCGGTGGCACCCTCAGCCACGGGCTCATAAAAAAATGCGTTTTTTAAAGCGGCAGTGCCACCCAAGGCTACCCTCGGCACTGACAAGGTACTGGAATGGCTCGATCTTTCTTCGATGAAATGAATGACGCAAACGGCGTTTGCCGTGCGCACTATCAGGACTTCTCCCGCTGGCTGGCCAACACGCCGCCGGAACTGCTGGCCCAGCGCCGTCGCGAAGCCGATCTGCTCTTCCATCGCGCGGGAATCACCTTCACCCTTTATGGCGACGAGCAGGACACCGAGCGCCTGATCCCCTTCGACATCATCCCCCGCAGCATCCCCGCCAGCGAATGGAGCGTGATCGAACGCGGCTGTATCCAGCGCGTCAATGCACTGAACATGTTCCTTGCCGACATCTACCACGACCAGCGCATCATCAAGGCCGGGATCATTCCGGCCGACCAGGTGCTGGGCAACGAGGGTTACCAGAAGGCCATGGTCGGCCTGGATCTGCACCGCGATATTTATTCCCACATCTCGGGGGTGGACCTGGTACGTGATGGCGACGGCACCTACTACGTGCTCGAAGACAACCTACGCACCCCCAGCGGCGTGAGCTACATGCTCGAAGACCGCAAGATGATGATGCGCCTGTTCCCCGAGGTGTTCGCCAAGCAGCGTATCGCGCCGGTGGACCACTACCCCAACCTGCTGCTCAAGACCCTGAAAAGCGCCAGCCGCCTGGACAACCCGAATGTGGTGGTGCTGACACCCGGGCGCTTCAACAGCGCGTTCTTCGAACATGCGTTCCTGGCGCGGGAAATGGGCGTGGAGCTGGTGGAAGGCGCCGACCTGTTCGTGCACGACCTCAAGGTGTTCATGCGCACCACCGACGGGCCCAAGGCGGTGGACGTGATCTACCGGCGTATCGACGACGCGTTCCTCGACCCGCAGGCGTTCAACCCTGAATCCATGCTCGGCGTGCCAGGGCTGGTCGCGGCCTATTGCGCCGGTAATGTGGTGCTGGCCAATGCCATCGGCACCGGCGTGGCGGACGACAAATCGATCTATCCCTATGTGCCGGCGATGATCAAGTTTTACCTGGATGAAGAGCCGATCCTGCAAAACGTGCCGACCTTCCAGTGCCGCAAGCCGGATGAACTGTCCCACGTACTGGCCAACCTGGCCGACCTGGTGGTCAAGGAAACCCAGGGCTCCGGCGGCTACGGCATGCTGGTAGGCCCCGCTTCCAGCGCCGCCGAGATCGAAGACTTCCGCCAACGCATCAAGGCCCGCCCCCATGCGTATATCGCCCAACCGACCCTGAGCCTGTCCACCTGCCCGACCTTTGTCGAAAACGGCATCGCACCCCGGCATATCGACCTGCGGCCCTTTGTGCTCTCGGGCAAGGAAACCCGCCTGGTGCCGGGAGGCCTCACCCGCGTGGCGCTGAAGGAAGGCTCGTTGATCGTCAACTCGTCGCAGGGCGGCGGAACCAAGGACACCTGGGTGGTGGAGGGCTGAGTATGTTGAGTAGAACCGCCGCAGATCTGTATTGGATGTCCCGCTACCTGGAGCGCGCCGAGAACCTGGCGCGTATGCTCGAAGTCAGTTATTCCCTGTCGCTGATGCCCCAGGCCGGGCGTAGCGATGGCCTGGACGAACTGGCGATGTCGTTGCTCAGCAGCGGCACCCTGGACAGTTACCTGGAGCGCCACCAAACCCTGGATGCCGAGCGCATGCTGCACTTCTTCGCCCTCGACGAAGAAAACCCGGCCAGCATCTACAACTGCCTGCGCGCCGCGCGGGGCAATGCCCATGCGGTGCGCGGACGCATCACTGCCGACATGTGGGAAAACCTCAACGCCACCTGGCTGGAAATGCGCAGCATCGCCGCCGGCGGCCTGGCACGCCATGGCATCAGCCACTTCTGTGACTGGGTCAAGCAGCGTTCGCACCTGTTCCGCGGCGCCACCTCGGGCACCATCATGCGCAACGACGCCTATCGGTTCATTCGCCTGGGCACCTTTGTCGAACGCGCGGACAATACCCTGCGCCTGCTGGACGCGCGCTACGAGATGTTCGGCGAAGAGTCGGAAGAAGTCAGCGACCTGTCGGCACGCGGGTATTACCAGTGGAGCGCCCTGCTCCGCGCGTTGTCGTCGTTCGAGGCGTATACGGAGCTGTATCCGAATGCGCTGAATGCGCGGTCGGTGTCGGAGTTGCTGTTATTACGCAGTGACGTGCCGCGTTCGTTGCATGCCTGTATCGAAGAGTTGAGTCATATCCTCGCGGACCTGCCCGGCAGTTACGGGCGCACCGCACAGCGCCTGGCGGCGGAGTTCGAGGCGCGGCTGAGGTATACCGGGATTGATGAGATTCTCGAAGACGGCCTGCATAGCCGTCTCACGGAGTTCATCGACACCGTGCGCGAGTTGGCGCGTGCGATCCACAGTTCCTACCTGGAAGTGGTCTGACGGTTCAGTGCCGGCCCAGGAAATCGAGCAGCAACGTGTTAACCCGCGCGCCCTGCTCGTTCTGGATCCAGTGCCCGCAGTTGGCCAACACGTGCAGCTCCAACTGCGGCACGTATTCGGGCATGCGTTTGAGCGTATGGGCCTCGAATACGCCCACCGGATCGCGGTCGCCAATCAGGAACAAGGTCGGTTGCAACACCTGGCGGCCGGCGAGGAACTCGGTGCGCTGCCAGTTGCGCTCGAAATTACGGTACCAGTTCAACGGGCCGCGAAAGCCCTGTCCAGCGAAGGTTTGCACGTACACGTCGAGGTCTGCCGGTGTACACCAGCGCGGCAATGCACCGGGCGTTGAAGTGCCCTCAAGCAACGTGGCGGTGGCCGGTTTCTGCTGTAGAAACACATCCTGGTCCTGCATGAACAGGCGCAAGGTGCGTTCGATATCGGCATCCAGTTCCTGCTCAGCTACACCCGGTTCCTGGAAATACAGGATGTAATTGAAGCGGTCAGCATACAGCTCGCGCATGATGTCGATCACCGGCCGCCGAGCACGCCCGGCAAAAGGCACGGACATCGTGACCAACCGAGTGACGCGCTCCGGCTCGAGCAACGCCAGGTGCCAGGCCACCACGGCGCCCCAGTCATGGCCGACCATGGTGACCTGATCATGACCGAAGTGATCCATGGCCTGCTGAATATCGCCACACAGGGTCAACAGGTCATAGTCGGCGATCTCGGCGGGCGAACTCGTTGGCCCGTAACCGCGCATTTGTGGGGCAAACACCCGATAGCCTGCGGCGGCCAACGCCGGAATCTGTTCACGCCAGGAGTGCCAGCACTCGGGAAATCCATGGAGCAGCCAGATGGGGCGGCCCTGTTCCGGCCCCGCGACATGCACCCATAGCTCAATACCGTTTACAGGGATCTTTTGCGCGGGCAGTTGGCTCATGGGCGGGGCCTTTCCTGGAGGTTTTGCCTAGCCTGGGGGATCCGTCGTGCAAGAACCAGCATTATTGATGGCAGGAATAGCTCAATAAACCGTCCACCATCCCGGCAACAGCTGGCGGACCCGCGCCTCCCCGAACCGATCATCCATCAACATCACCACGCCCCGGTCGTGCTGGCTGCGGATCACCCTCCCCGCCGCCTGCACGACCTTTTGGATGCCGGGGTACAGGTAGGTGTAGTCGTACCCTGCGCCAAAAATCGCCGCCATGCGCAGTTTTATCTGCTCGTTGACCGGGTTGAGTTGCGGCAATCCCAGGGTGGCGATAAATGCGCCGATCAGGCGTGTGCCCGGCAAGTCGATGCCTTCACCGAACGCGCCGCCCAGCACGGCAAAGCCGACGCCTTGGCTGTGCTCGGTGAATTGATCGAGAAAGCCCTGGCGTTCGGCCTCGGCCATGCCCCGCGACTGTTGCCACAGCGGGATCTGCGGGTGTGTTTCGGCGAGCAGTTGTGCCACCTGTTGCAGGTAATCAAAGCTTGAGAAAAACGCCAGGTAGTTGCCCGGTTGCCGGGCAAACTGACGGGCGATCAGCTCGACAATCGGCGCCAGCGAGGCTTGGCGATGCACGAAGCGGGTGGAGATGTCGCCGACGATGCGCACGTGCAGTTGTTCGGCCTTGAACGGCGATTCCACGTCGACCCAGGCGGTGTCCGCTGGCAACCCCAGCAGGTCGGCGTAATAGTGGCGAGGGCTCAAGGTGGCGGAAAACAACACGCTGCTGCGGGCCGCCGTCAAGCGCGGCCGGATGAATTCGGCGGGTACCACGTTGCGCAGGCACAGGGTCGAGCTGCTGCGTTTGCCGCCGAGCTGGCGCTTGCTGATGTCGAAGATGAAGTGCTCGTTGAACAGCTCGGCGACTTTGGTAAATTGCAGCGCTTCGAAGTAGAAGGCTTGTAGGTCACCGCTGAGGGCTTCGGGGTGGTCGTTGAAGTAATCGCCCAGGGCGCTGGTGCACAGGTTCAGGGCCTGGAGCAGTTTGTCCGGGCGCAAGCTGTAGGCCTGGTACGGCGCGAGCTGGTCCTTGTGCAGGGCGTTCCATTCGCGGTTGAGGCGCTGCAGGGGTTTCTTCAGCGGCTCGGGCGCGGTGTCGCGCAGGATCTTCAGGCTGTACTGGTCGAGGCTCGCGCTGTACATCGAACGGGCGCGCTCGACCAGGTTGTGGGCTTCGTCCACCAGCACGGCAGCGCGCCATTGGTTGAGTTGGGCCAGGCCGAACAACATGGCGCCGAAGTCGAAATAGTAGTTGTAGTCGGCAACCACCAGGTCGGCCCAGCGTGCCATTTCCTGGCTCAGGTAATAAGGGCATACCCCGTGAGCGAGGGCGACATCGCGCAGGTTGCGCTGGTCGAGCAGGCGCACCTTGGACGCGGCGATGCGTGCGGCGGGCAGGCGGTCGTAGAAGCCTTTGGCCAACGAGCAGGAGTCGCCGTGGCAGGCTTTGTCCAGGTGTTCGCAGGCCTTGTCCCGCGCCACCAGTTCGAGAACGCGCAGGGGCAGGTCGCTGCTGGCATGCAGCACCGTGGCGGCATCGAGGGCGAGTTTGCGACCGGGGGTCTTGGCGGTGAGGAAAAACACCTTGTCCAGTTGCTGGGGCGCCAGGGCCTTGAGCAGCGGGAAGATCGTGCCGATGGTCTTGCCGATGCCCGTTGGCGCCTGGGCCATCAGGCAACGGCCGGTGCTGACAGCCTTGTACACCGACTCGGCCAGAGTGCGTTGGCCGGGGCGAAAATCGGCATGGGGGAAACGCAAGGTCTGCGCCGCAGCGTTGCGCGCTTCGCGGTGCTGCATTTCCTGGCGGGCCCAGCCGAGAAACAGCGCACATTGCTGATTGAAGAACGCTTGCAGCTCGTCCGCCTGGAAACGTTGATTGAGCAGGGTTTCGCCTTCGCCGACGATATCGAAATACACCAGCGCCACGTCGATATCCGTGAGGCCAAGCTTCTGGCACATCAACCAGCCGTACACCTTGGCCTGGGCCCAATGCAGTTGCCGGTGGTTGGCGGGTTGGGCAGCCAGGTCGCCGCGATAGGTCTTCACCTCCTCCAGGCGATTGGCGTCCGGGTCATAGCCGTCTGCCCTACCCCGCACCTTGAGCTGCTGGTAGTCGCCTTCGAGGGCCACTTCGTTCTGGTAGTGCGCGCTGCGTCGCGAAGCAACGGTGCGATGGCCCGCTATACCTTCCTGGGCGCTGGGCGACGGGGTAAAGCGCAGGTCCAGGTCGCCCACCTTGGCGGTGAACTCGCACAGCGCCCGCACGGCTACGCTGTAGCTCAAGCGGGTTGCTCCGCCCAGCGTACGTAGCAGACGGTAACGGGCATCTGGTATTCGCCGCAGAACTCCAGCCAACGCAACTGGTTGTCTTGCAAGCGGTCGCCAGGGCCCTTGACCTCGATCATGCGATAGGTCTTCTGCGCCGGCCAGAACTGGATCAGGTCCGGCATGCCGGCACGGTTGGCGCGGATATCCAGCAGCAAGCGTTCGAACCAGTAGCGCAGGTGTTCGGCCGGCAGGCAGGCCAAGGCTTGTTCCAGCAGGTCTTCACTGAGCAGGTTCCAGAACACAAAGGGCGACTGGATCCCCCACTTATCGAGGTAGCGTTGGCGGATGGTGGTCGTGTAGCGCCCGTCCTGCAGTTGCGCAAAACACGCGTCAAACAGGGGGACGCGGCGCGCGTGGAAGTCTTCGCTGTGCAGGTCCGCCGGCCCGCGCTGGAACGGGTGGAAGAACGCCCCCGGCAGCGGCGCGAAGATCGCCTCCCAGCACAGCAGGCCGAACAGCGAATTGATCAGGCCGTTCTCGACGTAGTGCACCGGTGCATCAGGTGCGCTCAGGTGGGCCTGGACACAGGACTCCACCGACATCAACGGCTCCGGCAGCGCAAGTTCCAGGTCCAGGCGCGTGACTTCACGGGATTTGAGCGTCGGCAGCCGGGGTTCGCCCAGCTTGCGGCGCAGGCGGGGCATCACGCGCAACAGGTGCTGCTGTTCGGCGGCACTTTCCGGTGCCTGTTGCGCGACGCTTGCCAGGGCCATGGCCTGGACGTAATCCTCCTGGCGCTCCAGCACGCGAATCAGCCGCGCGCGGGCGCCGGGGTAGGCGCAGGTGCGGTAGATCTGCTGCGCCAGGTCCAACTCGGCACTGCGCTCGCAATACTGGCCGAGCTGGAACAACAGCTTGGCCCGGCGCTTTTCCAGCCAGGGGTTGTCGGTGTTCAGCGTGGCCACTTCAGCCAGCACCTGCGCCAGCGCCTCACCGCGTTCAAACGCCTGCTGGCATTGGTGCAGGAACAGAAAACCGTGCACGTCGGCGCGGCTGCGCAACCCCCGCGATTCGGCGCAGAACTCCACTTTTTCATAGGTGTAGATGCCCAGGTCGGCGAGGACGAACTCGGACCAATCCTGGTGCAGGTTGCCGAAGAACATCAGCCGCAGGCGGTCGCATAACTCCATCACGGTGAGGCTGTACAGCGTGTCGGCCAGGTCCGGGCACCAGTCGGCGAAACGGCGCGTGTCGGTGAACTGCGCCGCCAACCCGTGCAGCCAGTCGGCCTTCCTGCCCTTGGGCTGGTCGATCCAGGGTGCAAAGGTGCTGAGGATCTCGCCTTTTTGCAGCAAGGCGAATAATGCTTCAAATGCCAGAAGATGGTTGTCGTCCACCCATCCCAATTCCCGCAAAGGCGCGGCAGCGGCATGGGGGCAACCAATCTCCGCGTAGTGCAGCTTGCCCGCGCGAAAATGCACGCCCTTGCGCATCACCATGCGCACCAACAGCGCCTGGGACGCTTGCGGCAACCTGTCGAATTGCTGAATGAAATGCTGTTCGTCAGGGTCGAGCAGATCGGCATAGCGTTGCCCCAGCCAATGCAGGACCTGGCGGAAATTATGCAGGTAATAGAGCGGATCGTCGAGGGGATTGGGCATGGCGGGCGCAGGTCAAATACTGGTTATGCATACAGAGTGCCGTTCCCCATACTGTGTTGCAATCGGTAATAGATAAATGGCGCACGCAACTTTTTGTATAAAAGTGATCAGATGGGGGAGTCGATGGCGTAAAATTTATGGCCCGCAGCCTTGGCGCGGGACTTTTCAGGGTTAACGGTAAGGGTTATGAACATGAAGAATTTGGGGCTGCCACTGGTTGCACTCACTTTTCTGGTATTGGCCGGTTGCGCGACGCAAACCGTAGTGACGCTGCAAAATGGCACGCAGTATTTGACCAAAGACTCTCCAAAAACCAAGACGGCCGATGGTTTCTACGAGTTCACCGACATTGCCGGCAAACACATCCGTGTCAAAGCCGACGATGTGGCGACGGTGCGCAAGGAGGACTGATTTCCAGCGGCCCGCACTGATCAAATGTGGGAGAGGGCTTGGCCCCCTCCCACCGTTTTAACCGATCACAATCCCCTCCCCCGACAAGCCAACCACCCCCACCAACGTCACCGAGTCCGCGCCAAAACTGATCACCGTATCCCCGCCCACGACCTTGGCGTGATCACGGTAATCCGCACTCCCCTCAACGTCCCTGAACACCAGCTTGTCCGTTGCTTGATAGCCGATAATCCGGTCCTGGCCAAACGGCCCGCTGAACAAAAAGGTGTTATGCCCGCTGCTGTCGCGGATCGTGTCATTGCCCTTGCCACCCTCGATGAAGTCCGCGCCCTTGCCGCCCTGGATCAGGTCATTGCCGTCGCTGCCAATGATGTAGGTATCGCCCTTGTGCGGTTCGGCATTGCGGTTGAGGTCCTGCACCCAGGTGGTGGCGCGTGCCGGGTCGGACAGGTTGGCGACGATAATCGTCGAGTCGCGGCTCATCTGCTCATAGAACCCGGACTCGAGGATGCGCGTCATCCCATCGCCATACCCCGTAGGCAAATGGGAGATCCAGGTCGGCAGGTTGGTGATGGAAAAAGGCAGCACATTCCACAGCGTCGAAGCGTAGTGGTCGTTGAAGCTGACGATATTGTCGGTGGTCGATTCATGGGGTTTGTCATGCACGCCCAACGATGACCAATTGAAGGATGAGCCGTCCAGCGCCCGGAATACCGGGTCGTTTTCGTAGCCGATATTAAGCACCTTGTCGCCAGCGCTCTGGGTCGGCGAGGCGTAGGCCAGGTAGTTGGCGTCCTGGTAGAAACCTGCCCATTTGCTGCTGCTCAAGTCGGCCATGCTGTTGACCGCCAGGCCGCCCAGGCTGTGGCCGCTGACCACCACGTCGTGGCCGCTGAGGCCGTGGGCACTGGCGTAGTCGGCGACGTTCTTGAGCAGGCCGCCAAAGGCTTCGCCGGCGTAGTTCTTGGCGTAATCCTTGGGCCCCAAGGCCGCGAGCAGATCGCTGACCAGATCGCCAATGGAGTCGCTGACCAGCGTTTCCCGAGGGCCCGACGTACCGCGAAAACCGATACCGATTTCCAGCAACTTGCCGGCGTCGTCGTACTTGCCCAGCACCTCGACCTGGGCCGTGGTGTAGCCAGCCTTTTCGCCGAAGAACGTACCGCGGGCGTCGACCTTGCCGGTATAGCCCAGGGTGCTGGCGCTGATGGGGGTCCAGCCTGCAGCCTGTACGGCGTCCAGGGCGGCTTTTTCCGAATCCGGGTTCCAGGGAATGCCGGGAATCACGCCCTGGGAATCCGTGCTGCCCAGCAGTGCGCCCACCAGCGTGGCGGGCAAACCGAGCCCCAGGCCGTTGTGCTGGTAGCCCACGGCAAAGCCGTTATCCAGGTTGTGGTAGGTATACAGCGTGATCGCCATGGCATCGGAGAACAACGCTTTGGAGCCCTCGGCCCCGAGGTTTTTATAGTCAAACACGCCCATGGTCTTGCCTCTCTGTTGTTGGAATTGTCGAGAAAGTCAATTAATGCGGTGCCGGCCCGAACGCCTCATCCACCTTGGCCAGGTCGGTGTCGCGCAGGTTGCCGGCGTAGTAGTGCAATTTGGTCCAGGCCATCAGGTAGTCGTAACGCGCCTGGGCCAGGTCGCGCCGCGTGCTGTAGAGCTGTTGTTCGGCATTCAGCGCATCGAGGTTGACCCGCTCGCCACCGAGGATGCTCTGCTTGGTCGACACCACCAGCGCTTCTGCGGAGGCCAGGGCTTTTTGATAGGCGCGCAGTTTGCTCACGCCGGACAGACAGGCACTGAACTGCCGACGCAGTTCGATCAGGGTCTCGCGGGTCTTGCCTTCCAGCTCATACTCGGCCTGTTCCATGGCGCGGCTGGCCTGGCGGGTGGACGCAGAGATGCCGCCACCGGCATACAACGGCAGGCTCACTTCGACGCCGATGGTGTTGGTGTCGTAGCGCTGGTTGTAGGTGTTGCCGCTGTCGGACTCCTGCTGGCGCGAACTGGCATACGCAGTGACCTTGGGCAGGTGCCCGGCGCGGTTACGCTCCACTTCATAACGGGCGACTTCCAGGGCATGGCGCTGGGACGCCAGCGTGGGGTTGTTGCTGATCGCCAGTTCATGCCAGGTGTCGTAGTTCGCTGGGGTCAAGGTGAACGCGGCGAAGCCTTCGTTCAACGGGGCGAGGTCGTCGATGTTGACGCTTTGCACACCGATCAGCGCGCCCAGTTCTCTAAGCGAGGCATCCTGTTCGTCCAGCGCCTGGATCTCTTCGGCGGTGGCCAGCTCATAGCGCGACTCGGCTTCGAGGATATCGGTGCGGGTGCCCTCGCCCTGCTGGAACAGGTGCCGGTTCTGCTGGAACTGCTGCTCGAAGGCTTTCTTCTTGGCCCGTGCGATGTCGATCTGGTCCTGGGCAAACAGCGCCTGGGTGTAATAGCTCAGCACCCGCACCAGCAGCGCCTGGCTCTTGTCGCGAAAGCTTTCATCGGCGAACAGCGCCTGGGCCACGCCCTTGCGGTAGTTGGCGTAGGCCTCATAGTCGAACAGCGGCTGTTGCAGGCTGAAGGTCGAGCCGTAGCTGTTGTAGTTGCGGTCGTCGTGGTAATTGCCGCCGCGCCCGTCGGGCAAGGTGGCCTGGGAGTTGTTGCGGCCCTTGTTGTAGTTGTACGACAGCTTGGGCAGCAAGCCGGCGCGGCCGATGGTGCGGTTTTCCAGGCCGGCGTCGCGCTCCTTGACCGCACCGAGAAACACCGGATCGTTACGCAAGGCCTGCTCGTACACATCGAACGGGCCCATGGCGGCCTGGGCATGGACGCAGGTGAACAGCAAGGCGATGAACACAGCTTTCATGCTCATTCCTCGGTCAACGCGGAGCCGGCGCGGTCGAGCAGCGGCTTGAACAGGTAATTGAGCAACGAGCGCTCGCCGGTGCGCACGAACATCTCGGCGGGCATGCCCGGCTTGATCACCAGGCCGTGGAGGGTCTCCAGCGCCGCCTCGCTGACGGTGGTGCGCAGCACGTAATACGGCGCGCCGGTTTTTTCGTCGAGCATCTGGTCGGCGGAAATCAGGCTGACCTCCCCCGGCACACGCGGGGTGCGGCTCTGGTTGAAGGCGGTGAACAGGATATCCACCGGCAGGTGCGTGCCGACCTTGTCCACCAGGTGCACCGGCAAATGCCCTTCCACTTCCAGGCGCGTGCCCTGGGGTACGATTTCCAACAGGGTTTCACCGGCACGCACCACGGCGCCTTCGGTGTGCACGCTGAGGTTGACCGCAATGCCGTCGGCCGGTGCGTTGATCTCGCTGTGTTGCAGATCGAAGCCGGCCGAGGTGAGTTGCTGCTCCAGGGTCAGGCTGCGCAATTGCGCGTCGGCCAACTGGCTGCGCACATCCTTCTGGTATTCCTCGCTGTGCTGCTGCAATTTCAGGCGCGATTCAAGGATGCCCTGCTCCACCCTGCCGCTCTCTCCGGTGTTCTGCGCCAGGTCCTGTTGCACCTGGGACAGCTGGCGTTGGTACTCCATCAGCCGGTTGCGCGGGATATAGCCGTTGTCGGCCAGGGGTTGCAGGTTGCTCAGTTGGTCGCGCAGGGACTGGGCCTGGGCGGTCAGGTCGCTGCGGGCGCGGCGCATGCCGTTGAGCTGCGCGGTGGCGCCGTCGATATTCGCGCGGATGCCCGCCTGTTCACGGGCAAAGGCTTCGCGACGGCTGCTGAACAATTGGCGCTGGCCTTCCAGGACCAACGCCAGTGCCGGGTCGGGGTTGCTGCTCAGCTCGGCGGGAAAGGTGATAGCGGATTGATTGTCGCGCTCGCTCTGCCACCGCGCGACGCTGGCCCAGGCCATGCGGTACTGGGCTTGCAGGGACTGCACGTCGGCCTGGTGCTGGGTCTGGTCGAGACGGAACAGCGGCTGGCCTTGCTTCACCAGTTCACCCTCCTTGACCAGGATCCGACTGACCACGCCGGGGCTGAAGGTTTGCACCGCCTTGCGTTTGCCCGACACCACCACCGTGCCCTGCACCGGGATGCCCTGGTCCAGGGGCGCCAGGCTGGCCCAGAGGAAAAAGCCACCGGCACCGACCAGGGTCAGCAGCCAGCCCATGCGCGCAAAGAACCGGGCGTCGCGCTCTTTGAAACGTGATTCAACAGTGATACTGCTCATGCGCCTGGATTCCTTCCGGCTTGATACTGACGGCTGAAACTCACACCGGGTTTATCCTTCGGTGCCTCATGCTGGCCCGACAACGCCCGCAGCACGTCCTGGCTTGGCCCGAATGCCTGCAAACGCCCTTCGTTGAGCACCAGCAATTTATCGGCCTGGGCCAAGGCCGAAGAACGATGGGTCACCAGCACCACACTGCTGCCCTGGGCCTTCATCTGCACAATGGCGCTGGCCAGCGCGGCTTCGCCGACGGTGTCGAGGTTGGAATTGGGCTCATCCAGGACGATCAAGCGCGGCCCACCGTACAGCGCACGTGCCAGGGCTACGCGTTGTTTCTGGCCGCCGGACAGACCACCGCCGTTATCGCCGAGGACCGTGTCATAACCGTGGGGCAGGCGCAGGATCAAGTCATGCACGCCGGCTTGCTGCGCAGCCTTCACTACCCGCTCGGGGTCGGCCTCGCGAAAACGTGCGATGTTGTCGGCGATGCTGCCGCTGAACAGTTCGATGTCCTGGGGCAGGTAGCCGATGTGCGGGCCGAGGTCGTCGCGGTCCCAGCGGTGAATATCCGCACCGTCCAGGCGCACGGTGCCGGCCAGGGTCGGCCACACGCCCACCAGCACGCGGGCCAGGGTGGATTTGCCGGAGCCGGAGGCGCCAAGCACGCCGAGCACTTCGCCGGCGCCAAGGCTGAAGCTGACCTGATGCAGGGTGGGCATGCGCCGCCCGGGCGGCCCCGCGCTGACCTGTTCGAAGCTGACATGGCCCTTGGGTGCGGGCAATTTCATCTGCTCCACTTCCGGCGGAAACTCGCGCAGCAGTTCGTCCAGCCGCTGATAGGCCAGCTTGGCCGAACTCCATTGCTTCCAGACCGCAATCAACTGGTCGATGGGGCTGAGTACACGGCCCATCAGGATCGAGCCCGCGATCATCATCCCGGCGGTCATGTCGCCCTTGATCACCAACAGCGCGCCCAGGCCCAGCACCAGGGATTGCAGGCACAGGCGCAGGGATTTGCTCAACGAGGTGATCACCGACCCGGTATCACTGGCTCTGTTCTGCAAACCCAGGAACTGCGAATGCACAGCAAACCAGCGGTGGCGCAACGCCCCGAGCATGCCCATGGCCTGGATGGTTTCGGCGTTGTGCAAATGGCTGGTGGCCAGCTGCGTCGACTGCTGGGAGAAGCCACTGGCCTCGCCCAAGGGTTTCTTGGTCAGGTATTCGTTGAGGCACGCAAGGCCGATCAACAGCACTGCGCCGGCGGTGGCCAACACCCCGAGCCACACATTGAAGAGGAAAATCACAAACAGGTAGATGGGAAACCACGGCGCATCGAAGAACGCGAACAGCGCCGGGCCGGTGATGAATTGGCGGATATGGGTCAAATCCCCCAAGGATTGCCCGGCATGCCCCTGGCCGCGTTGCAGGTTGCGTTCGAACGCGGCCTTGTATACGCGCAAGTTGAAACGCCGCTCCAACTGGCTGCCGATGCGGATCACGATAAAACTGCGGATGACCTCGAGCAGGCCAATAAAGGCAAAGAAGCCCACCACCATCAGGGTCAACATCACCAGGGTGGTTTCATTCTGCGAGGAGAGCACACGGTCATACACTTGCAGCATGTAGATCGACGGCACCAGCATCAACAGGTTAATCAAAGCGGTAAAACAACCGACGCTGATCAAGATGCTCTTGTATTCACCCAGCGCCTTGAATAAAGGCGCCACCGCATGGGGCCTGGCCATAGGTTCTGATCTTCCTTGAATCAAATTACGCGCATAAGTTTGCCGCCCTCCGCGATAGAGGTCGCTCAACTAATGAAATCGAGTTATAGGCTTATAACAACAACTAAGGCACTCGTTTTAATTCAACCACGGTGCCGGACTTCGTCCGAGCCTGGTACTCACCGTCCTTCTGACGATTCAGATGGGTGATCCCGCTGCCTTCGGCATTGAACAGCCAGATACCGTCGGGTGTGGGCGACCAGGTCAGGGGCTTGTCCCCCAGCCACTGCGCCACACAGGCCACATCGCCGCCCAGGGCATTGGCCTGCTCGAGCAGGTCCAGTGCACACACCTGATCCTGCTGGTGCAACTGCCAATGCCCGGCCAGTTGGGCGCTGGTGGGTAAAACAAGACTGCTCGCCATTGCGTGGGCTCCTGCCGACACGAACATCACCTGCAACACGCAGGCGATCACATTGTAAAAACGCTGCATCTGTACACTCCAGCCTGGAGGCGCGGCGCTTGCGCGCCGCGCCCGTGCATCATGCCACGATGTCGCTGACCGCTGCCTGGCCGACGGTGGTGACGAGGAAATCCGCCACGCCGTGCCCGGAGAAGTCGACCGCCAGGGTGCCCAGGTTGGTACCTGCCGCGTAGGTCAATACCGCATCGCCGGCATGCCCGGTGAAGGCATTGACGAAGGTCAGGCCGGCCCCTTTGGTGATGCCGCTGAGGTCGATCTTGTCGGAGCCCGAGGTGAAGTCAAAGATCTTGTCCGCCGCCCCTGGCTTGGAGTCGGAACTGGCGCCGAACACAAACGTGTCGTTGCCTGCGCCACCCCACAGTTGGTCCGCGCCGCCGCCCCCGTAGATGAGGTCGTTGCCGGCCCCACCCTTGATCACGTTGGCCGCGTTGTTGCCGATGATCAGGTCGTTGCCCGCACCGCCGAAGGCGTTCTCGACGGTCACGCCCTTGGCGATGGAGACGTTGCCCACCAGGCCGCCAACGTCGGAGAACGAGGCCTCATTGAGGTTGATCTTCTGGTTCTGGGTGAAGCCGGAGAAGTCCAGAGTGTCATTGCCGCCACCGTCCCAGACCGAGAACACCAGCTTGTCGGCGTTGGACGTGGCGCTGAGGAAATCACGCCCGGTGTTGGAGTTGAACCCGTAGGTGGTGTCGCCGGCACGGGTGTTGTAGTTGGCACCGTAGAGCTTCTGGATCGCGGCGATGTCGTCGATCAGCGGGCCGGAGGCGTAGGCTTCGACCCCGCCTTTACTGAAGTTCTGGTTGGTGTTGCTCTCGCTCCAGTAACTCATGAGGCTGTAACCACGCGTGTCCTGTCCATAGGTCGCGTCGTTGTAGGTCGGGGCGCCTTCGCCGGCGTTGTAGTCGCCAGGGTGAGCCAGGCCCAGGGTGTGCCCGATTTCGTGGGTCAGGGTCTGCCGGCCGTAGTTGTTCAGGTCCGGGGTCTTGTTCGGCGTGTAGCTGTTGTTGGTCAGGTACCACGAGGTGCCGTCGTAGCCTGCACCGGTGCCGGGCAGGTAGGCGAAGGCTGCCGCGCCGTCCTGGCCGCTGCTGTAGTTGCCGAATGTCATGTGGCCGTCACCGCCGCTGGCTTTCTCGGTGAAGGTGACGTTGGCCACGTCCGACCAGGATTGCATGGCCAGGGCGGCCTGTGCTTTCTGCTGGGCGTTGAACTGGCTGAAGCCCGAGATGCCATGTTTGTTCATGGTGCTCGAGGACGCCGAGGTCAGGAAGGTGTAGGTCAGGTCGATCTTGCCGTTGCCGTCAAAGTCCCGGTACGCGGCGCCGTCGCGCAGCAGCTGGGTGGCTGCCTGGTCAACGGAATAGGAGGGTTTGCCATTGACCGTGAGGTTGCCACCACGGTCATACAGATGGCTGAAGCTATCGATTTGCGAGTAAGCGGTGCTGGCTTGCGCCGCCGACACGATAGCCTTGTCTTTAACTTTTGACATAAACGTACTTCCTTGTTTGCAAGTTCATCAGTCTTTGATCGATAGGAATCTCGCGGGCGAGATCGTCCTATCACTCGCCTCTTTTGAAGGCGTCACGAAACTGACACAACTTGAAATCTTTCGTCTACATCTTTTCCAGCCTGAAAAACGCACCCACAATAGCGCCAACAAGTTTGGCTCCGTATTTATTGGGTGGCGTTGCTTTTGTCTGACAAAACACACCGGGCACTTATTTAAATATTAAATAGCGTTAATGCCGCTCAAGTTGAGCGGCACACTTGATAATTGGATCCATAATATTGTCACGGTGTCATTGGCAACATTAAACAGCCACTATTTATATTTATATATCGGCGTTGTCCCCTATTACCGGGACACGCGCCAACCCGTGTCGTGCAATGCCTGTAACAAGGTCTCGCTTTTCAAACCCGGCACCTGTACGCCGTCGTCGGTCACCATGTCTTCGCCCGCCAGGATCGCGTTGATGATCGCTTCTTCTACCGCTTCCGCCGCAGCGCTGAACAGCGGGGAAATATGATCGTTATTCACCATCTGTAAGGTGCTGCTCAACGGCAGGCCCTTGCGCGCGTAGTCTGCTGGCGGCAGATCCTGGTTGCCGGTGGCGAAGGCCAGGAACAGGTCGCCGCTGGAGTCCTCGGTGCCGCCGCCGGTGCGCGCGATGCCGATAGACGCGCGTTGTGCCAGGCGCTGGCATTGGTGCGGCAGCAGGGGCGCATCCGTGGCGATGATCACCACGATCGAGCCCATGCCCGGCGTGCCTCGTTCGGCGAAGGGGGACGGGATGTCCATCAAGCAGCGGCCCACCGGATAACCGTCGACCCGCAGCTCCTGGCGCTTGCCATGGTTGGCCTGCACCAGCACGCCGACGGTCCAGCCGCCCTGCTCTGCCGGCAAGCGCCGCGAAGCGCTGCCGATACCGCCCTTGAATTCATGGCAGATCATCCCCGTCCCACCGCCCACGGCGCCTTCTTGCACGGGGCCGCGTTCGGCGCTCTCCAGCGCCTGGCGCACATGCTCGGGGGTGACGTGCTGGCCCCAGATGTCGTTGAGCAGGCCGTCGTAGGTTTCCATCACCACCGGCATGCACCAGTACACCGCCGGATCCGCCAGGCGCTCGCGCTCCAGGGCAATCAACGTGTCGCGCACGATGCCGATGCTGTGGGTGTTGGTGATGGCCAGCGGCGTGGTCAACAGGCCCGCCTCGCTGATCCATTCCAGGCCGGTGGCGTCGCCATTGCCATTCAGCACGTGATACCCGGCAAAGCACGGCTGCAACCGCGCCTCCCCGGCGCGGGGCTGGACCACGCTGACACCGGTACGCACCTGTTTACCGTCGACACGGGTCTTGAGCGTACTGTGACCGACCCGAACCCCGGGAACATCGGTGATGGCATTGAACTCACCGGGTGTGCCCAGCCCCAACGTGATGCCCAATTGACGTGCACGCATAACCACTCCTTACAATTTCTGAAAGGCCGGACTCGACCGGCCGCTGATGCAATACAGAATCACCGACAGGGCCAGCAAGCCGATGATGATCATGATGTCGCGTACTGACGCCGCGTAGATCAAGGTCACCAGCAAGTAACCCGCGCCCAGCACAGCCAGCAGCGCCGGCAACGGCCACAGCGGCATGCGATAGGGATGCTCGCGGTCGCGCAGCAGCACGCGGCTCATCAGCGCGCTCAACGCCACCACCAGGTACACCAATATGATCAGCAATACGCTGAACGAGGTGAGGTCGGCCAGGTTGGAGCTGAAGCTCAGCAACGCCGACGGGATCGCCAGGAACAGCGTGGCCAGCCAGGGCGAATCCCAGCGCGGATGAATGCGGGTGAACAGCTTGTTGATGGTAGGCGTCCACAATGCATCGCGCCCGCTGCTGAACACCACGCGGCCGATCTGGATAACGATGGCGACGATGGCGTTGAACACCGACAGGAAGATGCCCGCGCTGACCAGGCGCGACAGGGTTTCGTTGCCATGGCTGGTGAGCAAGTAGCCGATGGGGTCCGGGCTGCTGATCATCGCACTCAGTGACGGCGCGCCGATCAACAGCGCCGTGATCGGCACCAACTCGATCACCACCACCAGGCCCAGGGACCACAGCACCGCCTTGTGCACGCCCTTGCCCCCGCATTTCATGTCTTCGGCCAGCAATACGGCAGGGCCGTAACCGTTGTAGGAAAACAGGCCAATGCCTACCGCGCCAATCACCAGGGTCCAGGGCGCCAGGTGCAATACACCGTTTTCGACGATCTGGGGTTGAAACAGCACGCTGGCGGGCTGCACCGGGTTACCGAAGCCGATGCACACGATCACCAGCAACGCCGCGACTTCCAGCAGCAGGCAGGTCCCGGTGATCCAGGCGTTGAGCTTGATATTGAGGATGCCCAGGGCGTAGCTGCACACCACGATCACCAGGGCCACGGTTTGCGCGTCGAAGGTGGTACCCAGGGCATTGTTGAGATAGGTTGCGGCACCGGTGGCCAATACCGGCGGAATAAACAACAGCATCACCAGCACGGTCAGGAACGTCGCGTAGCCGGCCATGCCACCGAACACGCGCTTGGCATACACATACTCGCCACCGGCGCTGTTATGGGCGCGGCCCAGTTCGGCGTAGCAAAACGCGAACATCAGCGCCAGCAGCCCTGCCATCACGAACGCCAGGAACACGCCGCTGCCGGCCTGCTGGATGGCAAAAGGCGCGATCACGAAGACGGAACTGGCGGGGGTCACCGCTGAAACGGTGATGGCCACCACATCGAAGACGCTCAGGGTGGGTTTCAGCACGCCATCGGGCGTGGGGGAAGTGCTCATATCGTTATCCTCTGTCGTTGTTCTTGGTGTGAGGCAGAAACGAAAGGTCTGAACGTGGCGGGATATGTTTCCCGCTGGATGCTGCCGACGTTAACGGTTGGGCTAGTGCCAGCCAATTCCCCTATTGGCGTACTCCCCTTGACGGCACCCGGCAAAAGCCGAACCCTTGGGGCGATCTTTTGTTGGCGGGAGCCTGCTACATGAGCCTGTTTCGTGAAGTCGGCATGCACGCCGGCCTTGGCCGCACCGTTGCGCACATCGGCACCGAGCGTTTCTGGAAACAGCTGGTGCTGTTGCTGCACCAGTGCGTGCCCTTCGATAACGCGCTGGCGATCTTCTACCCCGTGGAGGGCCCGCCCCAGGCCCTGGAAGAATACGACGCCCAGCCGAGCAGCAAGCCGGCGTCGATGCTGGTGTACCTCAATGGCCTGTATTTGCTCGATCCGTTCTTCCAGGCCTGTCGCGAGGGTTATGCCAGCGGTGTGTATCGCCTTGAGGAAGTGGCGCCGGACCATTTTCGCCAGAGCGAGTATTTTCTCAGTTACTTTCACGACAATGTGCTGGAAGACGAGGTGCAGTTGATCCTGCAATTGCCGGGCGCGGGGACGCTGTCGCTGTCACTGGGCATGCAGCGGCGATTCAGCGTTGAGGAAACCGGGCTGATGACCACCCTGTCGGCCTGGGTGCTGCCGTTGATGCAGCAGCACTGGCAACAAAGCACCCGGCGTGTGCCGGCCATGGACAGCCAGATCCGGGATGCGCTGAGCCAATTCGGCTGCGGTGTACTTTCGGACCGCGAACTGGAAATCGCCCGCCTGGTACTGCGCGGGTTCTCGTCCAAGGCCATGGCCGAACGCCTGCATATCTCGCCGGACACAGTGAAAGTGCACCGCCGGCATCTGTACGCGAAGCTGGACATCTCGTCACAGCCGGAACTGTTTTCGTTGTTTATCCAGTCGTTGGGGCATGACCTGGAAAACCCCTGACACAGGCTGACGCCGTCCAGTATCACCGAGGCGTTCAGGCCGGCGTCGTAGCGATAGAGCTTGCCCGTATTGCGGCTGTGACCTTCATGCATCAAGCCGGTGATGAAGCGGCCCTGAGGTCGCATGCACCGTCATTGAAGCGATAGGACGACAGCGTAATGGCCAGCTTCGAGTTCTGGATGACCCGCAGGCTGGTGCGGTCGAGGATGGCAACGCCAGCATTCTGGGTGAAAATCAGGTTGTCCTTTTCAGTCAATGCCAGGCGCCAATGCACGCAGGCGACTCATACAGCCGCGTCAGGTGACCCTGTTGGTCCAGGGCATTGATCTGGCCGCCACTGATGTCGACAAACAGCAGGCACTGATGGGTTTCATCCCAGACCGGGCTTTCACCCAGGTCGGCCTGGCACGCTGAAAACAGTTGGAGCTCTTCCTGAGCAGGCATATTCAACACTCCTTGATTTGGTCCCAAAGCCGGGCAACTTGTTCGGCACTGGTGGCCTTTACTCGGGCCAGATCGACGGGGTAGTCGACACCTGGGTTTTCGACAAACCGCGTCGCCGTAAACTGGCCATTGCTTGCACGCAGGACATAACCGGAGTCCTGGCACTGCTGCGACGCCAGGAACACCACGCCAGGCGTCACCCATTCAGGCTTGAGGTTCTCCGGTTCGCCCGTCACGCCCCACATGCGAGTCTTGGCCACCGGGGATACCGCATTGACGAGGATGCCGGCTTCCGAGCCTTCCATGCTCAGCGCATTCATGATGCCCAGTTGTGCCATCTTGCCGGCGGCATACGCCACCAGGCCCGGTTGGGCATATTGCTGGTACATCGCGCGGTCGGATGACGTCAGCACGACCCGTGCGGCAGCAGACTGCTTGAGGTGTTTCCAGGCATGTTTGCATAACCACACGGGGGTATAGATATTGATATCCACCGCGCGGCCGATGAAGGTTGCATCGGCCTCTTCAATCGCTTGATAACCGACCCAACCGGCGTTGTGAATCAAGATATCGAGTTGGCCAAACGCCTCGATGGCCGTTGCCACCAATTGCTCGCAACCCTGTTCGCTGGACAAGTCGCCATGATGCCCCACCACGTTGAAACCTTTGTCCCTGAGGGTTTGCGCAGCCTCCATGGCGATGGAGCCATCGCCCCCGGCGCCCAGCTTGTCTGCGCCGATATCACTGATCACGACATTGGCGCCCAACGTGGCTAGCGCCTGCGCATAACTAAAACCGAGCCCTCGGCCAGCGCCCGTTACAACGGCCGTCTTTCCTGTAAAGTTCATTGGCTGTTTCCTCTTGAGTGCCACCTCACCTTAACAATGTATATTCACGCTGTTTAATACTAACGGCGGCGCAAGTTGATACCTGGTTCATATCAAGTTGATGTTCAACCCGAATGGTCCCTTCAGGCCAATGTTTATTCCTTAGTCGAGTGCCTGTTTACCGGTACCCTTGCCGCACCCAGTCCACAGATCAGTTCAAATGAAGGAACAGAAGAAATGATCGAAACCCGCCTGCTGCGCCAATTCATCGCCGTGGCTGAAGAGCTGCATTTCCATAAGGCTGCCATTCGCCTGCACATGGCCCAGCCTCCGTTGAGCCAAGCCATCAATCGGCTGGAAGACAAACTGGGGTTCAGTCTGTTCACGCGCAATAAACGCGGGGTCAAGCTGACCCCGGCCGGCGGTGCATTCCAGAGCGCCGCGTACAGCACGTTGAAGGCGTTGGAGCTGGGCATCGAACATGCACGCCAGGTCTCCGAGGGCATTGCCGGCAAACTTACGGTGACTGCGGTGTCGATCGCCTACTACGAGTCACTGCTCGGTACCCTGCGCCAGTTCCGCGAGACCTACCCCAAAGTCCAGTTGATCATCAAGGAGATGCCCTCTTCCAGCCAGGCCAAGGCCATTCTGTCGGGAGAGGCGGATATTGCCTTCATGCGCAAGTTGCCGATCTCGGCGGAAAACGTCGAGTCCCGCCTGTTGCTGGACGAAGAGATCGTGATGGCGCTGCCCGCCCATCACCCGAAGGCGAAGGAAGGTCCGATCGACTTGAGGGATTTCGCCGGGGAAGACTTCGTATTCACCCCCGAAGCCCTGGGCACCGGCTATCACAGCCAGCTGATCGCCTTGTGTGACGCCGCCGGTTTTTACCCCAAGGTCGTGCAGGAGGCCGCGCAGATCCATACCTTGATCGGCTTGGTGGCCTGCAGTTTCGGCGTTGCCCTGGTGCCTGAGTCGATTGCCAACTCAATCATGCGCGACAAGGTCCTGTTCCGCCGGATCTGCCCCGTGACCGCCTCCCCCAACCCGGCCATCGGCCTGTACATGAGCTGGAACACCCACAACGAATCACCGTTGATGGACAGCTTCATGTCCATGCTCGACTTCAACGCCGCTCCCCGGGTCGAGGGAATGCTGGCCGCCCAGGTCAGTTAGAGCGCCAACTGGTAATCCTTGAGCCACGCGGCAAGGGACGAGGCAGTTTCCAGGTTATTGCGCTTGAGGGCCCGGCAACCGCTACAGAAAATCCACCCAAGCCCCGAAGCCATGCACTGAAACGCCTAAGCCGTTGCCTGAACGAACGTGCTTCATTTGTCCAGATTCATTGGTTCATGCATCCGTTCGCCTATTATTACGCGCAGCCATGCAGCATGAAATTCCATGTCTTCCAGAGAAGTCCCCTCAGCCAATCGATATTCGAATTCCTTGCCTCTCGGCCCCTGACACACGACGCTGAAATGGCCATGGCGGTCATAACTGGCGAGCAGGTAAGGGCTGATACAAATGATATCGCTGAAGGGCACCTGCACTTCGGCGGGTTTACGGCCGCGACGGGTGACGGTGAGAGTCAGCAGTTGTCGGTTTTCGTCAAAGGTGAAGGCCAGCACTCTGGACGCAGAGAACATCCACGCGAAAACCAGCCCCATGAGCACAACAACACCAAGCATAGCCAGGATGAGAGGCGACGTGGTGGGACTCGCCCCATCGCTGGACGATGCGCCTTGCATCGCTTCGAGACCGAAAAGGATCAGCACCGTCACCCCTATGACCGGCAGGAACATAAGCAGCACAAAACAGAAACCCAATATGGCCGCCCCAGTGCTGCCGAAGGTGGGTAAGTCCGGATTGCCATGCCACATAGGTGGGTGAGCGCGCGGTTTTTCAGGGCCTGGCGCGGCGGGAGGCGTTGCGATGGGGTGAACTGAAGTTTGATGGGGCATCCAGCAGGCTCCGGGGGGACTGCGTAGACAGTAGCACTATCACCAGACAGTCTGGTCCGCTACCCACCGATAGACGTCAACATCTGGCTCACACTGCCGGCCGGCAGACGGGGGGGGACGCCCTCCCGCAACGGTTCAAATCGCGGCCCGCAATTCACGGGGTGACAGGCCATAGTGTGAGCGAAAACGCACGGCAAAACGTGAGGCCGAGGCGTAGCCGCAGGCGCCGGCAATTTCGCCGATCGGGCGAGACGTTGTCTGCAGCCGTTGCAATGCTGTCGACAGTCGAACGCCCTCCAGAATGTTCCTGAAACTATTCCCCTCGTTCGCCAGTTGGCGACGCAAGGTCGACTCCCCCAGGTTCATGTGCTGTGCGATGCTCGCAACCGTCCAGTCTCGCTCCGGGTTGGCCATTACCAGGTGCTGCACCCGCTCGCACAAGGGATCGTTGCGCCCCATCAGCAAAGGTCCGACCTGGCCGCCAAGGCATAGGCTCAGCAGCACCGCTTCCCCATAATGTGTGCAGAGCGCCTGCGGGGCGTTTGCATGGATGGCGACCAGCAACTGCTCCCATGCCTGGGTGGTGTGCCTGTCCAGGGGAACGCACAGATCGCTCTTCAGTGCCCCGCGACCACTCTTGATCTGCTGGCTATATCGGCTGCTGAAGTGACGCAATGTCGAGACGGGAAAGGTCACCGCATCGGCGATGTAGTGACCCTGAGGGCCGGGGAAGTTTGAGATACCCAGCTCGCGCCCGGCCGGCATCAGAATCAGATGCCGAGGCCCTGCGCGCATTTCCCGGTCATCCCATTGCAACAGTTTTTCCCCCTGCCGCACTCGACACAAGGTGGTCACGAACACCGGCACCCTGGGCAAGGTAAGGGTATGTCGCGCCCGTATGACACAGGCATCGATAATATTTTCCCGGTGCTGTATGCCGTCACAAGGGCGCATGGTTCTTAACGTCCGTAAGTGGAAGTAATGGTCGCTTTGGCCAGGACGTTGGCGTTGAGCATATAACCGACCAAGGCTCCGCTGGCCTGGTTGTCGAGCGGTAGCTTATCGACTTTCAAGGCCCACACGGTGAATTGATAGCGATGGGGTTTATCGCCGACAGGAGGGCAAGCGCCACCGAACCCCGGCTGGCCATAATCGGTTCGCCCTTGTACTGCACCCGCAGGCAGGTTCGCCCCCACGCCGCGTGGCAAACTATGGGTGGAGGCTGGCAGGTTGACCACCGTCCAATGCCACCAACCGCTGCCGGTGGGGGCATCGGGATCGTAAACGGTGATCGCGTAGCTTTTGGTCCCTGCCGGGGCGTTTGTCCACGAAAGCTCAGGAGAGGTGTTGCCACCGTCGCAACCGAAGCCCTGGAACACTTCGCGACGGGTCAGCGGGCGGTTGTCAGCAATATCCCGGCTGGTCAGTGAGAAATCCGCAGCGTAGCCACTGAGTGTGACGGCCATGGAGAGTGCAGGCAGGATTGATCTGATGTTCATCGCGGCTCCAGCTGAGTCTGAAAGTGAAGCTCGAGTCTAGGTTGAACAAAACCGGGAGACTGTGCCGAAATGCTCGATAACAGTGCCGAAATGCTCGATTGTCCGGATGATCGATGGTTCTCCACGTGCCCGACCGCCTTCAGATGCTCAAGAGCTCGCTGACGGGCAGTCGATGGGTGGTCTTCATTTCGCGCAGGGAAAGGTTCGAGCGAATACTGGAAACCCCCGGGAGCTTCCTCAGCACTGTTTCGACAAAGCGGCTATAGCTGTCCAGGTCCCGTGCAACCACCTCAAGGAGAAAGTCCGCCTCCCCCGTTGTGTTATGGCAACTCAATACCTGCGGGGCCGCCTGGATAATCTTTTCAAACGTTGCCGTGGCTTCTTCGCTGTGATCCGTGCAGGAGATCTGGACAAACGCCTTCAGGCCCAGCCCGAGTTTCTTTCGATTGAGAATGGCCTGGTATCCCTCGATAACCCCGCATTCTTCCAGCCGTCTTTGCTTTCGCCAACAGGACGCTTCGCTGAGGGACAGCTGCTCGGCCAGCTTCACATTCGACAGCTTGCCGTCCCGCTGCAAACGCTCCGATATTGCAATGTCCGCTTTATCGAGTTGTTCAATCATGAAATAACCCCTCAAATTCATACTTAAAAATGAAGGCTAATTTCAGTTCTTGCGTTCGGTCAATGGCAACTTGAAGGGTAATTTCAAGGCGCTCATTCATAATGGCAATGCCTGAATCGCCCCTCCAAGCCGAGGTAATTTGAATGAAAGCAGTCGTCTACGAAGCCTTTTCCAAGCCGCCGCGCCTGATGAACGTGGCAGACCCATCCCCGGAACGCCATGGCGTGGTGATCCAGGTGCTTGGCACCGGGGTGTGCCGCAGCGACTGGCATGGCTGGAAAGGTCATGACCCCGACATTGAACTGCCCCATGTACCGGGTCATGAGCTGGCCGGCATCGTGGCCGAGGTGGGCAACGACATCACGCGGTGGAAGGTCGGCGACCGGGTGACCGTGCCGTTCGTGGGTGGCTGTGGTGCCTGTGCGCAGTGCAACAGCGGCAATCAGCAGGTGTGCCACACGCAATTCCAGCCGGGCTTCACTCATTGGGGCTCTTTTGCCGAGTACGTCGGCATCCACCAGGCCGATCTGAACCTGGTCGCGCTGCCCGAGAGCATGGACTTCGCAACCGCCGCAAGCCTGGGTTGTCGCTTCGCCACCTCGTTCCGTGCAGTCGTCGACCAAGGCAACGTCAGCGCCGGTCAGTGGGTCGCGGTTCACGGCTGCGGAGGTGTAGGCCTGTCTGCGGTGATGATCGCCCAGGCCATTGGCGCGAACGTGATCGCCATCGATATTTCCCAGGAAAAACTCGATCTGGCGCGCGCCCTCGGCGCTGTCGCCACCATCAATGCCCAGTGCGTCGCGGACGTCACCGAAGCCGTGCTGGAAATCACCCAGGGCGGTGCCCACGTCTCGCTGGACGCCTTGGGCCACCCAACCACCTGTTTCAACTCCATCAACAACCTGCGCCGTCGCGGCAAGCACGTCCAGGTCGGGCTGATGCTCGCTGATCACGCCACGCCGGCCATCCCCATGGGCAAGGTTATCGCCCATGAACTAGAGATATACGGTAGCCACGGCATGCAGGCGCATCGCTATGGCGCCATGATCGAGATGATCACCTCAGGCAAGCTGGCGCCTGAAAAACTCGTGGGCAAAACCATCAGCCTGGAACAGTCCATCGACGCGCTGACGAACATGGACCGCTTCGAGACGGCAGGGGTAACCGTCATAACCGAGTTTTGACGCATGGCGCCACCCTGAACATCCACCTATCAAGGGTTTGCCTGATTAACCTCATGCAGGCCCTTGTTTCCTTCGCACGAATGTCCGGCCGCTTTGACAAAGGATCAGGCGCCCACGGAAATATTTAATAGACTAATGATTAGCGCGCAATAATTTATCGCAACTATCACCTCGATTCATTTTTTTGAATTCCTCACTGTACGCATCGCCGCCAGGATGACAGTCAGCGCCAATGTGCCGCCTGCAAAGGCAGCCCTTGTTCGTGATCAACAAAAACTGACGCAGGGGCTGCCCCCTCCCCTGACACCTCGGCCTTCGGAGGCCTATATGAAACTAAGATCCTTGAATATCGCGCGCAGAGCGTTCGTCTGCTTCGGTCTGATCACCCTCTTGCTGATCAGTTTGGCAGGCTTCTCCTATTTACAAATCGGTCATTTGCGCACGGCGGAGCAGAACATCGAGCAAAACTCCCTGCCGAGCATCCAGGTGATTGACGATATTCAGATCGCCCTTCTGCATGCGCGCCTTGAGAGTATCCGCATGCTCTCGAGTACCTCCAAAGACGTGCATGATGCGTCGCTGTCAAAGGTCGAAGAGGCCATGCGAACGCTTGAAGCGAAGAGCGCGTTTTATCGTGACAACCTGATCTCCGGCGAACAGGATCAACTGCAGTTTGAGAAGGCCAGCCAAACAATGGATGCCTACATTGAGGGCCTGAAAAAAGTACTCGCCCTCGATCAGCCTGACCATGAACAAGCGATCACGTTCGCCAACACCGAGCAGGCACAGCGGGCCAGTGCCTATCAAGAGCAGCTCACACTTCTACGTGAGCAAAATGCACGCCAGGCGGTTTTGTCGGGGCAGGATGCAGCAGAGGTTTATACCCATAGCGTCAGGGTACTGATAGCTGTGCTGGTGGTGGCTTTTGCGCTCACTACCCTGCTGGCCACGTTGTTCACCAACAGTATTGTGAACCCCATCAGTTCGTCCCTGAAACTGGCGGAAGATATCGCGGCCGGCGACCTTACCCATGACCTGGAAGTCACCGGTTCGGATGAAGCATCCCGCTTGATGCATGCGCTCAATATCATGCAGAAGAACCTCCGGAGCACGATACTGGAAATATCAGGCGCCTCAGCTCAACTCAGCAGCGCTGCCGTCGAAATGATTTCGATCACGGAAAGTGCTGATCGCACCTTGCAACAGCAGAACAGCGAGATAGAGCAGGCTGCCACGGCCGTCACCGAGATGAGCGCTGCTGTCGAAGAGGTTGCCCGCAATGCCAACTCCACCTCGGAAGCCGCAATGCAGTCCAGCCTGGCAGCCGATCTTGGCAATAAAAGGGTCACTGAAACGCTCACGGCCATGCGCGGCCTGACGGGGTTAGTCGAAGTTTCCTCGGAGCAGGTAAAAGCGCTAGCAGGCCAGGCGCAAGACATCAGCAAGGTACTCGGCGTTATCCGGGCGATTGCCGAGCAAACCAATCTGCTGGCGTTGAACGCTGCAATTGAAGCAGCCCGCGCAGGAGAACAAGGCCGCGGTTTTGCAGTGGTCGCCGACGAAGTCAGGGCACTGGCGCACCGCACCCAAACCTCTACCCAGGAAATTGAACAGATGATCTCGACGATTCAAACAGGCTCCTCAGCCGCCGTCGAATCGATGCAGATGAGCACGTCTGAGGTCTACAGCACGCGAGATACGGCGGAGCAAGCCGGCCAGTCGCTGCGCCAGATCATAGATTCCGTACTCGAAATCAACGATCGCAATATCCAGATCGCAACCGCCTCCGAGGAACAGGCTCACGTAGCGCGTGATGTGGATCGCAGCCTGATAAGCATCCGCGACCTTGCCGTTCAAAGCAGCGAAGGCACTCGCCAGACGCTGACGGCAAGTAATGAGCTGTCACGGTTGGCTGTAAACCTGAACGACCTGGTGCTTCGCTTCAGAACTTAGTAATTGCCGTAGCGCGCCATTTCGGGTGAATGACACATGCCTGCAAACACCGTGGGGCGCGCTCGGTAAAACTCACCTTTTTTTCACGTTTTTTTTTCATTCCCGGCTCTACATTCGCCGCGCCTCAGCATGCAAATGATTCCTATTGGTCAGGAATCTCCAGCTATATTCCTCAAGCACACCCTCACCATCAGGAGCTTGCCCTCTCATGACTATCGGTTTTCCGTCGTTCCTTGAAAAAGCCCTGCTGGTCGGCGCGCTGCTCGCCGCCGGGCACGTCTATGCCGCGAGCGACAGCGTTGGCATAGTGGTGTACAACGCCCAGCACGAGAGCCTGACCAAGGCGTGGGTCGAAGGGTTTACCCAGGAAACCGGGATTCCGGTGACCATCCGCAATGGCGATGACACCGAGATGGGCAACCAGATTGTGCAGGAAGGTGCTGCCTCCCCGGCCGATGTGTTCCTCACCGAAAACTCACCGGCGATGGTGCTGGTCGATAACGCCGGGCTGTTTGCCCCCGTGGCGCCGACCACCCTGGAACAGGTCGGTGCAGCCTATCGTCCGGCCCACGGCAAATGGGTGGGTATCGCTGCGCGCTCGACGGTGTTTGTGTATAACCCGGGCGCGCTCAAGGAAGCCGACCTGCCCAAATCCCTGATGGACCTTGCCTCTCCCCACTGGAAAGGCCGCTGGGCCGCCTCCCCGGCCGGGGCCGACTTCCAGGCGATCGTCGCTGCCGTGCTCGAACTCAAGGGCGAGGCCGCCACCCTCGACTGGCTCAAGGCAATGAAAGCCAACGCGAGCATTTACCGCGGCAACAGTGCGGTACTCAAGGCCGTCAATGCCGGCCAGGTCGACAGTGGCGTGATCTACCACTACTACAGCTTCGTCGATCAGTCCAAGACCGGCGAAAACAGCAAGAACACTTCACTGCACTACTTCAAGCACCAGGACCCGGGCGCGTTCGTCAGCATCTCCGGTGCCGGCGTGCTGGCCTCCAGCACACACAAGGAGCAGGCCCAGGCTTTCCTGGCGTGGATCACCGGCCCGGACGGCCAGGCGATTCTCAAGAGCGGCAATTCGTTCGAGTACGCCGTGGGCCGGAACGCCGAGTCGAACCCCAAGCTGGTACCGCTGACGCAGCTCGATGCTCCCAAGGTTGATGCGTCCAAACTCGACAGCAAAAAAGCCGTCGCATTGATGACCCAGGCCGGACTCCTCTGATTGTTGCCTGAAACCCTGGAGGCGGCTGCCGCCCGGTCGATACCCGCGCGACCTTCACAGCGCAGCCACGCGCGTTTTTTCAGGCGTGGCGGCGCATGGGTCACCGGTTTATCGGTGCTGGTTTCGCTGCTGGCCCTGTTGCCCATCGCCTTCGTGATCGGTGTGTCCTGGCAAATCGGCTGGGCACAGATCGAGGCCTTGGTGTTCCGGCCTCGGGTTGCCGAGTTGCTGGTCAACACCGTATTGCTGGTGGTCATCACCCTGCCCTTGTGCGTGGCGCTGGGCGTCGCGCTGGCCTGGTTGACCGAACGCACCGACCTGCCGGGACGCCGTCTGTGGTCATTGCTGGCAGTGGCTCCCCTCGCGGTGCCGGCCTTTGTGCACAGCTATGCCTGGGTCAGCCTGGCGCCGTCGATCCATGGCTTGCCGGCGGGCGTGCTGGTCTCGGTCATCGCCTACTTTCCGTTTCTGTACCTGCCAGTGGCGGCCACGTTGCGGCGGCTCGATCCTGCTATCGAAGACGTAGCCGAATCCCTGGGGCTCAAACCCTGGGCGGTGTTCTTCAGGGTTGTGGTGCCGCAGTTGCGCCTGGCGATCTGCGGCGGCGCGCTGCTGGTGGGCCTGCACCTGCTGGCCGAATACGGCCTGTACGCGATGATCCGCTTCGACACTTTCACCACGGCGATCTTCGACCAGTTCAAGTCGACCTTCAATGGCCCGGCCGCCAACATGCTGGCGGCGGTATTGGCACTGTGCTGCCTGGCGATGCTGACGATCGAATCGGCCGCCCGCGGTGCCGCGCGTTATGCACGGGTCGGCTCGGGCAGTGCCCGGGACCAGCGCACCCTGCGCCTGGGCACTCCCATCCGCATCGCCGCCCTCGGCCTGCAAGCATTCACCTGCGCGCTGGCCCTGGGTGTGCCGTTGATTACCCTGGGCAAATGGTTGGTCACCGGCGGCGTGGCCGTGTGGCAGATGAATGAACTACTGCCGGCCCTCGAGCAAACCCTGTTGCTCGGCGCTGCCGGAGCGCTGCTGACCACCGGCGCGGCGGTACCGATTGCCTGGCTGTCGATACGTGCGCCAGGGCGCTTGCAGCGCATCCTGGAGAGCTGCAACTACATCACCAGCTCTTTGCCCGGCATCGTCGTCGCGCTGGCACTGGTGACCGTGACCATTCACTTCGCGCGACCGATCTACCAGACCACGATCACCGTGCTGCTCGCCTACCTGCTGATGTTTTTGCCAAGGGCGCTGGTGAGCTTGCGGGCCGGAATCGCCCAGGCGCCGGTGGAGCTGGAACACATGGCACGCAGCCTCGGCCGCTCGCCCGCCCGTGCACTCTGGCTGATCACCCTGCGCCTGGCCGCACCAGGTGCAGCGGCCGGTGCCGCACTGGTGTTCCTGGCGATCACCAATGAGCTGACCGCCACATTGCTGCTGGCCCCCAACGGCACCCGCACCCTGGCCACCGGCTTCTGGGCAATGACCAGTGAAATTGACTACGCCGCCGCAGCCCCCTACGCGCTGATCATGATCCTGTTGTCTCTGCCGTTGACCGGCCTCCTCTATCACCAATCCAAACGCACGGCTGGCCGATGAACGCCCTCGAACTCAATGCAATCTGTAAGTCCTTCGGCAGCCAGCGCGCCTTGGCCGACGTCAACCTGTCGGTGCCCACCGGCAGCCGAACGGTGATCGTCGGGCCGTCAGGTTCAGGCAAGACCACGCTGCTGCGGATGATCGCCGGATTCGAGTTTCCCGATAGCGGCAGCCTTGCGCTCAATGGCCAACTGCTGGTCGACGCCACGCACGCCGTCCCGGCCCATCAACGCCAGATCGGTTATGTGCCGCAGGACGGTGCGCTGTTCCCGCATATGAGCGTGGCCGACAATATCGCCTTTGGCCTGGCCGCCAAGGGCGCGCAACGCGAAACACGCATCGCCGAACTGATGGACAGCGTGGCCCTTGACGCCAGCATGGCGCGGCGCTGGCCCCACGAACTGTCCGGCGGGCAGCAACAACGGGTGGCCCTGGCCCGTGCACTGGCGCAACAACCACGCCTAATGCTGCTGGATGAACCCTTTTCGGCGCTGGACACCGGCCTGCGAGCAGCGATGCGCAAGATGGTCGCACGGCTGCTGAGCGACGCCGGTATTACCACGATTCTGGTGACGCACGACCAGAGTGAGGCGCTGTCGTTTGCCGATCAACTGGCCGTGATGCGTCAGGGACGCCTGGTGCAGTCCGGCCATCCGATGGACCTGTACCAGTCCCCCGGCGACCAACAGACCGCCTTGTTCCTGGGCGATGCAGTGATCCTGCCTGCCAGGCTCGAAGCCGGATGGGCCCATTGCGAACTGGGCCGCATCGCGGTCAACAGCCTGGACAATTGTCCCGTTGCACAGATCATGCTGCGCCCCGAGCAGTTGCAGGTCAGCACGGGGTCAGGCGCCGGCTGCCAGGGCGTGGTGACCGAGCGTGATTTTGGCGGGAACACCTGCACCCTGACCGTGGCGCTGCAGCCTGACGATGGCGCACCGGGGCGCGCGATCCTGGTACGCAGTTCGGGCCTGCAGGCGCCCTTGACCGGCAGCACGGTGCAGCTGACGACAATCGGCGTGGCGCATGTATTTTCCGCATAGGTCGCCGGCCCTCAGTCCCGGCTAAGTTTCGTGCCGTACCTTCTCCCCTGCGCCACCACCGCGCACAGGAGAGGTAAACCCGATGAATGCCACAGCAGCCCGCTGGCTGAACAAAGTACCCGAGGTGACCCTGTCATTCTGGGTGATCAAGATCCTGTCCACCACCGTGGGCGAAACCGGCGCGGACTATCTCGCCGTCGATGCGGGCCTGGGTGCCGGCTGGACCAGCATCGGCATGGCCGCCCTGTTGGCCATCGCGCTGTTTTTCCAGCTGCGCACCAAAGCCTACACCCCCTGGATCTACTGGCTGACCGTGGTGCTGGTGAGCATTGTCGGGACGCAGATCACCGACATCCTCACCGATAAACTCGACGTCAGCCTGTATACCAGCACGGTGATCTTCTCGGTCCTGCTCGCCCTCAACTTCCTGGTCTGGTACCGCACCGAACGCAGCCTGTCGATCCGGGCCATCGTGACCCCACGGCGCGAGGTGTTCTACTGGGCCACCGTGTTGTGCACCTTCGCGCTCGGCACCGCCGCCGGCGACCTGGCCACCGAAGCGCTGGGCCTGGGCTTCACCCTGGGCGCGGTGATTTTTGCGCTGATGATCGGCGCAACCCTGCTCGCCTGGCGCCTGGGTGCCAATGTGGTCCTGACCTTCTGGATCACTTACATCCTGACTCGCCCCTTCGGTGCCTCCCTCGGCGACTTGCTGACCCAGGCCAAGACCTACGGCGGCCTGGGCATGGGCGCCAGCTGGACCAGCGCGATCTTCCTCTGCGTGATTGTCCTGTTGGTGGCCGTCGCACAAATCGGCGTCGGCAACCGCAGAACCCTGCGCCCATAACTCAATTACCCTCAAGGACCTCATCATGCGCCCTGTTCAAAACCTTATTCGCCGCGCCGCAATCGCCGCTTCGATCCTGTTGTTGGGTATCGCTGCCGGCTGCTCGAAACCTGCCGATAAACCCCAGGCCCCCGTCACGCCAGGTTCGACCAACAGCCAGGGCAAGGCCGCCTCGAAACTGGGCGACCTGTCCGAGTTCCGCAGCATCGCCGTCGAAGTGGCCGGCCTGGTCGACAAAAACGACCTGCCTGGCGCGAAAGCCCGGATCAAAGACCTGGAGTCCACCTGGGACTCGGCCGAAGCCGGCATCAAGCCGCGCGCGGCCAGTGACTGGCATGTACTGGACAAAGCCATCGACCGTGCCCTGTCGGCACTGCGTGACAGCAGCCCGAAACAGGCTGATTGCAAGGCTGCTATGGACGACCTGCTCAAGGCATTCGACGCGATGAAAGGCTGATACCGTCCGGTGCGGACAAATACCCGCGCAGGTGCTTCAATACAGGCGCGACAGTCAGCCCTGCCGCGCCTGTTTTTTTGCGGAGAGGGACATGCGGATACTGTTGGTCGAAGACGATTCGATGATTGGCGATGCTATCCAGCGCGCACTCAGCGACGCCAGCTATGCCGCGGACTGGGTCAAGAACGGCCTCAGCGGCCTGGCCGCACTCGACACCCATCACTATGACCTGGTGCTGCTGGACCTTGGCCTGCCCGGCAAGGACGGCCTCGACGTGCTGGCGACCATCCGCGAGCGTAACAACCCGGTGCCCTTGCTGATCATTACCGCCCGAGACAGCCTGGATGATCGCCTGCGCGGCCTGGATGGCGGCGCCGACGACTTCCTGCTCAAGCCGTTCAACATGGCGGAATTGCTCGCGCGCATGCGTGCCGTGCTGCGCCGCAAGGGCGGCAATGCATTACCCGTGCTCAGTAATGGCGTGGTCTCGCTGGACTTGCTGTCCAAGCAAGCGACAACCGTCGAACTCAGCGATATAGCGCTATCCAGCCGCGAGTTCGCGCTGCTGCAAGCCCTGTTGATCCGTCCCGGTGCGATCCTCTCGCGCAGCGAACTGGAAGAGCGCCTGTATGGTTGGGGCAATGAAGTTGAAAGCAACGCCATCGAGTTCCTGATTCACGCCTTGCGGCGCAAGTTGGGCAGTCATGTGATCAAGAACGTCAGGGGCATGGGATGGATGGTGTCAAGAAACGCTTGAGTGAATCGGTACAACTGCGGCTTTCGGTGGCCCTGTCGCTGGCCATTTTGCTGGTCGCCTTGATTGCCAGCGGGTTTGCATTCGTCTCAGCCTTCGAAGAAGCCCACGAACAGCAGGACGACACCCTGCGCCAGGTGGCGATCCTGTTTGATCGCCAGCACATGACCCTGCAGTACCCGCAAGGCACCACCATCGACGGCGACGACGAAGAGTCCCGGTTGATCATTCAACACCTTGGCGACGGTATCGATCCCTCGGGTCTCACCGATGAGGTCATTCCACTGCCATTCCCGGCCAACTTGGCCGAAGGGTTGTCCACGGTCGAGGTGGCGGGCGAGGCTTTCCGTGTACTGGTCAGGACCACCGCCAACGGCGAGCGTATTGCGGTGGCCCAGGAGTCCGACGCCCGCGACAACGATGCACGAGAAAGCGCCTGGCGCAGCCTGCTGCCGTTCCTGATCCTGTTTCCCGTGCTGTTGCTGGTCGTCGGCGACCTGGTGCGCAAGCTGTTTCGCCCCATCGCCAGCCTGTCGGCGGAAATAGATCAGCGCGCCGAACAGGAACTGCACCCGATACATGAACAGCATCTGCCCACCGAAATCCGCCCGTTTGTGGTGGCCATCAATCGCTTGCTGGCACGGGTTGCCCGGTCCATGGACAACCAACGCCGTTTCGTTGCCGACGCGGCCCATGAATTGCGCTCGCCCATGACCGCCCTGTCCCTGCAGGCCGAACGACTGGCCGCCACGCACATGTCATCCCAGACCCGCGAGCGCTTGCTGCCTCTTTCACGGGGTATCGAGCGCGGACGCCAATTGATCGACCAACTGCTGAGCCTGGCCGCGGCGCAATCGGAGGCAGCCCGGGATCAAAGCGTGGTGTCAGTGCATGAAATCTACCGACAGGTCCTGGAAGACCTGTTGCCATTGGCTGAATGCAAACAGCTCGATATTGGCGTCGAAAGCACCCAGGATGTGCACCTCACCTTCAACCGGATGGACCTGTTTACCCTGGTCAAGAACCTGGTGGATAACGCGATCCGCTATACCCCAGCGGGCGGCCGCGTCGATCTGTCGGTGGCGTCGGCGCCCGGTGCGGTCAAGCTGCTGATCCAGGACTCAGGCCCTGGAATCCCCCTCGAGGAACAGGCACGGGTATTCGATCCGTTCTATCGCGGCCTGGGCACCGATGAGGCGGGCTCGGGGCTCGGTTTGTCCATCGTCAAGGCGATCACCGAGCGCACCGGGGCACGCGTCCAATTGTCGTTTACCGATACCGCGCAACAACGCGGACTGAGTGTCACGGTCTGGCTCGATTCAACCCGTACATGAACGGTTGGGGCGTCGACATCAGCGAGGCGATTACCCGGGAAGCCGGCGACATCCTCGTGGAGGGCAAGCGCGGGCTGGACGGTTTTGCTACCACAGGCCTGGACCTGGTGCTGCGCAACAACGGCATCCAGACCCTGGTGGTGGCGGGCTTCCTGACCAATTGCTGTGTCGAAGGCACGGTTCGATCGGGTTATGAGAAGGGCTATAACGTGGTGACCCTGATCGATTGCACCGCGACCTTCACCGACAAACAACAACAGGCCGCAGAACGCTTCACGCTGCCGATGTTTTCCAGGACGTTGCAACACACAGAGTTTCTCGACGGGCTGAACGCCCAGTAGCCATAAAGCAGGAGGCGGCTTTACCGTCGCCTTCAGATTCGGAGTCACCCGCGCGTTACCCGTCGCCCCTCAATAGTTTAGAAATCTCTGAACTATCTATTTGCACTTCCCTATTCTTTCCGCCAAGCGCCTCTCCCTACTATTGGCGGCAACAAAGGAGCCTTTCCACAGAGATGCGGCCCGAAGATTGCCTTTTCTGATTGTCACTGCCGTTTTTTGTGCGTTTCGGTCCGCGCCGAAACGCCGCTGTGTCAATCATGCGAAGGCACCTTTGGAGCAGATCGATGAAGTTGGAAGTATTCCGAACGTTATGGGGCTACACCGCGAGCAAGGCACAAGCGCTCGAAGAGTTGCTTGACGCCGGGTTCGATGGCATGGAAGCCCGCCTGCCCATGACCGCCAGCGAACGCGCCGAGTTCGCAGCCTTTCTACGCGCCAACCATGTCAGCTATATCAGTACCGTCTTCAGCGCCTACGATGTTCTGCCGGAACAATCGGCGAACGTCGACGAACACCTGCTGGACCTCGATAAAAAACTCGCTTGGGCGGCTGAGTTGTCGCCGCGCTTCATCAACCTGCTGGCTGGCAACGACCGCTGGCCACTGGCACAGCAAGTCGACTTCTTTGGCCGCGCAATGGACGTCGCGCGCAAGCACGGCCAGGTGTGCGCCTTTGAAACCCATCGTGCGCGCTCGTTGTTCAACCCCTGGGTCACCCTCGAGCTGATTCGCCAACTGCCGGACCTGCGCTTCACCAGCGACATCAGTCATTGGGTCGTCACCTGCGAGCGCCTGCTCAACGATCCGGAAGATGACCTCAGCGCTTTCGTCGAGCGCGTTCACCACATTCAAGCCCGGGTCGGTTATGACCAGGGGCCCCAGGTTCCCCACCCCGCCGCTCCCGAGTACACCCAAGCGCTGGCCTTCCATCAGCAGCATTGGGAGGCCATCTGGCGATCCCAGGAAAGTCGCGGCTATCAGGTCAGCACGCTGACACCGGAGTTTGGTGCCGACGGCTACCTGCATCACCTGCCCTTCACCAATGTGCCGGTGGCCGACCTGTGGTCGCTGAACGTATGGATGGCAACTACCGAGCGCGAGCATTTCCGGCGTTTCAGCGGTGCCTCAACCCGATAAGGAGCGTTACTTCATGCCTGACCAAACGCCAAAGGCCGCCAACTTCAATCGCATTCCGCTGGTGGACATCGCCGGGCTGTACAGCGACGACATCACACAGCGCCAGGCAGTGGCCGAAGAACTCGGTAACGCCGCCCGCGCAGTGGGTTTTCTGTACATCAAGAACCACGGCATCGAGTCGTCGCTGATCGACGGCTTGCGCCACGCGGCGAAGGACCTGTTTGCGCAATCCCTTGCGTACAAGATGCAGCATTACATCGGCACCTCCCGCAGCCACAAGGGGTTTGTGCCTGAAGGCGAAGAGGTCTATGCCAAAGGCAAGCCGGACCACAAGGAGGCGTTCGATATCGGTTTTGAAGTGGGTGAAGACGATCCGCTGGTCAGGGCCGGGACCCCCTTGATCGGGGCCAATGAATGGCCGGACCTGCCGGGATTCCGTCCCGCCGTCGAAGCGTACTACGCTGCGGTGTTTGCGCTGGGGCGTCGCCTGTTCAAGGGCTTCGCGCTCGCATTGGGCCTTGAAGAGGACTATTTCGAGACACTGGTTACCCGCCCACCGTCGAAACTGCGCCTGATTCACTACCCCTTTGACCTGGCCGCCCAAGACGCACCCGGCATTGGTGCGCATACCGACTACGAGTGCTTCACCATTTTGCTTGCCGACAAGCCAGGCCTCGAGGTGATGAACGATCAAGGGCAATGGATTGATGCGCCGCCCGTGGACGGTGCCTTTGTGGTCAACATCGGCGACATGCTGGAGGTCATGACTGCGGGTGCGTTCGTCGCTACGGCTCACCGAGTGCGAACCGTCAGCGAAGAGCGCTACGCCTTCCCACTCTTCTACGCGTGCGACTTCCATACGCAGATCAAGCCACTGCCGCAGTTTCTTGAAGGCGCTAAGGATTACGAGGAAATCACCATCGGTGAGCACATGTTCGGCCAAGCTTTGCAGACCTATCAGTACCTGCGCCGCAAAGTCGAACGGGGCGAACTCAAGCTGTACGAGAAAGCACGCAAGCCATCGAGCTTCGGTCACTTGAAGAGCCAGGCGCAGGACGCGTCCTGATGCAACCCTCAGCCTGGTCACACCGCCCTGTTTAACCACCCGCCCAGCCCTACTTTACCGACGTGGAGTCATCGATGATGCGCAATCCAATCAATCATGCTGTCCGCTTGACCCTGCTGGCCGTCGCACTCCTTGGTGCGACCGGCGCCCATGCAGCAACGACGGTGACACCCGGCGTACTCAAGGTCGGCATGGAAATCACCTATCCGCCCTTCGAGTCATACGACGAACATAAAAACGTCGTCGGTTCCGACCCCGAGCTGGCGCACCTGCTCGCCAAGCACCTGGACCTCAAGGCCGACTTCGTCGACACCAAGTTTTCCAACCTGATCCTCAGCCTGAACGCCGGCCACTACGACGCGATCATCTCCGGCATGTACATCACGCCCCAGCGGCAGACGCAAGCGCAAACCATCCCCTACGCCAAGACCGGCGCAGCGATCATGGTGCTGAAGGACAGCCCGCTGAAACCGAAAGTACCGGAAGACCTCTGCGGCCTGAAAGTCGGCCTGGAAAAAGGCACAACCTGGGTGGCGCAGTTCAACACGCTCTCGACCGACTACTGCACCCCGAATAACAAGGGCGCGATTATGGTCAGCGAGTTCCCGTCCGCACCGGAGGTAACCCAGGCGCTGCTCTCCGGCAATGTGCAGGCTCAGGTGGAGATCGACGGCGCCGCCGGCATGATCGCAGAACGCACCAAGGGCCGCGTCGTGGTGAGCACCGAGCACTCGATCTATCAGCAGACGCTGGGTATTTACGTCAAGAAAGGCAACGACGCGCTCTATCAGGCACTGCTCAAGGCCTTTGAGGCGAGCAAGGCCTCCGGTGAATACACCGCCCTGTTGAAGAAATACAACCTCGAAGAACCGACTAACTGACCCGGTGCAGCCCTGTGGGAGCGCAGCCGCTCCCACAGTCGGCGGCTTTCGCTTGACTGCCCGGCCCAGGTGAAGCCTGTGTCGACGCCAGCAGTTGGAGAGACACATGCAATTTGAATGGCCTTACTTTTTTTCTCTGTTTTCGCTCTCGGACTTCTGGAAAGCCTGCATTACGGTGGTGGAGCTCAGCACGCTGGCCTGGTTCATCGGCATGCTGCTGGGCTTCCTGCTGGCTTCGGCCAAGCTTTCGGCCGCGCGTTGGATCAGCGTGCCGGCGTCGATTTATATCTGGTTCTTTCGCAGCGTGCCGCTGCTGGTACTGGTGGTGTTCGTCTATAACCTGCCGCAGATGTTCCCGGTCACCCGTGGCGTCCTGTCCAACCCGTTCTATTCCGGCCTGTTGGCCCTGGTGGTCACCGAAGCGGCCTATATGGCGGAAATCCACCGTGGTGGCTTGATATCCGTGGCCAAAGGTCAAAAAGAGGCCGGCCGCGCGCTGGGCATCGGCCTGATCGGTTTGCAGCGCCTGATCGTGATCCCCCAGGCGTTCCGCATTTCCCTGCCGACGCTGATCAACGAATACATCACCGTGGTGAAACTGACCTCACTGGTCTCGGTGATTTCCTTGACCGAACTGTTGACCGTGGGCCAGCGCCTTTACGCGCAAAACTTCCTGGTGATGGAAACCCTGTCGGCTGTGGCGGTGTATTACGTGCTGATCGTGACCGTGCTCGGCTGGCTGTTTCATTGGCTGGAGCACCACCTGGAACTCAACAACCGCACACCCCGGACGCTGGATGACACCAGCATGGGGCGCCTACGCGCATCACAACCCGCCCCTCCTTCGGCAAGCGCTCGGAAAGCCTCCGGGCCTGGCTCGGCACCCGCCCTGCAACTGGTCGACATTCACAAGCGCTACGGCCAGCACGCTGTGCTCAAGGGCATCAACCTTGATGTAAATGTGGGTCAGGTGATTTCCATCATCGGCCCATCGGGCTCGGGGAAAACCTCGCTGATTCGCACCGTCAACGCCCTGGAAAGCATCGACCAGGGCGAGATCATTCTGTTCGGCGAAAGCTATATCCACGCCGGTGACAACACCAACACGCAACAAGTACGCCGTGGGGTACAGCACATTGGCATGGTGTTCCAGGGCTTCAACCTGTTTCCCCATCGCACCATTCTCGACAACGTCACCCTCGCGCCGCGCTATCACGGCCGCGACAGGCTCATCAGCGAGCAGCGCGCCTACGCCCTGCTGGACAAGGTCGGACTGCTGGCTCACGCGCACAAGTATCCGCATCAGTTGTCTGGGGGGCAGCAACAACGCGTGGCAATCGCCCGCGCACTGGCCATGGATCCACATATCATGCTGTTTGATGAGCCGACGTCAGCCCTCGACCCGGAACTGGTGGGCGACGTGCTCAAGGTCATCGGCGACCTGGCCAAAGAAGGCATGACCATGCTGATCGTGACCCACGAGATGGACTTCGCCCTGTCCATTTCCGACCGGGTGATCTTCATGGAAGACGGCCTGGTTGCACTGGATGCGGCGCCTGGGATGATTCGTGCCGATCAGTGCGGCGAGAGAATCAAGGCGTTCATGCGGGTTTGAACCCGGCGTGAGTGGGGCCTGAAATTCGAAACGCAAGCATCGCTGATCAGCGCCACTCAACGTACTCTCAGCGCCTGGCCTTGAGCCGGACACTGGCAAAGGTCGACTCCCCTCGCGCCTGCTCCAGGGCACTCATTGGCATCGGCATCGGCACCGGTACGGCGCGAATCATCGGCTTCAACATGACGGCTCGCTCGCCCGCCGTCACCAGGCGCTCGTCACTGGGCGGCACGCCAAAGTACTCGCGGTAGCATTTGGAGAAGTGCGGCGTGGACACAAACCCGCAGAGCAAGGCAAGCTCCACGATCGAAATGGGGGTTTGCTTGAGCAACTGGCGCGCACGGATCAGCCGCAACCGCAGGTAGTAGCGCGAGGGCGAACAGTGCAGGTACTTCTGGAACATGCGCTCAAGCTGCCGGCGTGACAGGGCCACGTACTCGGCCAATTCATCCAGGTCGATCGGTTCTTCCAGGTTGGCCTCCATCAGCGCGACGATTTCCTGCAGCTTCGGTTGCTGGGTGCCGAGCATATGCTTGAGCGGCACGCGCTGATGATCCTGCTCGTTGCGCATGCGCTCGTACACGAACATGTCCGAAATCGCCGCCGACAACTCATGCCCATGCTCACGCCCGATCAGGTGCAGCATCATGTCCATGGGCGCGGTGCCGCCCGAGCTGGTCAGGCGATCGCGGTCGAGGGTGAACACGCTGGCACTGAGGCTCACCCGTGGAAAGGCTTCCTGCATGGCCGCCAGCCACTCCCAATGCACGCTGCATTCAAACCCGTCGAGCAGCCCCGCCCGGGCCAATACCCAGCTGCCGGTACAAATACCACCCAGGCGCTTCGAATAACGCGCCTGGGTCCGCAGCCACTTCATCAGCTCATCGCTCAGGGTGTGTTGAATACCCGTGCCGCCGCACACCACAACGATATCCGCAGAGGGCGCAGCGGCTATGGAACAGTCCGGCGTGATGGGCATGCCGTCGCTGGCCCACACAGGATGACCGTCGACACTGGCGGTGTGCCAACGATACAACTCCTGGCCGGACAGTTGGTTGGCCATGCGCAGCGGCTCTACCGCCGACGCCAACGAGATCAGGGTGAACTGATCCAGCAGCACGAATACCAAACAGGTGACCGGCCGGGGGTTCATGGGCGCGAAGCCAGGGGGATCGGTTTTTGGGTGCCTTCAGGCTGTCGCGCCGTGATCACGCCGACCAGGGAAATCAGCAACGCCAGGCCGATGGTCGACGACACCTCGAAGCGGTGCTCAGGCGTCAGCAGCATCACCGCCAATGCGCAACAGATGAAGACGATGACCACCCAGGTCAGCCAGGGAAACAGCCACATCTTGAACGTCAGGGTGACATTGCGGCGCTGCAGGACCTTGCGCATGCGCAGTTGCGACACGGCGATCACCAGGTACACCAGCAAGGCGATGGCGCCCGAGCTGGCCAGCAGAAACTGGAACAATCCAGCGGGCATGAAGTAACTGAGCAAGGTCACGCCAGCCCCAAGGATCGTGCTGGCGATCACGGCGGCCCTCGGCACACTCGCGGCGGAGGTCTTTTTCATCAACGTGGGCGCATCCCCACGTTTGCCCAGGGAATACAGCATGCGTGAAGCAATGTAGATGGACGAGTTCATGCAGCTCGCCACGGCAATCAACACCACCACGTCCACCAGTAACTTGGCATGGGGAATGTTCATCAGCTCCAGGGCGCGCTGATAAGAGCCTACCGACGCCAACAGCGGGTCATTCCACGGCACCACGGAAATCACCACGAAGATCGACAACACGTAGAACACACCGATGCGCCACATCACCGAGCGCGTGGCCCGGGCGATATTCTGCGCCGGGTTATTGGACTCGGCAGCCGCGATGGTGACGGCTTCCGTGCCGATAAAGCTGAACATGATGGTAATGAATGCCCCGACCACCGCCGACAGGCCGTTAGGCGCGAAACCGCCGTGTTCTTCCATCAGGCGACTCAAGCCGCTGGCCTCCCGCTCGGGAATCCAGCCCATCAGCACCGCGCCGCCAAGGCCGATGAAGCCGATGATCGCCACCACCTTGGCCATGGCAAACCAGAACTCGAATTCGCCGTACTTGGAGACGCTGAACAAATTGGTGACCACCAACAAAAAGATCGACAACAAGGCGAACAGCCAAGCGTCGATCTGCGGGAACCACTGGTTGAGGATATGCCCGGCGGCCAGGGCTTCGATGGGAATCACCAGCACCCAGAACCACCAGTACAGCCAGCCGATCGTAAACCCGGCCCAGCGGCCGATGGCCTGGTCGGCGTAGGTCGAGAATGAGCCGGTGTCGGGGTTGGCCACCGCCATCTCCCCCAGCATGCGCATGACCAGCACCACCAACAGGCCGGAAAACAGATACGCCAGCATCACCGCCGGCCCCGCCGCCGCAATGGCGTGCCCGGAGCCGACAAACAACCCCGCGCCGATAATGCCTGCAATGGAGAGCATGGTGACATGACGCGGCTTGAAGCCCTGCGCCAACTGGCCGTTGGAATCCTTGGAAATCAGGCTATTCATCGTTGTTTTTTATTCTCTGTGATCGACGTTAAGACGTACTGACTGGAAGGTCAGGCGATCATCATTTCTTAATGACGGGTCACAGTACGCGGCCTGCGCGCCGCAAAAATAGCCTCATAGCGGCACGCCGGTGCCTGATATCGACATTGGCGGGCAGCCGCCGCTCATTGCCTCGACGGGTCAAGGTTCGCCAGAAAGCCTGCAATCAGCGCGTTGAACACCGCGCCCTGATCGTCGTGCACATAGTGGCTCGCGTCGGCGACCTCCACCGTCCGCACATGGGGGTTGCTGGCCCTCATCGCCTGCAGCGTCGCCGGCGGCAGGAAGTCCGAGCGACCACCGCGAATGAACAGGCTGGGGCAATCCAGCGCGCGCACCGCTGGCCACAGGTCCGTCGGCTCGATACTCAGGCGGGCCTGGGCAATCCCCTGCTGATCATGGCGCCAGCCAATCACACCGTCGCGCTCCTGCATCGAATGTGCCAGCCTCGACGCCAGGCCCTGCTCCGACAACCCTGGGCGCGAAGCCTTCCAGAACGCGCGGGCCGCGTCCCAATTATCGAACTGCAACGGCGTCTGGCCCATCTCGCGACGGATACGTGCGGCGCCATCGCCCTGGGTTGAAGAGCCGGGGCCGATGTCCTCGATCAGCAACCCCAGCAAGCGTCCCGGATGTTGCCGCGCATACTCGAGGGCGTTGGCGCCGCCCAATGAATGCCCGAGCAGGACAAAGCGTTGCAGGCCGACATGGGCGATCAGATCCTCAAGGTCCTCGACATAGGATTGGGTGTGATACGTGGAGGGCTCGGCCCAGTCGCTCAACCCACGACCACGCTGGTCGAGGGCATAGATGCAGTAGCCCTCCCCCAGGGATTGCACCAGCGACTCCCAGGTCTGGGCATAGGCGCGCAGGCCGTGCAACAGCACCAGGGGCACGCCACTCGATGCGCCCCAGCGCAAATAATGCAGGCGCAGGCCCGAACGGTTGGTGAAGAAACAGCTGTCTGCAGGCATGGGCTTGCTCCTTTAGAAACGGTCGAAGCGATAAGGGCTTGGGTCAATGATCGGCGCATGCCCACTGACCAGGTCCGCGGCGAGATGACCCGCCGCCGGCGATGTACCGAAGCCGTGCCCCGAGAAACCGGTGGCCACGGTCAGCCCCGGAATCTGCGCGACCGGGCCGATGACCGGGTTGGAATCGGGTGTCACGTCGATAGTGCCGGCCCAGGCCTGGGCGATCCGTGCCTGTTCAAACACCGGCCAGGCCGCCATCAGGTTGTTCATCGCGTCGCTATTGAGGCGCGGGTTGGCCGCCGGATCCTGCACCCTGACGCGCTCGAACGGGCTGACGCTGTCGGCGCGCCAACGCCGCGCCAGGGCCAGGTCATTGATGAACGGCTTGCCCAGCGACACGTTCAGCACACTGCGTTGCGCACGGAACTGCGGCATGTATTGCTTGGCGAGCAGCAGATGGTCGAGGGTCAGGAACGCATCCAACTTACCCCGTTGGGTAATGATGAAACCGCCGTCCTTGTGCTTGCGAAACGAAAAGTCCGGCGCGCCGACCGCGATCTGCGTCGGCCCCTCCATGGGGTGGGTACGCAGTACCGAGCAGGTCAGGGGCAGGGTCGGCAACGCCACACCGAGGTTGCCCAAAAAGCGCCTCGACCACATGCCCCCCGCCAGCAGCACATGATCACAACGGATTTCGCCCTTTTCCGTGACCACACCGCTGACCGCGCCGCCGGACATCTGCAGCGTACGCACCGCGCACTGCTCGATGATCACCACGCCCTTGTCCATGGCGGCCCTGGCAATCGCGCTGCTGGCCAGCGTCGGTTCGGCACGCGCATCGGAAGGGGTAAAGATGCCGCCGGCCCAGTCACCCGTGCCGCCTGGCACCAGCGCGTCGATCTCACGCTTGCTGAGCAGGCGTGAATCCAGCGACAAATGCTCCACCGACTTGAGCCAGCCCTCGTGCATTGCCATTTGCGCCGGGGTGCGCCCGACAAACATGATGCCTTCCTGGCGATACCCCACATCCGCCCCTACCCGCTCGGGCATCTGCGCCCACAAGCGGTCGGCGGCCAGGGCCAGCGGGATGTCGGCCGCGTGGCGGCTGGTCTTGCGCACCCAGCCCAGGTTGCGGGATGACTGTTCGGCGGCGATCCGGCCTTTTTCCAGGACCACCACGGCGATATTGCGCTCAGCCAAGGTCAGCGCAGCCGTGAGGCCGATGATCCCGCCGCCAATGATGACGACGGCGGTCGCGCTGGGAAACACGGTGGAGGTTGTCACGGGCGCTATTGTCGGTGCCATGGTCAGGACTCGGTAAACGAATAAGGGCGGCCAGGCCTGTGCATGGCCGCGTGACGATTATTGCGACAGGCGAATGATGTCGACCTGCGCCTTCGAGGCGTTGCGATACGCCGTCACTTCCAGCTCCACTTTGTAGACCGTCGAGCCCAGTGGCGGGCAGGTCACGGTGCTGGCCGGGTCGACGCCGCGAAACTTCTCGCCGATCAGGCCCATCACGGCCGGCACGTCCTTGGGGTCCTGGATGAACACCCGCGAACACACCACGTCGGCCAGGCTCGAATCGACAGCCTTGAGGGCCGATTCGATGTTGGCGAACACCTGGTGCGCCTGTTCCAGGACATCCTCCGGGATCAGCTTGGTCTGGGGGTTGCGGCCGGCGGTGTTGGACACGTAGATCCAGTTGTCCACGCACACCAGGCGCGAATAGCTGGCCTGGTCTTCGAACGGTGAACCGGTCTTGAGCTTGGTGATTTTTGTCATGTCGAATGCCTCGTCAAAGTGAATGAAGCTACGGCTCAGCGCAGCTCCGGGGTTTCCCACAGGTTCAAGGTCACGCCGATGCCGTGCTTGACGGCGTTGCGGTACACCACCGTGCCCCAGGCCACGTCTTCGACGGGCATGCCGCCCACCGACATGATGATGATTTCCTCATCGTTCCTGCGGCCAGGCGCGGCCCCGGCGATGATCTTGCCGATGTCTTCGACGTCATCGAGCTGCATCTTGCCTTCGGCAATCATGTCCATGAAGCGCACGCCAATGACCGGCACGTTGTGATGCGCAGGCTTGGGCAATTCCTCGAACCAGGCCTGGTACAGACCGGTGTTGTCGAGCACCTTGCGTACGTCGGGCTGCTCCATTCCCGCGTCGAGGGAGCAAGACGCCGGCATCGCGAGGAAGGCACCTGGCTTGACCCACTCACGCCGCACAATTGGGTAGATCGAGGGGTCGCCCGTGGCACCGGAGCTACAATAAGTAACAAGGTCCGAGTCGCGGACCACCGCTTCGAGGGTGTCGACCACCTCTATCGTGGTGATCTGCGGATACGTCTGTTCCACCCACGCAATAAAGTTGTCGAGGCTCTGCTGGCCACGGCCCTTGATCTTCAGGGTGTCGATATGCGGGCACACCGCGATGAAGGCCGCCAGGGTGGTCTTGCCCATCACGCCCGGGCCAAGCAGGCCGACGACTTTCGAGTCCTTGCGCGCCAGGTGGCGTGCGCCCACGCCGGGGATCGCACCGGTGCGGTACGCCGACAGCAGGTTGGCCGACATATGGGCCAACGGCGCGCCGGTGTCGGGGTCGTTCAGGGTGAACATCAGGATCGAACGCGGCAGGCCTTTTTCGCGGTTGGCGATATTGGAGCCGTACCATTTCACCCCGGCGGTGCAGAAGCTGCCGCCCAGGTAGGCCGGCATGGCCATCATGCGCCGATCCGCCGTGGGCTTGGGCATGTTCGGGAACGGCGAATCCTGCGGGAAAATCACCATCGCGCCATGGGAATCATTGTTCGGGCCGGCCATGCGGTAGTCACCGGCATACAGCAGGCCGAACATTTCCTCCATGGTGTTCACGCAGGCCAGCATGTCGGTCACACCCGCGCGGATCATGTCCTGCTCGGAGAGGTAGATAAAATCGATTTTTGTAGTTGCAGACATAGTTATTCTCGCGCTGAAGGTGATATCGCTGCGGTAGGCGCAGCTCCACGCTGTCGAGATCGAGTATCGGGCGGGGGATGGCGGCGGTATTGTAAATTTCGGACATGCCGTTCAGTCGGGCATGACGATAGTTGGCGCGATTAATGCGTTGATTTTTCCCTGGCGCTGCCTGCCCAAGGAACAACCATGATCAAACCGAGTGTGCCGACTCCCCGGCTCCACACCGCGAACGAACAACCCTGGTTCGTGCTCAACTCTTCACGCTATTCAGTGATGCCGTCCGCGCACCCGGCAATCTCGCATTTCTATGCCTTCGATGTGGCGCAATCGAACAACCTGCTGGCCGTGCCGGATGGCTGCGTGGATATCCTGTTCGACTGTGATGCGACGCGACCGACTGCGCGCATCTGCGGCACCCCGCTGGTGGCCCAGGCGGTCGAGCTGCACCAGCACCACCACTATTTCGGCGTGCGCTTTTCGCCGGGTGTGATTCCCGGTTTCGTCAATGTACTGGCCGAAGAATTGACCGAGCGGGAGCTCGATCTGCTGGAAGTCTCCGAGTTCGCCCAACGCCTCTTCGAAAGCATCGTCCAGGCCCCGTTGCTGGGCGACCAGATGCGGCTGTTCAACGACTACCTGACCCCGCGCCTGATGGGCAAGACGTCGCGACTCACCGCCATGATCATCCAGCAGGCGCTGCACCATCGCGGTGATATCCGCATCCAGCAACTCGAAGACCTCAGCGGCTACACCAGCCGCACCCTGCACCGCCAGTTCAACCAGGACACCGGCATGTCACCCAAGGCGTTTTGCCGGATCATCCGCTGCCAGGCGGCCCTGGACACCCTCAATACCCAGCACGATGTATCGTTTTCGCAGTTGGCCCTCGACCTGGGGTTTTCCGACCAATCCCACTTCCTGCGCGACTTCAAGAAACTGGTCAGCACCACCCCCTGCGACTACCAGCGCACCATGACGCAAAACGCCTACACCGACAGGATCAGCTACGCCTGATCACGCTGTTTGCGAATAAACCCGCGTCTCCATCGTTTCTCCATAAAACCTCCCATGAAAGCGCATGCTCGTGGTGCACAGTAGCCTTCGTCGCCCCATGGTAATTCGCCATACTGCGATGACCGAACAGCACGACCGAGCCGACCATGACTGAATCACACCCTGTATCGACACCGACGGACCTCGCGGCCCCACGCCAGGCGTTGGTACTGATCGCCGAAGACGAGCCGGAAATCGCCGACATCCTCGCGGCCTATCTCAAGCGCAGCGGCTTCCAGACCGCCCATGCCCTGGATGGGCGCCGTGCCCTTGAACTGCATCAATCCCTCAAGCCCGACCTGGTGCTGCTGGACGTGCTGATGCCGAAGCTGGATGGCTGGATGGTCCTGGCCGAGATCCGCCACCGGGGCACCACACCGGTGATCATGCTGACCGCCCAGGACCAGGACATGGACAAACTCATGGGCCTGCGCATCGGTGCCGACGACTACATCGTCAAGCCGTTCAACCCCGCCGAGGTCGTCGCCAGGACCCAGGCGGTGCTGCGTCGCTCCCTCGATCATGGCTACGGCGCCCGCCAGCGCGTGCTGCGGGTGAATGCCTTTGAAATCGACATCGACAGCCATGAAGTCAGCGTGCAGATCGGTGCCCACACGCACAGGCTCAACCTGACGGTGACCGAGTTCAGATTGTTGGCGCAACTGGCCAAGGCCCCAAAGCGCGTATTCAGTCGCGCCGAGTTGCTGGCCCTGTGTTCGCCCGAGAGCGACAGCCTGGAGCGCACCGTCGACAGCCACATCAGCAAGTTGCGGCGCAAAATCGAAGACCTCGGCCTCCAGGGCGTACCGGCCAGCATTCGTGGGGTCGGCTACCGGTTCGGGAGCCAGCCGTGAAGACCGCCAACAGTTTGAGCCGGCAGATCATCGTGTCGATGTCCGCCGTGGTGCTCTGCGTGATAGCCCTGGCCGTGGTCGGCTCCTACGTGTTTTACGCGTTGCTCTGGACGTTCTGGCCGCCGTCGGATCTGGACGTGGACGAATGGCTGCCCACCGGCATGGAGTGGGCCTGGATGGCGCTGATCACCTGCATCAGCCTGGCGGTGGGCGCCGTGGTGGCGATCAAACTGTCCCGGCGCATTCTGATGCCCTTGAACTCGGTCGCAGCCAGCCTTCGCCGGCTCGCCGATGGTGACCTCGATGCCCGGGCGACGGCGTCCGACCGCTCACTGGCAGAGGCCACCTTGCTGGTGGATGACTTCAACAGCATGGCCCAACGCTTGAAACGCATGGCGCAAGAGCAGTCGTTCTGGAACGCCGCGATTGCACATGAACTGCGCACCCCGCTGACCATCCTGCGCGGCCGCCTGCAAGGGTTGGCGGAAGGCGTGTTCACCCCGGACCAGGCGCAGTTCTACAGCCTGCTGAGCCAGGTCGAAGGCCTGACGCGCCTGATCGAGGACTTGCGGGTCGTGGGCCTGGCGGACAACGGCTACCTCGAAGTGCAGATCCAGAGTGCCGACCTGGCCGAGGAGATCAAGGCCGACGCCTGCCTGTTCGAACCGGGCCTGCAGGCCTGCGGGTTCGTGCTGCACCTGGACCTGCTCGAACGGCCTGTGCAGTGTGATCCGGCGCGGATTCGCCAAGCCTTGCTGGCCATGCTCGACAACCTGAAACGCCATGCAACCCCCGGCAACGTCACGGTGCGCCTGGGCAACCAGGATGGCCTGAATACCTTGAGTGTCGCGGACGAAGGCCCCGGGATCGCAGAAGCGTTTGCAACGCACATCTTTGAGCCGTTCCAGCGCGGCGAAAGCTCGCGCTCCCGCGCCCAGGGCGGCAGCGGCCTGGGGCTCGCCGTCGTACGCGCGATTGCCCTATCCCATGGAGGTCGCGCGACCTGCCGGAACCTCGACAACGGCGGCACCTTGTTCGAGCTGAGCTGGCCCGACCAGTTGGTCGCCATCTAACCCCAACCGCCCCCAGGTGAAGGCATGCGCCTCTGTATTTTCAGGGTCAATCGGTACCGCCACTTTGCCTTGCTCGACGCACAAGGACGCTGCATTGCTTTCAAGAGCTGCGAAGGGATTCCACAGAACGGCGAATGGGTGCAAGTCAACGAAGTCAACCTGGCCTGGTTGAATCGCGCGCTGCCTGCGCGCGCCATGACCAGGCCACACACCCGCCTCTTGTAGTCAGCCTGGAATTGCCTGTATGCCTTTCAACTATCGTGATCGAAACGTGATTGACGTGGCACTGCTTGAAGACTCGGTACGGCTCTATAGCGCCAAGCTCAAGCGGTTGCAGCGCTTCTGGATTCCCCTGCAGAAACAGGCGCCACGCCTGGTGTTGTCACTGTGGGTCCTGGGGGTTGTCGCATCGCTGTTCAGCCAGTCCTATTACCACTGGTTATTTACCGCGCCGGCGATTTGCCTGCTGATTACCCTGGAAATCGTGATCGAAGAAGTGCAGATCGACTTGTTACTGATGACCGAGGAAACGCGCTATCTGCTCGACATCACCCGCGGTCTTTATACCGGGACCCTGAGTTCCCGCCCCCCTACTTTGCGTAAACCAGGTGGCCCATGCCCTCCGTCACACCTCCACTACTGATCGAGCAGAGCCGCAAAATCGGTCAACAATCCGCCAGCCAGACACTCAAGGCGATCGCCAAGGCCTACCCCGGCAAATTGTCCGGCACCCTGTCGCTGGTGGCGCTGGAAAACGCGCTGCTGCTGGCCTACCCGTTGTTTGCGGGGTTTGCCGTCGACGCGATTATCCGTGGTGACACCGGCAATGCCCTGCTCTACGCCGCCGTGGTCCTCGGATTCTGGGTGGTGGGCGCCGCCCGACGGGCCCTGGACACCCGCACCTTTACGCGTATCTACGCCGACCTTGCCGTGCCGGTGATTCTTAACCAGCGCCTGCAACGCCACAGCACCTCAACGTCCGCCGCGCGGGTGGTGCTGGCACGGGAGTTCGTCGATTTCTTCGAAAAACACGTGCCCACCATTGCGACGGCGCTGGTCTCGATCATCGGTGCGGCGGCCATGTTGCTGGTAATCGAACCCTGGGTCGGCCTGGCGTGCCTGGTGGCGCTGGGCCTGTGCCTGGTGGTGGTGCCTGGCTTTGCACGGCGCAACCAGCGCTTGCATGAGCTGCTGAACAACCGCCTGGAAAAGGAAATCAGCCTGGTGGAAAAGGTCGGCGCCCCCACGCTGCGCCGCCACTATCAGGTGCTGTCGCGGCTGCGTATCGGGCTGTCGGACCGTGAGGCGGTTGCCTTCCTCACCATCGGCATCCTTGCGGCCCTGCTGTTCGTGGTCGCCATCAGCCAGTTGGCACTGGCGCCCGCGGTGAAGGCCGGCCATATCTATGCGGTGATGACGTACCTGTGGACGTTCGTCAGTTGCCTGGATGAAGCCCCCAGCGTGGTCGACCAATTGGCCCGGCTCAAGGACATCGGCAAACGCGTGGACCCGGGACTGGATGACACGGCGGCCTGACCCCTCGTCTATTCAGCCGATCGCCCGCCGGGTGTGCGAAGGCGACTCGCCAAACAACTCGCGGTAATGGGCGGCAAAGTGGCTCAGGTGGAAAAAGCCCATCGCCACCGCCACATCACCGACGTTCTGGCTGCAGGCCGGCGTTGTAATCAGGCGTCGGCGCACCGCATTCAGGCGCAGGTTGCGCAGGTACTCCAGCGGACGCATGCCGGTCACCGCCTGGAAACTGTTCTGCAGGGTGCGCCGGCTGACCCGCAGGTGTTCGCACAGGTCGAGGATGCTCAGCGGGGTATCGCCGCTGGCATCAATCAACTCCTGGCAACGCTTGACCAGGTACGCACTCACGGCGAAATTGCCACGCCGACAACGCACTTCGTCGGTGGCATTGCTGAACAGGTCGAGAAAGGCGCCAAGCAGCTCGTCTTCGAGCATCTTTTCGGCGCAGGCACTGATAGGGTCCGTCTGTTGCAATAGGTGACGAAACAGCGGGTAGATACGCTGGCGTATCCGCAACAGTAACGCGTCATCCACGCAAATCTGGGAACGGGTGGTGACGCGCTTGAGTTGGTCGCTGGACAATTCGAAAGCGGCGAGTTTGGCAAAACGTACGGTGTCGACGTTAAGCGCGAAGAAATGCGTGCCTTCGGGCGCATGCAGCACAAACTCCTCGCCATCGCGCAACAGCACCACGTTGTGCGCGCCCACCTGCTGCCCCTGTACCACCGGTGCACTGCCCAACGACATGGCCACGCACAGTCGTCCTTTAGGCGCAAAGCCACGCTGCACCACGCGCTTGTCCAGCACTTCCTGGAAGATCTGAAAGCGCTCGGCAGACAATTGGCACAGCCCACTGGTCAGGCAGCCACGCCCCAGTTGGTCATACACCTGCTGCCAGCCCTGGATGGAACCGGCGTGCAGTTGAGGGTCATTGAAGGTTCGAACTTCGGCAAGCATGGTGGTCGTTCCTCGGGGGCCCCGTTGTTGTCATCGGCCTGAAGGGGACTGGAGTCATCCTTGACGGCAGCTAGGGCTCACACTGCGGCAGTGTCCGCAGTGAAAAGCAAAGCCAGTTCCGTGCCAAACATCTGCAGGCGGTAGGTGCAGGGCTGGATATTCATCGGCGCCAACAGCGCGCCAGACAGCACCACCTGCCCGGCCTCCACCGGTTGACCATCGGCCAGCAGCCGGCGTATCAGCCAGCACAGATTGGCCAGCGGTGGATCTTCCCGGCCCTGGGTTTCTCCTTCGCCGCAGATCGCGCCTGCGCATTCCAGGCGGAACGCCACGTTGGCATGTTCAACAGGGTCGAAAACGGTTCTGGGTCCCAGGCAATACAAGCCCGCCGCCGCGTTGTCGGCCAGAAAGGCCCCTACCCCGAACGTCCACTCCTGCCAACGGCAGTCGGCAATCTCGAACGCGGGTGCCACCTCGGCAATTGCGGCCAGGATCTCCTCATCGCTGTAGTCACCTGGCGCCAGGCTGCGACCCAGCACAATCGCCACTTCGACTTCCAGCTTGGGCTGGATCAACCGTGAAAGCGCCACCGCCGTGTTCGACGGCACGCGCATCTGATCGGTCAGGCCGCCATACACCGGTTCGTCAATGCCGAAGCGCCGTTGCGCGGCGCTGCCGGCGAAGGCGATTTTCCAACCGCTGAACTGTTCGCCCGCCGCCAGGCGCGCATCCAGCGCCTGGCGTTGCAGTGCGTAGCCGCCGCGCAGGTCCAACGCCTCGGGGGCCAGTGGCGCAATCGCTTGCACCGTACGCGTGGCCTGGTCTAACTGGCTCAATACGCCCGTATCGATGCTCATGACAGTTGCCCCGCTAACTTGCGTAATACCGCGTCAAGCCGCTCCGGCGTGGTGATGGCGGCAACAAACCGGTCCGGACGCACCACAACGATGCAATCGCGCACCCTGGAGAACCATTCGCCGAGGCGGTTATCCACGTCCTCCACGCTGATGGCGTCCGTGGCCGTCAAGGGCTGGTGGCGGCCCAGGCCGCTGCGCGAGCGATTGACCTGGATAAAGCGCGTGTCCCAGCGCGCCCAGAACCTTGCCATGTCTTCGCTCAGTGGCTCACGGGGATTGACCCGGTAACCCAGCACCGCATAGGAATTGCCCAGCACGTCATCCAGGCGCCGACGCTGGCCCTGGGCGTCTTCGATAAACGGCTGCACAAACAGCTGGCCCACCAGGTCGTCTTCACGCAGTTCGGCACGTTCGTGATAGACCAGCCCTTTGGTGAGGGTGGCCTTGGGTTTGAATTTGAACTCCAGCAGGTGCGAACGCAGGTTATCGACGCTGTTCACCGCCTGGAACAACCAGTCGCGCACGCCGGCCATCAACGGGTTGGTCAGCCCCAGTACCGTGCCCATATTGTCGGCCAGGGCGACCAGTTCGGTGGCGTGTCCGCGACGTTCCTGGTCGTAGCTGGCAAGGATCCCATGGGCCGCACGCCCCTGGATGATCGCGGCCAGTTTCCAGGCCACGTTGGCCACGTCGCGCAACCCGGAATTAAGGCCCTGCCCGGCCCAGGGTGGCGATATATGCGCGGCATCGCCGACCAGTGCCACACGCCCCTGGACAAATCGCGCCGCCACACGCGAATGGTGGGTGTAGGCGCGGATACGGATGATATTCAGCGCGTCCACGGCGTCGCCGATATGCCCACGGATCAGGTCGCGGATGGTGTTCTCGTCACACATCTTCGCCTCGTCCTCGCCCTCCATCAGCATGAACTCCCAGCGCCGCTGCTGGTACGGCAGGTAGATGCACACGAAGGGCCGCTGCGGGTCGGCGTGCAGGGCGGTGTAAGGCGCGTCCAGGGTGTCATTGGCGGTATCGACCACCACCCATTTGCGCGCATGGGTCAACCCCAGCAGTTCGACGCCGAGCTTTTTGCGTACGGTGGAGCGTCCGCCGTCGGCGCCGATCACGTAATCGGCGCGCAGCTGATAGACCTCGCCCTGGGCATCGCGCACCTGCAAGGTCACGCCCTCCCCATCCTGTTCCAGCTCCAGCATTTCATGGCCCTGGCGCAACACCACAGTGCTGCGCTGCCCCAGGGTTTCGCGCAGCGTGCCTTCGAGCAACTGCTGCATGAAGATGTTGCGCATCGGCCAGCCGTACTGCGCGGCACTTGGCTTGACCTCGGCAAAACACACGCCCCGCGCGTTGTAATAACGCAGCGGCACATCGCAGATCATGTCACGCACTGCCAATTCGGCGATGCCGATCGCCTGCAACACGCGCAGCGCTTCATCATCCATGCCCACCGCGCGTGGGTAAGGCAGTATGCAGTCGGCAAGCTCAAGGACGACGCAGTCGATACCGTACATCCCCATATAGTGCGCGGCCGTGATCCCATTGGGCCCGCCCCCGACAATCACAACCTGGGTCTTCTCCTGCTTCATCGCTGTTCACCGCTTTCTTGTTGTGGTTTTAAACCGGCGTTACCAAGGCCCGCACGCGTGTCATCAGTGCAGCCCGTCAACGCCCTGGATGTCTTCGGCACGCAGGCCACCCAGCCGTGCGTGCAGGCGCCCGCGCGTGGCGAAGGCCCAGATCACGATGACTTCGTCCGGCGCGGGGCCGTCGCCGAACATCAGCGACATGCTGTCGTAGTGGGAACGTACGTAGAGCGCATCCTTGTGCGCCAGGGGGACGTCAATGGTCGAACCCGGGCCGCCGCGCTTGCCGGTGGAAGGCACCCACGACTTGCCACCGCCCAGTGCGACGCGAATCGGATCGGCCGCCGGGTTGGTCAGGAACGCGTTGCCGTGCTCGTATTCGCCCGCGCTGCCCACCAGGATCGCCTTACCATAGCTGACAATCTCATGGGCACCGGCCAGTGCCTGTATGCGCCGGCCGAACTCTTCGCCCAACAGCGGCGATGGGTCGACCAGTTCGGCGAGCGACTCGCTGTAGCGACCGGCATAGGGGTTGGCGATCACGGCGGCGATCGCGTACTTGAACAGGGGCTCGCCATCGGCCAGTTGGCCGGTTTCGTTGGCCAGGGTTTCTTCGACAAAGCTGTACCATTTGCGGATGTGATACGTAGCAAAATTCGCGGTTTTCATCAGGGTTGCCTCAAAGTGGGTCGAGTGGATCCAGGTTGAAATGTCGGCTCGGCGCGCCGGCGGCCTTGAACCGGGCCTTGCCGCGCGCATCGTCGTGTTCGGTCTCGAGGAAGAACTCCATGCGATTGCCGTCGGGGTCGTTGAAATACACGCCATGGCCGATCTCGTGATCGGTGATCTTCACCACCTCGACGCCCTTGCCCAGCAACATGCCGTAGAGCTGGCGCAGGGTGGTCATGTCCCCGGCGATTTCCAGGCCGTAGTGCTGCAGGCCCAACCCGCCTTGATGGGCGCCGGGGTCGGCGCGAATCAGGGCGATGTCGTGGTGCTTACCGCCAAATGCCATCATGACCCAGCTCTCGCCCCGGGCACTTTCGTGCATGCCCAGGATGTCGGCGTACCAGCGTGCCGACACGTCAGGGTCACTGACCCACAGCGATAAGTGAGTCCGCAGGATCTCGATCTTCATGGCGTTATCCCTCAGTGCTTTTTGACGATGGATTGATGCCCGGACTTGATCTGCGCAACCGCAGGCGTCCAGAGCACATCAGCGATCTCGCTGAATTCCCGCCAATGCTTCTGCCAGCCGTCACCGCCATTGTCGGAGGTGAACAAATGCCCGTACTTGGTGCCCGCCACGATCTGTCGCGGGTTGGCCGGGTTGAAGGCAATCGCCCAGACACAGGAGTTGGGCTGCTGTGGCAGCGGCAGCACGTTCCAAGTGAGTGCGGCATCACGGGACACCAGGATCTTGCTGGTGGTGCCGGGGGTGCCATCGGAAATACTCAGGTACAGCTCGTTCTGCGTGCCCAGCGGCGCGTTCATGGCGCGGATGTAGTACAGGCCGAAGGCTTCGCGACCGATGATGCCGGTCCAGGTCAGCCCCTCGTCCAGGCTGCGGTACACCGCATTGACGCAGACCACCACGATGACTTTCTCGCCGTGGTTGGGCAGTACCAGGATGTTGTGGACGTCGGAGTTGTAGTCCCACAGCAGCCGGTCGTCGACGCGGGTCCAACTGTCGCCGCCGTCACGGGAATGGAACAGCCCGCCCTCCTCCAGGCCGAACCACAGCTGGTTGCGGTCGGTGGGGTCATAGGCGAAGGCCAGCAGGCGTGGGCGGCTGACGCCGTCGCAGAACTCGGGGATTTCCACCGGGGCGCGATCCCAGCTCAGGCCGGCGTCGAGGCTGCGCCACAACACGGCGCGTGACGGTGCACCGGTGCCGACGAAGATCCGTTTGGCGTCCTGGGGGTCGACGGCGACTTTCCACACCGTCTCGCCGTTGAACGGCGAATCGACCCGCCGCCAATGGCCGCCGGTGTCGTGGCTGACGCACAAGCCCACATCCGTGCCGGCGTAGATCACCTCGGGCGCGTCGGGGTGCAGGCTCAACGACCGGGTAATAGCATCGAACTCAAGGTCTTGCCCCAGGCCGAGGCGATGCCAGGTACGGCCATCGTCGGCACTGCGGATCACCGCTTGCCCGACGGTGGCGACCAAAAGGGTTCCGTTACTCATCACAGATGCTCCTCAGATATAGATGCCACGGGTCAAGCCACCGTCGATGCCGATGGATTCGCCCGTCACTGCGCCGGCTTTTGGCGATGCCAGGAAGCCGATCAGCCAGCCCATTTCAATCGGTGCGAGGGTGCGGCGAATCGGTGTCGCGTCGATGTAGGCCTGCTCGACCTGCTGCGCGGTCTTGCCTTGCTTGACGGCTTCGCGGTCGTACAGCTCCTGGATATGCGGGGTGTCCACCACGCCCGGGTGGATCAGGTTGACCGTGATCCCCGACGGGCCCAACTGGTCGGACAGGGTCTTGGTCATGTGCGCGATGGCCAGGTTGCGCATGCCCGAAAGCACTTTGCTGCTGCGCCCGGTGAGGCCGCCGATGTTGATGATGCGACCGAAGCCGGCCGCCTTCATGTGCGGGGTCACGGCCTTGGCGCAGCGGAAGTAGCCGATCACCTTGGTGTTGAGGTCCGACAGCAGCTCATCGTCGCCGGCGTGTTCGATGTCATTGCGCACCACGCCGGACGGCGCCGCAGCACCGTTGACCAGGATGTCGATGCGGCCGAAATGCTTGTGCGCCGCCTCGACCATCTCCGACACGGCCTTCATGTCATTGGTGTCGCAGAACAGCGGCAGTACTTCATTGCCGGTCTGTGCACTGATCTCTTCGGCCGCCAGTTGCAGGAACGCCATGCGCCGCGCGCAGATCACCACCTTGCAGCCTTCCTCGGAGAGAAAACGTGCGACTTCCTTGCCGATGCCCATACCGCCACCGGTGACAATGGCCACGCGGCCTTTCAATTCCAGATCCATAGCAATTACCTCGTGTGATTATTCAGTTCAGGCCAGATCGACAAACACGCTTTTGGTCTCGGTGTAGGCATCGATCACGTTCTTGCCCATTTCCCGGCCCCAGCCGGATTGTTTGTAGCCACCGAACGGTGAAGAGGGATCGACCACGTTCCAACAGTTGATCCAGACCGAGCCGGCCTTGAGCTGTGCCGCCACGCGGTGCGCCGAACGCAGGTCGCGGGTCCACAGGCCGGCGGCGAGGCCATACGGCGAATCGTTGGCGCGCAGCACCAGGTCGTCGATGTCGGTCCAGCTCATGACGGTCAGTACCGGGCCGAAGATTTCTTCGCGGGCCACGCAGGCGCGCTCGGCACGGTCGAGGAACACGCTCGGTTGAATGAAGTGCCCACGCTCCAGGTGCGCGGGGCGCTCGCCGCCACAGATCAGTTCGGCACCCTCCTCCCGGCCCCGCTGCAGGTAACCCTTGACGGTGTTCAACTGCCGCGCGGACACCAGCGGCCCCATGCTGTTGGCCGGGTCCAGGCCATTACCCAGCACATAGGCGGCGGCATGGCGCTGCAATTCTTCGAGCACCTGGTCGAGCACACTGGCGTGCACATACAGGCGTGAACCCGCCGTGCACACCTGGCCCTGGTTGTAGAAAATCCCATCGGCGGCCCCCTTGGCGGCGCGCACGATGTCGGCGTCGGGCAGGATGATGTTCGGCGACTTGCCGCCCAGTTCCAGCGAGACCTTTTTCATGTTGCGGGTAGCCGCCTGGGCGATCAGCCGCCCAACCTGGGTCGAGCCGGTAAAGGCGATCTTGTCCACGTCGGGGTGCTGTGCCAGTGGTGCACCCGTGTCGGCGCCCAGGCCGGTGATCAGGTTGACGACGCCGGCGGGGAAACCTGCGGCCTCGATCAGTTGCACCAGGCGGATCGCGACCAGCGGGGTCTGCTCGGCGGGCTTGAGCACCGCCACGCAACCGGTGGCCAACGCCGGGCCGAGCTTCCACACGCACATGGTCAACGGGAAGTTCCACGGCACGATCAGCGCGCAGACCCCCACCGGTTCGCGCAACGTATAGTTGAGCATCGGCGCGCCGCTGGCCGGGGATACGGGCAGCGTGCTGCCTTCGATCTTGGTGGGCCAGCCGGCGAAGTAGCGAATGATGTTTGCCGCGCTGGCCGCCTCACCGCGCGCGTTGGCGATAGGCTTGCCGTTCTCCAGGGTGATCAGTTGCGCCAGCTCCTCGCGGTGCTGGTCCAACAGATCGGCTAGGCGAAACAGCAACAGGCCGCGCTGCGCCGGTGACTGCAAGGCCCACGTGCCGGTAAAGGCTGCGCGGGCGGCCGCGACGGCCGCATTCACATCGCGTTCATCGCCTTGGGCGACTTCGGCCAGGGTCTGTTCGGTAGCCGGGTTTTCCACGGCAAAGCGACGACCGCCGGCGGCGTCCTGCCAGGTGCCGCCGATAAACAGGCGACCGGGCTGCGCCAGGAATGCCTGGACGGCAGGTAATAATTCGGGCTGATGCATAGTCGACTCCTTCACAGCGCCATTTCGATCAGGCAAGGGCCACGGTCGGCCTTGGCATTGGCCAGGGCCCGTTGCAGTTCGGCATTGGTCTTGACCGTGCAGGCCGGTACTCCGTAGCCCTTGGCCAGGGCCTTCCAGTCGATACGCGGGTTGTCGAGCACGGTCAGGCGCAGGGCCTGGGGGTCCATTTCGGTCATGCCGAAACGGCGCAGTTCGTTCTGCAAAATCGCGTAGCGATGGTTGGCGGCAATCAGGATCACCACCGGCAACTGCTCGCGGGCGATGCTCCACAGGGTCTGGATGGTGTACTGGGCGCTGCCGTCGGATTGCAGGCAAAACACGCTATTGCCGCGTTCCGCCAAGGCGGCACCGAACCCCACCGGAATCCCCTGGCCGATCGCGCCACCGGTATTGGTCAATACCCGATGCCGCGCGGCGCGGGCGGAGGCGGTAAAGAACGGGTAGCCGCAGGTGCCGCCCTCGACCGAGACAATGCTGTCGTGGGGCAGTGACGCGGCCAGCACTTGGCCAATGGACTGCGGTGTCAGTTCGGCATGGCCGGGCGGCAGTTCGATCCCCTCCGGCGTCGGCACGTAGGCCGGTGCAGCCAGGGCATCGGCCAGCGCCGTCAACGCGCCGGCGACATCGTCACCGACCTCGGCCAGGCTCAGCAGGCGCTCACGCTCGGCGAGGCGCGACGGGATGCCTTCGTAGCCAAAATAACTGATGGGCTCCGGCACGCCCGCACAGATGACCAGGTCGTACTGCTCAAGGATTTCAATCGCCACTTCCGGGAAATACGGCAGGCGATCCAGGTCGGGCAAGCCACCGCCACGGTAGCTCAGGCGCGGAAAGGTCTCGGCAAACAGGCGTACGCCGGGCAGTTGCGCCAGGCGTCCCGCCGCTTCCAGGCCGGCGACCGACAAGCCCTCATCGCCGACGATAAACACCAGCCGCTTGCCGTCACGCAATGCCTGCGCCACGGTTTCGACCCGGTCACCGGCAAACCGACGAACCGGTGCGCGCAGAGGGGCGAATACACCGTTATGGGTCACTGCGTGGGCCTGCAGGTCCATGGGCAGGATCAGGCTGGCGATCTGGCCTTTGGCCTGCCAGGCCGCACGCACGGCTTCCTGCAGATCCTCACCGATACCGGCAGCGGTGCGCGAGGTGCGCACCCAACCGGAAACGGCACCGGCCAGGGCCTGGATGTCGCTGGCCAAGGGCGGATCGTAGTTGACATGCCAGGAGGCGTGATCGCCGATGACGTTGACGATCGGCGTATTGGCCCGACGCGCGTTGTGCAGGTTGGCGATGCCATTGGCAAAGCCCGGCCCCAGGTGGGTCAGGGTCATGGCCGGCTTGCCGGCGATCCGGCCATAGCCGTCCGCAGCCCCCGTGCAGACCCCTTCGAACAGCGACAACACCGGCTTGAGAGCAGGTGCGCTGGCCATGGCGGCCACCAGGGGAATCTCGGTGGTCCCGGGGTTGGCGAAGCAGTACTCGATACCGCTTGCCGCTGCCGCATTCACTATCAGTTGCGCACCATTCATTTTCAGCCCTCTTGCTTGAGCGTTTGCAGTGATGAGATTTATCACATACAAATCCGCAACCAACAAGAACTTTATGTGTGCTTTTCTCATTTAATGAGATTAATGAGGTTTTAGTAACCTAAAAAGCTAACCCGCGATTGCGTTTTTCTCTCACTGCGGTAGTGTTGCGCCAGCGCTTGGGCAACCGGGTCCCCGTGGGTACGCCACAAGCGCCCTTCCCTTTCTTTTAGGAACACAATGAGCAGCCTGAGCAAATTGCTGAGCATCCTCGACCTGTTCGGTCCGCAAATGCTGAAGATCGACCCCGACACCATTGCCGAGCGCATGGGCCTGTCACGGGCGACCGTGTACCGCTACGTCAAGGATTTGTGTGACGCCGGCCTGCTGACCCGCGTGGACGCCGGCAGCTACGGCCTGGGCCCGCGGGTCATCGAGCTGGACTGGATGATGCGCCAGTACGACCCGATCCTTCTCGCCGGGCGTGAGCTGATGCACGAGCTGTCGGCGCAAACGGGCCTGGCGGTGTTCGCCAGCGTGTTTTACGACGGGCGCATCATCAACACCTACATCGCCGAACCCACCGACACCTATCACTTCGCGTTCGGGCGCGGGCAACCGCTGCCGTTTTTCCGCGGGGCACAATCGAAGGTCTTGATCGCCTTCCAGAAAGGACGCCGCCTGCAACGCCTGTTCGACGAGCACATGGCCAACGACCCGGACAGCCCGTATGACTGGGCGGGCTTCTCCAGGGCCGCGAAGAAAATCCGCAAGGACGGCTACTGCCTGACCCACGACGAACTCAACCTGGGCCTGACCGGTATCGCTGCGCCGATCATCCAGGCGGACCTCGACGAGGTGGTCGGCAGCCTGTCGGCCGTCGGCACCACCCAGAACTTCAAGCTGCTGCGCCAGGAAACCGTGATCGAAATGGTCATGGACACCACCCGGCGGATTGCCGAAAACATGCGCAACCCGCCGAGCCACACCGCCCCCTAGGCGTCATGTTCAGAACGGCACGGCCACCGTCAACTGGCTGTACAGGTTGGTGCCGTTGCCGCCGACCTGATTGCCCCCGGTGGTCGCGTCCTGCCTGGGTGTGTACAGCCCCACCAGCGGCGTGATGATCAAGTGCGGGTTGACCGCCCACTCGGCGTACACATCCAGCTCGCGGCCATCAAGGTTCAACGCATTGCTTTTACGCACGGTGGCGTAATCGAAATACAGCGCTCCCAGGCTCAGGTTTTCCAGTGGGGTTGCCTTCAGCCCGACATGGTGGGTGCGGGTATTGGTGTTGAACGGCCCGGCGTAATTGCCGGCCACTTCGCCCTGGAACCAGGTGCCGTAGCCCGTGCTCTGGCCGGTGAACAGTGCATCCCAGTTCTGCGAATAGCGGGTGTAGCGATACGTCACCTTGGGAGCCCAGGCGGTATCGGCGAAGGTGTAGCCCGCCTCGCCGTACCAGGCTTTTTCAGGCCCCGCATCCTTGTCCTGCCAGGCGTACTCGAACGTCAGGCTGACGTTCTTGATGCCCGCATCGCCTTCACCGCGCACGCTATAGATGTTCATGCCCTTGCGCTGGCGTTGAAAGTCGCTGGCCCATTGATCGTTCACGTCCAGGCCGTGCACCCAGGTCAAGCCGAGCGTCCCCGGCCGGGCGGTGTAGTCCAGGGTCGCGGCGGCCAGTTCGGTTTCGGCCTGGATACGGTTATCGGACTTGAGCCACAGCACACTGCCGTGCAGGCCATCCTGCCCCCCCAGGCGCACCACCGCGGTTTGGTCGAACGCGTGCCGGGCCGCCAGGTAGTAGGCGCCCCCACGGTTCAAGGTGCCATCCGCCGGGCCCTTGCCCGGGTTCAGCCCATCGTCGTTGATCAGGAACCCTCGGCCGACCTTGACCACCTGGCGCCCGCCGGAAATATCCACGCCGTCTTGACCGAGCGCCGGGAACAGATCGCCGGAGCGCCAGCCCAGGTAGGCGTCTTCAATCTTCGTGGTGCGCTCGGTGCCGAGGCTGTTGCCACCCGGATCGCCATCGCCCCACGTGGCGGAGCTGACCAGGGCAAATGCCCCGTAGGCGCGGCCAATGCCGCCGAGTGCCTGGTCGCCACTCAAGCCATACTTGATAAAGCCTTCACGCCAACTGGAGCCGCCCGGCGTGCCATCGTAGTTCTTGCGACTGTTGAACTGACCGAACACCGCGGTCATGTCGGCGTTGAGGTGACGGCTCTCATCGCTGTACAGCTCATAAGCGTGCACCTGACTGATAGCGCCGAGCGCCAGGGTGCACACAAGCGTGCAACCGAATACGGGATGACGGGATAGATAACGCATGGCTCAAACTCCTTCTTCGACAGCCTGCTTGCGCACAAACAACAGTTGCTGCCCCGTGAACTCCAGCAGCCCCTCCAGACCGAACTCGACACCGAACCCCGACATCTTGCTGCCGCCAAACGGCGTGTTCGGCTGGATCTGGGCGTGGCAGTTGACCCACGCCACACCACTCTCCAGGCGACTGGCCAAGGCCTGGGCCTGCTCGACATCCGGCCCCCAGACCGAGCCGCCGAGGCCCATGTCACCGGCATTGGCGCGCTTCAGGACATCCTCGACATCCCGGTAGGCAATCAACGGCAACACCGGGCCGAACTGTTCTTCGTCCACCAGGCGATGGCCGTCGGTCACGTCCGCCACCAGGGTGGGTGGATAGAAAAACCCGGGGTGGTCCAGACGCGCACCGCCGCACAACACCCGCGCACCGTTGGCACGTGCGTCATCGACCAGGGCTTCCACCAGTTCCAGTTGCTCAAGGTTCTGCACCGGCCCGAAGGTGACACCGGCGTCCAGGCCGTCGCCCACGACCTGGCGCGCCGCAATGTGCATCAGCGCGTCGGCAAAAGCCTCGTACTGCGACTCATGGATATACAGGCGTTTGAGCGCAGCACAGGTCTGGCCCATGTTGAGAAAGGCCGCCTGGAAAATTTCCTCGGCCACGGCCTCCACGGCGGTCCCCGGCAATACGATGGCGGCGTCGTTACCACCGAGTTCCAGGGTCAGGCGCTTGAGGTTGCTGGCGGCACCGCGCATCACGCTTTGCCCGGTGGCCGTGGAACCGGTGAACACGATCTTCTGGATCCCCGGGTGCGAGGTGATCGCACTGCCGAAGCCCTGCTCGCCGGTCACGCAGTTGATGACGCCACGGGGCACATGCCGGGCAATGATCTCGGCCAGGCCCAGGGTGCTCAGCGGCGTCAGGCTCGACGGTTTGCTGATCACGCAGTTGCCGGCACGCAGCGCCGGCATGATGTGCCAGACGGCGATCATGAACGGCCAGTTCCAGGGGGTGATCGACGCCACCACGCCCAAGGGTTTGCGGTGCAGCTCAATGCGCTGGGTGGGCGTTTCTTCCACCCGTTCCACCGCAATTTCCTGCCCGGCCGCGTAGCGGGTCCAGGCGGCGGCGCCCATGACCTCGGAAAAGGCCAACTCCAGCGGCTTGCCCTGTTCCAGCACAATCAGCCGGGCCAGTGATGGGGCCTCCTGCTCGATATCGGCGGCAATCGCCAACAAACGTTCACAGCGATCAGGGTGGCTGCTGTGGCGCCAGCTCTTGAAGGCCAACTGCGCGGCGTTCACCGCCTGGTCGAGTTGCCCCAGGGAACCGGCCGGGCATTGGGCGAACACGGCCCCGGTGGCCGGGTTGATCACATCGAACCGGCCTTCTTCACCGGCCACCTGGATCCCATCGATGAGCATTTTATAGTTGTGCATTTGAAACCTTCCTTTCACACGCTGGCGCGCCATGCCGAGCAACGGCAGGCTGCGATTGTCTGGTTAGTCGAGCGATAAAAACGCGGGGGCCTTAAAGCTTGTGGCTGCCCAAGGCCAGGAAGCGTTGCGGCGAGCTGTTGCGCAGTCGCGCGGCGAGCACGATGCCGATGATCAAGGCCGCCGGAATAATCGCGCAGAGGCTGTAGGACAGCAGTTGGCTGGCACCGGTCAGCACATCGAAATGCACCACCGCCAACACCAGCACCATCACCAGCGCCAGGCACGAAATACCGGGCAGGATCCGTCCACGCAGCAGCCCGACCTTAAGCTCGGGATGGCGATGAAAGTAGACGCACACCGACACCGAGGTCAGCGCCATCAACAGGATCACGCACAACGTGGCCAGGTTGGACAGCCAGGCAAACAGTTGCAGGATCGGATCGGCATCCATCGCGGCAAATATCAGCACCACGACCGCAGCGATCAAACTCTGCAACGCCGAGCCCATATGCGGGCTCTGGTGCACGCGATGGGTGGTGCCCAGCAGGCTGTGCAACAGACCGTCGCGCCCGATGGCGTAGAAGTAACGCGCGGCGGCGTTGTGAAAGGCCAACAGCCCGGCATAAATACTGACCATGAACAGCACGCGGATGATCTGGGTCAGCTGCGGGCCGACAAAGTGGTCGGACATGCCATAGATAAAGGTGGTCGGGTCCTGCAGGGACTGCAACAGCGGCACGATTTTGTCCGCCCCCACGCCCACCACCATCGACCACACCGACAACGCGTAGAAACCGCCGATCAGCAACACCGAACAGTAGGTGGCAATCGGGATACTGCGCTTGGGGTTCCTGGCCTCTTCGCCGTAGATAGTGGTGGCCTCGAAGCCGATAAAGGCGGCAAAGCAGAACAGCAAGCCGATTGACGGCGTACCACTGAACACATGACGGCTGCTGAACGAGTCCAGGTTGATGCCGCTGTCGCCGCCGGACTTGAGGATCGCGAAGTCCAGGACCAGGATCGCCAGGTACTCGGCGATCACCACCACCGATAGCACCCGTGCCGACAGGTCAATCTTGCGATAGCCCAGGATGGCGATGCTCACCATCGCCATCAGCGAGTAGGCCCACCAGGGCAGCACCAGGCCGAAGGCGGTTTCCATGGTGCCACTGACCACGCCACCGAACATCCCGTACAACCCGACCTGCAGGATGTTATAGGCGAACATCGCCAGCACCCCGGCCGCGCCACCGGCCAGGCCGCCCAGCCCACGGGCGGTGAACGCGTAGAAACCGCCGGCATTGGTCAGGTGGCGCGCCATGGTGGTGTAGCCCACCGAGAACGCCAGCAGCACCAGCAAGGCCAGGATCAGCAACGCCGGGGTGCCCGCACCGTTGCCCAGCATGATGCCGATGGGGAAGCCGCCGGCGATCACACTGAGCGGGCTTGCCGCCGATATCACGAAGAAGATGATGAAGCCCACACCCAGGGCACCACGCTTGAGCTCCGTAGAGCTGTTGACCGGGATAGATACACTCATGTTGTTGACCTTATTGTATGAGGCAGTCGCTTTTGGGTTGGCCCGACCACACCGCATCGGCACCGGTTAGCGTTTTGTTTTAGTTGCGCGCTGAATTTGATCCTATGCCCGCCCTGGAACGGCTCGCTATCCCAAATCGGTAGCATCCAAAGCCCCGCCCCAAAACAGGTCGGGGCCGCCCGATCCCTCCTAGCGCTGTTGCCGATTTGGGATAGCCGCCGGCCTGTCATGCCCGCACCCTAGCCTCACCCGTGCTATGCGCGGATGCCGGCAACAAGAATAAGAACGTGCCCATCACCGCCAACGCCCCCGTAGGAAGCCCCAGCCATGCGTCCAGCCCATCTCACCCTCCAATGGCGTATCACCCTGCTGAGCGGACTTTGCCTGCTGGCAGTCGTGGGCGCGCTGATTGGCGCCAGCGCCTACCAGAATCAAACCAGTGCAAAGCTGCTCAAAGAGCAGAGCAGCGCGTTGCTGACACAGGCCGCGCTGGAACGCTTGCAGGCCCAGGCCGTGGCTCATGGCCAACAGGTGGAGCGGTTTTTCAATGAAACCGCGCTGTATGGCGAAGGGTTCGCCCAGCAGGTTCTGCAACTGCGCGAGCAAACCCTCAATGGACGCCTGACGGTCGTGCAATTGCGTCAAGCCCTGGTCGGCATCGCCCGAGAAGCCCTCAGGCAGCGCGAAAAAGTCCTCGGCCTGTACGTGATCATGCTGCCCGACGCACTGGCCGGCAGCGACGCCGACTGGCGCGACCAACGCGCCCTGGCCGGGAATGAAACCGGGCGCTTTGCGCTGTACTGGTCCCAGAGCCAGCCGGGTCAACTGGTGCAGGAGGTGTTGAGCGAGGCACAAATCGCCGCCAACACTGCGCCCCCCGGCAGCGCACCGGCAAACGCCTGGTACGCTTGCCCTCAGGCGCAACGACAGGTGTGTGTGGTCGAGCCGTACACCATCGAAGTGGAAGGCCACAAAGCCCTGATGAGCAGCATTTCCATCCCCCTGATCGTCGACGGCAACGTGCTCGGCGTGGTGGGCATGGACATCAGCCTCGACACCTTGCATAAACTGGCCGCCAACCTCAGCCAGGACCTCTACCAAGGCGACAGCCAGGTCACCCTGGTGTCGGCTTCGGGTCAAGTGGCGGGACGCAGCGGCGATGTCGCGGGGGAAACCCTGGACATCCGCCAAGCCGTGCAAACGGCAGCGGGCACCCCAGCCTGGCAACTGCAGATCAAGGTCCCGCAGTCGCGGGTGCAGGCGTCCGCCCGGCAGATGCAGCGCGAACTGGACGACAAAAGCCGTGAGTCCAATTGGCTCAACCTTGGCCTGGGCATCCTGGCCAGCAGCCTGGCGATGCTGCTGATCTGGCTGGCGGCCTACGGCGTGACTCGCCCGTTGCTGAAGATGGCCGAGCTGCTCGATGCCATTGTCGAAGGCGACGGGGACCTGACCCAGCGCCTGCCCCTCGGGCGACGCGACGAGCTGGGCCGCCTGGCCAATGGTTTCAACCGTTTCCTCGACACCTTGCAGCCGATTATTCGCGCCATCCAGACCGCGTCCCTGGACACCCGCGACAGCGCCGACACCTCGTCCGGCATTGCCCGCGAAGTCAGTGCCGGTATGCAGCGCCAATACCGCGAAGTGGAGCTGGCCGCCACCGCGCTGCACGAAATGAGCGCCAGTGCCCAGGAAGTGGCCCGTCACTCCCACAGCGCCGCCGACGCCGCCACCGCCGCCGAAAACGCGAGCCGCTCAGGCCAGGCGGTGTTCTCCACCGCCGAACGCAGCATCGAGGCCCTCGACCAACGCCTTGAAACCACCCTCCAGCAAGTCAACGCCCTGGCCGACAGCAGCAACCAGATCGGTCAGGTACTGGACGTGATCAGCGCCATCGCGCAACAGACCAACCTGCTGGCGTTGAATGCGGCTATCGAAGCGGCCCGTGCCGGCGAGCAGGGTCGCGGTTTTGCGGTGGTGGCCGATGAAGTCAGGCACCTGGCCAGCAACACCCAGAGTTCGGTCGAACAGGTGCGCACGGTGATCGAAACGTTGCAACAGCTGAGCCAGGCGGTGGTGCACAACACCCAACTGAGCCGCGAGCAAGCCGGTGGCAGCGTGCTCCAGGTGCAACAGACCCGAGTGGCGCTGGGGCATATTTCCCAGGCCGTGGATGTGATCGAACAAATGAATCAGCAGATCGCCAGTGCGGCCCTGGAGCAGAGCAGCGTGGTGGACGATATCAGCCATCGCGTCAGCGACATCCGCGGTATCAGCGAAACACTCGCCGGGCGCATGCACGAGGCGTCGCAGGCCAGTGACGCATTGCATCAGATGGCCAATCACCAACAACAGCTGGTCGGGCATTTCCACGTGTAATGGGCGTGCCGCCTGACTGAGCTGCGGTGGCCGCCTTTCAACTCTCCAACATTGAGTTCCCACATGATTTATCCACGCCGCTGGCTGATCCTCGGGCTTATTTCCAGCGGGGCCTACTCGGCAGGCGTGGTCATTCCAGCCTGGTTGACCCTTCGACAGCCTTGACCACGCGCTGCTGGTCAGGCTGAGCAGGCAGGCACCGCCGTCCACGCCTTAAAGCTTGTGGCTGCCCAAGGCCAGGAACCGCTGCGGCGACGCCTTGCGCAGCCGCGCCGCGAGGAATACACCGCCCAGCAACGCCAGGGGAATGATCGCGCAGAGGCCGTAGGACAGCAGCTGGCTGGCACCGGTCAGCACATCGAAATGCACCACCGCCAGCACCAGCACGGCCACGAGCGCCAGGCACGAGAAACCGGGGAGGATCTGCCCACGCCAGAGCCCGACCTTGAGCTGCGGATGGCGCCGGAAGAACACCAGCACCGCGGCCGAGGTCAGCGCCATCAGCAGGATCACGCACAGCGTGGCCAGGTTGGACAGCCAGGCGAACAGCTGCAGGATCGGATCGGCATCCAGCGCCGCGAAAATCAACACCACCACGGCCGAGATCAGGCTCTGCAAGGCCGAGCCCATATGCGGGCTCTGGTGCACCCGATGGGTGGTGCCCAACTGGCTGTGCAACAAGCCGTCACGGCCGATGGCGTAGAAGTAACGCGCGGCGGCGTTGTGAAAGGCCAGCAGGCCGGCATAGATGCTGACCATGAACAGCACGCGGATAACCTGGGTCAGTTGCGGGCCGACAAAGTGGTCGGACATGCCATAGATAAACGTGGTCGGGTCCTGCAAGGCCTGCAGCATCGGCACGATCTTGTCCGCACCCACGCCCACCACCATCGACCACACCGACAACGCGTAGAAACCGCCGATCAGCAACACCGAGCAGTAGGTCGCAATCGGAATGGTGCGCTGCGGGTCCCGGGCTTCTTCACCGTAGATGGTGGTGGCCTCGAAGCCGATAAAGGCGGCGAAGCAAAACAGCAGGCCGATTGACGGCGTGCCGCTGAACACATGGCGGCTGCTGAACGAATCCAGGTTGATGCCGCTGTCGCCACCGGACTTGAGAATGGCGAAATCCAGGACCAGGATCGCCAGGTACTCGGCGATCACCATCACCGACAATACCCGCGCGGACAGGTCGATCTTGCGATACCCCAGGATCGCGATGCTTGCCATCGCCATCAGCGAATAGGACCACCACGGCAGCACCAGGCCGAAGGCGGCTTCCATGGTGTCGCTGACCACCCCACCGAACATGCCGTACAAGCCGACCTGCAGGATGTTATAGGCAAACATCGCCAGCACCCCGGCCGATCCGCCCGCCAGGCCGCCCAGCCCACGGGCGGTAAACGCGTAGAAACCGCCGGCATTGGTCAGGTGGCGCGCCATGGTGGTGTAGCCCACCGAAAACGCCAGCAGCACCAGCAAGGCCAGGATCAGCAACGCCGGGGTGCCCGCGCCGTTACCCAGCATGATGCCGATGGGGAAGCCGCCGGCGATCACACTCAGCGGGCTTGCCGCCGATACCACGAAGAAGATGATAAAGCCCACACCCAGGGCGCCACGCTTGAGCTCCGTGGAGCTGTTGATCGAGTTGGATACACTCATGCTGTTGACCTTATTGTATGAGGCAGTCGCTGTAGGATCGGTGCAGCCGGCTGTCGACCGGTACCGAATAGCTTGTCGTTCTTGTTGCACGCTGGCATCGATCCTATGCCTGCCCGACAGCGTGCCGGTATCCCAAATCGGTAACGCAAGCGCCCACGGCGAAACACCTGCGCATCCCGAGCGGACGACGCAGGCTGATTCCGATCTTGCTAAAGGCTTGGGTTCAGGCGCGCACGTTGCCGGTAATGGCGGCGCGGGTCGTGTGGGACGGCAACTGCGCGAACAGTTCCTGGTACTCCGCGGCAAAATGGCTCAGGTGATAGAAGCCCCACTGGGCGGCGGCATCCCCAATCGACAGCTCGGATGCCCGGGTAGACATCAAGGTTCGGCGTACGCCGTTGAGCCTCACTGAGCGCAGGTAATTCAGCGGTGTGGTCTCGGCGACCGAGCGGAAGCTGTTCTGCACCGTGCGCCGACTCACCTGGAGACGCTGGCACAAATCGATCACGCTGGGCACGTTGATCATTTCGGTCGTGGCCAGGCGATGACATTTCTCGACGATAAAGCTGCGCGTGGAACTGGGGCTGCGCTGCTGCTTGTCACAGGCCGGGTCGGTCATCAGTTGCAGCAGCTCGCCGAGCATGGCCTGTTCCAGCGCCGACTCACGCTCGCGTGTGTAGTCGAGGTCATCGTTCACCAGGGCCTCGGAGAACAATGCCAGCAATCGACGCCGGGCCTGGGCGAAACGCTGGGGAGACACCTTTATTACCGGTTGGCGCAGCAACCGATTGAGTTCTTTCGCCGACGCCGTCTGTTCCAGCGCCTCTTCGAACAATTCACGCTCAAAGGTAATGGACAAAAGCTCCATGCCCATCGGCATATGGAACATGAACTCCTCGCCACCGTGGAGGAAGAACAGGCTGCTGTCATCCACCTCGCGGCCCTGCATGCGAACCGAGCCGGGCACATTGATCGGCACCGCAAAACACATCTTGTCGCGAGGCGCCACGCCGTTCTGCACCACACGCTGGTTGATCTGCTCGAGGAACAGGTGGCAACCGGTCGTCGTCAGTTGCATCAGCGAACTCTCGGCCGAACCGGCGGTGAGCTGGCTGTAGTCCTGGCTCCACTGTTGGATGGTGGCTGCGTGGACGTGGATATCGCGGAAATGGCTGATCGTCTGGTTTTTCATTGGGGGGTGTGCCTCTACCAACATTCTTGTTTTTAGATCGCCGATGCCTTTGATACTCGCACATCGGTCACATCCTGCAAATTGTTTATGCGCTGGAATGCCCGCGTCTCATGTGCCGATTCGGGCTACCGGCCGGGAACCCGCGGCGGAGATGATCGGCACACTTAAATCGACATTCCAGAGAGACCGTCATGAGTGAAGCCAACTTTCAAGCCCTGCACTTCGCGGATGCCCCGCACATTGTCTCCGGCACACTGCCCGGCCCCAAGACCCGCGAGGCCCTGGCGCTGTCGGCGCGCACCGAGTCGATGGCACGCGGCGGCGGCCGCATGCCGGTGGCCATGGACCGCGCCTTCGGTGCGACCTTCAAAGACCCCGACGGCAACACCTACATCGACCTGTCCGCCGGCGTCGGTGTCAGCAGCGTCGGCCGCTGCCACCCCAAAGTGGTGCAGGCGATTCGCGAACAGTCCGAAGTGCTGATGCACGCCCTGGAAATCAACAGCACGCGGCGCACCGAATTGGCGGCCAAGCTCTCCGAGATCGCCCCCGATGGCTTGCGTGGCGACTGCGTGACCTTCTTCACCCAGAGCGGCAGCGATGCGCTGGAGGCCGCGATCAAGTTTGCCCGGCGCATTACCGGACGCCACCAGATCATCGCCTTCCATGGCGGCTACCACGGCGTGTGGCATGCCTCGGGCGCGCTGACCACCGGCACGGCCTACCGCAAGGGCTTCGGTGCCCAGATGGGGGGCGTGATCCACGCGCCCTACCCGTACGCCTACCGTTTCCCCTTCGACACCACCCACAAAAGCGCCGAGCAGATCGCCGGCGAGTACATCGATTACCTGTTGAATACCCCGTACACGGCCGCCGATGACGTGGCAGCCGTGATCGTGGAGCCGGTGCAGGGCGAAGGCGGCTACGTGCCACCCTCGCCGGAATTCCTGCAATTGCTGCGCCAGGCCTGCGACCGCAGCGGCACATTGCTGATTGTCGATGAAGTGCAATCCGGCGCAGGACGCACCGGCAAGATGTGGGCGGTCGAACATTCCGGCGTGAAGCCCGACATGCTCACCTTCGGCAAGGGCATCGGCAGCGACCTGCCCATGGCCGGGCTGATCATGCGTTCGGACCTGGCGGCCAAGATTCCCGACGGCTCGATGCCCAACACCTTTGCCGCCAACTCGTTGTCGGCGGCCGTGGCGTTGACCAACATCAGCATCCTGCAGGATCCACAACTCGACCTGCTCAACCGCGCCCACACGTTGGGGCTGGAAGCGCAGGCGCATATTCGTGGCTTCAACAGCCCGCTGGTCGGCGAAGTGCGCGGGCGCGGCCTGATGATCGGTATCGAACTGGTCGAGGATCCACTCACCAAGGCGCCCCTGGCGGGCGAAAAGATCGGCCAACTGATGGGCTACCTGCTCAACCACGGCGTGCTGATGATCCCCTGCGGCCGCTACAGCAACGTGATGCGCGTGATGCCCTCGCTGACGATCTCCCGCGAACTGTTCTTCAAGGCCCTGGACATCTTCGGCGACGCCCTGGCGTCCCTCAAGGCGTAAGCCTGCCCACTACTCGAGGACCGCAACATGACTGAGCACTTGAATCATTTCATCGAAGGTACGCCCTGCGAAGCCTTCGACCGTCGCCGTTTCGACCTGGTCAACCCCGTGACCGAGCAGGTGTATGGCAGCTCCGCCCGTGGCACCCGCGAAGACGTGGAACGTGCCGTGGCGGCGGCACGCCACCAACTGGAAAGGGGCGACTGGAGCCAACTCGGCGGCGCCCAGCGTGGCCGACTGTTGGCGAAACTGGCCGACCTGGTCGAGCGCGACAGCGAACGGCTGGCCGATCTGGACGCCAATGCCATCGGCCGCTCGCCCATCGAACCGCGCCGGATGGACCTGCCCAACGCGATCGCCAACCTGCGCGCCGCCGCCGGCTGGGCCAATCAGCTCGAAGGTCGCACCATTCCCACCGGCGGTTACTTCGGCACCAAAACCCTGTCGTACACGGTGCGCGAGCCCGTCGGCGTAGTCGGTGCCATCGTGCCCTGGAACTCGCCGCTGATGATCACCGTGTGGAAGCTCGCCGCGTTGCTGGCGGCGGGCTGTACCGTGGTGGTCAAGCCTTCGGAGGAAACCCCGCAGTCGGCCCTGCACCTGGCGCTGCTGGCGCAGGAAGCCGGCTTCCCGGACGGCGTGATCAACGTGGTCACCGGCTACGGCAACGAAGTCGGTCGCGCCCTGTGCGAGCACCCGGATGTGGCCAAGATCAGCTTCACCGGCAGCCCCGAGGCCGGGCGTGAAATCCAGCGCACGGCCGGCGTGCTGTTCAAGCGCGTGGCCCTGGAACTGGGCGGCAAGAGCCCGCAGATTGTGTTCGACGATGCGTCCTTCGACGATGCCCTGCGCGGCTGTGCACTCGGCCTGTTCGCCAACCAGGGCCAGGTGTGTGCCGCCGGCTCACGGATCCTGGTGCAGCGCAGCCTCGCCGAGCGTTTCGGCGCCGCGCTGGCCGAGGCCGCACACGCAGTGAACGTCGGCGACCCGCGCGAGCCCGGGGTACAGATGGGCCCGGTGGCCAAGAAAGCCCAGTTCGATCGCGTCAACCGCTACATCCAACGGGGCATCGATCAGGGGGCAACCCTGCTGGCCGGCGGCGTCTCGACGCCCGAGCAGGGCTGGTTCGTGCGCCCGACGATCTTCGCCAACGCCCGCAACGACATGGACATCGCCCGGGACGAGATTTTCGGGCCGGTCGGCACGCTGATCACCTTCGACAGCGAAGACGAAGCGATCGCCCTCGCCAACGACAGCACCTACGGCCTGGCGGCCACGGTCTGGACCGGCGACCTGGCCAGGGCGCACCGTGTGGCGGCGGCGGTAAAGGCCGGCGCCGTCGGTATCAACTGCTGGAGCCCGCTGGACGCCAACCTGCCTTGGGGCGGCGTCAAGACCAGCGGTATCGGGCGTGAAGGCGGGTTCAGCGGCGCGCTGGCCTACACCGAGGAGAAAGTCATCACCGTGCTGCTGCCCGCCTGAGCACACGCGCTGTCCTGACCGAGCCACCCTCCAACGTCGAGGGTGGCCATTCCACCGTGCATCGCTCCCTGGAGAGCCTGATATGAACCCAATGGATCAACCGACAATCGATCGCTACCCGACGTCCCTGCGCCTGTTGCACTGGCTGCGGGCCGTACTGGTGCTGGGCCTGCTCTGGGCAGGCTGGCATATGACCGGCATGAATGATGAGGTGGCGAGCAAATTCGAGCTCTATTACCCGTGGCACAAGTCCTTCGGGGTGTTGACGTTCCTGGTGGTGCTGACTCAGCTTGCCGTGCGCTTTCGTACCCCCAGGCTGCCGCAGCCGCTGGAAACCCTGGCCGGGTATGAACGCTTCCTGTCACGCCTGACGCAGCGCGTCATGTATGTCCTGCTGGTGATCGTGCCGCTGATGGGTTACTCCATGTCGAGCACCTTTACGATGAGCGACGGGGTGTTCTTTTTCGGGGTCAACCTGCCGGAGCTGTTGCCGAAGAATGACGATTGGTTCGCGGTGTTCCAGTGGCTGCACAAAGTCCTCGCCTACACGCTGCTGGTGCTGATCGTGCTGCATGTCGCAGGCGCCCTCAAGCACCGCTTCTACGACCGCGATCCGCGCAACGACGTGCTGCGCCGGATGCTCTGAATGAATGAGGCGTGCAGGCAAGGGACATGAAATAACCCCGGCAGCCAGCGTGGCGGGGTCGTCTTCAGCAATCCATGCGCCTGGCCGGCCCCTACGCCCGCGCTCCGATCAACACCAGCACCCCACCCCACTGCGTCACCCTGATCGGCAAGCTTTGCTCCAAGGCCTCCAGGGTCTGGCGCGCATCATCCAGCGGGAACCGGCCACTCACGCGCAGCTGCGCCACCGCGGCATCCAGGCGTACGATGCCCTTGCGGTAGGGCCGGATCGCTTCCACCACGCTGGCCAGTGTCTGGTTGCGCACCACCAGCCAGCCGTCGAGCCAGGCGGTTTCGGTGGCGGCCATGGGCACTTGGGTGAGGATGCGCTGGTGGTCGAACAGCGTGCTCTGGTGCATGGCCACTCGTTGCTGGGCACCGCCGTCGAAGTGCAGCACCGCGTCGGCATCCAGGGTGACCAGGCGCATCGCGCCGTCCTGTTCACTCAGCATCAGGCGGCCCGTGGTGGCACTGATATGGGCGGCGCGGGTCTTGACCTGCAGCGGACGCCGCAGGTTCACCAGCATTTCGCCGGTACGCAGTTCAAGGCTGTGCGCGTCCCCGGCCAACGTCGAGACCACCTCGCTGCGGGCATTGAGCTTGAGGGTGCTGCCATCGGCCAATTGCCAGGTGCGACGCTCGGCGGTGCCGGTGGCGTAGGTCTGCCCCGCGTCTTCAAAACGCCAGCCCCACCCCGCGCCCGCCGCCAATCCCAGCGCGCACAGGCTGGTGCGCAGGAACGCGCGGCGGCTGTTGGGTTGCTCCAGGCTACGCAGCAACTGCGCGCTGGAGCGCCCGCGCCAGGGTGAGGCCTTGAGCTGATCGAGGCCGGCGAGCAGTTGCGCGTATACCTGGCGATGATGGGCCGAGGTGCCCCGCCATTCATCCAGCGCCTGCTGCTGGGCGGGGCTGAAGTCGCCGGACTGGATCTGCACCAGCCAGCCGATGGCCTCCTCGGCCACCGGGTCGTTCAAAGGCTGTTTGCTCACTCGCTCAACCCCAGGTAACAGGCGCGCAGGGCCTGGGTCATCAATTGGTGGATGCGCCCCAGGGACAGGCCCAGGCGTTCACTGATCTGCGTGTAGGTCATGCCGTCCAACTGGCTGTGCACGAACACCGCCTTGGCTTGCCCCGACAGGCCGTCCAGCAGCCGGTCGATGGCCAACAGGCTCTCGATCAGAATCAGCTGTTCCTGGGGCGATGGGTGCACGTGTTCGGGCACATTGGCGAGGATCTGCAAGTAGGCTTTTTCCAGGTCGCGCCGGCGCCAGCTCTCGTACATCAGCCGCTGGGCGATGGTGGTCAGCAGCGCGCGCGGTTCGCGAATGGCCGTGGGGTCGGGCAGCATCCACACCTTGAGGAAGGTCTCGGCGGCGATGTCCTCGGCGCTGTGGCTGCAACCGGTGCGGTACGACAAACGCGCACACAACCAGCTGTAGTGCTGCTGGAAAATCTGGCCGATAAGGCGGGTCTTGAGCAAAGCATTCGGGTCCATAGGTCCATAATCTTCATGGACTGCACACGCCAGCGGACAAGTGGTGGTGGGCCTGTCGGTTTGAGGTAGACCTGCGTCCGGGCAGGTGAGTCCAGTTTGCCCCAGGGGGCTTCACCAGATAAAAGAATAAAAAAAGCCATCAAGCTGCATTTTTTGCATAACCTTCGGCGCTTTACGGACACACCAAAGCACCGCCTGCGGGCCGCGCAGGCGGTGCTGGGCCTGGCTCAGTGAGCAGCCAGTTGCGCCTCGCTGCGTTCCTGTTCGCGCAATGGGCGTACCAGCCAGGTGACCACCACGGTCAGCACCAGCAGGATCACGGCCAGCGCCCAGAGCACACCATGGAAGGCGCTGTCATAGCCGCCGATAAACAGGCTGTGCACCGTCTCCGCCTGCTCCGCGCCCAGGGTTTGCAGGGAACCGGTGAGGTTGCCGGCGGCGACGTCGTCGATCCAGCGTTGCAGGGTCGCCGGGTCAGGCGCCAGGCGGCTCAGCGTGCCGCGCAACTGGCTGTCGAGCAAGGTCGCCAGCAGCGAGCCATACAAGGCCACCGCAATCGCCTCACTGCCCAGGCGGAAGGTGTTGAGCAGGCCCGCCGCCATCCCGGCCTTCTGCTCCGGCACGGTCTTGAGCGCCAGGCCATCCACCAGCCCGGCCGACAGGCCCATGCCGATGCCCACCAGCAACAGCGGCACTGCCAGTTGCCACAGCGCCACACCGACCTGGCTGACCAGCGCCAACGCCACCACACCGACCAGCAACGCAATCAGACTGGCCTTGAGAATGCCGATCGCCGACACCCCGCGTGCCGCCCACTTGCCCGCCAGGATCGGGCAAAACAGCATCGGCACCGTCAACAGCAACATCGCCAGGCCCGCATGGGTCGCGCTCAATTGCAGCACGCCGAACAGGTAGCTCGGCAGGTACGTGAGCAAGGTCACAAAGCCGAACGACGCCGCCACGGTGACCAGTGCCAGGCCGACGAAGGGCCCGCGCGCCAGCAGCGACAGGTCGAGCATCGGCTGCAGGTGGCGGCGCTCCTGCCAGGTGAATACCGCCAGCAACACCACGGCGACCGCCACCAGGCCGAGTACACCGCGGCTGGTCCAGCCCCATTGCGAGCCCTGCACAATCGCCACCATCAGCGCCAGCAAGGCCAGCACAAACAGCGTCGCCCCCGGCACATCGAAGCGCGCGGTGCGCTCAGCCAACACGCCATCGCGGGTAATCAACGGGCTGCCCAGCAGCACGATCACCAGGGTCACCCCATGGGCCCAGAAAATCGCGCGCCAGCCGACGCTGTCCAGCAGCAGGCCGGACAAGGTCGGGCCCAGGCTCACGCCCAGGCCGGCAACGGTGCCGAACAGGGCAAACGCGCGCAGCCGCGCCGGGCCGCTGAAGTGGGTGGACAAAATCGCGATGCCGCAGGAAAAGATCGCCGCCGCCCCGATGCCCGCCAGCCCCCGCGCCGCATCCAGCAGCCAGGCGCTCTCGGCCACGGCGGACAGCACCGAGGCCACCACGTACAGCGAAGCGCCGGCGACAAAACAGCGTTTGCGCCCGAGCCGATCCGCCAGCGCGCCCCACGCCAGGGTGAAGCAGGCAAACGCCAGGTTGAACGCATTGACCACCCATTGCAGGCTGGTCAACGGCGCCTGGATGTCGGCGCCGATGGCCGGCAACGCGAGCGCCGTACCCGAGATGGAACTGGGCACGACGAAGATCGCCAGCAGGATGATGGTCAGTAAAGCCGTATCGGCAAAGGTCGTTTTCATGGGTCCTTCCAAGGTCAGGTTGAAGTGAAGCCGTGCACCGGCAAGCGGGCAGGACGGCGCAGGATGATGCCGTCGACCCAGGGCACCTGGTCCGCCGGCACCGCCAGGCGCAGGTTCGGGAAGCGCTGCACGAGAATCTGCAGCACCGTGGTGATTTCCAGGCGCGCCAGGGCGGCGCCCATGCAGTTGTGCATGCCGTAGCCGAACTGCAAATGCCGCGCGCCCTTGCGGTCCAGGCGAATCGCCAGGGGCTCGGGGAACGCCGCCGGATCACGGTTGGCGGCAAACGCATCGGCGTAAATGATGCTGCCTGCGGGAATCAGCCCCCACGGCCCTTCCAGGTCGACGCTGGCCAGGCGCGGGAAGGTCGAGATGGTGCCCAGGGGAATCAGGCGCAGCAGCTCCTCGACCGCCTCCGGGATCAGCCCCGGATCGTCGACCAATTGCTGCCACAGCTCGGGGGCCGCCAACAGGGTGTACACCGATTTGGTCAGCACCGTGAGGATGTTCTGGTCGCCGCCGATCAATACCCCCAGGAGGATGCCCACCAGCTCCTTGTCGTTGAGCGGCGGCTCGCTGTCGGCACGGGTCGCGACGAAGCGCTGGATCAGCCCATCGGGATCGGTGGGCCGCGCACCGGTGACCAGGTCCGTCAGGTAGTTGTACACGCCCCAGAACTGGTTCAGCAGTTCCGGCACATCCGCGTCCGACGCCACCTGCACGGTATGGCTGAGGGGCCGGTAATACTCACGGTCACTCAAGGGGATACCGAGCAACTGGCAATCCACGGTGGCGGGGATGTGGTCCAGCACCTGGGCAAACAGATCGGCGCCGGGCGCCTGGCGCTGCAATACATCGAGGCGTTCATGGGTGGCGCGCTCCACCTTGTCGCGCAGCAACGCCACGCCACTGGGGCTGAAGTCCCGGGCCACCACCTTGCGCAGGCGACCATGGTCGGGGATGTCGTTGTTGAGCAGCAGTTCAGGCGGCGTGATGGTCGGCAAAAAGCTCGCGCCGTCTTCTTCGTTGCACGGCGCGCGTATCGCGCGGTTATCCAGCAGCAACGCCTGCACGTGTTCGTAACGGGTCAGGTGAAAGGCCAGGTGGCCGCTGGGCAGCAGAATCCTCGGCAGGCCATTGGCGGGGCTGGCGGGTTGATAGGCCGGCGGTGCATCCAACTGCGGGATGCGCGCTACGGTGACCTCGGGTCTGGCGATCACGGCGATATTCATCAGGCAGGCTCCACGGCAGGTTGCAACAGGCTGACACCGGTGAGGCGCTGCAGCTGGGCGAGCGCCTGGTGGTTGTCGATAAAGTGCAGCACTTGCCAGCCAAGCGCGGCGGCGGCTTCGATGTTTTCCGCGACGTCGTCGATCAACAGGCTGTGCTGCGGTGCGACGCCCGAGCGCGCAGTCGCCACCTGGAAGAACGCCGGCTCCGGCTTGCGGCTGCGCTCCTGGCTGGAATCGACAATCAGGTCCACCACCTCATCCAGGCCCACCATCGCCCGCCAATGCCGCTCCCACTCCACCACGTTGTTGGTGAGGATGCCGACGCGAAAACCGGCACGTTTCAGTGCGCGCACGGCGGCCACCAGCGGCGCATTGGCCGGCACCCCGGCGAACCATTGCGCGCCGAAGGTGTGCAGGTGAGCGCGGGATAAATCGACCTGCGGGTCACGGCGGCGCAGGGCCTGCGCCAAGCGCTCGCCCCACTCGCGCTCGGTGAGCAAGGCACTCTCCACCGGCGCGAGCATGGGCACGCCCAACTCATCGGCCACATCGCCCATGGCCTGTTGCAGCACGTGCGGGGCCAGGCCGGTCTTGACCTGGTATTGCTCGAACAGCGCCGGAATCGGCGGCGACAGCACCCCACCGAAATCGAACCAGATAAATTTCAGGTCGCTCATCGCACACCTCCCGCCACCAGGGCCAAGGGTTGGCTGGCGACCAGCGGCAGCAACTCGAGCTCAGCGGTGGCAATCACCGCACCGCCCTGCTCGACCTCCAGCGCCAAGGTGATGCGACCGTGTTCGTCACGGGCCAGGGAGGTCAGGTCCGCACGCACCTGGGTTGGCAAACCGAACTCACCGAAGCGGGTGAACACCACATGGCAGCGGGATAACAGCAACTGCTCGGGGCCGACCTGCAACTGCCGGTCCGCCGCCACCAGCGCCACTTGACGGAAGCCTTCGAGCAACAGCATGCCGGGGATATGGTCGAGGGGGTGGTCAAAGATCGCCGGGTTGTTCAGGTCGACGATCAGCGGCGCCACCAGCGTCGCGGCGCCCTGCTCCAGTTCACGGCCGAGCACCACATTGTTCAGCCAGTGACGCCCTACGGCGGATGGACTCAAAGGTGGCGGCAACTGTGCCAATGGGTCGGCGTTGGCGGGAATCGCCGCCAGGCCACGGGCACGCATCTTGTTCCAGGCCGCGCCGCTCATCCAGCGAATGCTCATGCGTTCGTGGCGTGCAGCCACTTCGCCATTGATGCTCAGGGACATGTTCAGGGTCACGCCACTGCGCTCGCCGTGGCGCAGGTATTCATCCACCACGTAGACATCGATCTCGGCGGATGCCGGACGATCCCCCACCACCAATAAACTCCGGTCGGTCACGCGGGTCACACTGTCCAGGTAGATAAACTTGTCCTGGGCGCTGACGTCGAGGAACGCATGGGAGATATAAATCGACGCCTGGCGGAATACTTCCAGCAATAACAGCATGTCGTAGTGTGCGGCGCGGTGGGTATGTTCACTGAAGTAACTGTGGGTGCGCGGTAGTTGGGCGCTGCAGCGAAAGTGTCCTTCCTTTACCAGTTCCGCGCCGGTCAGGAACACTTCGCTGACGGCGGCACGGTGCACCATGCTGCGCGGCACGGTGTTTTCGCAACGAATAGCCAGGGCTTCAGACATAGCAATCTCCTCCTTTGATTACCGCGAGAAGGCTAAGCTGAAACGTTTTTTCGCCACAACTGACCGAACGGCTAGGTCGTTGGACATGAACCTGTAGAACTTGCACTTCAGACATGGGCATCTGTCTCCTGATGAGCTTCTCCGTAAGCGTGCAGACCGCCGTACACGTTCATCGCGGTGAACGTTGTATGCTTTGCGCGGACAACCCGTTCTGGCTGTCAGTACCCTTGTGCAGATAGTCCCTTATATTTTCACTGCGCACTTAGACCCATTTGATCGAAGCTTATAAGCGCAACTAAATCATCTAGACACCCAACTAATCGTTCTAACTTAGTAGTGAAAATCCACACGCGAAGTTGCTCAAGGTCGTAAAGAACATCACGACCCGGAGCAGATTGGCATGTTGAAAACAGGATTCACCCTGGCGCCTTTGGCGTGTGCATTGGCCATGGGCGGGCTGACGCTGCCGAGCCTGGCGTTGGCGCAAAACGATGCAGCGACGGTACAGCGGGTGATTGACTTCAATATCCCCGCAGGCCCCCTGGGTGAGGTGCTGCTGAGCATCTCCCAGCAAAGCGGCCACCCTATCGCCTTCGATCCGCCGCTGGTGGAAGGCCGTGGGAGCCGCGCGATCCAGGGCCGACTGAGCCAGGAACAGGCGCTGGGCATTGCCTTGGGCGGCTCCTCGTTGGGCTTCAGCCAGACGGCCAGCGGTGCAGTGTTGATCCATCGACTGGCCAGCCCGGCAGCGGCGGCCAACAGCGAACCGCTGGCGCCACGCCTGAAATCCGTGGAGGTGATCGGCACCCGGCGCAGCGACGTCACCGCGCTGCAAAGCGCGGCGCCCGTGGATGTGATCAGCAGCGAGCAGTTGCAGCGCGCCGGCACCGATAACCTGGCCAAGGCCCTGGAAACCCTGGTGCCGTCAGTGAACTACCCGCAGGTCAACGGCACCGATGGCGTGTCGTCGCAGCGGCCGGTGTCGTTACGCGGGTTGGCGGCCGACCAGGTGCTGGTGCTGGTCAATGGCAAGCGTCGGCATGCCTCGGCCTTCGTCAACACCAAGGCCACCCTGGGGCGTGGCTCACAGGCGGTGGACTTGTCGACGATTCCCGTCAGCGCCGTCGACCATATCGAAGTGCTGCGCGATGGCGCCTCGGCCCAATACGGTTCGGATGCGATTGCCGGGGTGGTCAATATCGTGCTCAAGGAGCAGGACCACGGCGGCGCCGTGCAAAGCACCTTCGGCCAGTACACCAAGGGCGATGGCTTTCGCCGGTCGGTGGGGGGCTGGAGCGGTTTCACCTTGCCCGGCGATGGCTTTCTCACCCTCAGCGGCGAAGGCCTGCGCAGCGAACGCACCTCCACCGGCGGCACCGATGGCCGGCAGTTCTACCCCAGCGGCGACGCCCGTGAAGCGGATGCCGACCGCCATTGGCGCTACGGCTCGCCGGGCCTCGAGGACTGGAACCTGGCGCTGAACAGCGGCCTGTCCCTGAGCGACACGGTCGACCTGTACGGCTTCGCCACCTACCAGGACCGCACCGGCGAATCCCAGGCAACCTTTCGCCGCCCCATCGACCCCAACAACCTGGTGGCCGTGTACCCCAACGGCTTCCTGCCGCTGCTCGACGTGCGCTCGCGGGATGCCTCGGTCACCGGCGGCGTAAAGATTCGCGATGAGCAACTCGGCAGCTTCGACCTCAGTGCCAACTACGGGCGCAATCGCATCGACTATCACCTCAGCGATTCGCTCAACGCCAGCCTCGGCACCGCCAGCCCCACGAGCTTCAATGCCGGTGCGCTGGTCAATGAGCAAACCAACATCGGCCTCGACCATATCAAGGAATTCAAGGTCGGCTGGGGCGCAGGCCCGCTGGTGTTCTCCAGCGGCCTGGCGTGGCGCAATGAAGCCTATGAAGTGATCGCCGGTGACCTCGCCTCCTGGACCCACGGCAGCGCCCTGCCCGCCCGTGCCGGCGGCGCCCAGGGCTTCCCCGGCACCCAGGACAGCGACGAAGGCCGTTATGCCCGCCACGTGTTCGGCGGCTACCTGGGCCTGGAGCAGCAAGTCACCGACAAACTGCAACTGGGCCTGGCCGGGCGCAGCGAGCACTACGATGATTTCGGCACCACCAGCACCGGCAAATTCTCCGCGCGCTACGACTTCACCCCGCAGTGGGGCCTGCGCTCGACCCTCAGCAGCGGCTACCGCGCGCCCACCCTGGGGCAGATCGGCACCTCGGCGACCCAGACCGAGTTCAAGGCCGGCGACCCCACCGCCTACCAGGTCGGCACCGTCAGCGTGAACACCCCGGTCGCCCGCGCCTTGGGCGCCAGTGACCTGAAGCCGGAAAAATCCACCAGCCTGTCCCTCGGCGTGGTCTGGCAGCCGCTTGAGCGTGCAAGTGTCAGCCTCGATGCGTACCACATCCGCATCAAGGACCGCATTGCCCTGTCGGAAACCCTCAGCGGCCCCCAGGTCAGCCAGATCCTTGCCAACCAAGGCTATGGCAACTACTCCGGGGTGAGTTTTTTCACCAATGCACTGGACACCAAGACCAGCGGCGTGGACCTCGCCGCCCACTATCGCCTGGACCTGGCCGACGCCAGCCAGTTGACCCTCAACGGCGCCTTCAACTACAGCAAGACCCAGGTCACCGACATCAAGGACAACCCCGGCCCACTGGCCGGTACCGGCATCACCCTGATCAATCGCGAAGCCCTGAGCTATGTGGAAAGCGCCTCGCCCAACAGCAAGCTGATCCTCGGTGCCGACTGGCGCAAGGGCGCCTGGCAGGCGAGCGTCAACACGATTCGCTACGGCACCTACACCCTCGACTCCAACCTTGGCGAAGCCCGCGACCAGACCTTTTCGGCGCAATGGGTGAGCAACGCCAGCCTGTCCTACGACATCAGCCAGGCGCTCACCCTGACCCTGGGCGGCAACAATATTTTCGACAGCTACCCGGACAAGATCGACGTGGCCAACCGCTTTGTCGGGGGGCGCGTGGCCTACCAGAGCATCTCCCCGGCCGGTGCCGAAGGCGCCTTCTACTACGTGAAAGCCGACTACCGCTTCTGACTCAACCAAGGAGTTCCCATGAGCTTTGATCCTGTGCGTTTTACCCAAGTGTTCGAACACGACTTTGCCCTGGCCAAGCAACTGCTGATCAAGCACCAGGTGTTGTCGAGCAATGAGGCGGGCAATATCAGCCTGCGTATTCCCGGCGAAGCACGGCTGGTGATTGCCTCGCTCAGCGGCGCCGACAGTGGCGTGGCGGCGATTGTCGATTTCGACCTGCAACACAGCCAGGGCAGCCTCACCGACAACCTCAGGGAAGTGGCGGCGCTGCACGTGGCGATCTACCGCGAGCGGCCCTTGGTGAATGCGGTGATTCACACGCACTCGCCGTACCTCACCGCCTTCGCGATTGCCGGGCGAGCGTTGCGTCCCCACGCCACGCAGTTGCTGGGCATTCTGGATGAAGACCAGGAGGTGCCGCTGACGGCGTGGGGGCCGCGGTATGCGCCGGAGCCGGTGGTGGCGGCGTTACGCGAACATCCGCGTGCGCCGGCGGCGTTGCTGGCCAATCACGGGCCGTTTGCCTGGTCGGAACGGGACGTGTTGGCGGCGACGCGGTTGTTGGTGAACCTGGAAGAGGCGGCCTACCTGACCTTCCTGGCGCAGCAGCTCGGTACGCCGCAGCCCTTTCCCAGCGGCGCGGCGCAGCGGTCTCGCCTGGGCTGGAGTGCGACATGAGTGCGCTCACTCGTCGCCCTGATAAAAGTGGGAGGGGCGTTGCGACGATTCGACTTGCCCCCGGCCCTTACGACAGGTCACTTTGGCAGCGTGCGCTGTTGGTTATTTTTGCATTCGGCGCACTCCACGCCCACGCCGAACCCCTGCTGGAACGCGCCCAACCCCGTGGCACCCTCAACGTCTGCACCAGCGACGAGTTCCCCCCCTTCAAGACCTTCGATGCCCAAGGCAAGCCCGGCGGGTTGATCCTGGACCTGATCGTCGACCTGCAACAGCAGCTGTCTGCCAAGGTGGGCCAGCCGCTCAAGCTGCAACTTGTGCAAGTCAATCCGCTCAACCGCTTGCTGTTTCTCGAACAGGGCCGTTGCGAGGTGCTGGTCACGTCCCTGCTCGACACCCCCGCACGGCGGCGCGAAGTGGATTTCGCCAGCCCCGGTTTCTATAGCTCGGCCGCCACCGTGTTTGCGCCGAAAAGCACCGCCGTGCCGGACTGGCAAAGCCTGCGCGGCAAGACCCTGTGTGCGCCCGCCACCAGTGTGTGGGTGCGCCCGTTTGAAACGCGCTACGGCGTGCAGTTCGCCTCGTTCAACGGCACGGCCGAAGTGCGCAAGGCGGTGGCGGACAGCCGTTGCCTGGGGGCGATGGGTGACGATGCGTTGTACAGCGCCCTGGCGCGCCAGCCGGAATGGGCCGACTACGAGGTCAAGCTGCCGGGCCAGGATCCGGCGCCGTGGGGCATCGCCTTGCGCAAGGGCCAGCCGGCGTTGTTGGCGGCGCTGTCGAGCATCGTCGAAGGCTGGCATGCCCAGGGCGTGATCATCGGCCTGGAACAGCGCTACGGCCTGGCGCCGAATGCCTGGGTAGCGCAGCAGCATACGCGAGCCAGCCATGAGTGAGATCAACCTGCGCCTGTGGCTGGAACAGCATGGCCTGTCGCTGAGCATCCTGTGGGACCCGATGGACCGCCAGCGCTTCCTGCTCGGCCTGGGCCTGACACTGTTGCTGTCGGTGGCAAGTATTGCCCTGTCCCTGGTGATCGGTGTGTGGGGCGCTGCCGGCCTGGGTTCGCGCCGCTCGCTGTGGCGCCGGTTGAGCGCGGGGTACGTCGCGTTGTTTCGCAACACGCCGCTGTTGGTGCAGCTGTTCTTTTTCTACTTCGGCGTCGGCGCCTGGCTGCCGCTGGCGGACGACACCAGCGTGCGGCTGCTCAACGGCACGCAATGGGCGATCATCGTGATCGCCCTGCACAGCGGCGCGTTCCAGGCCGAGAACCTGCGCGCCGGAATCGATGCCGTGCCCCGCGCCACCCTCGACGCGGCCGCCGCCCTAGGCATGCAGGGCGCCACGGTACTGCGCCATATCGTGCTGCCGCTGGCGCTGCGCAACAGCCTGCCGGCCATGGGCAATACGGTGGTGCAAACCATCAAGTCGACCTCGATTGCCTACGCGATTGCGGTGCCGGAATTGCTCTATGCGAGCAATCGAATCTGGTCGGACAACTTCAACGTCGCCGAGATGATGCAGGTGCTGTTGCTGGTCTGGTTGCTGCTGATCGGCACCAGCAGTTGGCTGCTGCGCCGCCTGGAAAACCACCTTCGCCTGCCAGGCCAGGAGTTGCCCGATGCTGCCTGAACCGTCCTGGCCCGCACTGTTGTGGCAGTGGGCGCCGGCACTGCTGCAAGGCTTCGGCCTGAATATCCTGATGGGCGTCACCGCGATGCTGGTGGCCACACTGGCCGGTGTCGTGCTCGGCAGCCTGCAGGTCAGCGCCCGGCCGCGCCTGCGCCGTGGTGCCGGGCACCTGAGCCGCCTGCTGCGCAACCTGCCGTGGCTGGTGGTGATGTTCTACGTGGCCTACCTGTTGCCCTATGAAGTGCACTGGGCCGGGCGCTGGTGGCAATTGCCGGATTGGCTCAAGGTCGCGCTGGGCCTGGCCTTGCCCGCTGTGGGCTATGTCTCGGAGATCGTGCGCGGCGCCGTGCGCGCGGTGCCGATGGGGCAATGGGAAGCCGCCCAGGCCCTGGGCATGCATCACGGCCAGGCGTTGCGCCACGTGATCATCCCGCAGACCCTGCCGAGCCTGATGGCGCCGTGGATGAACCTGTATTGCGCGGTGACCATGTCCACCTCCCTGGCCAACCTGCTGGGGGTGGAAGAGCTGATGACCACCGTGCAATCGCACCTGTCCACGCAACTGCGCAACGACCTGCTGCTGCCCGCCTACGGCTTGGTGTTCATCGCCTTCTTTGTCTACATCTACCCCCTCTCCCGCCTGGCCAAACGGCTGGAGCGCACATGAGCACTGACCCTATGCATGACGATACCCTGCTGACCCATTTGGGACGCGACCCCGCCAGCCACGAAGGCAGCGTCAACACCCCGGTGTATCGCAGCTCGACCTTTATCTGGCCCGACACCGGCACTCTCGAAAACCACCTGCAACAGGCCGCCGACCCGCACTATCGCGGGCATATCTACGGCCGTAACGGCAACCCCACCACCGCCGCCTTCGAAGACGCCGTGGCGCAGCTGGAAGGCGGCTTTCGCGGGCTGATCATGCCCAGCGGGCTGGCGGCGATTGTCGGCGCGGTGCTGGCGGTGGCGCGGGCCGGCGACCATATCCTGGTGACCGACAATTGCTATTGGCATGCGCGCCAGGTGTTCGACCAGATCCTGCCGCGCTATGGCATTGAGGCCACGTATTTCGCGCCGATGCTCGGTGCCGACATCGCCGGGTTGCTGCGCCCGAATACGCGCCTGGTGTACGCCGAAGCACCCGGTTCGAGCACCTTCGAGGTCCAGGACATTCCCGCCCTGGCCCGCGTCGCCCATGCCCACGGCGCCCTGCTGATGCTCGACAACACCTGGGCCACGCCGCTGTTCTTCAAGGCGTTCGCCCATGGCGTGGACATCTCGATTCATGCCGCCACCAAGTACCTGGTGGGCCATAGCGACGCCATGCTCGGCGTGATCGTCACCACTGAAACCCTGTATTCGACGGTGCGCGAGACCGTCCGCCAACTGGGCTATATCGCCAGCGCCGACGACGCCTACCTGGGCCTGCGTGGCCTGCGCACCCTGGGTGTACGCCTGCGCCAGCACCAGCGCTCGGCGCTCACCGTCGCGCAGTGGCTGCAACAGCGTCCCGAAGTGGCCCAGGTGCTGCACCCGGCGCTGCCGGGGGCCATCGGGCACGCGCTGTTCAAGCGCGACTTCCTCGGTTCCACCGGGCTGTTCGGCGTGGTCCTCAAGCCGCATTTCGAGCCCCAAACCAAGGCCTTCCTGGAAAGCCTGCAGTTGTTCGCCATGGGCGCCAGCTGGGGCGGTTTCGAGAGTCTGATTCGCCAACAGCAACGCCACCCTTCGGCACAGATTGAAGCGGGCGTGCTGCTGCGCCTGCACGTGGGCCTTGAAGCGGTCGAGGACCTGCTCGCCGACCTGCAACAAGGCCTCGAACGCCTGAGCACCACCCCCCATTCACCAAGGAGTCTGCCATGAGCCAAACACTGCCCACCCACTACAGCATTTGCCCGCTGCTGGTTGCGTCCAATATTGCCGTTGAACTCGGTTGGCTGGACGAGGAATACCAACGCGTCGGCGCCGACGCGATCTACCTGCGCTCACTGCCCGACAACCTCGGTTGGCTGCCGCACTTCACCCATGGCGAAGCCCGCTTGATTCGCGACGGCGGCGCGGTGCCGGCCTTGTGGGCGCGCGCCGACCAGGCCGATACGTTGCTGGTGGCCAGCACCGCCACCCAACGCGCCGGGCAGATCCTGGTGCGTGCCGAGGGGCGTATCCGCCAGGTCGCCGACCTGTTCGGCAAGCGCATCGGCGTGCCGGTGAGCCGCAACACGGCGCGGGTCGATGTGCTCAAGGCGCTGGCCGAGCATGGCCTGTTCAATGCCCTGCAACTGGCCGGGCTGGAGCCGTCGCAAGTGCGCCTGATCGAGCTGGAGGACGAAGGCGACCCGCAGACCTTGTTGCCGGCCGTGCGGCCTTCGGCGTTCTGGTCGCAACTGCATGGGCTGCACGGCCAACCCGGGCATGAGGTGCAGGCCCTGGCCGAAGGCCGTGTGGATGCGCTGCATGTCGCCGCCGGGCACGTGCCGGTGCTGCTCGCCAGCGGTGAATTCACGGTAATCGAAGACCTGGAACGCTACCCGGACTGGACCCTGAAAAACCACAACGGCCCCTACGCCACCACCGTCAACCGTGCCTTTGCCGAAGAGCATCCCCAGGTGGTCGTGGCGTTCCTGCGCGCCGCGATCCGCGCCGGGCACTGGATCAACCAGCACCGCGATGCCGCCGCCGAGCTGTTCACCCGCGTGACCTTCCTGCCGGACGCCGGGTTTATCCGCCGTGCCATCGCCGAGCTGGATTTTGTACCGAACCTGGCGCCGCAGAACCTGGCGGCCCTGGAGCTGAAGAAGGACTTCCTGGTGCAACGCGGCTTCCTGCAGAACGACTTCAGCGTGCACGAGTGGGCCCAGCCCGAGTTTCTCGCCCAAGCCCACGCCGGGCTTTAACGCCACACCTTTGCCAAGGACAGACAATGATTGCTCAGTACCGCAAGATCCTGCTGGCCAGCCTGCTGGTCGCCGATTCAAGCTGGGCGGCGCAGGCCGCCGATTCCACCGAACCGCAACTGAGCAAAGTCGAGGTGGTCGGTGCCCGCGTGACTGAAGCCAGCGCCGCCATTGGCGAAGACAAGATCAGCAATACCCTGAGCATCTCGCACCAGGCGTTGCTGTCGGCGCCGGCCGGCACTTCGGGGCTGAAAATGCTCGAGGCGCTGCCCGGCTTCAACGTGCAGGTCAACGATGCGCTGGGCCTGTATGAGTTCGGCAACTCGGTATTCGTGCGCGCCTTCAACCTGCAGCAGATCGGCTTTTCCATCGACGGTGTGCCCCTGGGCCGTACCGATCAGTTCGGCGGTAGCCCGATCTATCGCTACGTCGACAATGAAAACACCGAGCGGGTCACCGCCTCCACCGGCGCGGGCGACGTGTCGCAATCGGGCTATGCGTCCCTGGGCCCGTATGTGGATTACCAGACCAGCAACCCCACCCTCGAGCCGGGCGCCAGCCTGTCCTACACCCTCGGCAGCGACAGCCTGCGGCGCAGTTTCGTCAAGCTGCAAAGCGGCGAATACCAGGGCCTGTCGGCGTATTTCAGCCGCTCGAAAATCGACGGCGACCTGTGGCGCGGCCCCGGCACCATCGACCGTGAACACCTGGAAGCCAAGGTGCGCTATCGCTTCGGTGAACGTGACGAGGTGTGGCTGCGCGCCGTGCACAACGCGTTCTACGACTACGACTCGCCCTACGTGAGCAGCGCCCAGTACGACGGCAGCGCCAATGACCCGTTCGGTCGCTCGGGCCGTTACTTCGCCTACCTCGGCAGCCTGCCCGACTTACCCGAGAGCGTGCCCGGCGTGCGCTACAGCAACACCCACTACAACCAGTTCTACAAACAGGCGGTGAACCAGCGCCGCGACACCTTGTACAGCCTGGGCGGCCAGTTCGAGATCCGCCCGGACCTGCTCAACTACACCACCCTCTACTACGAGGCCAAGAAAGGCTTTGGCGTGTCCCCCGAGGCCTACGCCACTTCCCTGGCGCTGCACAACGCCGAAAGCAACGTTGATGGCCTGTTTGCCCCACGGGGCGTGCAATACGGTTTGTCGTCCCTCAGCGGCCATCGCTTCGGCGGGCGCACCGGGCTGCAATGGGACATCGGCCAGCACCAGATCGACACCGGTGTGTGGGCCGAGACCGATGTGTTCAACCGCCAGCAGGCGCGCTACAACCTCACCGACGGCAGCCCGGCCGGCGAGCCGCTGTTCAATGAACCGGTGCACCTGCAAGGGGATTTCAGCTCTACGCGCAATTCGTTGCAGTACCACCTCAAGGACACCTGGACCCTGCTCGACGACCGCCTGCGCCTGCAGTTCGGTTTCAAGAGCCTGCACCTCAAGTACCGTATCGAGGGCTATCGCAACGCCGGCGACTACATCAACGACCGCCAGCCGCGCCTGGCCACCCAGTGGAACGACGCCTTCCTGCCCCAGGCCGGACTGGTCTACAACCTCACCGATGACACCCAGGTATTTGCTTCCTATTCGGAAAACATGGCCCTGCCCCGAGGCGCCGACGACATCTTCCGCGCGGCCAGCCCCAGCGCGCCGCCACCGGAGGCGGAGCGGGCGAAGAACTACGAGGTGGGCTATCGCATCAACCGCCCGACCTTCAACGCGGCCTGGGCGCTGTACCGCACCGACTTCGACAACCGCCTGCAAGCCTTCGCCTCAGCCGTGCCCGGTAGCAGCCAGGTGGAAACCTACTACCAGAATGTCGGCAAGGTGCAGGCCTACGGCAGCGAGCTGAGCGGGCAATGGAAACCCCCGGTCCTGGCCGACAAGGTGGTGCTCAACGGCAACCTGACCTACAACACCTCCACGTTCCGGAACGACGCCGGCGGCCTTTCGATCAAAGGCAACGAGGTGCCCGACAGCCCGCGCTGGCTGGCCCAAGCCGGGGTTACCTATGAGCTGGCGCCATGGGCACTGCTGAACTTTTCGGCACGTTATATCGGCGAGCGCTACAGCAACTTCACCAACAGTGAATCGGTGCCCGGCTACACCCTGTACAACGCCTACCTGGATCTAGGGGGCGAGCGCCTGCACTACGGCCCGCTGAAGAATGTGAAGGTGCGCTTCAATGTCGACAACCTGTTCGACAAGGATTACCTCGGCTACATCCTCACCAGCACCAGTGGCCCCGCCGTGTTCCGCCCGGGTTCGCCGCGCACCTTCCAAAGCACCTTGAGCATGGAGTTCTGAGCATGAACACGCGCCTGCTGCTGCTTGCCCTGCTGCCACTGCTGGCCCACGCCGACACCGCCGTCAGCCCCGCCACCCTGGCCCTGCACCAACGCCTGCTGGTATTGGACAGCCACCTGGACACGCCGCTGACCCTGACCCGCCCCGGCTGGAACATCCTCGAGCGCCACGACTACCGCCAGGACGGCAGCCAGGTCGACCTGCCGCGCATGCGCGAAGGCGGCCTGGATGGGGGGTTCTTTGCCGTCTACACCCCCCAGGGCCCACGCACCGAGGAGGGCCGCGCCTACGCCAGCGCCTATGGCCTGGCCACCCTCACCCGCATCCGCGATGTGATCGACCGCAACCCCGACAGCTTCGCCCTGGCCCTGACCGCCGCCGACGCCCGGCGTATTGCGGCCCAGGGCAAGCGCGTGGTGTTTATCAGCATGGAAAACGCCGACCCGCTCAGCTCCGATCCCGAGTTGCTCGACACTTACTACCGCCAAGGCCTGCGCATGCTCGGCCTGGTGCATTTCATGAACAACGACCTGGCCGACTCGGCCACCGCACTGCCGGAATGGAAAGGCCTGAGCCCCAAGGGCCGCGACCTGGTGCAACGGGCCAACCGCCTGGGCATCCTGCTCGACGTGTCCCACGCCAGCGACGCGGTGTTCGACCAGATGCTGGCACTGTCCAGCGCCCCACTCATCGCCTCCCACTCCAGCAGCCGCGCGGTCAACCCGCACCCGCGCAACCTCGACGACGCCCGCGTGCGCCAACTGGCGGCCAAGGGCGGGGTGATCCAGGTCAACGCCTACAGTGACTACCTGATCCCCCTCACGCCCAACCCGGACCGCAACAAAGCCATGGCCGCGCTCGGCGCACGCTTCCACAACCTTGCCGCCCTCAGCCCGGAGCAGGTCAAGGCGCTCTATCAGGAACGCGACAGCCTCAACCAACGCTTCGCCCAACCCAAGGCCAGCCTCGACGTGTTCATGAAGCACCTGTTGCACCTGCTGGAAGTGGCCGGCCCGGATCACGTCGGCATCGGTGCCGACTGGGACGGCGGCGGTGGCGTAAGCGGGCTGGACGATGTGAGCCAGTTGCCGGTGATTACCCAGCGGTTGCTGGATGCCGGGTATAGCGAACAGCAGGTGGCCAATATCTGGAGCGGGAATCTGCTGCGGGTGTTACAGGCGGCGCAGGATCAGCGGCGGCCATAGTTCAACGCCCGGGTATCCAACCTCTTGGAAAAAGCCGCCTTGGGCGGCTTTTTCCAGCCCCCTTCGTCCTACGACTTGAGAGCAACGTGTGATAACGGTAGATTCGCCTCGCTTACAGAGTCGAAACACACCCTATTTTTCAAGGATGAAGGCGTTCTATGGATCACCAGAAGTTGCTGCTTGAGGTCAGAGAGGAATTTGTCTGGCTGGTGAGAAGTGTCGAGTCCAGCGCCGCAATGAGCCTGTTCGACATCCATCGGATCGCAGAGAAAATAGTGCTTCCGCTGTTCCAGACCATCATGGGCTGGCCTGACCTGCGTAATCTGAATGAAGAGGAAGAGGGCTTCCCGGCCATTGATCTGGGGGACGACGTCAAACACATCGGTATCCAGGTCACCGGTACCACCGACCTTGAAAAGATAAAGGGCACGCTGGAGACGTTCCTGAAACACGATCTGGACGACACCTACAAACGGGTCATCGTCTATGTTTTGACCGACAAGCAGCGCAGCTACAAACAGGCCTCCATTGATAAAGTGACGGGCAGCCGATTGACCTTCAACGGCAAGAAGGATGTGCTCGACTACAAGGACCTGCTCAAGAAAGTCGCCAAGCTTGAGCCCGCCAAAGTCCGGGCCGTGTTGGAACTGCTCAAAAGCTATCGGCTGTCCGAAGACCCCGCACAGCGGCCGACATGGCTGATCAGAACGGAAACTTCATTGGCAGAAAGTGCCCCGTTTACACCTCGCTGGCTGTTTTTTGCGGAACGCAAGATTCCGCTGCTGGGGCGTAGTGCTGACTTAGATGCGCTGGGTGTCTTTATGGCGGACCCAGCGCCATTCAGGTGGTGGACGCTATGTGGTCCCGCCGGTATTGGCAAGACGCGCCTGGCCCATGAGTTGGAGCTCAAATATCGGGACGTCTGGTATTGCGGATTTACCGACGCAAAGAATCTCCCGAAGGTTGAGCAACTGCAACAGTTGCAACGCCCCACCCTGTTGATTTTCGACTATGCGGCGCGAGACGCTAAGGCTCTCAAGTCACTATTGAACAATTGCTGCGCTCTGAGCGAAAGCCGGACGACGAAACTGCGTGTGTTGCTGCTGGAGCGCGAGGCCAACGGTAGTGCTGACTGGTGGAACGAGCTGGTCGGTGGTGAAAGTCTCAACGCGACTTTAATCAGAAACCATTGTTATCGAGCGCCGCTTGAATTAAATGCGCTGAACACACATACCACTGCGCTGTTACGCACATGGTTGCAGGCAGGCGCACCGGAGGTAGTGGAATCCCTGCCGCCACCCTCCTCGCCATTCTGGTCACAGGTCAAGCAGGTCAGCGAGGGCCGACCCTTGCTGATTGCACTGATTGCAGGGGCTTTCAGCCGAGCGCCCCATGAAACTCAAGTCCCCGCCCTGCGGGAGCTGCTGCTACCGGTACTGGACCGCGAGGCGCGTCATTGGGAAACCAGGTGCGCCGATCAACAACAATTTCCAGGACTGGTCCAACTAATCGCACTGGCAACACTGACTCGCGGACTGGACATTCTTCAAGAGAATCATCAAATAGTGGTTCAGCTCGATGGGGAAGAAAAAAAGTACCTCCTTATCAAGGACGACTCATCCCAGAAGTTTCGCTTGCCGACCGTTGGAGAACTGAGGTCCGACGAGCAGCTATTCGAACAGTTGAACAGCCAACAACTACAGCTGTGGAAAGATTTGGCTACCCTGATTTCCAGCGACCAATTGGCGCCTACGATCAAACGGGCCTTGGAAGAATGCCCTCCCAGAGGCGTCCTGCAACCGGACCTTATCGGTGAATTTTTTATCGATGAACTGTGGCGCACTCAAATGCCTTTCGCCCAGGCCTCCAGGCGACCCAGCGGGTTGCCGGTGCTGACCGATCCTTCACTTGAAGCCATCCTGACATCGGCGTGGTCCATCAACCCTCACAACCTGCTTCAAACCCTTGATGCGTTGAAAAAAACCACCACTAATATCCCTGGTTATTTGCGTTTGTTATCGATGCTTACCTCGGTCGCCTGCAAGTCTCCAGCCCCAAACAAATCGGCACCGTACATGCTGGCGCGCTTGCTTTACAACGCAATGATCAAGCTCGGCACTGAAAAATCTGCGCCTCAACATACCCAGCAGGCATACGCGTTGCTAGCGACGTTGGCACAACGTTTTCCGACGGATCAGGAGGTGGGTTACAGACTGCACAAAGCGCATACACATTTGATCACTGACCCGTCATCCAAAGAGATCAATGATGAGCTAGCGCGGTCAGTCAACGTTGAGGCCGCGCAGTTCCTCAACGAATTCAAACAGTACCCAAATGACAGATTTGAGCTGTTCTGGGTCGACACCATCGACATCGTCACACGAGGGGCAATGGAGGAGCGTGACCCGGATAGGTTGGCTGAGGTGCTGGAGTCTACCCGGCTTGTTCAGGAGCATTTTGGTATGTCTCCCGACGTCAATGCCTTATTGGCAATGCTCTACTTAAAAATCGCGAATGACCTGTCAACGGCTGATGAAGACAACCGTGCGATCAAGTGTGAAATCATACCGCTCGCCGTGCGTTTTCTGCCTGCCCTCACCGCGCAGATCAAGAAAGGCATTGATCTTCCTGGGTTGAATCAGGCCGATCACGTGCGCATGACGCGGGCGATGGTGGATATCATGTTTGCCTTCACCAAACTCGCCATGCCACTGCCGGTATTGGAGCTAAAGCCGGTTTTAGAGCGGTCCCTGGCTAAAGTCATTGCCCCTGGCCCTGCCCTCACCATGAGCAGGGAAATGACTTTCTATGTTCAAGCGGCGTATCTGTCGCAAAAAAACGTACCTGCCGCCATAGCGCTTGCATCCGTACTCAGGGCCGACGTCAACGCACCGTATTCAATTGAAGCTCTGCAATCGAGCCTGGTGGTGTGGGGCCAAGCATTGGAACTGTGTGTGGAAAACGGGGACCCGACTAGTTTTCTCGTCATCTGTGACAAGCTGTTTTCGATCTACCCGCTGCTCAGCGATGCTGGAAATATCATCGAGTACTTTACGCGTGCCCTGCTGTCGCTGCGTGAAGGCATGCATGGGCTGTCTGTCGCAGAAGCATGCCTGGCCCGGTTTTCCGAACATTTAACGGCACGGACCACGGGAGCAAGCCGGTGCGCTTGCCTTTTTAAGGCCACCTATCTTGCAGCCGTTGGCATAGGGCTCAAGGACTCACAACAGCTCCTGGACAACCTTGAACAACTGTTCCTACTCATCAGACACCGCCTTGAATTCCCGGAACTGAATGAATGTTTGAATACCGCCTTGGTCCGTTACTGGTTCTCCAAAGGCTGCCCAATTCAAATGGAGGTGTTTGATAACTGTGAGCTCATTGTGGGTGCCGACGACACCCTTCTGATACGCGTCACTGACACAGAACACGTTGTCGTGAATGAAACAACGCTCTCGCTAGTCGAACAGGCAGAGGAATAACTGGGCTCCCCATTTTCACCGCTACTGCCACCCTCCCCCCATCACCTTATACAAACTCACCCGATTACTCTGCTCCGCCAGGCGCAGGGTGATCAGGTCCTGCTGGGCGCTGTACAGCGAGCGTTGGGAATCCAGGGCTTCGAGGTAGCTTTGCGAGCCGGCGCGGTAGAGCGCGTCGGACAGGTCGTAGCTCTTTTGGCTCGCCTCGGTCAGCGCTTGCTGGGCGGTGAGACGCTGGTCCAGGGTGCTGCGCACGGCCAGGGCGTCGGCGACTTCCTTGAATGCGGTTTGCAGGGTTTGCTGGTAGGTCTGCACCTGGATCTCTTTCTCGACCTTGGCCGCATCCAGGGTCGCGCGGTTGCTGCCGGCATCGAAGATCGGCAGGCTGATGCTCGGGGCGAAGGTCCACGCGCCGCTGCCGGCCTTGAACAGGCTGGACAGTGACGCACTGGCGGAGCCCGCATTCGCAGTGAGGCTGATGCTGGGGAAAAACGCCGCGCGGGCCGCGCCAATGTCGATGTTCGCGGACTTGAGGCTGTGCTCCGCCGCCAGTACGTCGGGGCGCCGCTGCAACAGGCTCGACGGCAGCTCGGCCGGCACCTGCACCAACGCCGCTGCCGATCGCAGGTGGGCGTCGGGCAGCAAGGCGTCGGGGATTTCGCTGCCGACCAGCAGGCGCAGGGCGTTACGGTCCTGGAGGATCTGGCTCTGATACTCGGCCACATCGACCCGCGCCGATTCGACGGTGGTTTGCGCCTGGGCCACGGCCAACGCCGTGGAGCCACCCAGCGCGTGGCTGCGCTGGGTCAGTTCGTAGGTGGACTGCTGGCTGGCCAGGGTCTGCTCGGCCAGTTGCAGGTGCTCGTTGTCGGCGGCCAGGGTCAGCCAGGCGGTGGCCACTTCGGCCACCAGGCTGATTTGCGTGCTGCGCCGGGTTTCGGTCAGCGCCAGGTAGTCTTCCAGCGCTTCGTCCTGCAGGTTCTGCACGCGGCCGAACACGTCGACCTCATAGCTGCTCAGGCCCAATTGCGCGCTGTAGTCGTGGCTGGTCACGGCCGTGCCGCTGCTGGACAGCGAGCCCGGCGTGCGGCTGTGGGTACCGCTGACGCTGGCGTCGAGGGTCGGGAACGCTGCTGCGCGCTGGATGCGGTATTGCGCCTGGGCTTTCTCGATATTCAGGCTGGCCAGGCGCAGGTCGCGGTTATTGGCCAGGGCCAGAGTTTGCAGGTGTGCCAGGCGGCGGTCGGTAAAGAACTGCTGCCACTGGATGTCGGCCGGCACCTCACCCTGCACACCCGCTTGCCATTCGCCAGGCACCGGTGCCTCGGGTTGCTGGTAGTGTGGCGCCAGGTTGATGCAGCCACTCAAGACCACTGCGGCCACTAACGGGAAGAGAAAGCGGGTCATGCGTCACCTTTTTCGACAATGGGCGTCGTGCTGACACGGCCAAAGCGGCGACGGATCAACACAAAAAACAGCGGTACAAAGAAGATCCCCAGCACCGTGGCGCTGAACATGCCGCCCAGCACACCGGTGCCGATGGCCCGGCGCCCGGCGGAACCTGCGCCACTGCTCACGGCCAGGGGCAGCACGCCGAACATGAAGGCCAGGGACGTCATCAGGATCGGCCGCAGGCGCTGGCGCACGGCGATCAGCGTCGCCTCGCGCAGGCTGTTGCCCTGCTCCTGCAGGTGCTTGGCAAACTCGACGATCAGGATCGCGTTCTTCGCTGCCAGCCCTACGGTGGTCAGCAGGCCGACCTGGAAGTACACGTCATTGCTCAACCCCGTAAAGCGTGTGGCCCACACCGCGCCGACGATACCCAGGGGCACTACCAGGATCACCGAGAACGGCACCGACCAGCTCTCGTACAACGCGGCCAGGCACAGGAACACAAACAGGATGGACACCGCATACAGCAACGGCGCCTGGGACCCGGAAAGACGCAACTGGTACGACTGGCCGGTCCACTCGTAGCCGATGCCATCGGGCAGTTGCCGGGCAATCGCCTCCACCGCGTCCATCGCCGCGCCGGAGCTCACACCGGGTGCCGGGTCGCCGACCACTTCCAGGGAGGATGTGCCGTTGTAGCGCTCCAGCAACGGCGAGCCATAGCTCCAGGCACTGCTGGCAAATGACGAAAACGGCACCATTTCATCGTTGCTGTTGCGCACGAACCAGTGGTCCAGATCGGCCGCTTGCATCCGCGTGCGGGCTTCGCCCTGCACGTAGACCTTCTTCACGCGGCCCTGGTTGAGGAAGTCGTTCACATAGGTACCGCCCAACGCCGTGGACAAGGTGCTGTTGATGTCGCTGGTGCTCAGGCTCAGGGCCCCCGCCTTGCGGTCATCGATGCTGATTTTGAGTTGCGGTGCATCGTCCAGGCCATTGCTGCGCACGCCCAGCAGGCGCGGGTCTTGCCTGGCCAGCGCGATGAACTGCTCGCGCGCCGCCACCAATGCGTCGTGGCCAAGGCCGGCGAGGTCCTTGAGCTGCAAATCAAACCCCGAACTCTGGCCGAGGCCGCGCACGGCGGGCGGTTGCATCACGAACACATCGGCGTCCCCAATACTCGCCAGGGCCAACGTGGCACGTTGGGCAATCGTGGCGGCATCGTTCGAGCGCTCACTCCAGTCCTTCAAGCGAATAAACGCCCGTGCGGTGTTCTGGCTGTTGCCGCCCATGCCCAGGCCGCTGATGCTGATCATCGCCTCGACTTCCGGCTGCTTGAGCATGTACGCCTCGAACTGCTGCAACACCGCCTGGGTGCGGCTGTCGGTAGCGCCCACCGGCAGCTGGATTTGCGCCATGAGAATGCCCTGGTCCTCATCCGGCAGAAACGAAGTAGGCAAGCTGGCATAACCCGCCGCCATGGCTGCGGCGATCAGCACATACACCACCAGGCTGCGCCATGAGCGTTGCAGGACAGCGCCGACCAACGCTTCATAGGCGCTGGAACAGCGTTCGAAGGAACGGTTGAACCAACCGAAGAAGCCCCGTTGAACCGCATGCCCCGGCTTGAGCAGCGTGGCGCACAGTGCCGGCGTGAGGGTCATCGCCACCACCACCGACAGCACCATGGCCGAGACGATGGTCACCGAGAACTGCCGATAGATGATCCCGGTGGAACCGCCAAAAAACGCCATGGGAATAAACACCGCGCTCAGCACCAGGGCGATGCCGACCAGTGCACTGGTGATTTCATCCATCGATTGACGCGTGGCCGCCAGGGCCGACAAGCCCTGCTCGCTCATCACCCGTTCGACGTTTTCCACCACCACAATCGCATCGTCGACCAGCAAGCCAATGGCCAGGACCATGGCAAACATGGTCAGGGTATTGATCGAGTAACCGAACAACGCCAGCACGCCAAACGTACCCAGCAACACCACCGGCACGGTGATCGCCGGGATCAGCGTGGCCCGCAGGTTTTGCAGGAACAGGAACATGATCAGCACCACCAGCACGATGGCCTCGCCCAGGGACTTGACCACTTCCTCGATGGACAGGCTCACAAAGGGCGTGGTGTCGTAGGCGATCACGTTCTTCAATTGCATTTCGGTGGGGTAAAACGGCGCCAGTTCCTTGAGCTTGGCCTTGACTGCCTCGCCCACCTCCAGCGCATTGGCGCCCGCCGCCAGTTGAACACCCATGGCGGCCGCCGGCTTGCCGTTGAGGGCCGAGTTGATGTCATAGCTCTCGCTGCCCAACTCCACACTCGCCACATCACCGAGCAGCACGACCGCGCCGTCGCTGCCGGACTTGACCACCACATTGCGGAACTCCTCGGCCGTCTGCAATTTGCTGCGCGCGCTGATGGTGGCATTGAGTTGCTGGCCCTTCACCGCCGGCAATGCGCCGAGTTGGCCGGCTGAGACCTCGGTGTTTTGCGCCTCCAGCGCAGTGCTCACGTCCGACGGCATCAGCGCGTATTTTTCCAGCAGCGCCGGGTCCAGCCAGATGCGCATGGCGTAGCCCGAACCGAGGGTCTGTACGTCGCCCACGCCGTCGATACGGCTGATGGAGTCGAGCAAGGTGCTGGAGATGTAGTCACCGATCTGGGTGCCGGTGACGCTGGGATTATCCGAGGCCAGGGCGGCAATCATCAGGAAGTCCGAGCCGCCCTTGGTCACGGTCAGGCCTTCGCTCTGCACCGACTGCGGCAAACGCGATTCGGCCTGTTGCAGCTTGTTCTGCACCTGCATCTGCGCCACATCGGGGTCGGTGCCGGCGCCAAAGGTCAGGCTGATACTGGCGCTGCCCGCCGAACTGCTGGAGGCCGACATATAGGTCAGGTTGTCCAGGCCTTTCATCTGTTGCTCGATGACCTGGGTCACCGAGTCTTCGACGGTCTTGGCCGACGCGCCGGTGTAGGTGGCGGAAATACGCACGGTGGGCGGCGCGATGTCCGGGTACTGCTCCAGCGGCAACTGGCTGATGGATAACGCGCCGCCGAGCATGATCACGATGGCGATGACCCAGGCGAAAATCGGTCGATCGATAAAGAAACGTGCCATGTTCAACCCTCCTGCGCCAGGACGCCGGCATCGGCGGCCTGGGTCTGGACCACGGTGCCGACGCGGACTTTCTGGCCACCTTCGACGATCACCTGGTCACCGGCCTGCAAACCCGCCGTCACCCACCACTGGTTGCCCACGGCGCGGTCAACGCTGAGCACGCGTTGCTCGACCTTGCCGTCAACCACCAGCAACACCGAGGTCACGCCGCTTGCGCTGCGGCTTACGGCTTTTTGCGGGATCAGGATCGCCTGGTCATCCCGGGCCTGCTCCAACACGCCACGCACGTACATGCCGGGCAGCAGCACATGCTCGGGGTTGTCGAACACCGCACGCAAGGTCACGGTGCCGGTGCCCTGGTTGACGCTGACCCCGCTGAACTTGAGGCGGCCGTCGTGGTTGTAGGTGCTGCCGTCATCCAGTTTGAGGCTGATGCGCGCCTCGCCGTCGCCGTTGGCCTGCAACACGCCACGGGCCAGGTCGCGCTTGAGGGCGAGCAATTCAGTGGTGGACTGGGTCACATCCACATAGATCGGGTCGAGTTGCTGCACGGTAGTGAGTGCGGTGTCCTGATTGGCCACCACCAGTGCGCCGGGAGTGACCGTGGACGTCTCGATACGCCCGGCCACCGGCGAGCTGATGCGGGTGTAGGCCAGGTTGATGCGGGCGGTGTCGAGGTCGGCCTGGGCCACCTGGACGTCAGCGGCGGCGGTCAGCAGGGTGGCCTGGGAGTCTTCGTTGGTTTGCTGGCTGATGGCGTCGATCGTCACCAACCGGGCGTTACGCGCGGCGGTGGTCTGTGCCGACTTCAAGGTGGCGCGCGCCTTGGCCAGGCTCGCCTGGGCCTCAGCCAATGCCGCCTTGTAGGGTGCCGCATCCAGTTGGTACAGCGCCTGCCCGGCCTTGACCTCGGCGCCTTCGACAAACAGGCGCTGCTGCACGATACCGCCGACCTGCGGGCGAATCTCGGCGACCATAAACGCCTGGGTGCGCCCGGCCAGCTCCGTGGTCATGACCTGGCGCTTGGGCTGCACAGTGATCACCGAGACCACGGGGGTGGCGACTGCGGGCGCAGGGTCGCCGGCCGAGCAGCCGCCAAGCAGCACCAGAATGATGAACGACAGGAGAACCGCGGCGGTTACCAGGTATTTGGCGAAAAGTTTGGTCGACATAGTTGCCTCTGCAAGACGGGGTGGTGCAAGCCTTACCGTCATGCTGCTAGGCAAATGTGCAGGAAAATTGAAGATTGCCCGCCTGGGTTGAATCTTTCCTCCCTGGGGCCCTAAATGGGCGGGTCCACTCTTTTACGGCCCTTGTTCATGAAGTTAAGTATCTCCACCAAACTGTTTGTCGCCGTATCGGCCGGTGTGCTGCTGGTCATCCTCAGCATGGGCCTGGCCACCGGCTGGAGTTTTGGCCGCGGGTTTCTTGGCTATATCAATGAACAGGCGCTGGAGCGCATGGCCACGGTGGTGCCGCGCCTGGCCAGTGCTTATGCGCGTGAAGGCAATTGGGCGTTCATGCGCAACCGCCCGGATCGCTGGTTCGACATCATGCGCCCAGACCCCGACGAAGAACGGGTCACCCATGACCTGCGTACACCGCTGGCCTCGGACTTGACGGGTGCGCTGTTTCGCATCGCCTTGCTCGACAAGGACCGCAAGCGCGTCACCGGCTATACCGCGATTGGTGAGGATGCGCTGGTGAGCCCCATTGTGGTCGCGGGCGAAACCGTGGGCTGGCTGGCCGTGACCCCGTTCCAGAGCGTGACCGAGGCCGGTGGCGAACGCTTCCAGCAATACCAGCTGCGCACCAGCCTGGTGATGGGCGTGTTCTCGCTGCTGCTGGCGATGCTGATTGCCTGGTGGATCGCCCGCACGCTGCTGGAGCCGGTCAAGCGCGTGGCCGCCGCCACCCACCGCCTGGCCGGCGGCGACTACAGCAGCCGCGTGGCCGTGGCCTCCCACGACGAAGTCGGCCAACTGGCCCGCGACTTCAACCAGTTGGCCTATACCCTGGAGCGCAACGAAAAAATGCGCCGGGAGTTCATGGCTGATGTCTCCCACGAACTGCGCACGCCGCTGTCGGTGCTGCGCGGCGAGCTGGAGGCGATCGAGGACGGTGTGCGCAGCCTGGACCCGAATACGATGAAATCCCTGCTCGGCGAAGTCGGCATGCTCAGCAAGCTGGTGGATGACCTGTATGAGTTGTCCCTGGCGGATATCGGTGCGCTGACCTACCGCAAGACCCCATGCATGCTGAACGACGTGCTCGACAACAGCTTGGCGATGTACCGAGAACGCTTCGCCGCCCGCCAGTTGCAGCTCGACCTGGAGCTGCCGCGCGAGCCCGTGGCGCTGCTGGCGGATGCCAGTCGGCTGCAGCAATTGTTTTCCAACCTGCTGGAAAATTCGCTGCGCTACACCGACGTCAATGGCAGGTTGCGCATCAGTGTGGGGGTCGACCGCGACACGGTGCGTATCGACTTTCTCGACTCCGGGCCGGGCGTGTCCGCAAGCCAGTTGCCACGCTTGTTCGAGCGGTTCTACCGCGGCGAGTCATCGCGCAACCGCGAGCATGGCGGCGCCGGCCTGGGCCTGGCAATCTGCCGCAGCATCGCCAACGCCCACGATGGCAGCCTGATTGCCGACCACTCGCCCTACGGCGGCCTGTGGCTGACCCTGCGCCTGCCCCGGAGCCTGTGAACCATGCACGATGAGCCGCCGATCCTGATCGTCGAAGACGAACCCAAGCTCGCCGCCCTGATGCGGGACTATCTGGAGTCCGCCGGCTATACCACCCGGTGCCTGGACAATGGCCTGCACGTGGTGCCCGCCGTGCGCGCCCACGAGCCCAGGTTGATCCTGCTCGACCTGATGCTGCCCGGCCGTGACGGCATGCAGCTGTGCCAGGACCTGCGGGGTTTCAGCGCGGTGCCGATCATCATGATCACCGCCCGCGTCGAAGAAGTGGACCGCCTGCTCGGCCTGGAACTGGGCGCCGACGACTACATCTGCAAACCCTTCAGCCCCCGTGAAGTGGTGGCCCGGGTCAAGGCCATCCTGCGCCGCAGCCCGCAGCTGCTGGGCAGCGGGGCGCCGCGCCTGCTGATCGACGAAGCCCGCTACCAGGCCTCGCTGGACGGCATCGCGCTGGACCTCACGCCCCTGGAACTGCGCCTGCTCAACACCTTCGCCCGCGCCGCCGGCCGCGTGTTTTCCCGCGACCAGTTGCTGGATCACCTCTACTCCGACCACCGCGTGGTCACCGACCGCACGGTGGACAGCCATATCCGCAACCTGCGGCGCAAGCTGGAACAGGTGTGTCCTGGGGAAACGCCGATTGAGTCGTTGTATGGGGTGGGGTATCGGTTTCAGTTGGCTGAAAAGCAGCCACAGGCCTGAAAATACCCCTTCCCACATTGGGTTCTTCGGTGCTTGGAAGATTGAGGTTACATCGGCGTGCTGCTGATAACCCGCAGCGCCAACCCCTCGTACGCATCCAGGGTAATGGTGAACTCGCCCTCCGCCGTCAGGTCGCCCTCCACCCGTTCGTTGATGATGTCCACCACCATCCCCGCCGCGATATCCGGCAGGTTCAGGGTTTCGGTGATCGGCGTGGCGCCGAAGTTCAGCGCGGTGATTTGCGTGCCTCTGCCGGCCGGCAATTCGTGGACCATGATCAACAGGCCGGGGTTCTGCACGTCGGGCACCAGTATCTGGCGGCTGGCGGCGATGTCGTAGGCGCGGCGCACGGCGAGGATCTTTTGCAGTTGCGAGGCGAACGAGTCCGGGTCCTGCAACTGGCTGTTGAGGCTGCCGTAGAGGCTTTTCGAGCGCGGCATCTGGCCGGCCGACAATGCTGCGTCCGGGTTCAGGTCCACCAGGTCGTAGGCGCCGCGATGAATCCAGCGGGTATCGCCATCCTGCATCAAGTGCGCGACTTCCTCGGCGGCCAGCGGCAGCGCGCCTACCAGGTCCCAGCCGGATAAGGCGAACACCCCGGGCTGCATGGCGTTGTACATCACCAGCAGTAAATGGATCTGGCGAATCTGTTGGATGTCGGCAGCACTGATCGCCTCCAGGTCGCGAATGCCCAGCGCCGCCGTGATGATGCTGGCGGTGGTGCAGGACACGCCATTGGTCACGAACTTGAGGTTATACGGCGCATGCTCGCCGGCCAGGCGTTCGTACATCTGCTCGCGGATGTGCTCGCGCAGGATATTGCCGGGGAATGTCTGCCCCTGGTAAAGGAAGGTGTCGTGGGCATGCAGGGTCCAGAAGTGCACCAGCTCCAGGGTCAGCTCATCGTGGTTCTGCAACGCGTGGATCAGCGAGCCGGGGTCGATGCCCTGGCGGTGCATTTCGCGCAGCATCAGGCGCAGGAATTCGGCATCGCCCATCAACAGCGCGTGCTGGTACGCCGGGCGGGTGATGAAGTCATAGGACAGGTCGGCGCCGCCATGGGACATCGACGCAATGTCATCCACCGTGAGGTTCAACTCCTGGAAGCTGAAACCGCCGGCCTTGCGAATCGCCCCGCCCAGCAACTGGTTGCCGGTGATCGACAGCGGATGGCTCTCGGACCAGGCCGTGCCATCGAGGGTGCGTTCCACACCGAGGAAACCATTGGCGTCCAGGCGCAGGATTTTCGCGCCCATCACGTCGATGGCGTGCAAGGCGTCACCGATGATCATCTGCTGCGCGGCGAAGGTCGGGTCGAGCCAGTTCAGCGACGGCTGGCCTTCCTTGAAGTAATGCAGGTACACCCAGCGACGCGGCTTGCCATCCACGCCAATGACCACCGGCGTGGTGCTCCAGTCGGTTTCCTTGACGCCGGGCTCGAAGAAGATCACCCGCTGTAACTGGCCGACGATATAGTGCTTGTCGCGCAGGGCGTCCACCTGGGCCGGGCTGAGGTTCTGCGCGTCGCGGCCCTCGGCTACCTCGGGCAGCAACGGCCAGTCTTCCTCGCGGATCTCCACCATATGGTAAAGGCCGGGGTAATCCTCGTAGGCCATCTCCGCCAGGCGAAAGTCCGCGCCCTTGCCGGTGTGGGACGGAATCACGTCGTCGATGATCACCGCATTGTGCGCCGCCGCCATGCGCGTCAACGCCTGCAACTGCGCCTCGGTGCCCAACTGCGGGTCGATCTCGAAGCTGATGCGGTCGAAATTGCCGTCGATGGTCGGCGTGTGCCGGGTGCCGGTCAGGCCACCGGATTTCTTCAGCGGGCCGTTATGGATGCCCTGGATGCCGATCTTCGACAGCGCATGCCACAGCGTCTCATCCCCCAGCGCCTCCAGCACCGTACCGCCCTCACGCGTCACAATCGACGCCGGGTAGGCGGTAAACCACACCGACGACAAGGCCGAGGCATCACGGGGCCGGGTCTGCGCGTACGGCTGTTGCCACAACCGGCCCTGGCCCGAATAGAGCTTGGCGCGCTGGCGTGCCGCGTGCAGCATCGATTGTTCCACCAGCCAGTTCACATGGTTGTTTTCAGCCGCGGTCATAAGCTTGGTACCTGTCGTGGTTAAACATTACTCGTGAACATATGAGGGCTCGGTGGGCCATTCGTTGCATTGCAATGTGGCGTGCCTGAACGGGGGCTCGGGCGCTCAGCAGGTTTCCCGATACTGCCTCGGCGTAAACCCCGTCGATGCCTTGAACTGCCGGGAGAACGCGCTGTGGTCGGTATAGCCGCACTGCAGCGCGACTTCGGTGATCGGCATGTCGCTGTGCAGCAACCGATGGGCGTGTTCCAAGCGTACTTTCTGGATCATCTGCCGGGGTGTCAGGTGGAACACGCGCTTGCAGTAGCGCTCCAGTTGCGCCACGGAAATCCCGGCGATGCGCGTCAGTTCGCCGAGGGTGACGCGGCGGTTGAAGTGCGTGCGGATGTGCTCGTCCACGGCAGCCAGGCGTTGGTAGGCCGGGTGGGTCTGGCTGGCCGATTGCAGGTCGACCGATATCCCGGCCAGGCCGATGATGCGGCCTTCGTGGTTGTACAGCGGCCATTTGTGGGTCAGGCACCAACCGGGTTCGCGGCTGCCGTAGAGGTGCAGTTCGAGTTGGTCTTCCAGCACAAAACCCTGCTGCAGCACGCGCCGGTCCTGCTCGGTATAGCCCGGCCCCAATGGTGCGGGAAAGACGTCGGCGCTGGTCTTGCCCAGCAACGGTTGCAACTGCTTGAGGCCGCAGCGCTGCACCAGGGTGCGGTTGGCGAGGACGTAACGGGCCTCCAGGTCCTTGATGAAGATGGCGGCATTGGGGATCACGTCCAGCATCGGCAGCAATTGCGCTACGCCGGCCAATAGTTGCTCGATGCTGTGGGGAGGACTTGCTCCTTGGCAAAGGCTCGCAAACGCGCGTTGAAGCATGAGTGTCTCTCCCCGGCTTTCGCCCTGATGGCAAGCAGATTGCCCCATGCCCGGGGTGCTGTCGAGCAGGGCGAACTGTGCTGATTTCGTCATCGATGCCGGCAAAAAACATCAATCGCCGGCCCGCTTGCGCGTTCACGATAGGGCCACTGCATGCCTATCCCTACACTCACAAGAAGGCAGCCCACAGATCTTATTGATGGAGCGCGTTATGAAGCGACTGCATGTGATCGACTCCCACACCGGCGGCGAACCCACGCGCCTGGTGATGACCGGCTTCCCCGCGCTCAAGGGCGCGAGCATCGCCGACCAGTTGGAAAACCTGCGCACGGAGCACGATCCATGGCGCCGCGCCTGCCTGCTGGAACCCCGTGGCAATGACGTTCTGGTCGGCGCGCTGTACTGCGCGCCCGTTACCCCGGGCGCCACCTGCGGGGTGATCTTCTTCAACAACGCCGGTTACCTGGGCATGTGCGGCCACGGCACCATCGGCCTGGTGGCGTCCCTGCACCACTTGGGGCGTATCCAGCCGGGCGTGCACACCCTCGACACCCCGGTGGGGCCGGTGGCCGCGACCTTGCACGACGACGGTGCCGTGACCCTGCGCAACGTGCCTGCCTATCGCTATCGCCAGCAGGTGACGGTGGATGTGCCGGGGCATGGCGCAGTTCAGGGCGATATTGCCTGGGGCGGCAACTGGTTCTTCCTGGTGTCCGAGCACGGCATGGCGCTGGCAATGGACAACGTCGACGCTCTCACCGACTACACCTGGGCGATGCTCAAGGCCCTCGAGGCCCAGGGCATCCACGGTGCAGACGGCGCCCTGATCGACCATGTCGAACTGTTCGCCGACGATGCCCACGCCGACAGCCGCAACTTCGTCATGTGCCCTGGCAAAGCCTACGACCGCTCCCCCTGCGGCACCGGTACCAGCGCCAAGCTGGCGTGCCTGGCCGCCGATGGGAAACTCGCCCCCGGTGATACCTGGGTACAAGCCAGCATCACCGGCAGCCGCTTCGAAGGCCGATATGAATGGGACGGCACACGTGTCATCCCCTTCGTCACCGGCCGCGCCTACATGACCGCCGACAGCACCTTGCTGATCGACGAGCAAGACCCGTTTGCCTGGGGCATCTGAGCCCAACCCCTTTGATTGAACGCTGCAAGGAGCCAGAACAATGAGCGACAACATCTTCACCGGTTGCGTCCCCGCGCTGATGACCCCGTGCACCGCCGCGCGCAAGCCGGACTTCGACGCGCTGGTCGCCAAGGGCCGCGAGTTGATCGATATCGGCATGAGCGCCGTGGTGTATTGCGGGTCCATGGGCGACTGGCCGTTGCTCACCGAAGCCGAGCGCCAGGAAGGCGTGGCGCGCCTGGTGGCGGCCGGGGTGCCGACCATTGTCGGTACCGGTGCGGTGAACAGCCGCGAGGCGGTGGCCCACGCCGCCCACGCGGCCAAGGTCGGCGCCCAGGGCTTGATGGTGATTCCGCGCGTGCTGTCCCGAGGTGCGTCCGCCACCGCGCAAAAGGCGCATTTCTCGGCAATCCTCGAGGCCGCGCCCAACCTGCCGGCGGTGATCTACAACAGCCCTTACTACGGCTTTGCCACCCGCGCGGAGTTGTTCTTCGAACTGCGCCGCGAACACCCGAACCTGATCGGCTTCAAGGAGTTCGGTGGCGCTGCCGACCTGCGCTATGCCGCCGAGCACATCACCTCCCAGGACGACAGCGTGACCCTGATGGTCGGCGTCGATACCCAAGTGGTGCACGGTTTCGTCAACTGCAACGCCACGGGTGCGATCACCGGCGTCGGCAATGCCTTGCCCCGCGAAGTGCTGCACCTGGTGGCCCTGAGCAAGCAAGCCGCCAAGGGCGATGCCAAGGCCCGGCGCCTGGCGCGGGAGCTGGAAGCGGCATTGGCGGTGTTGTCGTCCTTCGATGAAGGCTGCGACCTGGTGCTGTATTACAAGCATCTGATGGTGCTTAACGGCGACACGGGCTACGCCCTGCACTTCAACGAGACCGATGTGCTCAGCGATGCCCAGCGGCGTTACGCCGAAACCCAGTACGCGCTGTTTCGCCAGTGGTATGCCAACTGGTCGAGAGAGGCGTAGCGGATGCACGACCCTGACCCTGCAGATATCGCCGTAATCGGAGCCGGCATCATTGGCGTTGCCTGCGCCCTGCAACTGGCGCGTCAGGGGCGGAAAGTGCGGGTGATCGACCAGCAGGCGCCCGGCATGGGCGCCTCCTACGGCAACGCCGGGCACCTGGCGACCGAACAGGTGTTCCCGATCGCCGACCTGTCGATCCTCAAGCGCTTGCCCGCCATGCTCATGGACCCCATGGGCCCGCTACGCCTGGACTGGAAATACCTGCCGCGTGCCCTGCCCTGGTTTATCCGCCTGCTGCTGAACCTGCGCCCGGCGAGTTACCAGCGCACGGTGACGGGGATTCGCGCGCTCAATGAAGCGAGCCTTGGCGCCTGGCAACGGTTGCTGGCCAGCCTCCAGCGCACGCAATTGTTGCGTGAAGACGGCTCGCTGCTGGTGTTCGAACGTAACGACTCCCGGGCGGCCATCGATGGGTTGCAACGGCGCATGCAGGCGCAAAACGTGGCGGTGGAGTTCTGGTCGGGGGATGCCATACGTGAAGCTATCCCGCAATTGAGCGCGCAGATCCAGGGCGGCCTGTATTTCCCGCGAACAGGGCACTTCCTCGACCCTTACCGGTTGGTCTGCGAATTGGTGGAGGCCGCCAAGACCAGTGGCGTGCAGTTCCTCCAACGCCAGGTGCTGGATGCGCGGGTTGAAGGCGATGGCGTCACCGTGAGCACCGATCAAGGCACCTTTGCCGCCCGCCAGGTCCTGATCGCCTGTGGCGCCCACTCGGCCGGACTCACCGCCGCCCTGACCGGCAAAAAAGTCCCGCTGGACACCGAACGGGGCTATCACCTGATGCTGCCCGATGAACATCAGCGCCTACCGTTTGCCGTCACGTCCCTGGAGCGCAAGTTCATCATGACGCCCATGACAGGCGGCCTGCGCCTGGCCGGCACCGTGGAATTCGCCGGCCTCGACCGCCCGCCGAACATGGCGCGGGCGTGGCAGTTGCATCGGTTAAGCCAGGGACTGTTCCGTGAGGACCTGAGTGCAGAGGATGCGACGCCGTGGATGGGCTTCAGACCGTCGCTGCCGGATTCGCTGCCGATTATTGATCGGGTGTGTGACGGGAAGGTGCTGCTTGCGTTCGGGCATCAGCATTTGGGGCTGGCCCAGGCGGCGGTGACGGCGGAGATGGTGGGGCAAATGGCGTCGGGGGCGCCTGTGTTTTCGCGGTTGCCGGCGCTAGGGGCGTATCGACTGGGGCGGTTTTGAGAAGAACCGCCACGTCCAAGCACAGCAACTTGCATACGCTATTTCATGTGGTGAGCTCGACAACTCCCACATTTGATCTTCATGGTTTTGCAGGCGGTGCTCGCTTCACTGAACGAGACTACCGGTCGAAGCTGCCAACAGGGCATCCGCCATGCCTTGGATTTCCTCGCGCATCCACAGCTTTTCCAACCAGCCGCCAGGAATCGCTTGGGCGCCATAATATGCACCGGCCAGTTGGCCAACGATGGCTGCGGTAGTGTCTGCGTCATCGCCCAGATTGGCCGCCATCAGCACTGCCGCCGCAAAGCTGTCGGTATGGTGGAAGCACCAGAGTGCGGCCTCAAGGGACGCCACGGCGTAGCCGGTACCGACGATGTCATCACGGGACTTCTCCAGGTAATTGCCCTGCGCAAGTGCGGCGACGTTGGCCGCCACGAGGTCCATATGCGCCAACTGCAATACCTGATCCTTTGAAATACCCTCAAGCGCATTGCTGATTGCCTGGGCCAGCACCAGGCAGCACTCGATTGCTTCCTGAGCAGCGTGGGTGGTGCGCGAGCTTTCAGCGGCGTAATGGCGGATACGTTGAAGGTCCGGAAAGTAAAACAACACCACCGGTGCAAGGCGCATCATCGAACCATTTCCGGCGGAATACGGGTCCGTAGAGCCTGAAAAGGGGTTTGCACTGTCTTGATAGGCCGTTAGCGCCTTACTCACGGTCAGGCCAATATCGAAACAGTCGCCGGTGGAACTCAAATAGCCCCATTTCCACCAATTCAGATAGCGGCCCATCTGATCCGCCGCGTCAAAACCCTCTTTGCGCAACAGACTTTCGGCCAGGCACAGCGCCATTGATGTATCGTCGGTCCACTGGCCGGGCTTGAGGTTGAACGGCCCTCCTCCCACCATATCGGTGAGCGGAGTAAATGTGCCACGGGGCATGAACTCCACCGTGGTCCCGACTGCATCGCCACAGGCCAAACCCAGCAGACTGCCGCGATAACGATCCAAACGTGTAAGAGACATGGGTCCTCCTTGAAAAATCATGCCGGAGTGCACGGAGCGGCAGTCACTTTACTTGACCAACCGCTTCTCCTTGGAGGGGCGATATCCGAAATACGAGCTGTAGCATTTGCTGAAATGGCTCGGCGAGACAAACCCGCACGCCACCAGCACCTCCACCTGTGACAGTTCGGTGTGCTGCAACAGCCGGCGTGCTTCGGTGACGCGCAGTTCCATGTAGTAGCGCTGCGGCGTGGTGCCCAGTTGCTCCTTGAACAGGCGCTCCAATTGGCGGCGCGAGCGGCCTGCGTAGACGGCGAGCTGGTCGAGTTCCAGCGGTTCTTCGAGGTTGGCGTCCATCAGCTTGACCACTTCGCGCAGGGGCGCGCTGACGCTGACGTTTTCGCTGGGTTTGATGCGCCGGTAACGCGATTCTTCGAAGGCTAGGATGTCTTCGATACCTTCGACCAGGGCTTTGTCGTGCAAGCTTTTGATCCAGTCCAGGGCCATGTGGAAGGCGCCGGAGGGGCTCGACGCGGTGAGGCGGTCGCGGTCGATCACGTAGGGTTCGCTGGTGACGTGGGTGGCCTTGGACACTTCCGCCAGGGCGGGACGGTGTTCGGGGTGGATGGCGCAGCGGTAGCCCTGCAGCAGGCCGGCGCGGCCGAGGAACCATGCGCCGTTCCACAACCCCGCGAGGCTCACACCCTGCTCGGCGGCACTCCGCAGCAGTTGGATCAGTTGGTCGTCAGCCTTGAGTTCGGTGCGAAAGCCGCCGCAGATCACCAGCAGGTCCAGGCCTTGCAGCGCGGGCGCATCGAGACGCGCGTCGGGGCGGATCACCAGGCCCAGGTCGCTGATGACTTCCCCGTCGTCACAACCGAAGGTGCGCGTGGCGAACAGATCAGGTCGCAACAGGTTGGCGGTGACCACGGTGTCGAGGGTCTGGGTGAAAGCCGGCAGGGAAAAATGTTCGAGCAGCAGGAAGCCGACGCGGGTGACCGATGCCGGCTGGGAGGTTTCGTTGAGGTAGCGCAGGTTCTTGCCTTTCATGCCACCGCTGAACTGGCGTCTTTCCATCGAGGGTTGGCCCACTTTTATTGTTGATGCAATGGGCGCCATCTTAGGGGGAAAAACGCTGCCTGTCTCAGGCACTGATCTTGAAAAAACCACGGGCGCCAAAAGCCCGTGGCAGAAACCTCGCCGCCGCATCTGATACGGTTTTTTCTTTGCTATCTGCGCCTGTATTGAAACGCCGCCTGGGCGGACAATGGCCCCCATCCCCACCCCCTTCCCTTCGGAGGCCTTATGACCAAGATGGCGATTTTCCTGTTCGGTTTTTTAGTGCTGACCATCGGCATCGGCCTGCTGGCGACCATCTCGCCGGTTTAGCGCCTAGCCGGCAAACAGCATCGGGTACAGCGACAGCACCAGCAACCCGGCCATTGACCAGTTGAACAGCCTTACCCAGCGCGGTTCGCGCAGTACATTGCGCAAGCCGCTGCCACATCCGACCCACACGCACACGCTGGGCAGGTTGACCACGGCAAAGACCAGCGCGATCACCAGCACGTTGGTGACATAACCCTCGGCGGGGGTGTAAGTAGTGATGGCCCCCAGCGCCATGATCCACGCCTTGGGGTTCACCCACTGAAACGCCGCCGCGCCCAAGAACGTCATGGGCTTGCCGTGCTCCTCATTGCTATCGGACATGCCGCCCGCCGTGGCGATCTTCCAGGCCAGGTACAGCAAGTACGCCGCACCCACGTAGCGCAACACCGTGTAGGCCCACGGGAACACCTTGAACACTTCGCCCAGGCCCAGGCCGACCGAAATCACCAGCAGCATGAAGCCGATACTGATCCCCAACGCATGGGGCATCGAGCGGCGAAACCCGAAGTTCACCCCCGAGGCAAGCAACATGGTGTTGTTCGGACCTGGGGTGATCGAGGACACGAAGGCGAACAGCACAAAGGCCGACAGCAGGCTGGTAGACATGGACATGGTGCGGCATCCGAGCGGTGTGGTAGGCCTGCGACAGTAGTGGGTTATGCCGCCCGGCGCCCCGTACAGCCAGGCACGGATCGAGGCATACACTTCAGGTTCAGATGGCTCCGGCGTTTTCACAAAGCTTTCACAGACGCCCCCTTATGGTGAACCCAGCTCCTAATGAACATCCCTTTTAGCCCGTGCTCCCCATCGCGGGCTTTTCTTTGCCTGGGATTTATCCGGGGCAAAAAAAGAGGCAGGCCATTGTTCATGGCCTGCCTCCCGTTGACTGACTGTCAGCGCGGACCGCCACCAGGGCCGCCGCCTTGACCATGACCACCACCGCCGTGGCCACCACCCCCGCCACCGCCCGGCGGCATGAATATCCAGCAGCCCGACAAGGTCGACAACAGCGCGACAACAACAGCCGCCTTGGTTAGGTAATTCAACTTCATGACAACGCTCTCTGCTTTACAAGGTTGGGTGTACGTAAAGTAAGACCGCCGCAACTGAAGTCCGTCACGGGTTTCGTGTAACGTCTTGGTAGGGTTTGTGTAGGGGTGGATACACGTCAATTCATTGGGTATGCGTTAACCGGGGGGAAGAACATGGTCAACATTCGTGCAGCGACCAAGGCCGATCTCGATAGCCTGCGTGCGGTCGGCTGCGAGACCTATCAAGCGCATTTCTCGACACTCTGGTCTCCCGCAGGCATGCAGGACTTTCTCGAACAGGATTTCTCACGGGATTCACTCAACCGTTCACTTGACCTGCCCGACCGTCATTCGTGGCTTATCGCCTCGAACGAACGTGGTACACCCCTGGGCTTCGCCAAGGTCAACTGGTCAACGCCGGCACCGATCACCGGTGAACTGGGTGCAGAGCTGCAAAAAATCTACTTCCTAAAATCCGCCGCGGGGCTTGGCTATGGCAGGCAACTTTTGCAGTTTATCTACGATCAGGCGGTGCAGCGCGGGGAACACTTGCTGTGGCTGGACGTGCTCAAGAGCAATTCAAATGCCCAGCGGTTTTACGCAGGGTTTGGGTTTCGAAGGATCGGTGAAATTCCCTTCAGCACGGACTTGGCAGAAATAGGAATGGTGGTCATGGGTCTTGAACTGAATCAGCACCAGGCGGAGAAGTAGATGAAAGAGTTAATACAGGGCCTCGATGGACCCAGAACCGCCCAGCAGGAATTGTTTTACGACCTGGAAGATGCAGCGGCCGTTATTGGATGGTCGGTGATGGAACTGACCACCCTGGCGGCGAATGGCAATGCGTCGAGTGACACAATGGCGTTGCAGAAGATATGTGCGTTGCTGAAGGCTCAGCAGGAGAGAATAGCGGCGTATGCAGGTGAGGTTAAGCGCCAGCGCATTAACAGATCCGAGTTGATTGGCTGAATCAACACGACGGGGCAGCCCGAAACCAACGCTGAGTGTTCCAATCTGGCAGTAACCGCCGGCACACGGTTGTGGTGAATCTCCACGCTTTTATTTGAAAGAACCCCAGATGTGATGAGCGCACCGTCGCGCAATCGAGCTTCGGATTTTTCCCACAATCTAACGAGGTTGAGCCATAGGAAGTAACTTGGCTAGGATTCGCCGCCGCAGTAAATCCTGTGGCCGGGTGTCGCAACCTGAAGTAGTCTGAGGCGCGGTAGCGTCATAGCTCTGTAGCAGGCGCTTTTTTTGTGCCTGTTTACCGCATCTATGGTGGACCGTGTGAGGCGGGCTTTTGCCCGGCCGGTACCCTCGGACACCGGTTTGCGACCCTCGCATGGTCCACCACCCACCCGTGTCGCAACGGCGGTGGTGGCCTCTTAACTTTCCGAGGGTCTAGAGGATGTTTTCTACAGATAAAAGCTATCCAGTCGATCAAGTCAAAATCAGACCTGAGCAATGGCACCCAGCGGTGAATGCTCACTCAATGTCTAACGCATTGGAGCGGGTCCTATGAAAACCAATCCAAATGACGACGACCTTCTCACCAGCGTTTTTAAGGTTAGACCTGGGTTGAGTTCCGAAGAAGCATTAGTGAATGCGAGTGAAATACTGGCGTCAGTGGCTGCTATGGCGAATGAACAGGCATTTGCTTCTAGTGGAACGCAGCGTCTTCAAATATTTGGATTGGCGCAGCTGATTGAAAATTCGAAACTTCTAGTGGATGTTGCGCTTGAGAAGTCAAGCCCAGTAAATTCCTGATTATTGAGCTTAATATGGGAAAAGATGGGGCTGATCATCACTCCTTAAGCCGGAGAGCGTGATTCGCCCCACTTATGCCATTTACGATTTAAAAATCACTTCCTCGAACGCAAATGCCCTCTTAACTTATTTGAATCAATCTCCTCGGAGTCAGCAAAAGCCATTTCATCAAATAAATCTGTACGTACAGAGTCATGCTCACTAAAAACTCGAGCATCCATATGTTTTAGCAGTGAAAAACGCTCCACAAAATATTTTAGCCCCTCGCCTTTTTCAGTTAAACAATTCAGAAAAATAACGCTTAACTCTGAGGAGCCTAGCTGAGCTCTTAGCATATTCGCATAATTTCTCTGGGCACTATAATTGCTTATAAGCGCACGTATGTTCGCCCTAGCGTTAGGTCTAGAAGCTCTCAAGGGATCCAGGCCAAATCCATCGACCTGCTTCAGAAGTTGATACAAATTTCTAAAGTAGTGCGCAAGGGAATTATGAAGTTGCGATGACATCGCCCTACTGCTGAGCAATAACCTTTCTTTATAAACTTCAACATTCACACTAGCTTCCCCGCGCGGAAAATAATCAAACTCAATTTTTGAAAACGCTTTTAGGCCAGTAATTTTATTGAGTGGCTTTCTACCCAGTGAGTCAGTCGAGTTTATTTCTATCTCCATTTCGCTGGCGAGCCGTGAATGTATATCAAGCAACCGAAAAAAGACGGACTCAAAATTCTGCCTTTCAAATATCAAACTTTGCTGAGCCTGGATGCGCTGATTTTCTTTAGCATCCGCCCGTGCAAGAGCCAACTCTTTATTTTGCGCGCGCAAACTGTAAAGCACAGCCATGAGTGCAGTAAAACTTAAAAGCGGGTTTAATATACCACCTACAAAGTCACCGATTTGCCCCCAATATGCGGCGGTATCCGTATTCTTTAAATCAACCAACGGAATATCGACACCTTCAACAAAGTGAACATAAACTGCCCCTGCGACAGATACAATAGAGACTACCGCAACAACACCAATAACAACAGGAACCAAAAACGTAAAAACACGGTCCACCCAAGAGATAAACCTTTCAAATAAGAACAATAGCGCCGCACGCCTACTAAAATAATAGTTATGCTTCAACTCCATCATAAACTTGCTCATTTCAAATCCCTAGTTAAGCACAGTAATATCGACTATATATTTTAAACCAGCGAATGCAGCAAGAATGCACATCCATCGAAGTAATCTGGACTTCGCAAATAGTGCATTAGCTTTCCCGCGCCCAATAAAAAACCCCGTAGACGTTAATCTACGGGGTTTTCAAGAGTGGAGGCCGAGGTCGGAATCGAACCGGCGTAGGCGGATTTGCAATCCGCTGCATAACCATTTTGCTACTCGGCCTCAAACGATCAATGCCCTTGTCGCTGGCATTCACCGCATAAAAAATTGAGTGGGCCATAGAGCCCTGCCTCTACTCTAACTCATTGAATACATTGAAGTTTTTAATGCTTCGTTGCGTTCGATGGGCGCCATTATGTACTCATTTGCTTTTGCCTGCAACCCCTTGATTTCAAAAATATTTCGTATTGGCATCAAGGGGTTGCGCGTCTGCCCTACTCCTTGATGAGCTGCTGCTGGTACTGCGGATCGGCCTTGATCTGGGCGTCGGTGAACGGCAGTGGGCGGAGTTTTTTCTGCGCGAAGGCTTGGGTCTGGTCCTTGGCGTAGGGGGATGCCGGGTTGCTGGACAGGGAAAACGCGAGCACGCCTTGGGCGTGTGGCCCCTGGTCGTCGAAGGTGACGATCTGCAGGTAGCTGCTGCCGCTGACCACTTCGCGCTTGCCGTCGGCCCGGGGCACGGTTTGCATGGCGTTGTAGATCCCCAGTTCCTGCGGGCCGCCGTGGATCGGGGTTTGGCCGCTGACCTGGATATCGCCCCATTTGCTGTCGGCGCTGAGGCCGAGTTTGGCCACGGCTGCGCTGGAGGCCAGCATGGCTTCGCGCAGGGCCTTGGCCACGGGGGCACGCTCGATGGCCAGGCCCCGTGGGGTGGTGAGGGGTTGGGCGGGGTCGAACGCGACGCGCCAGGCATCGGGGAGTTGCTGCAGGTCTTCAACCAAATTGATGAAGTGCACCAGGCCCAGGCCGCTGTCGAGGTTGGCGCGTCGGTCCCAGTCGTTGAGGCTGGTGCACAGCGACTTCAGCGCAGTCGCGTCGGTGCCGAGGTGTTTGGCGCAGAACTCCAGCAGGTCGGGCATGACCTGCCCGGCCAGGTACACCTCGTTATCCATGACCATATTTTGCAGGTCGGCGACGCTGATCGGTTGCGTCTCCAGGGATTGCAGGCGTTGCAGGGCGAAGCGTGCGCGCGGGCCGAGGCCGATGTGGTCCTGGCTGATCACCGGGGAGAAGCCGGTCAACGGCGCCTTGGGGTTGGCTAGCCACGCCGAATCGTTAGAGTGCTGCACGTAGTCGCTACGCTCCAGCTGCGGCAACTGGTCGGCGGGGAAGATGCCGGCCTGGGCGGCGCGCGGGTCGACGTCCCAGGCACAGGCACTGCGGGCGCCGTCGAGCATGATCATCTGCAGGCCGGCACGCGGGTCGCTGCATTGCGCCAGTTTGGCCGCGCTGACGTTGGGCACCACCGACAGGTTCATGTACAGGCTCTGGCCCTGGTCATCGGCGGCCAGGGTATTGACCCACGGGATGCCTTGCAGGGTGTGCACCGAGGTTTGCAGGTCCTTGAGGCTCGTGGCACGGTTCATGGCGTACCACTGTTGCAGGACGCGGTCGTTGCCCAGGTTGGCATCGCGCAGGCTGAAGGCGTGGTGAGTGTCCCAATCCAGCTTGCCGGGCCATTGCACCACGGGGCCGAACTGCGAGCTGTAGACCGAGTGGGTTACCGGCTTCACGCTGCCGTCCGCTTGCCGGGCCTGGACCGTCACCGAGGTTTTCTCCAGGGGGATGGATTTTCCATCCAGCATATAGCGCGTGGAGTCCTTGGGATCCAACGTCAGGCGATACAGGGTGAAGTGCTTGGACGTATCCACCGTGTGCGTCCACGCCACATGCTGGTTGAAGCCGATATTGATCACCGGCAGGCCGGGCAGCGCGGCGCCCATCACATCCAACTGGCCGGGGATGGTCAGGTGCATTTCATAAAAGCGCATGCCGCCCACCCACGGGAAATGCGGGTTGGCCAGCAACATGCCACGGCCATTGAACGAGCGTTCGCGCCCCACCGCCACGGCATTGCTGCCGCGATCCAGGCTGAAGCGCTGTTGATTGGCGGCGGCCAATTCGAATGCCTTGGCGCTGGGTTGCACACTCGCGGTTACCTGGGGCGGCGCGGCGCCGACCAGGGCTTCGGCGAACTGGCCAACACCGCCCTCCACCAACAACCTGCGGGTCAATTTCACCAGGTCTTCAACCACCAGCGGCCGCACCCAGGCCGCCTGGCACTGGGCGGGTGCGCCCTGCTCTTTCAGGTAACGGTTGTAGCCGGCCACGTAGCCTTGCATGCGCTGTTGGATCTGCGGGCTTTGCGCCTTCCAGAAAGCAGCCACCGCGCCCGGAGTATTCAGCCAGGTGAAAAACACGTCGCTGGCCAGGTTGTTGCGCTCTTCGAGGGTCGACTGCTCGGGGCCGAAGTACCGGGCCCGCTCGCCGTTAACGGTAACCACTTCATTGGCCAGCAGGCACAGGTTGTCCTGGGCATAGGCGTAACCGATACCGAAGCCCAGGCCACGCTCGTCATTGGCGCGAATATGCGGCACGCCGAAACTGGTGCGGCGGATATCCGCCGACGCCTGCGTTGTCGACTCCCGTGCCGTTGCAGCCAGGCTCACCCCCAGCAACAGCCCCGTCACGCACACCTTGGCCAACCCGTTGGAAATAATCACACAGACTCCGCAGTCAAATTGAACACCCTCACAGGGGTAACCACCCCACCGTAAGGACGCAAAAAACCGGGAAAAATTTAACCCTGGAGCAGGTTTATTCGAGGCGTTGCAGATGTGACAAAACCGATACCGACAAATTTTCTACATCACGCCCTTCATGATTTCGCACGCTCGTTCGTCTTATTGACTAAGAGCGCCATCATTTTCCTGATCAGGCTCTGATAAGGAGTTTTTGCATGTACAACCCGCAAGTGCCCACGGACGGACATTCATCCGCAGCCGACAGCCAATTTGGCAACGGCGCCCAAGCGTTCGGCAAAACCCCCGAACAGCAAGGCAACCAGCGTATTCGCCACCTGCTCAAGTGTTTCGGCCTGCGCACCAGCCTGATCCGGCTGAAGGTCATAGACGCCCTGCTCACCGCCGCCGACAACCAGCGCACCCTGGGGGTACGTGGCGTGCACAGCCATTTGCTGGAGCTGGGGATCCCGCTGTCGTTCCTGAGTGTGCGCGAAGTGCTCAAGCGCCTGTGCAGCGAAGGCGTGATCACCCTCAACGCGGATAAAAGCTACAGCCTCCATGAAGAGGCTGCCAAGGTACTCGACGCTCGAAGCTGAGGCTGACCTTAAAGCTTGACCTTGCGGCGCATGATGCCGTTGATCACCACCACGACGACCGCGACGGCGATGGCGATGGTCTGGAACGTCTTCTCACTGATAAACCCGATGTTCTGCAGGTAGGACAGGCCAAACATCGTCGCCAATACCGCCAGGGCGATCAGGATCGAGTATTTCAAGCGTTGCTTTTGGGTCATGACGGGTTCCTGAACCGGAAGAATGTAATCACTGTGTATCGCCGAACACACCAGGCACATACCCGGCGACGGGATGCACAGGCTCGACGGGATCTTATGTTACAGGTGATGAAAAGCTTTCGCTCGTCCGGTGTCCCCCTCACCCCGAGGCGGCGGGCTTCACCTTTGAATGGACGAGGGCATCGTAACCTTTCACGCAAGCATCTACATGCAGCCTTACACACTGCATGCCTTCGAGGAGGAACCCCAGCGGATGTTTTCCGCACCCAAAAGGGCGCCTGGGGAACAGGGAACCTCCTATGACAGGCGCCTTTGTTGATACGTCAAAAAAGGTACCCACCGATGCAAAGTATCTCCTCCGTATCCATTCAACAGCCTCCGCATTTTCTGCCTGCCTCCCCAGCAGACAGCCAAAGTCAGTCATCGTCCGGCCCCCAACCTGCTACGCCTGTGCAGATACATCGCCACAAGCGGGCTGCCCATCCGGAATTGACGCTGGCGCTGGGATATAAGCAGAACCTGCGAACCCTGGGGCAAGCACTCAACGAAATCGCCACGCGTCTGGGCAGGAACGCAACGCCCCAGGCCATCGTGGACGCGCTGAAAACTACGCCCATCGATATTCATCCTGAGTCCTCCTCATCCGAAGCCCGTACAACCGTCACGCTTGACGCTTACATCAGGTCGTCCGGTCTGCGCATACCCTCCAGCCACTTTGCCCTGACCGTCCTGTCGGAATCGGTGCTCGGCAAAGCCCAGGAACACCCTCTGGGCAACTTTGGCGGCGCACTGTCCTGGCCGATCCCCCTGAGTGACGATGGGCAAGGTTCACTGGTGGACGCCGCCAGGCGCTTTGTGACCCAACACCCAAATCTTCCACGAATGGATGCAAGCCAGAGTGTGCTGGAGTACCTGAACAGCAACCAGCCACTGTCCAGCGAGGCCGCACAGGACCCGGCCATGGCGCTGGAAATGCTCCTTGCCACGCCGCGCGCGCAGGCGTTGGGCCAAGCCTTGCAGAGCGAGTTGGACGGTATTGCCACGGACTCCAGCGTGAACGACTACACCTTGGCCGCCATGAATCTGTTCCTGGACCCGCCATCCATGCCCCCACCTCACGCCAAAATGGTGGCGGGCTTCGATCTGGCCCAGCAAAGCCACTGGGGCAAACCCGCTTCAGCGGTGTTCGGCCACCTCAGCGCGCATTTGAGTCGCACCCACCGCACCACGCCCGAAATGGCCAAGGTCGGCGCTTACCTGTTACTGGCCAGGAAGGCGCCCGAGTTGCTGATCAAAGACCTCCCCGCCAACTTGACCTATGGCAGCCCGGCCTGGGTCAACCTCTCCATCGCGGCAGCGACGATAGAAGCGCAGACACCGGGCAAAGTACCCAGCATGACCTTTGCCCAAGTCATGCTGAAGGCCAAAGATACCGGCCAGGAAGACTTGGCCGTGACCCAGCAGGCACAGGCCGCCGCGTTGCGGACCTGGGGCGTCGTCAACGGCGTGCTCTCTGAAGATGAGGCCGCTCGGTACAACACCAGCGACATCGAAAAGGTCAGAAGCGCCTTCAACCTGCAGGCGGATGCGCGGGTAGAGGCCAGCGACCAGATCGAAGCCACGATCCCCAGCCGCAAGGAAATTGCCCTGGCCAAGCTAAAGGAGCGGTTTGGCGAGAACGTGCCTTTTGAAGAAAAACTCCTGACCGTCAGGAACACCACACAGGCCTACGCCCAACCGCTCTATGACCCCAATCGGGCGCCTGCTGGCCGACACTCGCTGCTGGATATCGCGATGAGCGGGCTGCACCAGTATCAGTGGGAAACGACGGACGATCGAATCGTCGACGCCACTCGAGGCAAGTCGCTCAAATTTGATGTGAAGGAAGTATTCGACGCTGAACTCAGCCAGGCCATGGACGATCGCAAAAAGGGTATCGCCACGGCCATCAAGCAAATGATCACCCAGCTTCCGGTGGAAGACCGAGAGAATCTGGAATATGGAAAACTTGAGTTCTATCAGAACCATACCTACACCCTGGATACGGGCTTTACCGGCCGAACCCTGGCGGAAAAAAACCAAACGTTATTGATCAAGTCCACGGGGATGACTGGCCAAACGGTTTATGAAATGGATTTAAAGCAAGGCACTGTCAACCGCGTTCCCGACACCGTCTTGACCCAAGAGCGCGGGCGCAACGCCAACCGGATCTACCCCATAGAGGCGTTCACACCCACAGGCATGGCTAAAACAGCGTTTGAACAAAACACGCCAGCCCAAAACCCACTGCCCGTTCCCAACAGTTTCTCCAGCCCCCGAACGCAAGCCATCGCCGACGCGTTTGTCCAACACTTGGACATCGATAACGAAGATGTGGTCAAGCAGGCCCAGGGCGCAACCACCTTCGACCGGCAAATGGAAACCCAATCGAAACTCGCCGAGTTTTTTCTGGACCTGATTCCATTGAAATCGGCGATCCAGAACTTTGTGAATGGCAACTACCTGGATGGCGCAGTCGACCTGGGCATGGATATTTTCGGTTTCGTCACCGCCGGAGTGGGTGCGGCAGCGAAAGTGGCCAAAGTCGGCGCCAAAGCGGCCAGCGCGGCGACCAAGGCCCTCAAGGTCGCCAGAATCCTTGGCACCACCCTCATCGGTGAACTCAATCCTGTCAGTGGAGTGGGCAGTTTCATCGAGGGTAGCGTCAAGGTGATCGGCAAGGGCGTGGACAAGGTCAAGGCCGCCAGCGGCACGTTGATCCAGGCCGTCAGCCGCGAGCATGGCCCCATCACACGCGGCACGTTCAAGGTCGCGGACCAGGCCTACGAGGCAGACACGATCCTGTCCAATGGACAACGGTATGCCTACGATCCGGTCAAGATGAAGCCTTACGGCACACCGCTGGACGAGTTTTCCCCATTGAATGAGTTAATGCCGCCGTCACCCCGGCCGCGTGATGGACTTCGTTACGATCCACTCGACAGGACTCATCGCCCCGCTCATAGGGTGATCCAGCCCAGGGTTCCGTTACCCATGGATGAATATGCAACCAGCCTCCAGACCAATGGCGCCTTGATCGAAGACCACTTCACACCCAATAGAATCCAATTCACCCGGGAAAAATTCACACTTGAAAAAAATGGCTATTTTCGAGACGTAGCGGCGGGCAACATTCCTCCACGTCCGGCGCTTCCTGATATCACCGAAAAGATGACACCCAACGAACTTATCGCTGAAGCGTTGAAAAAAACCAATGTACTGGTGTTTGGGGAAAGCCATAGTGAAGTTGCAAGCCTGATCGCAATGCGCGACGCCATGAAAACCTTCCACGAAGGAGGCGTCAACACCATCTTCCTGGAAGGTGCCACACTCGATGCATACGGTTTGATCGCAGATACAACGCTGGCGCATACCATTTCAAAAAGGAAGGGCGGCGCCACACTTTATGATGAACTCAAAAAAGCAGCGGAAGAATTTGGCATAGAGATAATGCCGCTCGAACATCGCTACCTGACGCGCCACTCAGACTCTCCAGGTTATTTCTCCGGGTTGAGTACCCTCGACAAAACTTCACCGGAATATATAGCGCTATCCAAACAGCGCCTTGAGGAAGTCAACTACTACGGCGCCAAGCAAGTCATGAAAAATGAACTTGGCGGCAAGTCGGTCGTTTGGGTGGGCAGAGCACATATGAACACGGCCGAAGGTGTTCCTGGCATTGCCGAGTTAACCGGGGGAATCGGCATAGGGGTCTATCAAAAAGCGGATATTGCCGAGAGTGTGGCCAGGAAGGCTGACAAACAAAGAGATACCTCGGCAGCGCTGTCCAAAACCGATGACACGGTTGGAGATATGCAAATCGACATAAAAGTCTAGTCACTGGAGAAAGGTAAGCTCCAAGGCGATTTACCCTGGGGCTTACCTTTTGCTGTTTACTCCCCATGCACCCACCGCTGATGCACCCCGCGTGCAAGCGCATCCAGGGCAAACCCCAGCAGCCCGATCAGCAACACCATCGCCATCAGTTCCGAATAGGCCAGGCGATCACGGGTATCCAGGATGTAATAGCCAAGCCCCGCGCTGACCCCAAGCATTTCGCACGGCACCAGCACGATCCACAGGATCCCGATGGCCAGCCGTACGCCGGTCAGCACGTGGCCCACCACGCCGGGGATGATCACCCGGCGCAAGGTTTCCCAGCGCGTGGCGCTCAGGCTGCTGCTCAACTGCAGCCAGCGCGGGTCGAGCTGGCGCACGCCGGCGGCGGTGTTGAGCATGATCGGCCACACCGCGGCAAACGCCAGCAGGAAGTAGATCGGCTGGTCCCCTACCCCCATCAGCATCACCACGATGGGCATCCAGGACAGCGGTGAGATCATCCGCAGAAACTGGAAGGCCGGCGTGGTCGCCGCTTCCAGGTTGCGCGAACTGCCCACCAGCAGCCCCAGCGGCACCCCCACCAGCAAGGCCAGGAACAGCCCGACGAAAATGCGCTTGAGGCTCACGACGATATGCAGATACAGCTCACCGCGCCCCAGCAATTCCCACAGGCTGCTGAAGGTGGCCTCCAGCGAAAAGCGCGCCGCCAGGCCGCTGCCATCGCCCCACACCTTCACCCCCAGCCACCACAGCAACAACAGGCCGGCCAGGCCACTCAACCCGAGCAACCAGCCCGGGACTCTGCGGTTGTTCAAACGCCAATCTCCTCGGTCCGCTCAAAGCCCACGGGCAAGCCGAAGGTGCCCATGCCGCCCACCGCTTGGATGGCGTTGCGCACGAAGCGGTCATCCACCAGATCCTTGGCGACAAAGGCTGGGTCCAGATCGGCGAGAAATTTCTTGTCCCCCTCGATCAGCGTGTCCTTCAAGCGTCGCACCAATTCTTCGGTGTAGCTGGGGAATGGATAGGGCTGGAAGTCGATGCGGTGCTCGTCCCAGTTGGCATGCCGGATCGCGCCATCGGCCAGGTAGGCCGCGCGGTCGGCAGCGGCTGGCGCCAGGACTTTGCTCAACACCGGCTCGGCATGTGGCGTGTAGCGGTTCGGGCCGTCCTTGGACAGCAGCTTCACCGCCTCTGCGCGGTTATCACGGGTCCACACCTGGGCCTTGACGATCGCATTCACGACTTTCTGCGACCACTCCGGGCGATTGTTCAGGTCGTGTTCGTGCATGAACACCACGCAGCACGCGTGATTGCGCCACACGTCGCCGGTAAACCGCTGCACACGCCCGACCTTGAGGTTCTCCGCCAGGGCGTTGAACGGCTCGGCGACGATATAACCGTCGATGCGCTGGCTGGCCAGGGCCGGCGGCATGTCTGAAGGGGGCAGCACGATCAGGTTGACTTCATTGGCGCCGATCGCACTGCCGGCGGCACGCGCCACCGGGGTCAGGCCGTTGTCACGGAACAGTTGCTGCACCACCACGTTATGGATCGAATACCAGAACGGGATCGCCACCGACTTGCCGCCCAACTGCTTCACCTCGGTAATGCCCGGTGCCACGGTGAGCCCCGAACCGCCCACATGGTTCCACGCCACCACCTTGGCCGGCACCTGGCTGCCATAGCGCGCCCACACGGTCATCGGCGACAGCAGATGGATCACGTTGACCTGCCCGGAGATAAACGCCTCGATCACCTGCGCCCAACTGCGCAGCAACACCGGGCGCTCGGCCTTGATGCCTTCGGCTTCGAACAGGCCGTTGTTATGCGCCACCAGCAAGGGCGTTGCGTCGGTGATCGGCAGGTAGCCGATGCGCACCGGCGCATCCGGCTCGCTGGCGGCGCGGGCCTGCAGGCTGCTCAGCAGCGGCAAGGCGCCGGCGGCACTGAGTACCGCGGAAAGTTTGAGAAAGTCACGGCGCGAGTGGGTCAGGTCATCCAGGCACATGGCTGGGCTCCGGCAGGTCAAGGGGTTGGGGTTGAGGGCGGCTCGCCTGCCGTAGGGTTTTAAGAATCTCGATGCGCAGCGCACCGATGGCTTCCACCTGTTCTTCGCGCGGTTGCGGCAGGTCGATACGCCATTCGCCCAGCGTCCGCGCCGGGCGGTTGCCCAGCAGCAGGATGCGGTCGGACAACAGCAGCGCTTCGTCGATGTCATGGGTGATCAACACCGCCGCCGAACCCTGCTCACGGTTGACCTTGAGCAACAGGTGCTGCATATCGGCACGGGTCACTTCATCCAGCGCACCGAAGGGCTCATCCAGCAACAGCACTTGGGGCTGGCGTGCCAGGCAACGGGCCAACGCAGTACGCTGGGCCATGCCGCCGGACAGCTGCGCCGGAAATTGCTGGCGGGCGTGCTCCAGGCCAACCGCCGCGATGGCGTGGTCGACGCGCCGGCGGCGCTCATCAGCACCCAGGTGCGGCTGGCGGGCGAAATCCAGGCCGAACGCGACGTTCTTTTCCAGGCTCAACCACGGCAACAGGCTGGGGTCCTGGAATGCCACGGCGACACGTGGATGGGGGCCGCTCAACGGCTCGCCCAATACCTGGACCTTGCCATCCTGGGGCGCCTGCAAACCGGCGAGCACCCGCAACAGGCTGGACTTGCCGACCCCGCTGGGCCCCAGGATCGACACCACTTCACCGCGCTGCAATTGCAGGTCGAAGCCTTGCAACACCGGGCCGCCGGCGTACCCCAGGCCAATGCCCAGGGCACTCAATACCACCGGGCTCACAGGTTAGCCTGGCGTTGCAACTCGGTGCGCAATTGCACCAGGCTGGGCGTGACGATCGGCACAAACGCCGACTCCCGCCAGCGCCGCGCAAACCCACTGCCATGGGCGGTGAGGTAGGCCTTGCCGCCGCTGGCCTGCAGTTCCAGCTGCACGGCGCTGGCGGCGGTTTCGGCCAGGCCGATGCGCAACTTGAACAACGCCACCGGCTCGGCGGCGAAGCGCCCGGCGAGCAGGCCATTCTGCAGCTCGGTCACCAGGTGATCTAAGGTCCCGCGCAGCCCTTCTAGCTCTTCGCGCAACACTGTACGTGCAGCGCCCAAATGGTTGGCGACTTCCGCCAGCGAGCGACGGGCCAGGCCGATCGACATACCGCACTGCAAACCGAGGAACGCCGGGCGCACGGCCGGCAGGAACTTGCGTGCGTCCTCGTGCAGCAACCAGTCGCGACTCAGCTCGACGCCTTCGAGGCCCAGGGCGGCGGTGTTGCTCGATTGCAGGCCGAGCAGCTCCAGGTCGCCGGAACGTTGCAAGCCCGCCACCGAATCCGGAATAGCCAGGATAAACGGCGCACCGCCACCGGCATGCTCAATCGCCGCCGCTGCGACAAAGCCGTTCTTGCGCAGGTTGGTCACCCAGTGCAGGCGACCGTTGAGGGTCCAGCCGTGATCGTTCGGCTCGGCGCTGATCTGCAGCGTCTCGATGCCCGACAGGAACTTCATTGCATTCGACAAACCGGTGGCCCCCGCCAGCCTGCCGCTGAGCAGGTCCGGCAGCAATTGCTCGCGCAGCCGCTCATTCGGGCTCTGCAGCAAATACTCGATAAACGAGCGCTGGCCCCAGCACACAAACGCCGCCGCCAACGAATGGCTGGCGACATTGGCAATGGCCTCGACGGCGCCGGCCACATCGCCGCCCAGGCCGCCGAAGGCTTTTGGCACACCGATACGCAGTATGTTGGCCTCTGCCAGCCGTGGCAGCACTTCCTGGGGATCGCAACTGCCCACATCCAGGGCCTGCGCTTGAACATCGAGCCAACGGCTCAAGATCGGGTCAAGCATTCATGTTTCTCCTTGTCAAAGCAGCAGGGCCACCCGCCCTTCAGCTGGCCGGTTTTTCCCAACGGTATTGCGCCAGCTCCGGGTTCAGCGGGGTACGGGCAAACACGTTAGCGAAGTTGCACAGGGTTGCCAGGCTCACCCCCAAAATAACTTCCAGGGCCTGGCCTTCGGTGTAACCGGCGGCGCGGAACGCCTCGAAACCGGCATCGCTGACATCGCCACGGGTGGCAATGACTTCCCGGGTAAAGGCAGCGAGTGTCTCATAACGGGCATTGGGCAATTCGCCGCGCTGGCGCAGGGCGTCGATCACCTCTTCCGGCAGCTTGGCCTTGTTGCGCGCCACGGCGGTGTGGCCGGCGACGCAGAAATCGCAGCCGTGGGTAGTGGCGGCAATCAACTGCACCACTTCGCGATCGGCCAGGCTCAGCTCGGCCTTGGCGTTCAGGCCCGAGACGGTGATGTAGGTTTCCAGCGCCGCCGGGGCATTGGCCAAAACGGCCAGCAGATTGGGGATGAAGCCCGAGGCTTTCAGCGCATTTTCCAGCAACGGCTTGGCGGCGGGTGGCGCGGTTTGCGGAGTGAGCAGCGGTACACGGGACATGGAGCGGTCTCCTGAGGGGTCGTGTATCCAGTCTGTTGGTTATAAGAAATCCTCTCAATAGGCTAAAGTAGCGATTACTTGCTCTTGAGTCTTTCCATTAGATGAATTCTTCCAGTGCCCTTGTCGATTGGTTATTAGACAGCCTCGAACTCAACACCAGCCTGTTCCATGTCGGGCGCTATTGCGGCGATTGGCATGCCAGCACCCACGGCCTGGCGCGTGCGAGTTTCCACCTGATCGTGCAGGGCGAGTGCTGGCTGCATATCGCTGGCGAACCCGCGCCCGTCGAGTTGAACAACGGCGACGCGGTATTCCTGCTCCGTGACCTTGAGTATCGATTGTCCGGAGCAGCCACGGCGGCCGGCGCGCAGGAATGTCCGCGACGCCCGATGCTGCCCCTGGACAGCGGCGCCAGCGACGGCGTGGGGCTGGTGTGCGGGTTCTTTCACTTCCAGTCGGGCTTGTCGGCGATGATCGTCGACACCCTGCCCGCGTGGATCGTCCTGCGAGCCGGCGACCCCTCGCTGACGGCCGCCCGCAATCTGTTCGAGCTGATCCTGCAAGAGTGCCAGCGCGACCCGGCGCCTTCCGCGGCCTTGCTCGAGCGCCTGTGCCACCTGTTGTTTCTGTATGTACTGCGCCAGCAAGTGCTGGATAACCACGCACTCGGTGGCCTCGCCGCACTGGGGCGCCAGCCGGCGTTCGCGAACCTGCTGGAACACTTGATCGCCCGCCCGGCAGATGCCTGGACCCTGGAAAGCATGGCGGCCTGCACCGGCTTGTCGCGCTCGGCGTTTTTCAAGCGCTTCACTGAATTGTGCGGGCAGTCGCCCGGCCAGGTGCTGCTGATGATGCGCATGCGCCACGCCTGCCAATTGTTCAAGCAGGACCAGACCGTCGCGGATGTCGCAGTGGCGGTGGGTTATCAGTCCGTGGCGGCGTTTACCCGCGCCTTCCACAAAGTGACCGGGCAGCAACCCGGCGCTTACCGCAAGGCCCAGGCCTAGCGGTGCAAACCGGTGCCCGGCTGTCGGCACAGCTCAACCAGCCAGTCCACGAACACCCTCACCCGCTGTGACAACTGGCGATGGGGCGGATACAGCGCCGTCAGCGCCATTGTCGGCACGGGCAACTGCGCCAGCACAGGCACCAGGCGGCCCTCGGCCAGTTGCCGCATCGCATGATAGTGCGGCGCCTGAATCAGGCCATAGCCGGCTTCGCACGCAGCGAAATAACCATCGGAGCTGTTGACCGCCACGCGCTTGGGCAACTGGATCGAGTGCACGGCGTTGTCGATCAGGAACTCCAGACCGAACCGCTTGCCGCTGGCCGTGGAGACATACTCGACCATCTGGTGATTGGCCAGGTCGTCGAGGCCCGCCGGTATGCCCATGCGTTCCAGATACCCAGGGCTCGCCAGGGTCAACTGGTCCATCATTGCCAAAGGCCTGGCCACCAGCGACTCATCCAGCGCCGGACCGCCGCGCAGCACGCAATCCACACCTTCGCGGATCAGGTCCACCGGACGGTCGTTCAAGCCTATGTCCAATTCGATCTGCGGATAGCGCGCGGTGAACGCCGGCAACGCGGGAATCACAATCAGGCGCCCGATCCCCGAGGGCATATCCACGCTCAGGGTGCCGCGTGGGTTCTGGCGGCGGGTGGAGAACACCGCTTCGGTTTCCTCCAAGTCGGTGAGCAACTGTACACAGCGCTGGTAATACGCCGCGCCGTCCAGGGTCGGGCTGACCTGGCGCGTGGTGCGCTGCAGCAACTGCACGCCCAGGTGCGCCTCCAGTTGCTTGATCAGGATGGTCACCGACGCGCGCGGCAGTTGCAGGCTGTCGGCGGCCTTGGCGAATCCGCCCAACTCGACAATCCGGGTAAACACCCGCATGGCGTTAAAACGATCCAAGGGCCGACTCCAAAAGGATTATTTAGAAATTACCAATAGTGATAGTGCTTTTAGCCGGTTTATCCCGGTTTTGTCGAGGGTAACAATGGCGTCCTACCTCATCAGGAGCTGCACCCATGCACACTCGTCAACTCGGTAAGAACGGTCCCCACGTCAGTGCCATCGGCCTCGGCTGCATGGGCATGAGTGACTTCTACACCTCGGGCAGCGACACCCGGGAGGCCATCGCCACCCTGCACCGTGCCGTGGAATTGGGCGTCACCTTGCTCGACACCGCCGACATGTACGGCCCCCATACCAATGAAGAATTGATTGGCAAAGCCATTGCCGGCAAGCGCAACCAGGTGTTCCTGGCCAGTAAGTTCGGCTTTGTGCGTGACCCGTCGAACCCAGAAGTGCGCGGCGTGAATGGCCGGCCCGAGTATATTCGACAGGCCATCGACGGTACCTTGAAGCGCCTCGGCGTGGAGACCCTCGACCTCTATTACCAACACCGTATCGACCCCGAGGTGGCCGTCGAAGAAAGCGTCGGCGCCATGGCCGAGCTGGTCGCCCAAGGCAAGGTGCGTTACCTGGGGCTGAGCGAAGTCAGCGCCGCCACCTTGGAGCGTGCGCACAAGGTGCATCCGATCAGCGCCCTGCAAAGTGAATACTCCCTGTGGAGCCGTGACCAGGAAGACAACGGCTGCCTGGCAGCCTGCGCACGCCTGGGTGTCGCGTTTGTACCTTACAGCCCGCTGGGGCGTGGCTTTCTCACCGGTGCCCTGAAAAGCCCGGATGACTTCGCCAAAGACGATTACCGCCGCTCCAGCCCGCGCTTCCAGGGCGAGAACTTTGCACACAACCTGCGACTGGTAGAGCGGGTCCAGGCCCTCGCCGCCGAAAAAGGCGTGACCGCCGGGCAACTGGCATTGGCCTGGGTACTGGCACAGGGTGATTACCTGATCCCCATTCCGGGCACCAAGCAGCGCAAGTATCTGGAAGAAAACGTCGCCGCCCTGGACATCACACTCAGCCCGGCCGAGCTGGCGGCACTGGCATCTGTATTCCCGTCGGGCGCTGCAGCGGGGCCACGCTACCCCGAGGCGTCCATGGGGCTGGTGCACCAATAACGCTCAACCTGGGCGCAGCTGTCGAGGCTGCGCCCAGGAAATATCCTGCACCACGACCGGCTCCCGCATCGGGAACGTTTCGGCGCGTGCCTCCACGTAATGGAAAGGCCTGATAGGCAATCAGGAATATCTGACAACACTCGTGAAGGACTCGCTGATGCTCTCTGCAACCACCTCCTCCACCGTTCCCACTGCCCAGGCTCGCAACACGCTTGAGGCTTCGCCCTATGACCCGCCTGCCGACCTGACGCCAGGCATCTACGATCAACGTTCCCATACCCTTCATATCGACGGCGATATCAAGTTCGGCCGGTTAATCGTATGGGACACATCCGATCCCGAAAACCCGAAGATCAAGTTGAATCTGCTGACGCTGGAAACCGGTGACGACGCGGATTGCGTACACGTGCGCAACTGGCCGGGCAACCGGCTGCAGGTGTGTATCAACGGCAAGTCATATGTTTTCGACAATCACGTCAAACAAGGCCCGCCACAGGGCCTTTGGATCGAGACCAAAGGCGGCAATGACACGGTGATCATCAACGATGGCGTCAAGCTACGGGTGGACATTGAAGGCGGCGATGGCCATGACTACATCCAGGCCGGAGGCGGCAGGAGCAGAGTGTACGGCGGCAATGGTAACGATGTGCTGCGACTGGGCAGCGGCCTGGGCTTCGCAGCCGGCAACGACGGTGACGACACGATCATCGGCGGAAGCGGCAATGCCGTGATGTACGGTAATAACGGCAAGGATCGTCTCTATGCCGGATTTGGCCTCTCGACCAAACAGAGCTACCTGGATGGGGGTAATGGAAATGATCAACTGTACGCCGGCAGCGGGCACACCGTTGCCCATGGCGGCAACGGCAATGATGATCTTATCGGGCATGACCGCACGACCTTCTACACCGGCAAAGGCCGCGACCGTATCTGGAATAACCGGCGCAAGGATCTGATTTACGGCAATGCCCATGACCGATTCGACCGCAGCAAAGGGTCGACTTTCACCGAGGTCAAACCCAGCAACGCCGGCAAGCAAGCGTTTACCGTGGCCGAAGGAACGCTGGGATTCAACCAGCAAGTGAGCGATGACCTCGAGTTTCTACGCAGTTCGCCGCTTGGCCAGCAAGCCCTGGCCAAAATGGATGAGCTGGCAGCAATCAATGGCGCAACGGTCGAGATCAGGCAGGTGACCTTAGGCGACACCGGCTACGAGTTTGGCAGCGTTGAGCCGGATAACCAGACATCCGAGGAAGAGGAAAACATCGATGAGACACAATACGGCACCCTCAAGGACGGCGTTCCCGGCGCCCGCGCCACGAATGCCTCGATCGCCTATGACCCCTACGCAGTCCTTGAGAGTACTGACCACACCAACATCGTAGCGCCCGTCACCACCCTGTTCCATGAAAACGGCCATGCGTTCAATGGCGCCAACGGCACACTCCTCGAGGGTAAAGACCAGGAGCAGCTGCAATCCGGAGCGTGGGTGCCGGTTCGAAATGACGAACGCCAGGTCATTGGCATTCCCAGCAACGCAACACCCGCAGACCTCGACAACGACCCGTCTACGCCGCCGAGCACGGTCAATCCGCGACCTTTCATGGAGAACGCCTTGAACCAGGAGATGGGTAAACCGCTAAGAAAAACACACAAATTCGAGCACAGTGATCAGGGCGACGGCATCTGATGAGCCGGGCGTAGCGAGCCGGCGGCCGGCCTCGCTATGTGCCCGCCCAACAAACTTTGCACCATGGTACCTAAAGACGTGCCACTCCCCGCCGATAGCCCTACGAAGCTCCAAAACAGCCGCGCCGACAATAAACGCTTCGTAAGGACGACCCCCATGCCCCCACTGCGCTCCATTCAAGCCCGCTATACCCTGTTCCTGGTGCTGTTCGTCCTGGTGTTGTTCGTGTTGACGGTCGTCGGCATCGGCCAACTGGTCGCGCCCACGCTGCGCCATACCGAGGAACAGGTGGTGCTCAACCGCATCAGTGAGGTGGCCGAGCAGATCCAGGGCGAACTCAACAAGGTTCAGTCCCAGCAACGCACCATCACCCAGACCATTCCCCTGCTCGACAGCGATGCCATCGACAAGGTCCTGCCCGGCCTGGTCGACCAATATGGTGAGCTGAAGGTTTTCGGTGGCGGTATCTGGCCGCTGCCCAACCAGCGCACGCCGGGGCGCAACAAGCACAGCACCTTCTGGCACCGCGATGCCTCGGGCAAGCTGGCAGTGAACACCTTCTGGAACAGCGACCCCGCCCCCAACTATTACGACCAGAGCTGGTACAAGGGCGGCCTCGCGTCGCCACGTGGCCAATGTGCCTGGGCCGCGGCCTACAAGGACGACGCCAGCCAGGAGCCGCGTACCAACTGCGCCATGGCGATCCAGCGTGACGGCGCGGCGTATGGCGTGGCCACCATCGACGTGACCCTGGGCTTCTTCAACGAACTGGTTGCGAGCAAGGAAAAGGACATCGGCGGGCAAATGCTGATCGTCGAAGGCGACGGCAAGATCATCAGCAATAGCACGCGCCTGAGCAGCCCGGTGGTGTTGAAGAACATCAGTGAATTGACCGGCACCTCGGCCTTTGCCGCCCAGGTCAGCAAGGCCCTGGCCCATCGCGACCAGGCCTTGCAGCGCAACGAGTTCGACAACCAGGGCGTGGCCAGCACCTTCTACATGCGTCCCATCGAAGGCACGCCGTGGTTCCTCGCCACCGCCCTGCCCACCTCGCTGATCACAGCCCAACGCGATGACGTACTCGGCAGCCTGGCCCTGTTGCAGATCCCCATGGTGTTGCTGCTGGTGCTGCTGGCGGTGTATGCGATTCGCCAATTGGTGCAGCGCATGAAAATCCTGAAGGCCAACATCGATGCACTGTCCACCGGCGATGCCGATCTGACGCGGCGCATCACCATCCGCGCCGAAGACGAACTGGGTGCCATCGGCCATTCGGTGAACCGCTTTATCGTCTACCTGCAAGACATGATCGGCGAAGTAACCCAGGCCACCGGCGCCATGTCATCGGGCCTTGAGCAATTGCAGCAAACCTCGGCGCACACCAACAGCATCCTGGTGCGCCACGCCTCGGAGACCGACCAGACCGTTACCGCCATCACCGAGATGAGCTCCACCGCCGATACGGTGGCGCAGAACGCGGCGCAAACCGCTTCGTTCACCCAGCGCGCCAACGAACACGCCGACCGCTCCCGCGTGGTGGTGGGTGAAGCGTCCACCAGCGTCAGTGCACTGATCGGCGAAGTCGCCAGTGCCACTCACACCGTCGAGAACATGCGCCAGGACGCCGCGCGCATCACCGAAACCCTCGGCGTGATCGGCGCGATTGCCGGCCAGACCAACCTGCTGGCCCTCAACGCCGCGATTGAAGCCGCGCGGGCCGGCGAGCAGGGTCGTGGTTTTGCGGTGGTGGCCGACGAAGTCCGCGCCCTGGCGGCGCGTACCCAGGCCAGCACTTCGCAGATCAATGAAATGCTTGCGCGCCTGACCACCGGTGTCAGTTCGTCGGTAGCGGCCATGGAGAACACCCAGGCCAGTTGCCAGTCGGCGGCGGATGCCACGGCACGGGTGAACACCGGCCTCGACGAGATGGCCGGTTCGGTCAGCCATATCAATGACCTCAGCACCCAGATCGCCACCGCTGCCGAGCAGCAAAGCGCGGTGACCGAGGAGATCAACCGCAGCATGGTGCATATCCGACATATGGTCGAAGAGCTGGTGCAGAGCGGCCATGCCACGCAAACCAATACACAAAGCCTGCTGGACGCCAATGGCCGGGTGATTGCGTTGATGGGCCGGTTCAAGGTGCGCTGATAAATGGCTGAAACACTCCCGTGCAATGTGCGGGAGTGGGACTATTCTGACAGTTCACAGCCACACAGGAGGTGTGCCATGCGCGCTGTCGAGCAGTCGGTCCGCTTGGATCGGATCAGTCAGGAACGTTTTATCCAGGCCCCTATCGATGCCGTCTACGACTATGTGACCCAACCGGATCGCTGGCACGAATGGCACCCCACTTCCCTCGGTGCCGACACCGGCACCAGCGGCCCCCTCCCCGCCGGCGCACGCTTTACCGAAATGATCGACCTGCTCGGAGTGCGCGTGCCCATGAGCTACCGCGTGCAGATCGCCCGGCGTCCCGACGAGTTCAAGACGGTGTTCACCTCACTGGCCGTCGACGGCTCGATCCACTACTTTTTGCAACCCTTTCGCGACGGCACCCTGTTCAAGCGCGTGCTGACCTATGAAACCGAATTGCAGCTGGCCAGCCTCCATGAACGCATGATCGAGCTGTCGGCGATTGCACTGGACCGGCTCAAGCAGCGGATGGAAAACTCGCTCTCCGTATAATTTTGAAACATTAACCCGACGTTCCACGGATAAAAGCAGGGAGAATGCCCGGCTTACTGCCCGGTATTGGACGAGACCTCCATGAAAATCCCATTGCGATTGGCCCTGCTTTCAGTGCTGTTCACCACCACCCTGGCCCAGGCCGCCGACCTGATCCCCATCGATGTGCACCGCGACGCCAACTGTGGCTGCTGCAAAAAGTGGATCAGCCACCTGGAAAGCAACGGCTTCAAGGTCAATGACCATGTCGAAGCCGACATGAGTGCGGTCAAGCAGCGGCTGGGCGTGGCCCCGCGCCTGGGCTCGTGCCATACCGCCGTGATCGACGGCAAGTTCGTCGAAGGCCATGTGCCTGCCGAGCAGGTACTGGCCTTGCGCAAGCGCGACGACCTGCTGGGTATCGCCGCCCCCGGCATGCCCATGGGCTCGCCCGGCATGGAAATGGACGGCCATGCCGAGGCCTATCAAATCATCGGCCTGACCCGCGACGGCCAGGATGTGGTGGTGGCGGACTACCCGGCGCACTGATCGGTGCCGATGGGTTACCTGGGGCTGTTTCTTGCCGCATTCGGCGCGGCGACGTTACTGCCCCTGCAATCGGAAGCGGTGCTGGTCGGCCTGTTGATCAGCGGGCACTACAACCTGTGGCTGCTGCTGGGTATCGCCACCCTGGGCAACGTCCTCGGCTCGCTGGTCAATTGGTGGCTGGGGCGCTGGGTGGAGCACTTCAAGCAGCGTCGCTGGTTTCCGGTCAGCGACAAGCAGCTGGAAAAGGCCCGCCATCATTACCAGCGCTGGGGGCATTGGACGCTGCTGCTCAGTTGGCTGCCGGTCATTGGCGACCCGCTGACGTTGGTGGCCGGGGTGATGCGTGAGCCGTTGTGGCGGTTCCTGCTGCTGGTGACCCTGGCCAAGGGCCTGCGATACGCGGTGCTCGCCGCCGTGACCTTGCAGTGGGTGTTAATCCCCCGTTAATCCCCCGCAAACAGCATCCGAGCACCCTGTTCGGAGCCCCGCCCATGCCTCTATCCCGTGCCTTTTGCATCGCCGGCCTGCTGACGGCCAGCATCGCCCCGGCGTTCGCCGCCAGCTATGGCCCTGAGCTGCAAGGCTTCCAATACCCCTATCCCCTCGAACATTTCCAATTCCAATCCCAAGGTAAATCCCTGCAAATGGGCTACATGGACGTGCCGGCCAAGGGGCAACCCAACGGTCGCAGCGTAGTGCTGATGCATGGCAAGAACTTTTGCGGCGCCACCTGGGAAAGCACGATCAAGGCCTTGAGCGACGCCGGTTACCGGGTGATTGCACCGGACCAGATCGGCTTCTGCAGTTCCAGCAAGCCCGACCACTACCAGTACAGCTTCCAGCAATTGGCCCTCAACACCCACCAACTGCTGGAAAAACTCGGCATTCAGAAGGCCACGCTGCTCGGCCATTCCACCGGCGGCATGCTCGCCACCCGTTATGCGCTGATGTACCCCGAGCAGACCGAGCAGCTCGGGCTGGTCAATCCCATCGGCCTGGAAGACTGGAAAGCCCTGGGCGTGCCCACGCTAAGCGTCGACCAATGGTATGCGCGGGAGCAGAAAGTCAGTGCCGAGGGGATTCGCAAGTACCAACTCAATACCTATTACGTCGGACGCTGGAAGCCGGAGTACGAGCGCTGGGTCGACATGTACGCCGGCCTGAGCAATGGCCCAGGGCATACGCTGGTCGCATGGAACTCGGCATTGATTTACGACATGATCTTCACCCAACCGGTGTACTACGAGTTCAAGCATCTGCAGATGCCTACCCTGTTGCTGATCGGGACCGCCGACACCACCGCCATTGGCAAAGACATTGCGCCGCCGGCGGTCAAGGCCAGGATCGGCAACTACGCGGTATTGGGCAAGCAAGTGGCCAAGCTGATTCCCCACGCCACACTGGTGGAGTTTCCAGGCCTGGGCCATGCGCCGCAGATGGAAGAGCCGGCGAAGTTTCACCAGGCGCTGTTGCAGGGCTTGAACGCCCTTTAATCCAACTTTTTTCGAGGCACGCGTGCATGTCGGTACAGATCGCAGTCATTGATGATTGGCAGAATGTCGCCCGTGGCGTGGTGGATTGGTCGCCGCTGGAGGCCGTGGGGCGGGTGCACTTCCTGCACGACTATCCGGCCGATACCGCCACGATGATTGAGCGTTTGAAGGCGTTCACGGTCATTTGCGTCATGCGCGAACGCTCGACCTTCGACCAAGCGCTGTTGCAGGGTTTGCCCAACCTCAAGTTGTTGGTGACCGGCGGCATGCGCAATGCCGCCATCGATATTGCCGCCGCCAAGGCCCTGGGCATCCAGGTGTGCGGCACCGACAGCTACAAGCAGGCGGCGCCGGAGCTGACCTGGGCACTGATCATGGCGTCTACCCGCAATCTGCTGGCCGAAGCCAACTCACTGCGCGCGGGTGGCTGGCAGGTGGGCCTGGGCGGCGACCTGCATGGCAAGACCCTGGGCATTCTCGGCCTGGGCAGTATTGGCCAGAGGGTCGCGCAGTTTGCCCAGGTATTCGGCATGCGGGTGATTGCCTGGAGTGAAAACCTCACGCCGGAGCGCGCCGTGCAGGCCGGGGCGACCTGGGTCAGCAAGCGCGAGCTGTTTGAGCAGGCCGACATTCTCACGATTCATTTGGTACTCAGCGACCGCAGCCGTGGCCTGGTCGACGCCGAGGCATTGAGTTGGATGAAGCCGACGGCCCGGTTGGTGAATACCGCGCGCGGGCCGATTGTGGATGAGCAGGCGCTGGTGCAGGCATTGACCACTGGTCGCCTGGCGGGCGCGGCGCTGGATGTGTACGCCGAAGAGCCGCTGCCGGTGGATCACCCGTTTCGACACTTGCCCAACGTACTTGCCACGCCCCATGTGGGGTACGTGAGTGAGCAGAACTACCGGCAGTTCTATGAGCAGATGATCGAAGATATCCAGGCCTGGGCCGAGGGCGCGCCCATTCGGGTGCTGGGCTGACGCACCAATAAGGTGCGGCCCGCACTAATGGTGTGAGCTTAATCTTCGTGGTGAGCAGGCTTGCCCTGCGCTGGGGCGCGAAGCGGCCCTGAAAACCGGCAACGGGGTGGCAGGCCGCCAAATTGTTTGGGAGCGCTTCACACTCCAGCGCAGGGCAAGCCTGCTCACTACAACCTCTCGCCTTCGTCAATTGCATATGGTTACAAGTTTTTTGTCCTACAAAATTCCCGTACAAACCCTACAGGCTCTGGAATCTGTCCTAGACTGATGACCGATGGGTCCCTTCCAAAACAAAAACCCCGCAAAAAATCTAAACTTTCGAACTCTGCCGTAGGTCCAGTTTTAAGGTAAGGCGAGTGCACGCGGTTCACACCCGATGCCCGTCCATCCACTCTATTTAAGCCGACCGTGCAACTGGCATAAGCCTTGCCAGCTTGTATAGCGCTTGTGCGCCTGGCCGCAGGATGCGGTCTTCGGAGCTAGTGGCAGCGGGCCATTAGCCAACCAACATTGGGAGAGAACTATGATCAGTGCCGCTGTAGATACTCAGGGAGAGCGTTTTAGTAAGGCGGTAGAGGGGCCGACGTCATTGGCCGACCTGCCCAACACTGTGCGGCCGATCGTGAGTAATAATCCCAATCGCAAGAAGGTATTGTTCGTCACCTCCGAGTTCGCCGACCTGGTGAAAACCGGTGGCCTGGGCGACGTGTCCGCGGCCCTGCCCCGCGCCATGGCCCATTTGCACGATGTGCGCGTCCTGATCCCCGGTTACCCGCAGGTGATGGAAAGCGACAACCCGATCCATATCATCGGTGAGCTGGGTGGCCACGCCGCGCTGCCGCCGTGCAAGATCGGGCGCATGGACCTCAAGGACGGGCTGGTCATCTATGTGCTGATCTGCCCCGAGCTCTACGAGCGCGAAGGCACGCCCTACGGCGCCAACAACGGCCGCGACTGGCCGGACAACCATATTCGCTTCGCCCGCCTGGGCCTGGCTGCCGCCGACATGGCCGCCAACCTGGCCCAGATCCACTGGTGCCCGGACCTGGTGCACGCCCACGACTGGCCCGCCGGCCTGGCCCCGGCCTATATGCACTGGCGTGGGTCACGCACGCCGACCTTGTTCACCATTCATAACCTCGCCTATCAAGGCGTGGTCAGCCTGGCCTCGACGCCGGAGCTGGGTATCCCGCCCCACGCGCTGCAGCAGGAAGGCATGGAGTTCTACGGCAAGATGTCGTTCCTCAAGGCCGGCATGGCGTACTCCAGCCATATCACCACCGTGAGTGCGACCTACGCCCAGGAAATCACCACCCCGGAATTCGGCTGCGGCCTCGACGGTTTCCTCGCCGCCAAGACTCAGCAAGGCCTGCTCAGTGGCATCCCCAACGGCATCGATGAAAGCTGGGAAACCTCCACCGACACGCACCTGACCCACAACTTCAATATCGGTGACTGGGAAGGCAAGGCCATCAACGCCGACCACGTGCGCGAGCTGTTCGGCCTGCATGACTCCACCGGCCCACTGTTCGCGGTGGTCTCGCGCCTGGTCTACCAGAAAGGCCTCGACCTCACCGAAGCGGTGGCGAGTTTTATCGTCGAGAACGGCGGGCAGATCGCCATTATCGGGCGCGGCGAGCCGGAAGAAGAACAGGCCATGCGTGAACTGGCGCTGCGCTTCCCGGGCCAGGTCGGTGTGCGTATCGGCTTCAACGAGACCGACGCGCGGCGCATGTTCGCCGGCAGCGACTTCCTGCTGATGCCATCGCGCTACGAGCCCTGCGGCCTGAGCCAGATGTATGCCCAGCGCTTCGGCTCGCTGCCCGTGGCTCGCAACACTGGCGGGCTGGCGGACACCATCGAGAATGGCGTCACCGGCTTCCTGTTCAATGAATCCACCGTAGAAAGCTACGAAGAAGCCCTGAGCCGTGCGTTCCGGGTCTTCGCCAATAAAGGCCTGCTCAACGCCATGCGCAGCCGCGCCATGACCCAACCCTTCAACTGGTGCCAGGCGGTGGAACCCTACGCCGAGCTGTATGAACAACTGGTGGCCAAGGCCTTGGGGAAATCGACTAAATAATTAAGGGAGGTCTTCATAGATGCCGTTACGGACTTTGGAAACCTGGCCCCACGGCGCAATCATGCTGGACGCGCAACACACGCGTTTTGCCTTGTGGGCGCCAGACGCGTTTTATGTCAGCGTTGAATTGGAAAACGGTAAATCCATCGCCATGCTGCCCCAGGCAGATGGCTGGTTCGAGACTGAGGTGAAGTGCCCGGCGGGCACGCGCTATCGCTACAACATCGATGGGGAAATGGATGTTCCCGACCCCGCGTCCCGGGCCCAGGCCTCGGACGTGCATGGCTGGAGCCTGGTGGTCGACCCGCTCGCCTACACCTGGCGTCACGCCAACTGGCAAGGCCGCCCCTGGCACGAAGCGGTGATCTACGAAGTGCACGTCGGCGCGATGGGCGGCTACGCCGAAGTCGAAAAGCACCTGCCACGCCTGGCCGAGCTGGGCGTCACCGCGATTGAATTGATGCCACTGGCGCAATTTCCCGGTGAGCGCAATTGGGGGTATGACGGTGTACTGCCCTACGCACCGCACTCCTCCTACGGCTCGCCCGAGCAACTCAAGCACCTCGTCGACAGCGCCCACGAGCACGGCCTCGCCGTGATTCTCGACGTGGTCTACAACCACTTCGGCCCTGATGGCAATTACCTGGGCCAGTACGCCAAAGGCTTCTTCCAGGAAGACGTGCACACCCCATGGGGTGCAGGGATCGACTTCGAGCGCCGCGAAGTGCGGGATTTCTTCCTCGATAACGCGCTGATGTGGCTGCTCGAATACCGCTTCGACGGCCTGCGCCTGGACGCCGTGCACGCCATCGACAACCCCGGCTTCCTCCAGGAACTCGCGCATCGGGTACGCCAGCAGGTGGATACCGGTCGGCAGGTGTGGCTGGTCCTGGAAAACGAGCTGAACCAGGCCAGCCTGCTCAAGCAGGATTTCGACGCGCAATGGAATGATGACTTCCATAACGTGCTGCACGTGTTGCTGACCGGCGAAACCGATGCCTATTACAGCGACTTTGCCCAGGACCCCACGGCCAAGCTTGCCCGGTGCCTGGGCGAAGGGTTCATCTACCAGGGCCACACCACCCGCCATGGCCACGAGCGCGGCGAACCGAGCGCTGACTTGCCGCCCACGGCCTTCGTCGCATTCCTGCAGAACCATGACCAGATCGGCAACCGCGCCCTGGGCGAACGCCTGCACCAGCTCTGCTCGCCCCAGGCGCTCAAGGCTGCAACCGCCCTGCTGCTGTTGTCGCCGATGATTCCGCTGATGTTCATGGGGGATGAGGCGAACGCGAGCGAGCCGTTCCTGTTTTTTACCGACCACCACGGTGAACTGGCTGAAGCGGTACGCGAAGGCCGACGCAATGAATTTGCCGACTTCGCCGCGTTCCATGACCCCGAGCGTCGTGAACGTATCCCGGATCCCAACGCGCTGTCGACATTCGCGCAATCGGCCCCGGTGATCGCCGACACCCCACACGCCGAGCTCTACCGCCACCTGCTGGGCCTGCGCCATCGCCATATCGTGCCGCACTTGCCTGGTGCCGTGGCATTGGGCGCGCAGGTGCTGGCCTACGCCGCCGTCAGTGCGCGCTGGCGCCTGGGCAACGGCAGCCTGTTGCAGATCGACCTGAACCTGAGCGCCACGCCGCTGGATCACCCGGCCACCGCGCCGGTCCTGTTCGAAACGCCGGCCCTGCAAGGTGCGCAACTGCCGCCCTTCAGCGCCCGCGTCACCTTATCCCCTGTTGGAGAGCACCCTTGAGCGAAGCGAACCTGGAAATCCTCGCCAGCCGCGCGGGCCTGGCCGTCGATTGGATCGACGCAAACGGCCGCCCGCAACGAGTGACACCCGACGCCCTGCGCGCGGTTCTCAAAGGCCTGGGCCACCCGGCCGACAGCGATGCCGACATCAACGCCAGCCTGCTTGAATTGGAGCGGGTGCAACAAGACAAACACCTGCCGCCCCTGATGACCGTCGACAGCGGTGAAGGCCTCGACCTGGCGCGCTACTTCGAACCCGACACCCTGTGCCGGGTCAACCTCGAAGACGGCGAAAGCCTGGAACTGCGCCTCGACGGCGATGCCGTGCTGCCCGGGGTTATCGCCTTGGGCTACCACCAGGTGCAGATCGACAACCAGAGCTTTACCCTGGCGGTCGCGCCCACCCATTGCTACAGCGTGGCCGAAGCGGTGGACAACCGCCCCGCCCGCGCCTGGGGCCTGAGCGCCCAGCTGTATTCACTGCGCCGCTTGGGCGATGGCGGTTTCGGCGACACCCTGGCCCTGGAACACCTGGTCCGTTCCGCCGCCGAACGCGGCGCCGATGCCCTGGCGATCAGCCCGATGCACGCGATGTTCAGCGCCGATACCGAGCGCTACAGCCCGTACTCGCCGTCCAGCCGCCTGTTCCTCAACAGCCTGTACGCCTCGCCTGCCTGCATTCTCGGTGAACGTGAAGTGCGCAATGCGATTGAAGCCCTTGGCCTGGAAGAAGAGCTGCACGCGCTGGAACAGCACAGCCTGATCGACTGGCCGGCCGCTGCGCGGGCCAAACAGCGGCTGTTGCGCGTTCTGTATGACGACTTCCGTCACGGCCATCACCCGCAGCATGCCGACTTCCTGAGCTTTCGCCAGGCCGGTGGCGAGGCGCTGGAAAATCATTGTCGCTTCGAAGCCGTGCAGGCAGTGCGCGCCGCTGCAGGCGAGGACCTTGACTGGCGCCACTGGCCTGAAGAGTGGCGCTCGCCGCAAAGCCCGGCGCTGGTAGCGTTCGCCGAGGAGCACCACGCCGAGATCGGCTTCTACGCCTTCGGCCAATGGCTGATCGCCCGTTGCCTGGAGCGCGCCCAACAAGCCGCCAAGGGCAGCGGCATGGGTGTGGGCTTGATCGCCGACCTGGCCGTCGGCGCCGACGGCGGTGGCAGCCAGGCCTGGAGCCGCCAGGATGAGTTGCTGGCCGACCTGACCGTGGGCGCACCACCCGACATCCTGAACCGCGCCGGTCAGGGCTGGGGCATTTCCGCGTTTTCGCCCGAAGGTCTCAAGCGCAACGGTTTCCGCGCGTTTATCGAGATGCTGCGGGCCAACTTCGCCCATGCCGGCGGCTTGCGCATCGACCATGTAATGGGCCTGCAACGCCTGTGGGTGATCCCCATGGACGCCTCGCCGCGTGAGGGCGCTTACCTGTATTACCCGGTGGACGACCTGTTGCGCCTGCTAGCGCTGGAATCCCACCGCCACCAGGCGATCGTGCTCGGTGAAGACCTCGGCACAGTGCCCGATGGGCTGCGCGAAAAACTCATCGCCCGCTCGATCCTCGGCATGCGCGTGCTGTTGTTCGAACAGGGCCACGATGGCCAGTTCAAGCCGATCCTCGACTGGCCGGACAACGCCCTGGCCACCACCAGCACCCACGACTTGCCGACCCTCAACGGTTGGTGGCACAGCCGCGATATCGACTGGAACGTCCAGTTGGGCCTGATCGATGCGCCCACCGTGGAGCAATGGAGCGAACACCGCCTGCGTGAACGCCAGGCGCTGCGCCAGGCCTTGAGCCAGGACCCGCAGAACTTCGTCGATGAGATCCGCAATGAAACCGACCATATGATCGACGCCAGCGTGCGCTACCTCGGCCACACCCGAGCGCCGCTGGTGCTGTTGCCGCTGGAAGACGCCCTGGGGCTGGAAGAACAGGCCAACCTACCCGGCACCACCGACACCCACCCCAATTGGCGCCGCCGTCTGCCGGGCGAGGCCTCCAGCCTGCTCGACAACGCCGGTGCCGCGCGCCGCCTTGAACTGCTGGCCGTCGCGCGTAACCAAGCCTATGAGCGTGACCGATGAAAGCCCTGCCCCTGCGCGCGACCCAGCGCCTGCAATTCCACAAAGGTTTTACCCTGGACGATGCGGTGCCACTGGTGCCTTACTTCGCCCAGCTCGGCATCAGCCATCTCTATGCCTCGCCCTTGCTGAGTGCGCGTGCCGGTTCCATGCACGGCTACGATGTGGTCGACCCCACCAGCGTTAACCCCGAGCTGGGAGGCGAACCGGCCCTGCGTCGCCTGGTCGCGGCCCTGCGCGAGCACGATATGGGGCTGATCCTCGATATCGTCTCCAATCATATGGCCGTGGGCGGCGCTGACAATCCTTGGTGGCTGGACCTGTTGGAATGGGGCCGGCTGAGCCCCTACAGCGAATTCTTCGATATCCAGTGGCACTCCCCCGATCCGCTGCTCAAGGGCCAATTGCTCATGCCCTTCCTCGGCAGCGACTACGGCGAAGCCTTGCAGAGCGGCACGCTGACGCTGCATTTCGATGCCGCCCACGGCGCGTTTCATGTTGAGCATTACGAACACCGCTTCCCGATCTGCCCACGGGATTACGCGGCGATCCTCGGCACCGACGAGCTGCTAAAACCCCTGGCCGACCGTTTCAGCGCCCTGGCCTATCAGGATGACGCCTACGCCGAAGCCGCCTGGCTAAAGCAGGCATTGGCCGAGCGTGCCACCGAAGTCCTCGAGCTCATCGAACGCCGACTGAGCGAGTTCGACGGACGCACGCCCGAGGGCTTCAAGCGCCTGCACCAGTTGCTCGAGCAACAGGCCTACCGCCTGGCCAGCTGGCGCACGGCGGCGGACGATATCAACTGGCGGCGCTTCTTCGACGTCAACGAACTGGGCGGGCTGCGCGTGGAGCGCACGGCGGTGTTCGAAGCCACCCACGGCAAGATCTTCGAACTGATCAGCCAAGGCCTGGTGGATGGCCTGCGCATCGACCACATCGACGGCCTGGCCGACCCGCGCGGTTACTGCCGCAAGCTGCGTCGTCGGGTGGATTCGCTGTCGCCCGAACGGCACTTGCCGATCTTCGTCGAAAAAATCCTCGGCGAGGGGGAAACCCTTCGCGAAGACTGGCAAGTGGACGGCACCACCGGCTACGAATTCATGAACCAGTTGTCGCTGCTGCAACACCATCCCGAGGGGTTTGCGCCGCTGGCCGAGTTATGGACACGCCACAGCGAACGGCCCTCGGCGTTTATCGAAGAGGCGCGCCTGGCCCGCCAGCAAATCCTCAACGGCTCCCTGGGCGGCGACTTTGAAAGCGTGGCCCAGGCCCTGTTGCAAGTGGCCCGCGACGACGTGATGACCCGCGACCTGACCCTCGGCGCGATCCGTCGCGCATTGCAGGAACTGATCGTGCACTTCCCGGTGTACCGCACCTATATCAGTGCCCGTGGTCGCAGCGCAGATGACGACAAGGTGTTCCAGCAGGCCATGGACGGCGCCCGCACGACCCTTGGCGAGGGCGACTGGCCGGTGCTCGAGCATCTGGAAAATTGGCTCGGCGGCCAACCCTGGCGCAATCGCCCGGTGGGCCGCGAACGCAAGATGCTCAAGCATGCCTGTGTGCGCTTCCAGCAACTGACCTCGCCGGCAGCGGCCAAGGCTGTGGAAGACACCGCGTTCTATCGCTCGGCCGTGCTGCTGTCGCGCAACGATGTGGGCTTCAGCACCGAGCAGTTCAGCGCGCCGTTGGCCGAGTTTCATGCCATCAACCAACAGCGCTTGCAGGCCTTCCCCGACAACCTGCTGGCCACCGCCACCCATGACCATAAGCGCGGCGAAGATACCCGCGCGCGCCTGGCCGTGCTCAGCGAGTGTGCGCCGTGGTACGTCGAGCACGTGGAGCATTGGCGTACCCTGGCGGCGCCGTTGCGCGACGACGCGACCACACCGTCGGCCGGCGACGAGCTGATCCTGTATCAGGTATTGCTGGGCAGTTGGCCGCTGGACCAGGCCGAGGACTTCGAGGGCTATCACCAGCGCCTGTGGCAGTGGCAACAAAAAGCCCTGCGCGAAGCCAAGTTGCAGAGCAGCTGGAGCGCGCCCAATGAGGCCTATGAACAGGGTGTCGAGGCTTTTCTTACCCGCCTGCTGCTCACGGAGGAAGGTCGGCCCCTGCGCAGTGCGATCAATAACGCCGCCCAGGCCATCGCCCCCGCCGGCGCACTGAATGGGCTGGCGCAAACCTTGCTTCGCCTTACCGTGCCGGGTGTGCCGGACCTGTACCAGGGCGATGAGTTCTGGGACTTCAGCCTGGTGGACCCGGACAACCGTCGCCCGGTGGATTTCACCGCGCGGCAACAGGCACTCAATACCCCGCCGGATATCGGCGAACTGTTGTTCAACTGGCGGGACGGGCGTATCAAGCAAACCTTGATTGCCCAGGTACTGGCCTTGCGCAAGGCCCATCCGCAGGTGTTCCGCAGTGGCCGCTATACAGCGCTGGAAGTGGTCGGCCAACACGCCGAGCGGGTGGTCGCATTCTGCCGCGAACACCAGGGCAAACGCGTGCTGGTGGTGGTGCCACGCTGGTCCCATGAGCTGCTTGAAAACGGTGTGCGCCCCCAGATCAATGCGCGGGTTTGGGGCGATACACGGGTGAAATTACCGTTCGCCGCACCAACGCAAAACTGGAAGGGACTTTTTCATACAGGCGCAGTCACACCAGACAAGGAGCTGTTGATCAGCACTGCCCTGGGGGATTTCCCGGTCAATGTCTTTATCAATCCTGATGATCAAGAAAGCTGAAAATTTTCTGTGAGGAGCATTGTGATGAGTACTGAAGACAAACGCATACGCGAACTGGCGCATCAGATCTGGGAGTCTGAAGGCAAACCCCACGGGGAAGACGCTCGCCACTGGGAGATGGCGCGCAAGCTGGCCGAAGCCGAAGCGCTGACGCCGAGCAAACCCAAGCCCGCCGCCAAGCCCAAGACCGCCCCCAAGCCTGCGGCGAAGGCCAAGCCAGCGGCGCCAGCCGCGAGCAAGCCGGCGCCGCCGGCGGCCAAGAAGCCACCCGCGCCGAAAAAGCCCAAGGCTTAACGCGCACGGCGCCATCGACCTTTTGCCGGCGCGGTCGGCAAAAGGTGATTTCACTCTTCTTATCATCCGCTGAAAACTCGTCAGCACGGCCGCGTTCGGCCCGAAAAAACAGCCTTGCAGGAGCAACTCAATGAGCAAACCCCATAAGACCCCTTCGACGCCGGGCAGCGAGCCGTCGCGGATTCGTGAAGGTTTGCCCTTCCCCCTCGGCGCGACCTGGGATGGCCTGGGTGTCAACTTTGCGCTGTTCTCGGCCAACGCCGAGAAAGTCGAACTATGCCTGTTCGACGACACCGGCGAAGTGGAACTCGAGCGCATCGAATTGCCCGAATACACCGACGAAATTTTTCACGGCTACTTGCCCGACGCCCACCCAGGGCTGATCTACGGCTACCGTGTGTACGGGCCGTATGACCCGGCCAATGGTCATCGCTTCAACCACCACAAATTGCTGATCGACCCCTACGCCAAACAGCTGGTGGGCGAACTCAAATGGTCCGAAGCGCTGTTCGGCTACACCATCGGCCACCCGGACGACGACCTCAGTTTCGACGAGCGTGACAGCGCGCCCTTCGTGCCCAAGTGCAAGGTCATCGACCCGGCGCACACCTGGGGCAACGACCAGCCGGTGCGGGTGCCGTGGGACCGTACGATCATCTACGAAACCCACCTGCGCGGCATCAGCATGCGCCACCCCTCGGTGGGCGAAGACGTGCGCGGCACCTGTGCCGGGTTGATGGAAGATGATGTGCTCAAGCACATCCGCCAGTTGGGCATCTCCTCGGTGGAGTTGCTGCCGGTGCACGCCTTCGTCAACGACCAGCACCTGCTGGAAAAAGGCATGACCAACTACTGGGGCTACAACAGCATTGCGTTTTTCGCCCCCGACCCGCGCTACCTGGCCAGCGGCAAGATCGCCGAGTTCAAGGAGATGGTTGCGCACCTGCACGAGCAGAAGCTGGAAGTGATCCTCGACGTGGTCTACAACCACACCGCCGAAGGCAACGAGCGCGGCCCGACCCTGTCCATGCGCGGCATCGACAACGCCTCGTACTACCGGCTGATGCCGGACGACAAGCGCTTCTATATCAACGATTCGGGCACCGGTAATACCCTGGACCTGAGCCATCCGTGCGTGCTGCAAATGGTCACCGACTCCCTGCGTTACTGGGCCAACGAGATGCACGTCGACGGCTTCCGCTTCGACCTGGCGACCATCCTCGGCCGCTACCGCGATGGCTTCGATGAACGCCACAGCTTCCTCGTGGCCTGCCGCCAGGACCCGGTGCTGCGCCAGCTCAAACTGATTGCCGAGCCCTGGGACTGCGGCCCCGGTGGCTACCAGGTAGGTAACTTTCCACCGGGCTGGGTCGAGTGGAACGACCGTTTCCGCGACACCGTAAGGGCTTTCTGGAAAGGCGATGACGGCCAACTGGCGGACTTCGCCGGGCGCATGACCGCCTCGGGCGAGATGTTCAACCACCGTGGCCGGCGCCCGTACAGTTCGGTGAACTTCATCACAGCCCATGACGGTTTCACCCTGCATGACCTGGTGTCGTACAACGACAAGCACAACGAAGCCAACGACGAAAACAACCAGGACGGCAGCAATAACAACCTGTCCTGGAACCACGGCGTCGAGGGCCCCACCGACGACCCGGAAATCAACGCACTGCGCCTGCGCCAGATGCGCAACTTCTTCGCCACGCTGCTGCTGGCCCAGGGCACGCCGATGATCGTGGCCGGTGACGAGTTCGCGCGGACCCAGCACGGCAACAACAATGCCTACTGCCAGGACAGCGAGATCGGCTGGGTCAACTGGGACCTGGACGAGGACGGCAAGGCGTTGCTCAAGTTCGTCAAGCGCCTGATCAAGCTGCGCCTGGCCTACCCGATCCTGCGTCGTGGGCGCTTCCTGGTGGGCGACTACAACGAGGACATCGGCGTCAAGGATGTCACCTGGCTGTCGCCGGCTGGCACCGAGATGACCACCGAACAGTGGGAAGACAGCCACGGCCGTTGCCTGGGCATGCTGATGGATGGCCGCGCCCAGGAAACCGGGATTCGCCGCGCCGGTGCCGATGCCACCTTGTTGCTGGTGGTGAACGCCCACCACGACGTGGTCAATTTCCGCCTGCCGCCGGTGCCGGAGGGTGAGTTCTGGACCTGCATGCTCGACACCAACGAGCCGGCGGTACGTGGCCAGGAACGCTTCGAGTTCGACCACGAGTACGGTGTGACCGGCCGCTCGCTGCTGCTGTTCGAACTGCAGCGTGACGACGAGGTGTGACATGGCACTGCATGGATTTCTTCAAGGCTTCCAGGGCTATGCGGACACGCAGGCCCTGGCCAAGGCCTTGAGGGCACTTCAGGAGGAAGGCCTCGATCAGTTGCCGCTGCCTGGCAGCGGCGACACCCTCGGGCGGTTCAGCCGCCTGGCACAGGTGGCAGGCCATGACCTGCGCTTGTGCAAGCTGTTCGAAGGCCACACCGATGCGTTGGCCATCATTGCCGAGCTGCGCAGCCCGGCGCCGCCTTTGGGCAGTCTGTGGGGCATGTGGGCCGCAGAACCGCCGAATGCCAAGGTGCAGGTGCGCTGCGAGGGCCATCGCCTGCGTCTGGACGGGCGTAAAGCCTGGTGTTCCGGGGCGGCGGTGCTCAGCCATGGTTTGCTGACGGCGTGGGATGAACAAGGCGGCCAGCAATTGGTGGCGGTGCAGATGGACCAACCGGGCATCACGGTCACCCACGACGGTTGGAATGCCGTGGGCATGGCCGCCACCGGCAGCGTCGAGGTCGTCTTTGACGGCGCCCATGGCCTTGCCGTGGGCGGCCCCGGCGACTACCTCGGGCGTCCCGGGTTCTGGCAAGGCGGCATCGGTATCGCCGCCTGCTGGTACGGTGCTGCACAACGCTTGGCCGAGGTGTTGCGCGATCACTGTAGCAAGCGCTCGGAGCCCCACGCCCTCGCCCACCTGGGCGCGGTCGACAGCGCCTTGAACAGCGCGGCCTGTGTGCTGCGGGCCAGCGCTGAACAGATCGATCGCTACCCCAGGGCCAATGCCCGGCACCAGGCCCAGCAGGTGCGCGCGTGCATCGAGGACACCGTCGAGCAGGTCATGCGGCATGTCGGTCGAGCCGTGGGCGCGGGTCCGTACTGCAAGGATCCGCACTTCGCCCAGTTGATGGCGGACCTGCCGGTGTATGTCCGCCAGAGCCATGCCGAACGCGACCTGGCCGGCCTCGGCGAACTGGTCGCCGGCGAACCCACAGGGAGGTGGCAGTTATGAAACCCAACCCTATCGTCGGCCAGGGCACGCCCCTGCAGCGCTGGCAGGACTCGCCGCTGATGGCCGAACTGCCGCAGATCAGCGTCGAACAATTGGTGCCCGAGGGCCACCGCGCGGTGATCATCGCCCCGCACCCGGATGACGAGGTGCTGGGCTGTGGCGGCCTGTTGCAGGGCTTGGCCGAGTTGGGCCGGCCCATTCAATTGATTTCGGTCACCGATGGCAGCGCCAGTCACCCCGGTTCCACCCACTGGTCGGTGGAGCGCTTGAGCGTGGTGCGCCCCCAGGAGTCGGCCCAGGCCCTGCATCGCCTCGGTGTGCCGTTGCACAGCCTGAAATGGTTGCGGGCCGGCTTCAGCGACAGCCAGGTGGCGGCGCGAGAGGAGCAGCTCAGCGCCTTTATCCAGCGCCACCTCAAGCCCACGGATGTGGTGTTTACCACCTGGCGCGAAGACGGCCATTGCGACCATGAGGCCGTGGGCCGCGCGAGCGCCAGGGCGGCGCACGCGGTGGGTGCGACCCTCTATGAGCTGCCGGTGTGGACCTGGCACTGGGCGTCCCCCGAGAACAGCCAAGTGCCGTGGCACCGTGCCCGCAAAATCCCCCTGACCTGTGAAGCCGTCGCGCGCAAGCGCCACGCCATCCATGCGTTCGCCAGCCAGCTGGAGGGTGACCCGCAGATCGGCCTGCCGCCGGTGCTGGCGCCCTATGTGGTGGAGCGTCTGCTACAACCTTTTGAAGTGGTATTCGTATGAGTGTGGCGACACCGTATTTCGATCAACTGTTTGACGGTAACGACGACCCCTGGGCCTTTCGCCAACGCTGGTACGAGCGTCGCAAACGGGCGCTGACCCTGGCGCTGTTGACCCGGCCGCGCTACGCCTCGGTGTTCGAGCCCGGTTGCGCCAATGGCGAATTGAGCTTCGAGCTGGCCCCGCGCTGTGATCACCTTTTGTGTTGCGACACCGCCTCGGCCGCCGTCGCCCTGGCACGCAGCCGCTTGCTGGGCTTTGCCCATGCCCAGGTGGAGCAGAGCCGCCTGCCTGGGCAATGGCCGACCGGCGAATTCGATCTGATCGTCTTGAGCGAGCTGTGCTACTACCTCGACCGCGATGACCTGTGCCGCTTGATCGATCGCGCCCTCGGCAGCCTCACCGCCAGCGGCCAGGTGTTGGCCTGCCACTGGCGCCCGACGATCGACGGGTGCCCGCAGACCGCCGAACAGGTGCATGCCCTGCTCCATGAGCGGCTGGGGATGCCCCTGGTCGCCACCCACCACGAACCCGACTTTCTACTCGACCTGTGGAGCCGTGACGGCACTTCGGTTGCCACCCTTGAGGGCCTGCGATGATCGGCATTCTGATCCCGGTACATAACGAAGAGGCGCTGCTCGGCGAGTGTCTGGAGGCCGCATTGGTGGCTGCCAGTCACCCAGGCCTGCTGGGTGAAGCGGTGCAGATCCTGGTGCTGCTCGACAGTTGCAGCGACGCCAGTGCGGCGATTGCCGAAGGGTTCCCGGTGCAGCGCCTGGAGGTGCAGGCGCGCAACGTGGGCCATGTGCGCGGGGTGGGTGCGCGACACCTGCTCAACCAGGGTGCGCGCTGGATCTCATGCACCGACGCCGACAGCCGCGTGGCCCCCGATTGGCTGGTGGCTCAGTTGGCGCTGGGCGCCGACGCGGTGTGCGGCACCGTGACCGTCGACGCCTGGAGCGAAGGGTTCGACCCGGCGGCGCAGATCCGTTACCAGGCGGCGTACCACGCCCGTGACGGCCACCGGCATATCCATGGCGCCAACCTGGGCATCAGTGCCGGGGCTTATGTGCGCGCCGGAGGGTTCGAACCGCTGGCCTGTCACGAAGATGTGCAACTGGTGCGCGACCTCGAACGCTGCGGGGCGTCCATCGCCTGGAGCCACGCCCCGCAAGTCATCACCAGCGCGCGCCTGGAGGCCCGTGCCCAAGGCGGGTTCGGCGATTATTTGAAGAGCCTGATGTGCGCGTCTTGAAAAAAACGACATTGCAAAATGTAAAAGCGACCAATCCTTGTCTATGCTGATGACGCCTTGCTGGTAATTCAGGGTTGGATTACCACGCATACACCACGGCGGAGTCTGTGGTGAATAAATAGAGTCGTCCCGTCAACGGGGCACGACCCAGCATCAACCGACAAGGACGTAACGCCCATGAAGCCTGCCTCCCTCAGTGAAGGCCGTCGCGGCCCCGCGCAAATCTGGAACAGCGCACCGCAGTTGGCGCAAATCCCGCCTATCTCTACCGCCTCCCTGGTGCCCGCTGGCGCGCGCGTGGTGATCATCGCGCCGCATCCCGGCGACGAGGTGGTGGCCTGCGGCGGTCTACTGCAATTGCTCAGCACCCTGGAACACCCCCTGCAAATGATCTCCATCACGGACGGCAGTGCCAGCCACCCGGGTTCCCACGTATGGCCGGCCAGCCGCCTAAGTGTGGTGCGGCCCCAGGAAAGCGCCGAGGCGCTGCGCCGCCTGGGCATGCCCTTGCACAGCCTGAAGTGGATTCGCGGCGGTTTCTGCGACAACGCCCTCGCCGCTCGCGAGCCGCAACTGAGCCAATTCATCGCGCGCTACCTGCAACCGGGCGACGTGGTGTTTTCCACCTGGCGCAACGACGGCAATGACGACCATGAGGCCGTCGGCCGTGCCAGCGCCAACGCCTGCAGCCTGGTGGGCGCGCAACTCTATGAACTGCCGATCTGGGCCTGGCACTGCCCCGCCCGCGAGGGTGCGACGATCCCCTGGCAACGGGCGCGCAAGGTACGCCTGGACACCTGGACCGTGGCGCGCAAGCTCCACGCCGTCCATGCGTATGCCAGCCAGTTGGCGGGCGATCCGCAGATCGGCCTGGCGCCCATATTGGCCCAAGTGCTGCTGGAGCGTATGCGCGAGCCTTACGAGATTGTGTTTGCGTAATCCTCCACTCGTCTATACCTGTTATTTCTGACAGTGGCGGCCCGCAGGATGGGTGGCTATGGTGCAAAAAGCGCTGCACAGCTTGAGGTGCAGTCGAGAAAGCCATGCCAACCCCTTGCATTGGCCGGTGTTTTCGAACAGGTAACCCGTCGTCCCTGATCCGTATCGCGTCACGTTGTCATGGTCTGGCCGGCACCGGCCTTTGCCGGTGCCGGGGCAACTTTCCCCTCGCACGAGGATGGATCATGCGCTCACGGACTCTGACCCTGCTGTACCTGATTGCCTTGGCGACGTTGACGCCCGCGTCTTACGGGGCGTGCACCATCAGCAACACCGCCGGCGATGACCTTTCTTCCTGCGACAGCGGCACGGCACCGGGCTTTACCGACAACGCGGGCAACAACACCCTGAACCTCAGCGCCACGGGGCGGATTACCGGGAATGTCACCTACGGCGCCGGCAACGATCTGGTGGATGTGAACGGGCCGAGCGCCGGGATCGACGGCAACCTCAACCAGGGCGATGGCAGTAATATTTTCCGGCTCAACCTGGGCAGCATCACCGGCAGCGTCAGCCAGGGCTCGGGGGCGGATGTGGCGCAGATCAGCGGCGGCCAGGCCGGCGCCGTCAGCCAGGGCGCAGGCGTTGACAGCTACGCCCAGAGCGGCGGCACCATTGCCTCACTGGCCCAGGGCGATGGCCTGGACGACTTCAACATGAGTGGCGGCACCATAACCGGAGCCTTCGAGGATGGCGACCGGGCCAGGATGAGCGGCGGCCGCATTGGCCGGGTCGACATGAAGCTCGACAACAACCTGTTCGATATGGTGGGTGGCAGCATCATCGGCAACCTGGTGACCGGCTTCGGCAACGACACCATCCTGATCTCGGGCACGGCCTTTGTCGGCGGCAACATCAGTGTCAGCGGGGGCAACGATCACGTGGCGGTGTCCGGTGGCGACGTCAACGGCCAGATACTCCTCAGCTTTGGCAACGATGACTTCGAATGGACTGGTGGCAACCTGCATTCGTTCGTACTGCTGGGCGCCGGTGACGACACGGCGGTGCTGCAAAACCTGGTCAACACCCAACTGGCCGCGGCGCAGTTGATCGACGGTGGCCTGGGTATCGACACGCTCACACTGGACAATACCAAGGCCGGCGATCCAGGCCTGTTTCCCAATTGGGAAAACATCCGCCTGGACAACCAGTCGCAGCTGACCCTGGGCGGAACGCTGAAACTGGGTGACAGCGCCACCGGTACCGGTAGCCTGACCATCGACGGAACCAGTGAACTGTTGATCAGAACCGGAGTGATCGACTCGTTTACGGCCGGGCAACGGGTGAACGTCACCAACAGTGGCACCCTCAACATGACCACCGACAACACCCGGACCAGCGACACCTTGACCATCAATGGCAATTACACCGGCGACAACGGGCGGCTTGCGCTGCAAAGCGCCTTGGGTGCGGACGATTCCCCCAGCGACAAACTGATCATCAACCAGGGCACCCTCGCCGGGACCACGGCCATCAGTGTCACCAACCTCGGCGGCGCGGGTGCGGCCACCCTGCAGGACGGCATCCAGGTGGTGCAGGCCCTCAACGGCGCGTCTGGCAGTGGCAACGCGTTTACGTTGGCCGGCCCGGTATCCGCCGGTGCGTATAACTACTACTTGTTCAAGGGCGGCGTGACGGCTGGCACGGCAGAAAACTACTACCTGCGCTCGACGATCCCCGTGGTGCCGCCTGACCCGGTGATTATCGTGCCGTTACCGGTGCCCGTTCCCGGTGAACCACCGCTGCCGCCCAATCCAGACATAAAACCGATCCCCATTTACCGTCCGGAAGTGCCGATCTACGCCGCGTTGTTTCCAGCCGCACAGCAACTCGTGCAAGGCATGCTCGGCACCTTCCACCAGCGTATGGGTGACCAAAGCCAGCAGTTGCACACCGGCCCATTCACTTCGGGCTGGGGGCGGACCTACGGCAACAGCACGCGCCAAAGCTTCACCGGGACGGTCAGCCCATCGCTCGACAGTTCGGTGACCGGCTTCCAGGTGGGTACAGACCTGTACGCCAGCACCTACGACAATGGCCTGACCCAACGCAGCGGGTTCTTTGTCGGCCACAGCACCCTCAAGGGCAACGTCAAAGGCTTCAACGACGGCTGGCAGGGCAAGGACGCCGGCAAGACCACCTTGCGCGGCGACAGCCTGGGGGTCTACTGGACGCTGATCGGCGCCAACCAGGCCTACCTCGATCTGGTATTGATGGGCACCCGCTTCGACGGCAATAACGAGTCGGATCGTGGCGTGAAGATGGACACCCGAGGGCACAATGTCACGGCGTCCGCCGAAGTCGGCTGGCCGTTTGCCGGGATGGGTAACTGGGTGGTTGAACCCCAGGCGCAACTGATCGTCGGCAAGACCAGACTGGATAAGCAAAACGACGGGATCTCCGACGTTTCCTATGACGCCGACACCACCGTCACCAGCCGTCTGGGTGTACGCCTGCGCGGTGACTATCAGGTCCGCAGCATGCCGCTTCAACCCTACGTACGGGCGAATGTCTGGCACACCAGTGCCGGGCAGAACACCGTCACCTTCAACGATGTGACAGCGATCGACACCGAGCAGAAGTCCACCACCCTGGACTTGAGCGCCGGCGCCACGCTGAAGGTGGCCACGGGCATCAGCCTGTACGGCGAGGTGGGCTACAACCGCAACCTGGACAGCAACACCTCCAACGGCCGCCAGGGCACGATTGGCCTGAGAATGGAGTTCTGAGTACCCAGCGAATCACCTGTGGCCGGGATTGACCACCCCGGCCGCCTTGAAGCGTGAAAACTGAAAGGCAATGCCCAGCCAGATAAACCAGGCCGGCATCACGCACAGCGCCAGACGTGTATCCGGCCGCAACGCCAGCAGGCCCAACACGAAGACCAGGAATGCCAGGGAAAACCAGGCCATCGGCACACCGCCAGGCATCTTGTAGAGAGATCTGGCGTGCAGGTCCGGGCGTTTTTTGCGGTAGGCAATGTAGGACCCGAGGATGGTCGACCAGGTGAAAATCACCAGGATCGCCGACACCGTCGACACAATCGTGAAGGCGGTCATCACCTCCGGTACCACAAACAGCAACACCAGGCCCAGCAGCATCAGCAAGGTGGTGAAGGCCAGGCTAGTAAACGGCACGCTGCTTTTCGACAAGCGCCCAAAGATACCCGGCGCGTCCCCAAGGTCGGCCAGGCCGAACAACATGCGACTGGCGGAGAACACCCCGCTGTTGGCCGACGAGGCCGCCGAGGTCAGCACCACGAAATTGACGATCCCCGCCGCCGCTGGAAAGCCCGCCACCAGGAACAGTTCCACGAACGGGCTTTTGCTCGGCGACACCTGTTGCCACGAAGTGACCGCGATGATGCACGCCAGGGCCAGCACGTAGAACAGGATGATGCGCAGCGGAATCGAGTTGATCGCCTTGGGCAAGGTCTTCTCCGGTGCTCGGGTTTCGGCGGCTGCGGTGCCGATCAGTTCAGTGCCGGCAAAGGAAAAGATCGCCATCTGGAAGCCGGCGAAAAAACCGAACAGGCCATTGGGAAACGCCGCCTGTTTGTCCAGCAAGTGGCTCACGGAGGCCGTGACCCCGGTGGGCGAGACAAACGAGCTGGCGATCAACACCACGCTCACGCCGATCAGGGTCAGCACCGCGATGATCTTGATGATCGCGAACCAGAATTCCACTTCGCCGAACAGCCTGACCGTCAGCACGTTCAACGCGAACAGCGTCAACAGCATGCCCACCGCCGGCATCCACGCCGGCACATGGGGGAACCAGTACTGGAAAAACCCGCCGACCACCACCGCGTCCCCCACCACCGCCACGCTCCAGCTCAGCCAGTACGACCAGCCGAGAAAGAACGCCGCACGCGGGCCCAGGTACGCGCCGGCAAAGTCGGCGAAGCTCTTGAAGTTGAGGTTGGACAGCAGCAGCTCACCCATGGCGCGCATCACGAAGTACACGAACAGCCCGATGATCATGTAGATCAGGATGATCGAGGTGCCGGACAACGCGATGATCTTGCCGGAGCCCATGAACAGGCCGGTGCCGATCGCACCGCCCATGGCCATCAGCTGGATGTGGCGGTTGCTCAGGGTGCGTTGCAACGCAGGCTTTTCACACAGCCCGGACGTGGTTGTTTTCATCACAAAACCTCTTGTTATGTTTTTGAGTTTTGGCAGAAAAAAGAATCGAGCGAGTGTTGTTATCAGGTCAGGCAGTCTTGCTTTCGAAGCCGTGCAGGACGTTGACGGCGTTGATGCCGATCTCGTCGACCATGTAGCCGCCTTCCATCACGAACAGCGTCGGCACGCCCACCCCGGCGATGATCTCGCCCATGCTGAGGAAGTCCTGGCTGTCGAGCAGGAAGTGGCTGATGGGGTCGTCCTTGAAGGTGTCGACGCCGAGGGAGATCACCAGCACCTCGGGGGCGAAGTGTTTGAGTTGCTGGCAGGCGTGGATCAGCGCGGTTTTGTACTGGCCCCACGTGGTGTTTTTCGGCAAGGGGTAGTTCAGGTTGAAGCCCTCCCCGGCACCTGCGCCGCGTTCGCTGTCGGCGCCGGAAAAGTACGGATAGGACACCGACGGGTCGCCGTGCAGGGAGATGAACAGCACATCCGCGCGGTCGTAGAAAATATTCTGCGTACCGTTACCGTGGTGGAAATCCACATCCAGTACCGCCACGCGCTTGGCACCTTGGGTGATGGCCTGTTGCGCGGCAATCGCGGCGTTGTTGAGGTAGCAATAACCGCCCATGTATTCGCGGGCCGCGTGGTGCCCCGGTGGGCGGCACAGGGCGAAGGCGCTGTGATGGCCCTCGTCGATCAGCGCCAGACCGGTGAGGGCGATGTCCGCGCTGGTCTTGACCGCCTGCCAGGTGGTGGCAGTGATCGGCGAGCCGGCGTCCATGGCGAAGAAACCCAGCTTGCCGTCGATGAAGTCCGGCACCTGCTCATTGGCCAGGTCGCGTACCGGCCACACCAGCGGCAGCGCGTCATGGCGGCGGCCGATGGCGGTCCATTCGGCCCAGGCGGTTTCGAGGAAGCTGACGTAGCGCTCGCTGTGGGCGTTGACGTAGCAGGCGCGCTCGAAGCTGCGCGGCACGATGATATCGCCCAGCCCGACGTGCCGGACGCGGTCACGCACGGTGTCGGCGCGGCTGGGTTGTTCGAACGAGGGCTTGAGCACACCATCCTTGAGTTCGGTGCCGTGGTGCAAACGGTGGTCATCACTAAAAACAGTCAGCATTTGGATACATCCGCCAGTAAAAGACAGGGTCTATTTTGTTCTGGCTGCGCAGGGCTTTCTTTGCTTTTACTTCTTGCACTGATAGCTTTATCGGGTGTTTTTACCCTGGTTACAGCCAAATATGAAAAATAAAACCAAGCAGGTCGTTCTGGACGACACCGATCTCGCCATCCTCGCCCTGCTGCAGGAAGACGCGAGTATTTCCAACGCCCAACTGAGCGAGCGCCTGGCCCTGAGCCTTACCCCCTGCTGGCGTCGGCGCAAACGCCTGGAGGAAGAAGGCGTGATCAAGGACTACCAGGCCAACCTCGATCGCAAGCTGCTCGGCCTGGACATCATGGCGTTTGTGCATGTGCGTTTTGCGATCCACACCGACCACGCGCCGGATGCGTTCGAAGCAGTGGTGAAGGAGCTTCCTCAGGTGCTGGCGTGCCACAAGATCACCGGCGACGCGGATTACCTCTTGCAGGTGCTGGCGGAGGATCTGGACAGCTACAGCGAGTTTGTGGAAAGCGTGCTGCGACGGCAGCTGGGGATTGCGTCGATCCAGTCGAGCCTGGCGCTGCGCGAGGTGAAAGCGACGAGTCGGATGGCCATTCCGAAACGCGATTGAACACACAAAAAAGCACTCGCCGGCGTCAGGTAATGGCCAAACGCCTGCCCTCAATATGTGAAAAATTCGTTAACTAATTCTTCCCCAAGGCTTTTTTCGACAGGCTTAACCTGCCAAACTAATGCGAATAATTATCAACAGATTTATTATTCGCCACGGACGGCACTTAGGGGAGAGTCCGTTCCATGTCTGTGCAACAACACGGCGGTAAAGGTTTTACACCCAGTCTGATCGCTTTGGCGGTGTGCCTCGCCACCTCGCACGCGGCCTTCGCCGCCGACGCTGAAACGCCGGCAACCACCTTGGAACTGGGTGCGACCCGGATCTCCGGCGAGCAGCAACTGGGCGAAACCACCGAGGGTACGCAGTCCTACACCACCGGCGCGATGAAAACCGCGACCAAACTGCCCCTCACCCTGCGTGAAACCCCGCAGGCCGTCACCGTCATCACACGCCAGCGCATGGATGACCAGGGGATGACCAGCATCAACGACGTGGTCAATGCCACGCCTGGGTTGTTCCTCAACTATTCCAGCGGCCCAGGCCGGCAGTCCTACACCTCACGCGGTTTCGACATCGACAACCTGATGTACGACGGCATCCCCAGCGGCTACAACGGCGTTTCCGTAGGCGCCCAGCCGAACCTGGCGATGTTCGACCGTGTCGAGGTCGTGCGTGGCGCCACCGGCCTGGTGACCGGTGCGGGCAACCCGTCGGCGGCCATCAACCTGGTCCGCAAGCGGCCGCTGGACGAACAGAAAGTCACCCTCACCGGCGCCGCCGGCAGTTGGGATGACTACCGTGGCGAGCTCGACGCCTCCAGCCCGCTCAATGACAGCGGCACCTGGCGCGGCCGGGTGGTCACCTCCTACCGCGACGCCAACAGCTTCATCGACAATGCCGAGTCCTATCACGGCCTGTTCTATGCCGTCACCGAAGCCGACCTGAGCGAAGACACCACCCTCACCCTCGGTTTCTCGAACCAGAAGGACAAGACCAACTACTTCTGGGGCTCGTCGATGATCGGCCAGGACGGCCATCACCTGGACCTGCCGCGCTCCTACAATCCCGGTACCGACTGGGAGAACAAGGACCAGGAAATCAACACGGTCTTCGCCGAACTGCGCCAGCGCCTGGCCAATGACTGGAAGCTTCAGGTCAACGCCAACTACGCCGAACAGAACGCGTTGTTTTCCGGCTCCTACCAGTCGCGCTGGGTCAACAACACCCTGGCGCGCACGGTCTACCAGGCCGCCTACGATGAAAACCAGGCCGGCGTCGACGCCTTTGCCAGCGGCCCGTTCCAGGCATTCGGGCGCACCCATGAACTGGTGGTGGGCGCCAGCCGACGCATCTACGACATGACCACCCACAACTACAGCCCCTACAACACCAACTGGCCCCTCACCGCTGGCAAACCGGACTTCGTCCACACCACGGACGATCGCGAGGTCACCACCCAGGACGGTGTCTACGTGACCACGCGCCTGAGCCTGGCGGACCCGTTGAAGCTGATCCTCGGCGGGCGCCTGGACTGGTACGACTACGATGCCCATGGCAGCAACGACGGCGACTATCACGTCACCCGCAACCTCACCCGCTACGCGGGGCTGATCTATGAGCTGGACGATCATCACTCGGTGTACGTCAGCTACAGCGACATCTTCACACCGCAGAGCGCCAAGGACACCTCCGGCACCCCGGTCAAGCCGATTGTCGGCAAGAACTACGAGGTCGGAATCAAGGGCGAATACCTGGGTGGCGCGCTGAATGCGAGCGTGGCGCTGTTCCGTGTCGACCAGGAAAACCGCGCCACCCAGGTGACCGTGCAAAACTGCCCACAGACGGAGTGCTATGAGGCCTCGGGCGAGATTCGCAGCCAGGGGATCGACTTCGAACTGCAAGGCGCACTGACCGAGAACTGGCAGGTCGGCGGTGGCTACACCTACGCGCGTACCCACACCATCAAGGATGAAGCCAACCCGCAGAAGGTCAACAAGCAGTACGACACGGACGTTCCGGAGCACCTGTTCAAGCTGACCACCCGCTACAACTTCCAGGGCCCGCTGGAGAAACTGCGCGTGGGCGGCAACATCTCCTGGCAAAGCCGCCTGTACAACGACGTCAAGCTGGCTGACGGCAGCACCTACCGCCTCCAGCAGGGCGCCTACGCCGTCACCGACCTGATGGCCGGCTACAAGGTCAACGACCACCTCGACCTGCAGCTCAACGCCAACAACATCTTCGACCGCCGCTATTACTCCAGCATCGCCAACTCCGTGAGCTATGGCGGCGACGCCTACGGCACCCCACGCAACATGATGCTGACGGCCAAGTACAGCTTCTGATCCACCTGGCGGCTGCCCGCTCGGGCAGCCGCTCGGCGAACGCATTCGCGCTTAAAGTCCCCTCCCCCAAAGCCGATAAGCTTTCTGGTTTCCCTGCACCCGCAAAGTGCCTGAACGCGGGCCGTAGTGGCACGCCGCATGCTTTGATTCTTGCCAGACCACATGGAGTAAGAGTGAATGCCCGCACGCGCACGTTTCCTGGAGCACTACCGCAAGGCCGACCGCATCATGCTGGCGTTGATCTGGCTGATGACGCTGTTCTCCGTCGGGCTCGCGTTCTGGCACGACACCCTGACCCAGGCAATTGTCGTGGGAGGAGGCACCAGCACGGTGCTCACCGCGCTCTACCGCGCTATCGGCGGCACACGGGTGATGCGTTGCGCATTGGGCGCGGGCTTGATGGTCATGGCGGCGCTGCACATCAACCAGGCCCAGGGTGTGATCGAAGCACACTTCGGGATTTTCGCGCTGCTGGCGGTGCTGACGTTCTATCGAGACTGGCTGCCGATCCTGGTGGCCGCCCTGACGATTGCCGTGCACCACGTGGTGTTCCATGCGTTGCAGCATCAAGGCTTCCCGGTGTTCGTGATGGCGCATCACGGCGGTTGGACCATGGTGTTTGTCCACGCCTTCTACGTCGTGATGGAAACCATCGCCCTGCTCTACCTCGCGGTAAACAGCCAGGCCGAGGCGGTGGAAAGCGAGGAAATGCTGGAAAAAATGCTCGCCGTCACCACCCAATTCACCGTGGACAGCGCCAAAGGTGAAGGCAAGGTGCACGTCTCCCTTGCCAAGCGCTTTGACCATTTCCTGCAACAAATCACCCACCTCATCGACGGCGTCGCCCGCGACTCCCACGGACTCGGCCAACTCGGCCAGGAACTGGCCCACGCCAGCGGTACCCTGGAAAAAGGCGCTCGCCACCAACTGGCCGAAATCGCACAAATGACCGACTCCATGCAGCGCATGGAAGACGCCATGGGCCACATTACGGTGCACGTCGAAGAAGCGGTTGAACACGCGGGCGTCGCCAGCCAACAAATCCTGCGTGGCCAGGAAAGCGTCGGCCGCGCCCAACACGAAATCACCCAACTGGCCACACGCCTGGAAGGCACCCACCACACGGTCCAAGGCCTGGCGGTCCAGGCCGAACAAATCGGCTCGGTACTGGAAGTCATCAGCAGCATCGCCAACCAGACCAACCTCCTCGCCCTCAACGCCGCCATCGAAGCCGCCCGCGCCGGCGAACAAGGCCGCGGCTTCGCCGTCGTCGCCGACGAAGTGCGCAGCCTGGCGCAACGCACCGCCGTCTCCACCCAGGAAATCAAAACCATCATCGAAGGCCTGCAGCAAGGCAGCCGCCAGGCCGTGGAAGCCATGCACGACAGCCGCCAGGGCGTGGAACGGTGTGTGGAGGACAGTCAGCTGGCAGTGGAAATGCTGCGAGCGGTGGGCAATGACATTACCCAGATCGATGCGCTGAATGGGCGGATTGTCTCCACCACACGCGAACAGACCTCGGCGAATCAGGAGATTGTCGGGCGCTTGCAATCGGTGCAGAGCATTGCGCAAAACACCGCTGACGACGTGGAGATGCTGGCCAGGAGCAGCGAGCAGCTGCCGCCGATTGCGGTGCGGTTGGATGCGTTGGGGAGGCGGTTTCATCAATAGGGTCGCAGCAAATTACCCAAGCGTTTTATATGTCCACATTGCCGCGTTCGTTCACTTGAACGCGGCAACCAACCTCAGGTGTTTTTTAGAAAATCCGGTAGCAGGCTAAGCAGACCGCTCAGCTCGTAGAGGGCAAATCCGGCCCTCAGATTTTTTACACGCATTACTTGCTGAATGCCCTGCTCACTCTACACTCTGGCTGCAATCAAACTCTTCGAATCCGCAGCAAAAAATAAAAAACAGGGAGCAGCGATGAACATAAAAATCATAACCTTGATGTGGTTTGCTTTGCTGGCAGGATGTTCGACACAAACCCCCTATTTGAACGTCAATGGTGCTTACTGGCGTACAACTGAGGCATTCTCTGCTCCCATTTACTCTGTTGGGGTAATAAACACTCAAAGCAAGAATAAATTCGACCCAAAATCTCGTTTAGTCATTACGGATTTCCCCTTGGTTTTATCAACGTCTCTGTACTCCGAAGAAGCAAGAAAAGCGGCGCTTAACGCTAAGGTCTCAGCAAAAAAAGCGGGAAAAACCGAAATAAAAATTGAAACTGACAACTACTTGACCGGCACTTATTTAATTTACAGGAATATTGACACTTACGGACTTATAAAAAAAATAAATAGCCCTGAGAATGCTGAAACACTGGCCTCTTTAAAAAACGAGCACGAAACACAAGTAATCATCACGGGCGTGGCAATTGTTTATAACAACGATAGAACAGCTAAAATCAAGGTCGACGCAGACATAGCCGGTACCATAACCATCCCTAAAGTGCCAGCCGAGGAGCAAGCAGAAGTTAAAGCGAGTGTTTCCTTGGACAAAACTTTACATACAACCCTTTCGGACGGAACTGTATTTGCATACGAATACTCAGTCATTTACTGGGATGAGGCGGCCAAAGATCTAAAAGTAAAAGCGCTTACGGTCGACAGACCCAACAAATTTGTAGTGTGGTGGTTTTCAATCTGAACACCTCATTCAGATGGTTTCATCGCCGTAGCTAGGCTTTTAACGCTTCACACACACAAACAACGCATTCCCGGTCACGCCCGCCCAGGGCGTGATCCGCTCATAGTCATGCTCGAACACCTGCACCTCAAAATACGGCTGTAACAGCGCCTGCAACTCCGTGAAACTCAGCGCCACCATGGTGTGCTCATCCTGCCAGGCCTGGGTCACCCCCGCCGTGGTCTTCTCGATACTCAGGCGCAGTGCCTGCTGCTCCCCTTCTCCGCGGTAATGCCAGCCGGAGCCGAAGGTGAAATGACTGCCTTCAAACTCCACGCTATGGCGTACCAGCAAGCGGTTGTCGATATGCAGTTTGTCCACTGCGTTGAAGCAGAACACGCCGTTGTCGGCGAGTGCGTCGTGCACGCTGGCGAGGCAGGCGCGCAGTTGCGCGAGCCCGGGGTTGTAGTGGGTCGAGTACAGGAAGCAGGTGATCAGGTCTTGCGGTTCGTCCACCTGGAAACCGGCCATGTCCTGGCGGCTGAACGGTGCCTCGGGGCAGCGCAGTTGGGCGAGGTCCAGCATCGGTTGGCTGATGTCCAGGCCGCTGCTGCGGTAGCCGAAGTCGAGGAAGTGGCGCACATGGGGCCCGGTGCCGCAGGCAAGGTCCAGATGGCGGCGCCCGTCATTGCCGAACAACTGGTGCAGGCGACGCACGCTGTGGCTCTGCGCGCGGTAGTCGATGTCGGCGCACATCAGGTCGTAGTAGATGGACAGGTCGGTGTACAGCGCGTTGGAGGACATAAGTGGCCAGAGGGTTCGGCGGGAATTTCGCGTCGGCATGGTAACCCAGTCCCGGGTGTAAACCGCTACACTCGCCCCTCAACCATCCGCCAAGGAGGCAACCATGAGCGTTCGCGGTCAAGACCGACAGATCGACAATATCGAGTTCAACGTGGGCGATATCGCCCGCAGCAAAGCCTTCTACGGCGCAGTGTTCGGCTGGACATTCGTCGACTACGGCCCCACCTACACCGAGTTCAGCGATGGCAGGCTGACCGGCGGGTTCACTACCGCAGAGCCCGTTCGACCGGGTGGCCCGCTGGTGATCCTTTACGCGGATGATCTTGAAGGCACGCAGCAGCGGCTCAAATCCGCAGGCGCCGTGATCAGCCGCGAGACCTTTTCGTTCCCCGGTGGCAGCAGGTTTCACTTCATTGACCCGGATGGTTATGAACTGGCGGTGTGGACCGCTCAACCGTAGGTTACCCTCTGCCGCCATGGATTGATGAGCAGCACTCATAAACCCTTGCCGATTTACCCGTCTAGTGCTCATGCCAGCGCACGCCTACTGTTTCCCCAGCGGTTTCGCACCCAGTCCACCTTGCTGGGTGCGGCCTGACCATCACACGGGGAGATCGACATGCATAAGCGCACACTCGGAAACAGCTCACTTGAAGTATCCGCCCTGGGCCTGGGCTGCATGGGCCTGAGCCACGGCTACGGCCCGGCAACAGACACCCGTCAGGCCATTTCGCTGATCCGTGCGGCGGTTGACCGTGGCGTGACTTTTTTCGACACCGCCGAGGTCTACGGCCCTTACCTTAATGAGCGGGTGGTCGGCGAAGCACTGGCACCGGTGCGCCATAAAGTGGTGATCGCCACCAAGTTCGGCTTCACCTTCGGATCGGACAACAAACAACAGATTCTCAACAGCCGTCCGGAGCACATCCGTATCGCCGTCGAAGGTTCGTTGCGCCGGTTGAAGACCGACTACATCGACTTGCTTTACCAGCACCGGGTTGATCCCGACGTGCCCATCGAAGAGGTTGCCGGCGTGGTCAAGGAGTTGATTTGGGAAGGCAAGGTCAAGCACTTCGGCCTCTCGGAAGCCGGCGCACAAACCATTCGGCGGGCCCATGCAGTGCAGCCGGTAACGGCGCTGCAAAGTGAATATTCGCTGTGGTGGCGCGAGCCTGAGCACGAGATTCTGCCGACGCTCAAAGAGCTGGGCATCGGCTTCGTGCCCTTCAGTCCCTTGGGCAAGGGGTTCCTGACCGGTGCGATGGCGGCAGACACCACGTTCGGCAGCGACGACTTCCGCAGCATCGTGCCGCGCTTCAGCCAGCAAGCCCTGCACGCTAACCAAGGGCTGGTGGTGCTGATCCGCGAGATTGCACAGGGTAAAGAGGCCACACCGGCGCAGGTCGCCCTCGCCTGGCTGCTCGCGCAGGCACCGTGGATCGTGCCGATTCCCGGTACCACCAAACTGCATCGCCTGGAAGAGAACCTCGGTGGCGCCAGCATCACGCTTACACCCGCCGAACTCACGGCGATTGATGCGGCACTTGTGCAAATCCCCATAGAAGGTGACCGCTACCCCGAGGCCCTCCAGGCCCGCGTGGGCCGATAGGGAATGAGCAACGCTCACCCCTCACTGCGTCTTACGGAGGAGCACTTTCAATGAATCGACTGATCGCCCCACTGGTTGCCTTTTCCCTTATGGCCGGCGAAACCTGCGCCCGCGAAATCCGCATTACCCCAGCCGGCTCCCAACCTTCAATCCAGGGAGCTGAAGAAAACTTCACCGGCACGGTATGGGTCGACGGCCTGTTCAAGGGCGAGCTTCCCGCCCGTGCCGGCGGCGGTACCGTCACCTTCGAACCCGGTGCACGCACGGCCTGGCATACCCATCCGCTGGGGCAGACACTGATCGTCACCCAAGGCGTCGGCTATGTGCAGCAAGACGGCGGCGTACGCGAAGAAATCCGTGCCGGTGACAGTGTCTGGATCCCGCCGCACACCCGACACTGGCATGGGGCGACGGCCACCACGACGATGACCCATATCGCCATCGCCGAAGCCGAGGACGGCAAGGCGGTCACCTGGGCGGAACAAGTCTCGGACGCGCAATACCAAGGGCAACTGCCTGCGGTGACCAGCGCCCTTCCCGCCTCAGACACCCTGTCGGCCAGGCAACAGGCGATTCCACCGATCGCCGCCGCCATGGCAACCAGCGACATGCCCAGGCTCAACAACGCCCTGAACCAAGGTTTGGACGCGGGACTGACCATCAGCGAGACCCAGGAAATCCTGGTGCAGCTCTACGCCTACGTCGGTTTCCCGCGCAGCCTCAATGCATTGAATGAGTTGATGGGGGTGTTGCAAGCGCGCAGACAGCGTGGCATCCACGATGCGCCAGGGCGCGCACCGAGCCGGGCCATTCCAAGCGGTGAAGCACTGCTCAAGGTGGGGACGGCCAACCAAACCCGCCTCTCCGGTGGCCCGGTCAACGGCCCGGTGTTCGAGTTTGCCCCGGTCATCAACCAGTTCCTGCAAACCCACCTGTTCGGCGACATTTTCGAGCGTGACAACCTCGACTGGCAAAGCCGTGAGCTGGCCACCGTAGCGGCACTGGCCGCAACGCCAGGCGTGGAAGCGCAGTTGCGTTCGCACATGCTGGCAAGCCTGCGGGTGGGGCTGAGTGCGGCACAACTGCGCCAGGTCATCGAGGGGCTGGAACCGTATGACGATACCCACGCGGCGCAACGTGCAAATACTGCACTTACGCAAGCACTTGCGGCTAAGGAAGGCTGACATGGCACCTGGAAAACACTTGCTCAGTCTCACCCTGCTGAGTGTGCTGGCCGGTTGTAGTACCCAACCGGCAGGCAACGCCGCCTTGATGATCCAGGAACAAGGCAGCTTCGCCGCCGGCGGCACGATGGCCAGCGCCCCCGGCACCTTCAACCCACGTTCGCCCATGAGCCCTGACGGCCAGACCTACCATGGCGACCACGCCTACACCTTCTACCAAATCCCGGTGAATGCGCGGCCACTGCCTATCGTCATGTGGCACGGCGCCGGCCAATTTTCCAAGACCTGGGAAACTACCGCCGACGGTCGCGAAGGCTTCCAGAACCTCTTCCTGCGCCGCCAGTTCGGTGTGTACCTGATCGACCAGCCGCGCCGTGGCAATGCCGGTCGCAGCATGGTCGAGAGCACACTCAAACCGACGCCGGACGAACAGCTCTGGTTCAACCAATTCCGCATCGGCCTGTGGCCCAACTATTTCGAGGGTGTGCAGGTTGCCCGGGATGCGCAGACCCGTGAACAGTTCTTCCGCGCGATGACGCCCAATACCGGGCCGTTCGACATGGAGGTGGTGTCTGACGGTGTGTCGGCGGTGTTTGACAAAATCGGCCCCGGCCTCCTGTTCACCCACTCGCAAGGTGGCGGGCCTGGCTGGTTGACGGCGATCAAGAACAACAAGGTCAAGGCCATCGTTGCGTTCGAGCCGGGCAGCAGCTTCATCTTTCCTCAAGGTGAAGTGCCCGCGCCGATTCCCAGCGCCTTCGACACGGTGCAAGGCACAGCGATGCCGCTGGACCAATTCGTAGCGCTCACGCGGATCCCGATCCTGATCGTCTACGGCGACAACATCCCGGAACAGCCGGTTGACCTGCCGGCCCAGGACAGCTGGCGCGCGCGCCTGAAAATGGCACGGCTGTGGCGCGATGCCGTAAACCGACACGGCGGCGACGTAACGCTGATCCACTTGCCGGAAATCGGCATCAAGGGCAATACCCACTTCCCCATGTCGGACTTGAACAACGTGCAGATCGCCGACCTGGTGTCGCAATTCCTCAAGACCAGGCACCTGGATTGACCCACGCGCTCAGCCCTTGCGAGCAGCCGCTTTTAATGACTCAGGAGCATCATGTGAACATACTGAAAAACACCTTCATGGTCGCACTGGTCGGGCTTTCAGCCGGTGAAGCCCTGGCCGCAGACTACAAAAAAAACCCGTTCACCTTGGCTTACGACGGGGCCATCAGCCAAAACCAGCCCGGCCAGGTCAACATTCATCCGGTCACCTACAAGCTCAACGGGCTGGACATCGCGGCCAACGTTTACACACCGGCCCACTACGATGCCGGGAAGGCCTATCCGACGGTGGTGGTCGCGCACCCCAACGGCGGGATAAAAGAACAAGTCGCCGGTTTGTATGCCCAGCGCCTGGCGGCACAGGGCTACATCACCATCGCCGCCGATGCGGCCTACCAGGGCGCCAGTGGCGGGCAGCCGCGCAGTGTGGACAAGCCGGCGAACCGCATCGAGGACATCCACGGCATGGCGGATTTCATCGCTCAGTTCGCCGGCGTCGATAGCACGCGCCTGGGCCTGCTCGGTATCTGTGGCGGCGGTGGCTATTCGTTGGCGGCCGCTGCAACCGACAGACGCTTCAAATCGGTAGCGACCGTGAGCCTGTTCAACTCCGGCCGGGTCCGTCGCAATGGCTACAACGACTCGCAACTGGACAGCGTCGAGCAACGCCTGCAACAAGCTTCTGCCGCGCGCGCCCAGGAAGCGGCCGGTGGCGCAGTGCTCTATTCCGGTGATGCCAACCTTACCGACGAGCAGATCGCCAAGCTGCCCTTCGCCTTGTATCGCCAGGGCTATGCGTACTATTGGAAGACCCACGCGCATCCGAACTCGACCTTCAGATACACCACCAGCAGCCTGCTGGACCTGATGCGCTTTGACGCGACCGACCGGATCGAGCTGATCCATCAACCGTTGCTGATGATCGCCGGCAGCCAGGCCGACAGCCTTTATATGACCCAGGATGCGTTCCCCAAGGCTACCGGCACCACGGACAAGGAGATGTTCATCATCGACGGCGCCACCCACATCGAGACCTACTGGGTGCCCACGTACGTCGACGCAGCACTTGGCAAGTTAACCTCGTTCTATGGGAGAACCCTGTGATCGCGCGCATAATCATGCCCTCCGCATGAGAGGCACTCATTAATGTCCCGCGCCAATCTCAACGACCTGCAAGCCTTCGTGGTCATCGCCCGCGAAGGCAGTTTCACCCGCGCCGCCGCACAGTTGGGTGTTTCACAGTCGGCCCTCAGCCACACCATGCGCGCGCTGGAAGCACGTCTAGGCGTGCGCCTGCTGACCCGCACCACCCGCAGCGTATCGCCCACCGCGGCGGGCCAGCGGTTGTACCTGACCATGGCACCGCGCTTCGAGGAAATCGAGCTGGAATTGACGGCGGTCAGCGCGTTTCGCGACACCCCGGCGGGCACCGTGCGGATCTCCGCCTCCGAACATGCGGCGAACAATATCCTGTGGCCGAAGTTGCTGAAGGTGCTGCCCGACTATCCGGATGTCAACGTCGAAATCACCGTTGACTACGCGCTTTCCGACATCGTCGCGCAGCGCTATGACGCCGGCGTGCGCCTGGGCGATCAAGTGGCCAAGGACATGATTGCCGTACCGATCGGGCCCGCGTTACGCATGGCGGTCGTGGGCGCCGCGACGTATTTCAGGCAACGGCCCACGCCGACAGTGCCCCGCGACCTGGCCGAGCACAACTGCATCAACCTGCGCCTGCCCACCCACGGCAACCTGCTGCAATGGGACTTTGAAAAAGACGGTCACGAACTCAAGGCCCGAGTCGAAGGCCAATGGACCTTCAACAGCAGCTTGCCCATCCTGCGTGCCGCAATTGCAGGCTGCGGGTTGGCGTTCCTGCCGGAAGACATGGTGTTGAACGAGGTGGCCGACGGCAGCCTGGTGCGGGTGCTGGAGGACTGGTGCCAACCCTTTGCGGGTTACCACCTTTACTATCCTAACCGCCGTGAGCAATCGTCGGCGTTGGGGGTGGTGATCGATGCGCTGCGCTATACGGCTTGAGCCCCATGGCATCCGCCGCGATGCTTGGCGGCGGTAAAGCGCCGCTACTGCAACGGCACATAAATATCGGTCTGCCATTGATCCTGCGGTGTCTCGGGGAAAATGCTCAGGTATTCGAAAAACAACGGCTGGTCCCGAAGCTCCTCGCCGCTGCCAGGCAGCCAGTCGCGGTAGATCGGATAGATCGACTCTGCGATGTGATCCGGCGAACCCACATGACGCACCACCACACAGCGCCCGCCGGGGATGACGCGTTCAGTGACGCCGAACTCATTCGCGGCCAGCGCCTGGTGAATCTCGCCGCAAATGGCAAACCGGAACTCGTCGGCCGGGGTCGTATCAGGGTTGTCGAAAGGAATACCGAAGCTGCGACTTGAAGCCACCGGCGACTGCCCGCTGTGCATGCGCCACGCAATGAATGTCTGCACGCTTTCATTCACGCGCCCTGGGGCCCCGCGGTGCTCGAATGCGGCCACCTTGACCGCAGGAAACTCCACAATTCGTACCTGCATAATGATGCTCCTGGAAAAGTAAGGGACGCTGAATACCCCGCGCCAGAGCTGCCAATCCGGTCGTTTCCGGAATGTGCTCGGCGCCATGCCGAACGCTCGCCTGAACGCCCTGGCAAAGGCTTCAGGACTTTCGAAGCCGGCCCCCAGCGCCGCCTCCAGCACCGAATAATCAGCGCGGGAAGACAAGTCATGTGCCGCGCGGCGCAGGCGCATCAGTTGCACATAGCGCGCAACCGGCATGCCCACGAACGCGGTGAATTGCCGATGGAAGTGAAACACCGAAAAATGCGCCACCTCGCTCAGCGTCTTCACCGACAAGTCACCTTCAAGATTCGCGTCGATATAAGCGAGTACGGCGTCGAAGCGCTGTGTGTAGGCGGCGTTGCCTGGCAAGTCAGACACGGGTTGCAAGCTCCGGGATAGGCGTTGGACGATAGGATCAACTATACCGACAGCCTGCGCCTAGCCGTGCTTGCTGAGGTGGATGTGCCAGCACGGATTCACAAAGGAAGCCTGGCAATCACCTTGATCTCGAACTGGTACCCATACAGCCACGTAACCCCCACGCCAGTCAGCGTCGGGTGCGGCGCCTCGCCCCAGAACTCCGGCACCACCTTCCAGATCGTCTCGAACCTGGATTCGGGATCGACGATAAACACCGTCACGTCGATCACATCGTCAAAGGTGCAGCCGGCAGACCCCAGGATCGCATTCAGGTTGTTGAACGCCAGGCGGACCTGATCCTCCAGATCGGGCTCGGGCGAGCCGTCTGCATGGCTGCCGACCTGCCCCGACACGAATAAAAAGCCATTGGACTTAATGGCCGGTGAATAGCGATTGCGCTCATACAGCGCCTGGCGTCCAGGCGGAAAAACCACATTACGCTGCGTCATGAATGCCTCTCTCAAAGGGTCGAGGTGACCCGTAATTAGCGGTAGGCAGACTCTAGGGGCTTGTGCCAGGACGATAAACCAGCAACTTTAGCCAGCACTGTTTGTGAAACCCAAACAATCGATCGCCGAGGCCGTCATGGACCGTTTTGATGCAATGCAGGCATTTGCTCGCGTGGTGGAGGCCGGCAGCTTCACCAAGGCCGCCGAGACCCTGCACATGAGCAAGACCACCGTGACGCAACTGGTGCAGCAGTTGGAGGCACGTCTGCGGGTCAAATTGCTTAACCGCACCACGCGCAAAGTCAACGTCACGGCCGACGGTGCCGTGTACTACGAACGCGTGCTGCAACTGCTGGCCGATATGGACGACGCCGAGACCAGCCTGTCCGGCGCGGCAACCCTGCCCAGAGGCCGCCTGCGCGTGGATGTGCCGAGCCCACTGGCCAGCATGATCCTCGTCCCCGCGTTGCCTGGGTTTTACGCGCGCTACCCGGACATCCAGATCGACATGGGCGTCAGCGACCGTATCGTCGATATGATCGATGAGAACGTCGATTGCGTGGTGCGCGGCGGTGAACTCACCGACCAATCCCTGATGGCCCGGCGGGTAGGCGACCTGGCGCTCGGCGTGTTTGCCGCCCCGAGCTACCTGGCACGCTTAGGTACGCCCGCCCACCCACGGGAACTGGAAGACGCCAACCATCGTATCGTCGGTTTCCTGTGGGCACGCACCGGCAAACCCTTGCCCTATGCCATGCGCAAGCACCAGGAAAGTCTCCAGATCAAGGGCCGCTACGCCCTGGCGGTCGATGATGGCAATGCCTACCTCGCCGCCGGCCTGGCGGGCCTTGGCGTGCTGTGGTTGCCCAGCTACATGTCAAAAGCCTTCGAGGACCGGGGCGAATTAGTGCCCTTGTTCAAGGACTGGCACCTTGATCCGATGCCGCTTTACGTGGCCTTTCCGCCGAACCGGCATATCAGCCTCAAGCTGCGCGTGTTTATCGAATGGGTGGCTGAGTTGCTGGCCGTGCATGCGCCTGTCAGTGGGCGACAGGATGGATGCTGATGGACGCGTGTAGGGTTCGCTGATCGACCGGAACAACCAACCTCTACTGCCTTTCAAGGCTTCTCTTCAGTCGGCGCAGATGACTACTGACGATCACTTTATGGGCGAGCCCTACCGGTAACATGTAGATGCGTCCATAGAGGTTATGCGTGACGACCGATGATGTGATGGTGAGCACACGATCTGTTATCGAAAGGCAGATCATGACATCCAGATGCCTGTCACGCTCGGTAAGAACCAGGATATCGGAGGCGCTATGCTCCACTAGAAAGAAATCCAGGTGTTCGCCTGCGTGTACCGTTTTTCGCGCAACGCCGGAGAACCCGCCGATTCGCTTCACACCGAATAACGAAGAAATTGCGTCCCTTATTCGGAAAGCCAGCCGCATGGCCAGTCCCGGCTCAGCCGTTGTGATGTTCCACGCGTCAAGCATGGTGATTTCAACGGGGAGCTGAACCGACCTAATGTGGTAGTAATCGAGCTCCGACAGTGCACGCAACGTGTGAGCTGGTGATGTGATAGGCAATTTTCATCCCGTCCAGTGGGCCAATTTTCATTCCCGATAACATCCAAGGCTGAGTGCTATGCGGCTATGTTACGGCAATGTACAGCCGCCATGAACGTCCCCCTCCCTGTCCCTTCCCCCGTGTATCGCAAGTGGGCGAACATATCCCCGCCATAGTATGGTTGCTGCGTCCAACCCTCACAGGATCTGAAGGTTACCCATGCGTTTACTGTTTCCCCTGGCCGTCAGCTTGACGCTGATCGGCTGCGCCACCACCAAGACCGACGTTCGCAACGAAGCACACATCAGCCGATATGACCCGACCACTACCGCGCGTGTCCGCCTGATCACCGGTGACACCACCCACGCCGGCTTTATCAGTGGCCAGACCTGCGAGATGTTCTACAACGAGTCCCTGCTGACCAAAACCCCCGAAGAAGCCGGATGGCAAACAGCCCATGTCGACTCGGCGGGGCTCTACCCTTTCCGGGCGACAGACCGCCAGAACAGCGTGATTGGCATGCCTGCCAGCAAGGCGAGCAAAGCCATCAATCAATCGCCCAAGGTGTTTGACGAACATGTCATCCCGGCCGGCAAACCCTTTATTGCCGGGTTCGCCATGGGGGGATCGCAGCTATCCTGCTTTCCAGCGCCCGTCACGCTTATCCCCGAGCCCGGTAAAGACTATGAAATGGAACTTCAAATGATGAAAATCAGCACGTTCAAGGCCGGCTGCGTGATTGCCGTCCGCCAGCTCTCCACCCAGGCCGACACCACCGTAGAAACGCCGCTGAGACCGCAGGTGTGTGCCAAAACGCCGTCGGGCTGGTACACCGTGACCCCAGCGTCCTTGCCTTGATCGTCCCGGGACAGTTGTTGAACGGCAGTTGCACTTGACTCAATGGTTTTCCTCACACTCATACAGGGACAGACATGGGCATTTTGGATCGATTGTTTGGTGGACGCTTTACTATGCCTCCTCCCGAGGAAACCAACCTCTTTGATCAGTGGCTCGCCCGGTTCGGTAAACGGTTTCTTCACCTGGACTCCGGAGGTGAAAATTACGACGGTTTCATTGTTGACGCGGATCGACTGGAAGACGTTATCGAGCTGGCTGGACGAGCGGGAATCCACGTGCGTCTTGAGAGCTTCTGACTCTGCGGCGGGGTGAGGGGCTTCTGCAAAACCTGCTCAATCAAACCCTCGCCCGATGAATGTCCCTGCCCCGGTCGCTATCCGATCAGGTTTTCCCTTTCCCGGTCATTGCGGCCTTGGACCTGGAGCCCTGATCCCCCCTCGGGCGTTCAGCCCGCTTTTTTTGCTCCTGCTTGAATTGCTGCTGCCAGCGCGCCAGCGCCTCAGCCCCGTCCGATGCCTGCACGGCCCATGGCGTCGACGCGATCATGCCGAAAAGCGTCCAGATAAGGAGTTGCTTCATTTCATCTCACCTTGGTTGTTTGAACTGGAATGGATGCGGATATCCGCGTTGGTAATGCTTGAATAGGTGTCGAGCAGCCTGGCTAACTCCTGGTAGCCAGCCGCCAGAGCGTGAGCCCCCAGCCGGGTCAACGATCTCGACGTCCGACGTGCCTGAGCCGCGCTGATCGCGGGAGTGGAGGCATACCGTGAAATACGCCGCTCGCCCCTTTGCGCACATTTGGCGATTGCCGATTCAGGTTCCAGCTCCCGTGTCTGGCGTTGCAAAGTCAGCAGCCGGCGGCTCAATTGAAGGGACACGGAGCCGGCGCCGCCCGTCGGTTGGTGACCAGCGCCCAAGAGGGTCTGCAAGGCGACCAATCGGTGCTGTTGCCGGGCCTGCCACTTGAGCAGGTCCATGCGGTGCCAGTGCCGGAGTAAGCGCCGGGTGTCCCTGTGCAGCGCCTGGGTCAGGACGTGTACATGGCGGGCGGATTTCCCCGGCAGTAGCTGGAAGGCCAGCAGGCAGATGGCAAGCGCTACCAGCCAGGCGAGCGCTTGATTGGCGAAGTCAGTGAAGTCGTACTGGGCCGTGCCGCCGGTGCCGACGAGGGTGTTGAACGCGATCAGGTAGGCAATGCCCTGCAAGGCGTGGCGCGGCCGGGTGGTGGCATGAATGCCGACGGTCCAGAAGGCGATCAGCACGATGCTGAGCAAGGCGAACCCGCTGATGTGCGGCAACACCAGGAACTTGCACGCCGCTGCCGTTACGATGCCGTACAGCGTCCCCTCGAAGAAACGGCCGATGCCTTGAGCGGGCGCCGGGCTGGTGGCCAGCAAGGTACAGCACGGGCCCAACACTGCCAGCAAGGTTGGCCCCTGGTCCCAGGCGGTCAGGTACCAGACCGCAGCGGTTGCAAGCGTGGCCGCCAGGGCGCGTAGACCGTTACGCAGCGCGTCGCCGTAATGACGGTGGAACCCCACGGCGCGGGCCGGCGTCCGGGGCGCGCGCTCAAGGCAGGCAAAGCTCAGCAAGGCGCTGGACAGGTCTGCCAATTGTTCACTCAAGCACTGCTGGCTTTGACAGTTTTCATGGGCCTGGGCGAGGCGGTGCTGCATCTCTCGGACATGCTCGGCTGCCACGGAAAAACCCGGTTTTGCGTCGGCCAGCTGTTGCAGTTGCGCGCCCATTCGAACGAGGGAAGGCAAGCCACCGTGGTTGAGCGGTGACTCGTCCAGGATCACCCCATGCACATACGCAAGCCCTGCCTGCAGAGTCGCAAGCCTGGAACGGATCAGGCGCGACTCACCTCGGCCGATCCCGAGAAGCTCGTCCACCTTACCCACATCGATGGCCAACTGGCCCTGCACACTAGCCAGTTGCGCGCCCTGCTCCCCCTCAATTCGCAAGGCCAGCAATCCCAAGGTACGGGCGGCGATGTCCTCAAGTGCCTTGTTCAGTTTGGACTCGACGGTCTTGCGGCTGAACAACGTCGCTACCAGACTCAGGCTCAACACCCCGAGAACCACGGCTGTGCCCCGCGCCACGATATGCTCGAAACCTTGCTGCGGGGCGACAATGGCCGGGCCCAGGGCAAGGCAAACCGTATAGCCTGCGACCACTGCCGCCGTGGCCTGGTAGTGCCGAAGCACGGTCATGGCTCCGACACAAAGGCCGAGCCACACCCCGACCCCGAGGATGAACAGCAGCATTTTTTGCGCGAACAGGCCGGTCAGGACCAGGGCGGCGAGCAACCCCACCAGGGTTCCCAGTACGCGATTGAAGCCCTTGCCGACCACCGCGCCCTGCAGCGGATGGATCAGCAGCAACACGGTCGAAGCCGCCGAGAACGGCGCCTCCAGGTGCAATTGGAAGCCCAGCCACAGGGCCAATGTGGCCGCCGCAAGACTGCGCAGCACATACCCCGAGGTCTCGGGCGACCATGCCCCGAGCATTCGCAGTGCGCGGGCCATCACATGAAATCCTGCAGCCACTGGGTAAGCCGCCAATGGGGGGCGGCCCCCGCCTCGGCGACTTCGATACTCGCGGTCATTCCCGCCGCCAGCTCCACGCCCGGTGGCACCTTGTCCAGCTCAATCCGAACCGGCACACGCTGGGCCAAGCGTATCCAGCTGAACGTCGGAGCCACCTGGGGCAAGCCGCTGTTACTGCGCAGCTCGTTGCCGTCGGCAATGCCTCTGCCGAGACTCGCCACATGCCCTTCAAGCAGCGGTGCAAAGCCCATGAGCTTGATGGACGCCGCGGCCCCCACGCGAACACCGGATAGCTTGGTCTCCTCGAAGTAAGCGGTGACCCAGAAGCTATGGCTGTCGACCACAAAGATATTGGTATCGCCCGCCGCCGCGTAGTCACCCGGCTGCAGCCGCAGCTGGGTCACGTATCCGTCGACCGGTGAACGAACCGTCGTGCGCTGCAGATCCAGCTGCGCGTGGTCCAACTGGCTCTGGGCCGCGTCCACCCGCGCCCTGGCCACCGCCAGGTCCCGGGTCGCATTGTCGGTCTCCTCCCGCGCAATGGCATCGCCGAGTTGCTGGCGACGGCTGAGCTGTGAGCGGCGCTGTTCGAACACGCTGCGCGCCTCGGCAAGCTCGGCCGTTCGCTGTTGCCGGGCCAGCAGATAGGCGCTGCGGTCGATCTGGTACAGCAACGCGCCCTTGGCGACCCACTGGTTGTCCTCGACCAGCAGTTGTTCAACCTGGCCGGACACTTCGGGGGCAATACGGATGACTTGCGCGCTGACCCGCCCGTCCCGTGTCCAGGGGGCCAGCTCATAGGCGCGCCACAACTGCGTACACAACAATAGCGCGGTCAAGCCGAGCACCAGGGTGACGAGGGTCTTGAGCAGGTGTTTGATCGTCATCGCCCGCGCCTCAAAACTTCAGCACAAGGATCGAGAGAACGATCAACGACATGCAGAAACGCGCCATGCTCGGGTGCCAGGCCCAGTCCAGCCAGGGCCGCATGATCCGCTCCAACAGTGCGTAAACCACTGCGGTAACGCCCAGGTAGAGCAAGAAAGGCGGCAGGTAGAGGTGGGCAATCGTGATTTCGCTCAGCATCGTTGAATCTCGCAGTCGGCAATGGCCTTGCTGACGATGGTAGGGACTGCAAGGCCGTGCCGATATTGAGTATGCTGCCAAGATATAATCAAATTCAGACAATCGAGGTGGAGCGACATGGACGAGACACGTCTCTACGGGGTGGATCAATTCGAACTGGACAGTTTCGACCAGCCCGCAGTGGCGTTGATGCTGGGGAGCCAGGGAAACGACACCGAGTTCCCCGTCCATACGCACCGCAAAGGCCAACTGGTAGTGGCGTATCACGGCGGCATCGTATGCACCGTAGAGGATGGCGTGTGGATGGTGCCATCGGGGTTCGGCGTATGGATTCCGGGCGGTATTGCCCACAGCAACCGGGTGACCGCCAACGGCAAGATCGGCTATCTGTTCGTCGAGCCCGGTGCGGCCGCGCTACCGCACACATGCTGCACGCTGGTGCTGTCACCGCTGGTCCTGGAATTGATCCTGCATCTGAGCGCCCAAGCCCAGGACTATCCGCCGGCGTCTGCCAATGCACGCGTGGCGAGCGTGCTCCTCGAACAGTTGGAACTGGCCCCCTCGGAACAGCTATACCTGCCGCTTCCGGCCACAACGCAGCTGCGTTTCATCGCACGGGGGTTGGCCAAGGACCCGTCAAATCGCTGCACCATGGCCCAATGGGCACGCGAGGTCGCCATGAGCGAGCGCTCCCTGGCGCGCTTGGTTAAAAGCGAAACTGGGCTAACCTTTGGCCAATGGCGCAAGCAATGGCAAATCATCGTGGCCTTGCAGAGCCTGGCCGAGGGCGAATCCGTGCAACGCACCGCCGAAGCCCTCGGGTACGAGTCGGTCAGTTCGTTCATCAGCATGTTTCGCAAGACACTGGGCTCGCCGCCGGCGCGGTACATGCGGCGGACCGCAACACATCAGCGGGGATCCCGGTTGGCTGATGAAGCTTTACCCGTCGAACGGTCTAAATTTGCAGAATGACGTGCCGATAGGCTGGATGTAACCCAAGGAGGCGGTTTCCCATGTTCAATACAAAAGCCAAGAACCAGCTTCACGCCCAGGCAGCCGAGCTGTTGGAACTGCGCCAACTGCTCGATGGCCTGAACCGTGAAATGCTGACGTTGAGCATCGACTCGACATTCAAGATCACCGCATGCAACGACAACTTTGCCAAGTCGTTGGGCTACACCCCGGAGCAACTTCGAGGCCGTGCCATGGCCGAGATCGTCCCGCAGTACGTCTCCAAGCTGCCCTGCTTTCATAATTTTCGAGCGGCGGTCGCCGCTGGCAAGTCCATTACCGACGATTACCGCTACCTGCATGCCGACGGCTCATTGATATGGCTGCATGCACATTGGCAGCCGATCACGGATGCGAGCGGCCAGTTGAGTCATGTCACCTGCTATGCAACGAACATTACCGCCCGGGTAGAAAAAGCCTCGGAAAACACCTCTTTCATCCAGGCGTTGCTGCGCTCGACGGCGGTGATCGAGTTCGACCTCTCCGGGCATGTCATCACCGCCAATGAACAGTTCCTGCACGCCATGGGCTACAGCCTGGAACAAGCCAAAGGCAGCCACCACCGGATTTTCTGCAGACCAGAGGAAACCTCGTCGCAGCACTACAAGGATTTCTGGGCAACCCTGAACAGGGGCGAGTTTGTAGCCGGTCGATTTGAACGCGTTGACAGCCGCGGCCAGACCGTGTGGCTGGAAGCAACCTACAACCCGGTGTATGACACTGAAGGCGCACTGTGCAAGGTGGTCAAGTTCGCCACGGTGGTCTCCGACCAGGTTGCCCGGGAACAGGAAGTCAGTGGCGCGGCGCAAACCGCATTTGAAATTTCCCGGCAGACCGATGTCAGTGCCGAGCGCGGAGCCGTGGTGGTCAACGACACGATGCATACCATGCATAAAATCGCCGCTGATATGCAGGCGGCCGCCGGCGGAGTCGAAGCCCTCGGAAAACAGTCACTGCTGATCAGTTCGATCATTCAGACCATCAGCAGTATTGCCCAGCAAACCAACCTGCTGGCATTGAATGCCGCGATTGAAGCCGCCCGTGCAGGCGAGCAAGGCCGAGGCTTTGCGGTAGTGGCTGATGAAGTGCGGCAACTGGCCGGACGCACCAGCACGGCGACGGAAGAAATCGCCTCGGTGGTGCTGCAGAACCAGAAACTGGTGGATGAGACCGTCGCCGAAATGGCCAACAGCAAATCCCAGGCAGAGCAAGGTCTTGAACTCGCCACGCAGGCAGGCCAGGTCATTGTGGAAATTCAGGACGGCGCCAAGCGGGTGGTCGACGCGGTGGGCAGGTTTGCCAATCAGGTGGCTTAGCTCGCCCGCAGTGGCGCAGGCGAATTCGAGAGCGATGACATAGCAATCGATGGTGGCCACTGTGGGGCTGTCTTTTGAGGGTTGGATGCAAATGAACTATTTGCTGTACGCCTAGCCCAGATTCAACGCCTGGGATTCATGCAAAAACCAGCGACTAAAGGGGAGCTTGTCTTCGGAGAGCTTGGTGCCTCTGCTGAGCGGCAGATTTTCAGTATCGTCGATCGGAAGGCAGGTAACGCCCGGGTAGGATCGAAAGCTGCCTCACTGGATGCGAACCCAGCAGCCTGACGATGGACGATAGGGAAACTCATCGGCAAGTATCGGCCAGAAGCGGACAGTTTCACAGGCTTAGCAGCGCTTCCTTGAGGCTCGAAGGCGTCTACAGAAGCAGGGGCGATTCAGCCCCCGCCAGTCCTAAAATCGAGACGGCGGTTCATTTCCAGCTTTGATCTGTGAAAAGACATGGTCTGGATCTGCCTGGCACCAATATCTGAACAGAAGGCGAGGTTCGGTATCCCCAAAATACTGACTCAGGGAGCTCTCGGCGGGGATTAACAATTTAGTTTCTGGCCATTGCTGAGCTAAAACACCTATATGTTTGCCAGACGAACAAATAATCCACGTCGCCTTGCCTCCACTGATGCCAGGCAGGTAACCCATACCTTGGATCGCTTCGAACAAAGCACGCAGTGTTACTGCTGGATCAAGCCTGATTGATGTCCTACGACTTTCCAGATCATCCCCTGCATGCACGCTATCCCGATCAATTTGAATGACCAACATGAATGTTCCTTTTTAGCGTTGTGTGATTACTAGAATGCCAGCGTAGGAATGCCAGCAGCTATCTGTCTACAGTCCGCTTTTGGCCGAAAGCGCTCCGTCCAAGCATAGAGGTATCAAGCCAGACTCAAGCAAATGGAAAACTACATCCCCCTGACCGGAATCGATCTGGTACCCGCTTCTCTTTAAATCCAACCTGCTCAACGCGCACTGGCATCTTTTGGCCCCCAGCGCGCACATTGTCCAACCACCTCCACTCCCCTTATCCTCGACGGTCCCCGTCCGTCCAAAACCGGAGCCGCCATGGACCTCGCCACCCTCGCCCTGTTCCTCCCCGCCTGCTTCGCCCTGAACATGGCGCCCGGCCCGAACAACCTGCTGTCCGTCAGCAACGCCACGCGCTACGGCTACCGCACCTCGTGCCTGGCCGGTGTCGGCCGTCTGCTGGCGTTCGCCGGGATGATCGCCCTCGCCTCCGCAGGCTTGGCGGTGGTGCTGCAGACGTCGGAGTTGTTGTTCTACGCGATCAAGATCCTGGGCGCGGCGTATCTGTTGTATCTGGCGTTTCAACTGTGGCGCGCAAATCCCCAGGCGGAGGCGGAATCGGTAACCGCCAAGGTGAGCCTATGGGCACTGGCGCGACAGGAGTTTCTGGTGGCGGCAGGCAACCCCAAGGCGATCCTGATCTTCACCGCGTTCCTCCCGCAATTCGTGGTCCCCGGCCAACCCATCACCCCGCAATTCGCCGTGCTGGGCGCGCTGTTCCTGGTGTTGGAATGGATCGCCATCAGCCTCTACGCCTATATGGGCCTGCACATGCGCCGCTGGTTTGCCGAGCCGCGTGGCAAGCGGATATTCAATCGCTGCTGTGCGGGGTTGTTGTCGGCGGCGGCGACGGTGTTGTTGACCGCGCGCAGGGCTTGAGGAAAAAAACATGACCCGCAACCAACTTGCCGACCTGTACCTCGGCTACATCGACTGCCTCAACCGGCAGGATTGGAACCGCCTGGGCGACTTCGTCCACCCGGACGTGGCCTATAACGCCGAGGTGGTCGGCCTGGAGGGCTACCGCGCGATGCTGGAGCGCGACTTTCGCGAGATCCCCGACCTGGTGTTCAACATCCAGTTGCTGATCGCCGATCCGCCCACCGTCGCCAGCCGGCTGAACTTCAATGTCACGCCCCGGGGCGAGTTTTTCGGGCTGGCGATCAATGGTCGCAAGGTGGCGTTCTCGGAGAACGTTTTCTACACGTTCGTCGACGGCAAAATCGCCCAGGTCTGGTCGGTGATCGACAAGGCGGCGATCGAACGGCAGTTGGCCGTCTAAACTCCATGGACCCATTGTCCGTGGAGACCGATCATGAAACCCAAGAACACCCTCTGCCTCTGGTACAACGGCACCGCCGAGGAGGCTGCGCGCTTCTACGCCAGCACCTTCCCCGACAGCACGGTCGACGCCGTGCACCTGGCCCCCGGTGACTACCCGTCCGGCAAACAGGGCGATGTGCTCACGGTGGAATTCACCGTGATGGGCATCCCGTGCATCGGCCTCAATGGCGGCCCGATATTCCCCCACAGCGAAGCGTTTTCCTTCCAGGTCGCCACCGATGACCAGGGCGAAACCGATCGCTACTGGAACGCTATTATTGACAACGGCGGCCAGGCCAGCGCCTGCGGTTGGTGCAAGGATAAGTGGGGATTGTCGTGGCAGATCGCGCCTCGGGTGTTGACCGATGCGGTGGCCAACCCTGACCCGACAATAGCCAAACGTGCTTTCGACGCGATGATGACCATGACCAAAATCGACATTGCGGCGATTGAAGCCGCGATAAAAGGCTGAGCCACCTGCACCGATGCATTCAAGCCACGGGGGAAGTTGACACACCTCGTAATATTCCATGAAGATAGCCCCAGTCTTCATGGGTGTGTCAGCTTATGTCCGCAACCTCAGTGGTTAACCTTTCCGTCATTGGCTTGATTGCCAAGGCGCAAGGTTGCGTGGCGCACGCCCTCAAATCGAAGAAACAGTCGCTCATGTGACCGGGGCGCGCTGTCCCGTCAGATGAGCTGACAGGACATTGAGCGCGGACTCCCTCCCCCTTGCACAATTGCCCATGCCTTTCTGACGGTGACTCAAACGGTCAATCATCAGGAGAAAGTGCATGTCATCGTTTCAAGGTATCTGGGTTCCCGTAGTCACGCCGTTCCAGGACGGCGCCATCGATTTTGTCGGCCTGCACCGCCTGGTCAGCCACCTGCTGGACAAGCACGTGGCCGGGATCATGGTGTGCACCACCACCGGCGAAGCCGCATCGCTCAGCCGCCAGGAACAATTGGCGGTGCTGGATGCGGTATTGCAGCAGGTGCCCGCCCACCGTGTGGTGATGGGCCTGGCGGGCAACAACCAGATTGAGCTGCTGCAATTCCAGGCCGAGGTCCTCAAGCGCCCGCTGGCGGGTTTGCTGGTGCCGGCGCCGAGTTACATCCGTCCTTCCCAGGCTGGCCTTGAAGCGTTCTTTCGCACGGTGGCCGACGCGTCCAGCGTGCCGATCATTCTCTACGACATTCCCTACCGTACCGGCGTGACCTTCGAGCAGGCGACCTTGCTGAACATCGTCGCGCACCCGCAGATCGTGGCGATCAAGGACTGCGGCGGCAACCTGGGCAATACCCTGGCGGTGTTGGCCAGCCGTGAGGCCGATGTGTTGTGTGGCGAGGACCTGCAGATCTTCAATGCGCTGTGCCTGGGTGCCAGCGGTGCGATTGCCGCGTCGGCCCATGTGTGCACCGAACAGTTTGTGGCGCTGTGGCAGCAGGTGCGGGATAACCAGTTGGCTGAGGCGCGGGCGACGTTCCTTGGCTTGGTGCCGTTGATCAACACACTGTTCATGGAGCCCAACCCGGCGCCGGTGAAAGCCGCGCTGGCGTTGGAGGGTTTGATCGACAGTGAGTTGCGGGCGCCGATGCAGCGGGCAACCGAGGCGGTCATCGCAAAGCTGCAAAGGCTTTCACGCAAGGCCCAGTAACCCGTGGTGAGCGAGCCCGCTCACTACAATAAGCTTGCGCAGGCTCACCCGATAACGCATTCGAGATTGCACCTCCACACCCCACGTGATCTGAGGACTACTCGTCACCTGTGGTGAGCGGGCTTGCCCCGCGCTGGGCTGCGAAGCAGCCCCTGATGAAGACGAATGCGGTGTATCAGGCACGCCTCTGCGCCTGGTTTTGGGGCTGCTGCGCAGCCCAACGCGGGGCAAGCCCGCTCGCCACAGGGTTCTTTGCGCGCTCTCGAACGGGCTCGAACACGGCGACCTTAAGCAAGCGTGAGGAACAACGCCGAGGTCCAGACCCGGGACTGGTCGCGTTGGCGCGTGCAGATGAACAGCGGATGCTCGCGTCCCGCGTGCAAATTGAATGGCGCCAGCTCGATCTGTACAGGTCATTTGAAGGGATCGGCAGACACGCGGCGCTGGGTCTTCTAGCGATAGCCCCGCGCCTGAACGTCGAACAGCTCGGCATAACGTCCACTCGCAGCCATCAGCTGGTTATGGCTGCCCTCCTCCAGAATCTGCCCGCGTTCCAACACAATAATGTGATCCGCACTGCGCACACTGGAAAAACGGTGGGAAATCAGCAGGGTCATGCGGCCCCTGGCATGCTCACGGAAGTGCTCGAACACCGCCGCTTCAGCCCCGGCATCCAGCGCGGCAGTGGGTTCATCGAGGATCAGCAGATCGGCATCCTGACGCATGTACGCCCGCGACAAGGCCACTTTCTGCCACTGCCCCCCGGACAGTTCCTGGCCTCCAAACCAGCGTCCCAGCTGGGTTGAATAGGTATGGCTCAAGCGCTCGATAAATTCCGCCGCCACGCCTTGAGTGGCAGCGCTGCGCCAGCGGGCCTGGTCGTCCAGGGCATCGACGTCCCCCACGCCGAGGTTCTCGCCGACACTCATCTGGTAGCGGATGTAGTCCTGGAAAATAACGCCGATGCGCTGGCGCAGGGTGTGTTCGTCCCATTCCTGCAGGTCACTGCCATCCAGCAGGATGCGGCCTTCATCCGGGGTATACAGACGGGTCAGCAGTTTGATCAGGCTGGTCTTGCCGGAACCATTTTCACCCACCAGGGCCAGGCTTTTCCCCGGTGCCAGGTGCAGGCTGATATTGCGCAGCGCGGCGGATCCGGCGCCTGGGTAGGTGAACCCCACCTGCTCGCAGCGCAAGCCATCGCCAGGGCGCGCGCCCTCGGTGAGCCGGCCGCGCGGCGTGATCACGGGGGTTTCAAGGTATTCATACAGGTCCGAGAGGAACAGGCTGTCGTCGTACAGCCCGGCAATGGCGCTGAGGCTGGCGGTGATTGCGGCCTGCCCCTGCTTGAACAGCACGATGTACATGGTCATCTGGCCCAGGCTCGTCTGGCCACGCACGGTGTCGAGTACCACCCAGGCGTAGGCCAGGTAAAACGCTGCGGTGCCCAGCAGGCCCAATGCGAAGCCCCAGGCATCGCGGCGCAGCGTCAATTGGCGGTCCTCCGTATACAAGCGCTGAGCGTTGTCGCGATAGCGCTGGAGGAACAGCGGTGCCAGGCCAAACAGCTTGACCTCCTTGGCATGGGACTCGTGGGAGAGCAAGGATTCCAGGTAGTTCTGCCGGCGCGTCTCCGGTGCACGCCGGTGGAACAGGCGAAACGCATTGCCGGAAAAATGCGTCTCGGCGAAGAACACCGGCAACGCACCGACCACCAGAATCAACAGGGCCCACGGCGAAAAGTGCACCAGCAGGACAGCAAAGCTGACCAGCGAAATGAGGTTCTGCACCAACCCCAGTCCTTTGGTCACCAGGCTCAGCGGGCGCGTCGAAGCCCCCTGGCGCACGCGCACCAGCTTGTCGTAGAACTCGGCGTCTTCAAATTGCAGCAGCGAAAGGGTCTGGGCTTTCTCCAGGACCATCAGGTTGACCTTCACGCCCAGCTTCACCCGCAACAGCGACTGCTGCATCGACAGCGCCCGTTGCGCCGCCGCCAACAAAGCCAGCACACCGGCCTCGGCCAGCACGTAGCGCATCACCGGCCACACGGGGGCCTGGCTGCCGGCCGCATGAACCTGCATGGCGTGGACCACGCCATCAACGATGCGCTGTCCAATCCAGGCGGCCAGTGCAGGCAGCAGTCCGGCGACAATCGTCGCCAGCAACAGCCCCGTGAACAGTGGCCGCGAGGTTTCCCACACCAGTCCCAGTGCTCTGCGCGCCTGGGTCGAAAACGCGCTCAATCGATTGAACAGCACCATGAATGGCACGGACTCCTTGAGGGGGGGTGAAATCAGGCCGGACGGCCGAGAGCCATGGATATGGGCTGGTCACTGCGCCACTCGCTCCCGGATCCAGGCGCGCCCCGGATTATGACAGGCCGTGACACCAGAACCACGCGTATTCATCGATGTTCTTCCCAGGTGCGTCGTCGCCAGTGGTTGGCGTGACGTCTTTTGACTCGATGGCGGTTGGGCGCCCGACCTTAGGTCACGTCCTGACGCCCCGCGCGGCCCAGCGACCAGCCAAAATTCATGCCCGCCGCCGCCAGCAGGATCGCGCCTGCGCCCATCACCTGCAGGGCGCTGAGGGGATGGGCGAAGGCTACCCAGTCGACCAGGATGGCGACAATCGGATAGATGAACGACAGTGCCCCGACCAGCGCCGTGGGGATTTTCTGGATGGCGCTGTACAGCAGGGTCGACATCAGCCCGGTATGGACCACCCCGATAATGATCAGGTAAGTCCAGGCGCCCTTGAGCGTTTCGCCCCCAGTGAAGTCCACGAACGGTGCCAGCACCAGCGCGCCGACCACCATCTGGATCAGCACGATCAGGTGCGCGGGCAAATCCTTGAGACGCTTGGTGATCGCCGCCGCCACGGCATAGAAAAAGGCCGAAGCCAGGGCCAGGCAGACGCCCAGCAGGTAGTCGGCGCCGGTGGCCTGCCCACGGCCCTTGGCGGACACGATCAACAGCAGCCCGGCGAAGGCCAACAGCAGCCAGCCGACCTTGGCGATGCTGAGGCGTTCGGCAAAAAACAGTACACCCAGGCCGACCAGCATGAACGGCTGAACGTGGTAGACCACCGTGGCAATGGCAATAGAGGAATGGGTGTAGGCACCGAACAGCAGCACCCAGTTGAGGACCAGCGCCACCCCGCCCAGGCACACCAGAAGGAATTGCCGGGCAGTGATCCGGGAGCGACGCAGCACCCCAAGCGCCAGGCACGCGACCAGCATCGCCAGGGCGCCGAACAGGCAACGCCAGAACACCACCGCCTCCGGGCTCTGCCCCGACATGACGACGAACCAGCCGACTGTGCCGGAGATGACCATGGCCGAGATCATTTCGAGCGTCCCACGGGTTTGCGACTTCATCACTCACGGCTTCCTTGCTATCGACATCGCCATGGCCCAAGCCACCGTTCGCGGGGAAATAGGCTGGCAAATACAACTTTATAATGAACGTATGGCCGATATACTGAACATGGTACCCAAGAGCGTCAACCCATTTAGGGATGGTTTACAAAACAAATGACCGATATAACGAACGACCTGCCGAAAAATAATCTGACTCGAATCGATCTGCTGGCGCTGTCAATCAAGCGCGAGCGCCTGGCCGCCGGGTTTTCCTTGACCGAGCTGGCGAAGCGCGCCGGGGTAGCGAAGTCGACCTTGTCTCAATTGGAGTCGGGCATCGGTAACCCCAGCATCGAAACCTTGTGGTCGCTGGCGATGGCCATGGGCTTGCAAGTCACCCGGTTCTTCGAGCAACCCCGGCAGGCCCTGCGGGTGATTCGCGCCAACGAGGGCATGACCGCCTATGCCGAGACGGCCCATTACGCAGCGACCCTGCTTGCCGATTGCCCGGCTGGCGTACAGCGCGACATCTACCGACTCAAGGTGCAGCCCGGCGAAGTTCGTCTGTCTCAGCCTCACCCGCAGGGCACCGTAGAGCATGTGGTGCTGTGCAGTGGCAGTGCACGTATCGGCCCGGCGAGTGGCCCGGTGTTGCTCAACGCCGGCGACTACATCAGCTACCTGGCGAATGTGCCGCATGTGTTCGAGGCACTTGAGGCGGACACCACGGCAGTGATGGTGATCGAGCATTCCTGAGGTGGGAGCACCTTGACGCCTGTCAAATCCGTAGCTGCCGAGCCCTGGCGAGGCTGCGTCGGCCGGAACTCGGGCTTGAATCGGCAGGGGGATCGCTAGCAACTTAACCCTTTCATCTCGTCCATTTTATCGAGCAGGACGCCAATAACCCCCGCCTTTTTTTTGGGGGCCCATCAGTTGCGCGTCAAGAGCGTGTGCGGCGCAACCCCAAACGCCTTGCGAAAAGCATGACTGAAGTGGGAGAAATCGGAAAAACCGAAGTCCAGTGCGGCTTGGGAAACGCTGCGCACCTGGCCGCACTCGATCGCCGCGCGACTGGCATTCAGCCGTTCTTTCCAGATCTCCGCGACCGGGCTTTTCTGATGACGGGCGAATGCACGGGTCACCGTGCGGGTGGACACGTGGTGGGCTTGGGCGATCAGTTCGATCGACAGTTCTCGGTCGCTCAAGTGGTGCTGGATGTAGGTCATTATCCGCGCGTACAGATCCAGCTCCTGGTGAGTGGTCTTCAGGTCCTGGAGTTCCAGGCTGATCACGAGCAGGTCGATTATCGTGTTGGAGTAACGATTGCAAATGCCTCCATCCTCCAGAAGCACGGGAGTGTTCGCCATCTGGCGCAGCATCTCGCGCAGCGGCACCACGCCGGGGCGGCGGTCATCCAGCACCATTGCGGTGCATTCCGCCACACGCGGCAACCGCTCGGTCAGCAACTGCCGAGGGATGCGCATCAAGTGGTTTTCGCTCCCCCCCAGGCTGAATCGGAACGGTCGGGTTGCGTCATAAAGGAACAAATTACCCGCACCCAGTGTGGCCTTGCGCCCCTCTTGCTCAAGTTCGCCATACCCATTGAGGGTAAAGCCCAGCCACAGGTCGTCGGCGGGGCCACTGCGTAAATGCCGCTCGGAACGGACCCAATGGTGCAGCGGGGACGACAGCCTGGAGACATCCAACGCCCCTACGCCGGAGACCTGGAGCGTTCCGTTGAAATCGCTCTGGGTCGAGGGTTTGCTGTCAGCCATAAGACAATGGCGACACACCACTTCTTTCCAGTAATCGAAGCGACGCGGTTGCGAAACGGCAAGGGTGGAATAGTGATTGTTCTGAGCCATGGCACTCACCTTAATGCAACGACTTGAAGCAGCGACACGCTGCCGGTCGATCTTGGAAAGCAAAATTCAGACCACGCCCAGCCCCCTTTATCGCGCCTGAGCCCTGGCATCGGGCATCTGTCTTTTCCAACCAAACGGTTGTCCTGGCGAACAAAGCGAGGCGGTTCGTACCTGCCTGACTATGACCTCACAGCCTGTCCAGCCCGTTACGCCTGAACCTGAAAAAAACAAGGAGCCGCCCATGGAATCTGCGATCGACAAACACCTTAGATGCCCACGGACGTTGTCCCGCCGGGTGCCCGAGGACTACCAGCCGCCCTTCCCTATGTGGGTCGGCCGCGCTGGCGAACAATTGAAGCAGGTAGCGATGGCCTACCTGGGCGTGCAGTTTCGCGGTGAGGCGCAGCGTGAGCGTGCCCTTAAGGCCATGCGCGACATCGTCGGCAGCTTCAGCCTGCCCGACGGCCCGCAGACCCACGACTTGACCCATCACACGGACAACAGTGGCTACGACAACCTGATGATCGTCGGCTACTGGAAGGACGCCGCGGCCTATTGTCGCTGGTTGCGATCACCGCCCGTCAATGACTGGTGGGCATCGCCGGATCGCCTGAACGACGGCCTGGGTTATTTTCGCGAAATCACCGCGCCGCGTGCCGAGCAGTTCGAAACCCTCTATGCGTTCCAGACGCAGTTGCCGGGGGTGGGCGCGATCATGGACTCCACCAGCGGCGAGATCGAAGAGCACGGTTACTGGGGCTCGATGCGCGATCGTTTCCCGACGTCCCAGACCGACTGGATGAGCCCCACGGGCGAACTGAAGGTGGTGTTGGGAGACCCGGCCAAAGGTGGCCGCGTCATCGTCATGGGCCATGACAACATCGCGCTGATTCGCTCCGGCCAGGATTGGGCTGACGCCGAGGCTGACGAGCGTTCACTGTACCTCGACGAAATCTTGCCGACATTGCAGGACGGCATGGATTTCCTGCGCGATAACGGTGCCCCCCTGGGCTGCTACAGCAATCGATTCGTGCGCAATATCGACCTCGACGGCAACTTCCTCGACATGAGCTACAACATCGGCCACTGGCGCTCGGTCGAGAAACTGGAACGCTGGGCCGAATCCCATCCCACCCACCTGCGCATCTTCGTCACCTTCTTCCGTGTGGCGGCCGGCCTGGTGAAGTTGCGGCTGTACCACGAAGTGTCGGTCTCGGACGCCAAGAGCCAGCTGTTCGAGTACATCAACTGCCACCCGCAGACCGGCATGTTGCGTGATGCAGGTGTCGCGCAAAGCTGACACTCGGCACCGCCCCATTCGTCCCGATTATTTTTTGGCCCTCATCTCTAGCGCATGGGGTCGGGGCCACTTTTTGACAGGCATCTGACCATGAAGTGGCACCGCGCTGAGCTGTCCTGTTCAGCCAAGCGAGTGTCCTGTTCAACCAAGCCGCAGTGGCAAAAGAGGCCTAATTTGTTCTCCATTACGACCCGGAATGATCCGACCCCGACAGTGCTGGAAGTGTTTGAACAGTCTCAAGTCTTTCCGCCGCTCATCGATGACATCAAGGAAAATCATGGCCATTATTCGACCCACGCTTGATCAACTGCAGGACCTCGCCACCCAGTTGCACATGCAGCTGACGCCGGAGCAGGCTGCGCAGTACCTGGACCTGATGCAACCGAGTTTCGACGCGTACGACCTGGTCGATGAGCTGCCTGATTTCGTTCCGCCCGTACGCTACGAACGCAGTTCGGGCTATCGCCCCTCGGACAAGGAAAACCCGTTGAACGCCTGGTACTACCGGGCCGAAGTGAACGGGGCCCGGGAGGGCCTGCTGGCCGGCAAAACCGTCGCGCTGAAAGACAACATCGCCCTGGCAGGCGTGCCGCTCATGAACGGCGCCGCGCCGCTGGCCGGTTTCGTGCCGTCATTCGACGCCACCGTGGTCACGCGCCTGCTGGATGCCGGGGCGACGATCCTGGGCAAGGCCACCTGTGAACATTACTGTTTGTCCGGCGGCAGTCATACCTCTGACCCTGCCCCCGTGCACAACCCCCATCGTCACGGTTATGCCGCCGGTGGATCTTCATCGGGCAGTGCGGCGTTGGTCGCGGCCGGAGAGGTGGACATGGCCGTTGGCGGTGATCAAGGCGGGTCCATCCGAATCCCGTCGTCCTTCTGCGGCACCTACGGCATGAAGCCAACCCACGGCCTGGTGCCCTACTCCGGGGTCATGGCGATTGAAGCCACGATCGACCATGTCGGCCCTATTACCGCCAACGTGCGCGACAACGCGCTGATGCTGCAAGCCATGGCCGGCGCGGATGGGCTTGACCCGCGCCAGGCTGCGCCGCAAGTCGACGACTATCACAGCTACCTGACGAGGGGCGTGCGCGGGCTCAAAATCGGTGTGTTACAAGAGGGCTTCGCACTGGCCAACCAGGACCCTCGCGTCGCCGAGAAAGTGCGTGATGCCATCGCCCGTCTCGAGGCGTTGGGCGCGCAGGTCGAGGCGGTGTCCGTTCCCGAGCACAACCTGGCGGGCTCGTTGTGGCACCCCATCGGCTGCGAAGGCTTGACCATGCAGATGATGCACGGCAACGGCGCGGGCTTTAACTGGAAAGGCCTCTACGATGTCGGCCTGCTGGACAAACAGGTCGGCTGGCGCGAGCAGGCCGACCAATTGTCCGCGTCGCTCAAGCTGTGCATGTTCGTCGGCCAGTACGGGCTGAACCACTACAACGGACGTTATTACGCCAAGGCGCAAAACCTCGCGCGCTTTGCCCGGCAGGGCTATGACAAGGCGCTGCAGACCTACGACCTGCTGGTGATGCCGACCACACCGATCATTGCCCAACCCCATCCACCGGCGGACTGCTCGATCACTGAGTACGTGGCGCGCGCGCTGGAAATGATCGGCAACACCGCGCCACAGGACATCACCGGGCATCCCGCCCTGTCGATTCCATGCGGGCGGGTCGACGGCCTGCCCGTCGGGCTGATGCTGGTCGCCAAACACTATGCCGAAGGCACCCTGTACCAGGCTGCGGCGGCGTTTGAAGCCTCCGTGGACTGGCGCACGCTCTGAGCCGTCTACGGGCGCCGCCGGCGCCCGTAGAACAATAAGAAATCCAATGACTTTACCACCGTGTTGACTGATAGGAATGACCCCATGAGTACAGCTACTTCAACGCCCGGCGAAAGAGCCTGGGCATTGTTTCAAGTCCTCAAGAGCAAGGAACTCATCCCGGAGGGCTATGTCGAGCAGCTCACGCAATTGATGGAGCACGGCTGGAGCCCCGAGAACGGCGCCCGTGTGGTGGCCAAGGCGTGGGTCGACCCGCAGTTCCGGGCACTGTTGCTCAAGGACGGCACTGCGGCCTGCGCCCAGTTCGGCTACACCGGCCCCCAGGGCGAATACATCGTCGCCCTGGAGGACACGCCGACGCTGAAGAACGTGATTGTCTGCAGCCTGTGCTCCTGCACCAACTGGCCGGTCCTCGGCCTGCCACCGGAGTGGTACAAGGGTTTCGAGTTCCGCGCACGCCTGGTCCGGGAGGGGCGCACGGTACTGCGCGAGCTGGGGACGGAGTTGCCCCGGGACATGGTGGTCAAGGTCTGGGACACCAGCGCCGAAAGCCGCTACCTGGTGCTGCCGGTCAGGCCGGAAGGCTCAGAACACATGAACGAAGAGCAGCTTCAAGCGCTGGTGACCAAAGACGTGCTGATCGGCGTCGCCCTGCCCCGCGTGGGCTGAAAACAACACCTCATCATCGTTCACTCCCGGAGTTTTGATTATGGATGGCTTTCACGATCTCGGCGGTTTCCAAGGCTTTGGAAAAGTCCCCCACACCATCAACAGCCTGAGCTACAAACAGGTGTTCAAGCAGGACTGGGAGCATCTGGCCTACAGCTTGATGTTCATCGGTGCCGACCACTTGAAAAAGTTCAGCGTGGACGAAGTGCGTCACGCCGTCGAACGCCTGGATGTGCGCCAGCATGTCGGCACCCAGTACTACGAACGCTACGTCATCGCGACCGCCACCTTGCTGGTCGAAACCGGCGTGATCACCCAGGCGGAGCTTGATCAGGCCTTGGGCTCCCACTTCAAGCTGGCGAATCCCGCCCATGCCGAGGGCCGCCCGGCGATCACGGGGCGGCCGCCCTTCGAGGTGGGGGATCGGGTGGTGGTGCGAGACGAATATGTGGCTGGGCACATCCGCATGCCCGCCTACGTGCGCGGCAAGGAAGGCGTGGTCCTGCACCGCACGTCAGAGAAATGGCCGTTCCCCGACGCAATCGGCCATGGCGATGTAAGCGCAGCCCATCAACCCACCTACCACGTCGAGTTCGCCGTGAAGGACCTGTGGGGAGATGCGGCCGATGAGGGTTTTGTGGTGGTCGACCTGTTCGAAAGCTACCTGGACAAGGCCGCCGGCCCGCGCGCGGTGAACCCATGACAGACGGCGCCCAGGCAAGCCGACTGCCGGTGACGGTCCTTTCGGGCTTCCTCGGCGCCGGCAAAACCACCCTGCTCAACCACATCCTGCGCAATCGCGAAGGCCTGCGCGTGGCCGTCATCGTCAATGACATGAGCGAAGTCAATATCGATGCCGAAGAAGTGCAGCGCGATGTCGCGCTGCACCGTGGTCGCGATGAGCTGATCGAGATGAGCAACGGGTGTATCTGCTGCACCCTGCGCGCCGATTTGCTCGAGCAGATCAGTATGCTCGCACGCCAACAGCGTTTCGATTACCTGCTGATTGAGTCCACGGGGATCTCCGAGCCGATGCCGGTCGCGGAGACGTTCGCCTTCCTTGACGCTGATGGCTTCAGCCTCAGCGAACTGGCGCGCCTGGACACCTTGGTGACGGTGGTCGATGGCAGTCGTTTCCAGGAACTGCTCGAATCGCCGCACACCGTTGACCGGGATGACGCTACGCCGGACGCGCCCAAGCGCCATCTGGCCAATCTGCTGATCGAACAGGTGGAGTACGCCAACGTCATTCTCGTCAACAAGCTGGATCTGATCGATGCAGCGCAGTATCAGGCCGTGCAGGCGATCCTCACGGGGCTTAACCCGACGGCGCGGATCATGCCGATGGCCCACGGTAATATCCCGTCAGCCAGCCTCCTCGGCACCCATCTGTTTGATTTACCCAGCCTCGCGGCGTCGCCGGGCTGGATGCGGAAAATGGAGGCGACCGACGCGCCGGTCTCCGAGTCGGACACCTATGGCGTGACGTCCTGGGTGTACCGTGAGCGCGCGCCTTTCCACCCGCAACGGTTGCTCGACTTTCTCCAGCAGCCCTGGAGCAACGGGCGATTGCTGCGCAGCAAAGGTTACTTCTGGCTCGCCAGCCGCCACCTGGAAACCGGCCTGCTGGTGCAAAGCGGCAAGCGGTTCCAATGGGACTATGTCGGGCGCTGGTGGAACTTCATCGAGCCGTCGCAATGGCCCCGGGACGAATACCGGCTGCAGGGCATCAGGGCCAAATGGGACAGCGTGGTCGGCGACTGCCGGCAGGAGTTGGTGTTTATCGGCCAGGGCCTCGACACCGACGCGTTACAGCGCGAGCTCGACCACTGCCTGCTGAGCGCCCAGGAAATCGCCGCCGGCCCACTGGCCTGGCAGGCACTGCCGGGGGCGACCGCCTTTGACCGACAGGCCCTTGCCCGCACCCCCACACAGCCCATGGCGATTGCCCCCATTTGATCCGAGATAGAGGTGCCCCATGCTCTTTTTCAGCCGAACCAGCCGCTGGGTATTGGCTCCGCTTGCCGACAGACTGGATGAGCCTGACCAGGCGAGTACACCGCTGTCGTCGAGCAACCCGTTATTGCGACGCATCCTGGCGGGCGTCGAGACATTGCTGCAAGAGCGGCGAGCCCTGAAAGCACAGACACACGCGCTGGCATTGGAAGCCACCCAATTGACCGAGCACCTGGCCCGCCGCGACGCGCTTTTACAGGAGCAGGAGGCGCGCTGGGCACTTATCGCCCAAGGCGCAGGTGAACTGTTTTGGGAACTGCAACCGGCAGGTATGGCTGCACCCGCACCGGAGTGGGCCATGAGGTGGACAGGGTCCGCGTCGATCCCGACCCAAGGTATTGATCAACTTGGCCGCTGGAACGAGCACCTGCACGCGACGGACCGGCAACGCCTGTTCGACGCGCTGGCCCGGCACCTGGCTGATCGCAGCGGGCGAACGCCCTTTGCGCTGGACGTACGCATGGCCCTTGCCTCAGACGGTGACTATCGTTGGTGCAGGATCAGCGGTGTGGCGCGCCGGGATGCGCAAGGGGTACCGGTCGCCATCGGCGGAAGCCTGCGTGACATTCATGAACAGCGCCTGCACGAAGAGTCACTCGAACTGGCGGCCACACGCTTCGAGATTTCCCGTGAAATGCTCCATGACGGGCTCTGGGACATTGAGGTGGTGGCGGGTGACCCGGCGAACCCGAACAACACCATCTGGTGGTCTTCGCAAATGCGGCGACTGCTGGGGTACACCACGGTTGAGGAATTTCCCAACACATTGGAAAGCTGGACCTCACGCTTGCATCCAGACGACAGCGCACGGGCAATCGCGGCGTTTGTCGCCCACGTCGAAGACCGCAGCGGCAAAACACCCTTTGATGTCGATTATCGGCTCAAGCACAGCAGTGGCAATTACCGCTGGTTTCGCGGCCGTGGGCAAACCCGCCGCGCAGAGGACGGTTCCCCGCAAAGGGTGGTGGGTGCCATCACCGATATCCATGCCCACCATGAAGAAAACAGCATGCGTGAGGCTCAGGAACACCAGCACCGAGTGATGCAGGAGACCCTGCGCAAGCTGACGCACATTGTCGCCACCATCCAGGGCATCGCCAGCCAGACCAACCTGTTGGCCTTGAACGCCGCCATTGAAGCCGCCCGCGCTGGCGACGCCGGACGCGGGTTCGCGGTGGTCGCCGATGAAGTGCGCAAGCTGGCGACCCGCACCAGCCAGGCGACCCAGCAAGCGGCCGACATGATGGACAGCTAGCGCCACGGGTCGAGTCGCGAGCAGCGCAACCAGTGGCAGTACAAACCCAACAATAAGAACCAGGTATCGTTATGCGTGATTATCAAGCTGTGGCCACATCCTTCAATTACCAGCAGACCGCCGAACTGGCTTTGCAAGGTGACCTGACTGCCCTGAACGCCTGCGTCGAATGCTGCGACCGGCACGCCCACGACGACGCCGTGGCGTTGTATTGCGAAGCACAGGATGGCAGCGCCGCCCAATACACATTCAGCCAATTGCAGGCCAGCGCCGCCCGCTTCGGCCATTTCTTGCGTGAGCAAGGGGTAAAACCGGGCGACCGCGTCGCCGGCCTGATGCCGCGCACGGTTGAACTGCTGATTGCCATCTTGGGGACCTGGCGGGTGGGCGCGGTCTATCAACCGCTCTTCACCGCATTTGGTCCCAAGGCGATCGAGCAACGATTGGGCTGCTCCAACGCGCGCTGGATCGTGACGGATGTGCAGAACCGTCCCAAGCTGGATGAGATCGGCAACTGCCCAAGCGTGATCGTAACCGGCGGGGGCCCGCAGAACCCCAGCGATTATCCGTTCTGGAGCATCCTGGACGGCCCAGACGTCGAGTGCGAACCGGTACTGCTGGACGCCAGCGCGCCATTCCTGCTGATGTGCACATCGGGTACTACGGGGCCGGCCAAGCCTCTGGAAGTGCCGTTGCGCGCCATTCTCGCCTTCAAGGGTTATATGCGCGACTCCATTGGCCTGCAGCAGGACGACCGGTTCTGGAACCTGGCCGATCCCGGCTGGGCCTATGGCCTGTATTACGCGGTGACCGGCCCGCTGGCCTGTGGTCATGCCACGCTGTTCTACAACGGCCCTTTTACGGTGGAGAGTACGTGCCGAGTCATTGCCAAGTACGCCATCAGCAATCTGGCCGGCTCCCCAACGGCGTACCGCCTGCTGATCGCCGAGGGGGCAACGTTCGCCGACGCCGTGCGCGACCGCCTGCGTGCCGTCAGCAGTGCCGGCGAGCCGCTCAACCCGCACGTGATCCGCTGGTTTGCCGAGCAACTCGGTGTGACCATTCACGATCATTACGGCCAGACGGAAATCGGCATGGTGTTGTGCAATCACCATGGTTTGCGTCACCCGGTCCGTGAGGGCTCGGCGGGTTATGCGGTGCCCGGCTACCGCATCGTCGTGCTGGACGACGCGCATCGGGAATTGCCGGCGGGTCAGCCGGGCGTCCTGGCGGTGGATCGCGAACGCTCGCCCCTGTGCTGGTTCGACGGCTACCTGGGTATGCCCACCCGGGCCTTTGTGGGGCGCTATTACCTCAGCGGCGACAGTGTGGAGCTGAATGACGACGGCAGTATCAGCTTCGTCGGCCGCAACGATGATGTGATCACCACGTCCGGCTACCGCGTCGGGCCGTTCGACGTCGAGAGCGCGCTGATCGAACACCCGGCGGTGATCGAAGCGGCGGTGATCGGCAAACCCGACCCGCAACGCACCGAGCTGATCAAAGCCTTTGTCGTGCTCGACAGCCAGTACCAGCCCAGCGCCGAGCTGGCCGAAGTACTGCGGCTGCATGTACGGCAGCGCCTGGCCGCCCATGCCTATCCCCGGGAAGTGGAGTTCGTCGAGCAACTCCCCAAGACCCCCAGTGGCAAGTTGCAGCGCTTTATCCTGCGCAATCAGGAAATTGCCCGGCAGCAGGCGCCGGGGGCATGAACCCGTGGCCGGTGTGCCGGAGCGCCAGGCGTGCGCGCAATCCAAGGCAAAGCGTGTGCTGAACCGATCAGACTTCCAGCGCAAAGCCTCGGAGTTATTCAAGGAGCGCAGTTTCAACCAGGTCAGCATGCGTGAACTCGCCGCGCATGTTGGTATAAGCCCGGGGGCGATTTATCACCATGTGGAAAGCAAAGAGGCGCTGCTTTACGAACTGCTGATGGAGCTGTATCAAACCCTGTTGTCCCAGGTGCACGGCATCAAGAATCGCCGATTGGCACCCGATCAACGCCTGGCCCAACTGATCGACCGTCACCTTCAATTGCATGAACACATGACCGGACACTTCAAGCTCGCGGTCATGGACGCCAATTGCCTGGGCGACTCGATGCAGGCAAACGTCCAGCAACTGCGGCGTGCCTATGAGTCGGAAATAATGGATCTGATCGGCCAGGCAGGCCATCCACCGGGCGGGCCGTTGCGCGAGGGCGCGCTCACGGCCATTTTGCCCATGCTGAACAGTCTACCCACCTGGTTAAGCCCGATGCTCGATAACGCCCAGCGGCGAACGATTACGAAGACCATTGCCTGTGCGGTGTTACAGGCCATTGATTCCCTGCCCTGAGCCCACCATGACCCATACTGAAACCCCAGGCTGGCCCGAGGCGGATTGCCGGAGCGCCTTATCAATCAGCACAGAACCGCGAACCGTCAGCGCCGCTGGTGCATGGATTGCAGAATCGCCGCCGAGATCAGCTCAAGGGGCACCTCACGCTCCACCGCGCCGAGCTTGAACGCCTCCTTGGGCATGCCATACACCACGCAGGACTCTTCATCCTGGCCCAGGGTGCGGGCGCCGTTGTCGTGCATTTCCTTCAGGCCCCGGGCGCCGTCGTCGCCCATTCCCGTCATGATGATCCCCAGCGCGTTACCGCCGGCACTGCGGGCCACCGAACGAAACAGTACATCAACGGAAGGTCGATGCCGGCTGACCGGAGGTCCGTCGACAATTTCCACCTGGTATTGGGCACCGCTGCGCTTGAGCACCATGTGCCGGCCACCGGGGGCAATCAGTGCACAACCGGGGACAACCCGGTCACCGTTCTTCGCCTCCCTGACCTCGATCTCGCACAGTCGATTGAGGCGCTCGGCAAACGCGGCGGTGAAGTGTTCGGGCATGTGCTGCACGATGACGATGCCCGGACAGACCCTGGGCAAGGCGGTCAACACCAACTCCAGGGCCTGGGTGCCGCCCGTGGACGTACCAATGGCGACAATGTTTTCGGTGGTGCGCGCCATTGCCTGGGTGCCCGCCGGCAATATGACGTCAGCCGTCAGCTTGGCGGGAGCGCGTTCGCTGGAAGGCACCATGCGCTTCATGTTGGCCCGCGCGGCGGCCTTGACGGCCCCCGCCAATTCATCGGCACTGTCGGTGAGAAACTGGCGCAGGTTGAGTTGTGGCTTGGTCACAATGCTGACCGCGCCGGCCGCCAGTGCCTGCATGGTGGTGGCCGCGCCCTTTTCGGTCAGCGTGGAGCAGATGACCACGGGCGTGGGGTGTTCGGCCATCAACTTCTTGAGGAACGTGATGCCATCCATCCGTGGCATCTCCACGTCCAACACAATCACATCCGGCCATTGCTTGTTCATTTTGTCCATGGCGAACACCGGGTCTGCCGCCGCGCCGATAACCTCGATAGCGGGGTCTTGCCCCAGGGTCGCCGTGAGTACCTGACGTACCACAGCGGAATCATCAATGATCAGCACTTTGATAAGGCTCATGTCGCACGTTCTCCATGAGGGCTGCTGGGGGTTCACTTCAAGGCCAGGTAGTTGAGTTCGATTTCGCCGTTGGCCAGATCGAACACAATCGTCCGATAACCCACGCCTTCCACATGGAAGTGTTGACACCGCAACTGATGCAGATCGAGCAGGCGCATGGCCTGTTCGACATTGCGCTGGCCGACGTAATCATTGTCCGAGCGCACAAGCCCGGGAAACATGTTGCCACCGCCGAATACGCTGATCCTGAACTCCGTCGGCAGGGCCTTGATCGACTGTATTCGAGCGAGCAACAGTTCAAAGGCTTCGTTGCCGTAGCGACCATCCAGGACGCCCTGTTTGGTCACGGCGCGCTGTGGCAGCAGGTAGTGACACATGCCCCCCAGCAAGCGCCGGGGATGCCAGAACACCAATGCAACACATGATCCCAGCACCGTACGCAGGCGAATCGCACCCGAGCCGAAAAACCACTCGCCGGGATTCAGGAACACCTCGTTGGGCGGTCGACTGTCAGGCATGCGGCCTCCGGTAGATGGAAGGCTTGACCAGCCGCAGCTCATCGGTGATGCCGTTGAGGCTCTCCGAATGGCTGACCAGAAAGTACCCACCCGGCTTGAGGTGACTGACCAGGCGCTTGACCACCTGCACTTTGGTGTCGTTGTCAAAATAGATCATCACGTTGCGCAGGAAGATCACATCGAACATCCCCAGTTTCGGCAGCGGGTTATTCAGATTGATCGACTGGAAATCGATCTTCGCCGCCAGCGCCGGGTCGACCATGAAACAACCGTGGTTGGCGCCCACGCCCTTGAGGCAATACTTGTTCAACAGCGCCTCAGGGATGCCGCGTATGCCGTCGAGGGGATAACGCCCAAGGCGGGCTTTTTCCAATACCCGGCTGCTGATGTCCGACGCGACAATCTCCCAGGGCCGGCCGGCGAGGTTGTCCGCCAGCACCATCGCCAGGGTATAGGGTTCTTCGCCGGTCGAGCAGGCGCCACTCCATATGCGCAACGGCCCGCTGCCCCGCAGCTCGGGCAACGCGACATCGCGCAGGAAATCAAAATGCTTGGGCTCACGGAAAAAGTAGGTCTCGTTGGTGGTCAGCATGTCCACCGCTACCTGCAACTCCACGCTGTCCTTCATCAGCACCTTGTAGTAAGCGCCGTAGGTATTGAGCTTGAACACCTGCAGTCGCTTGGCCAAGCGAGCGCTCACCAACTGTTTCTTGGCATCGGACAGGCTGATGCCGGCGATTTGATAAATGAGGTCACGAAACTGCATGAACTCGGCGTCAGAGAGGATCACGTTCATCAGGACATTCCCCCAAGCCTGTTCAGGCGATCGAAGGTAGCGAAGACTCAAGGTTGACCAGCGCATCGACCTGTTCCAGGGACAACACGCGGCCGATGTCCAGCAACAGCACGAAACCGCTCTCCAGTTTGCCGATGCCCAGTAAAAAGTCGGCCCTGACATCGGTGCCGAAATTCAATGAGGGTTCGATGTCCTGGTCGGCGATTTCCAGGACCTCGCTGACCGCATCGACAATGATGCCCACCGGCTTGCGCTGGGCATTGGCCTGTACCTCAAGGATCACAAAACAGGTCCTTGGAGTCTGCACCGTGCGTTCGCCGCGAAAGCGCACCCCCAGGTCGAGCACGGGCACCGCCGCGCCGCGCAGGTTAATCACCCCGCGTATGCTGGGAGGCAGCAACGGCACGCTGGTGATCGGCCCGTATTCGATGATTTCCCGAACGTTGAGCGTGCCCACGGCGAACATCTCCTCCCCCAGCACAAAGGTGAGGTACTGGCTCGGGCTCGAGACGCTGGCATTGCCTGGACTGTCGATGGGTGGGGCCATGATTCACCTCGGGTCACATACGTTTTCGTCTTCATCAGGGGCGCTTCGCACCCCGGCGCTGGGCAAGCCCGCTCACCACAACAGCTCTATCCGCCGGGGAGATACCTAGACAGCGATCAGGCCGGCTATCTCATCGACACACAGCACATGCTCGATCTGAAGGAGCGTGACGAACTCGCCTCGCACCTTGGTCATCCCCCCGATGAAGTCGGTGCGAATGTGATTGCCGAACGCCGGAGCGGGCTTGATATCGATCTCGAGTATCTCGATCACTTCGCTGACCGAGTCCACCACCACCCCCAGGACCTGGGATTCGCCCTCCTTCGCCGCCTCAAGAATGACGATGCAGGTGCGACTACCCAGTACCGTCGTGCCCTTGCCGAAACGCGCCTTGAGGTCCACGACCGGCACCACCGAACCGCGCAGGTTGATAACCCCCCGCAGGAATTCCGGCATCATCGGTACGCTGGTCACCTGGTTGTATTCGATGATTTCACGAACACTCAGGGTATTGACCGCGTACATCTCCTCGGCCGCCAGGAAGGTCAGGTACTGCAAGGGTTCATCCACTGGCGGCGCAGCTTCGACAGCGCCCTGCATGCCCGCTGAGGTGCCCATGGGTCAACTCCCGAAGCGGACGAAACCACCGTCCGAGGAGCGACTGTCCAGGTCCTGGGTGGACATGGCTCGGCTGATCTGCGGCATCGAGACATTGCGCCCGGCACGTTTGCTTTGCACGGTGAAAAACCCCATGAGTTCCTGCAACTGCTCGGCCTGGCCACTCATTTCCTCGGCCGTCGCCGCCAGCTCCTCGGAGGCCGACGCGTTTTGCTGGGTCAGTTGGCTCATCTGCGACATCGCGCTGTTGATTTGTTCGGAACCGATGGATTGTTCTTCCGAGGCCGCCGCAATTTCCTGCACCAGGTCGGAGGTCTTGGCAATCGACGGCACAATCTCGTCCAGCAGGTTGCCCGCCCGTTCGGCCAAGGCCACGCTGTTCTTGGCCACCTCACTGATTTCCTGTGCGGCAATCTGGCTGCGCTCCGCCAGTTTGCGCACTTCGGCCGCGACCACCGCAAAGCCTTTACCATGCTCGCCGGCCCGTGCCGCTTCGATTGCCGCGTTGAGCGCCAGCAAGTTGGTCTGGTAGGCAATGGAATCGACGATGCCGATTTTTTCGGCAATGGTTTTCATCGCCGCCACGGTGTCCTTCACGGCTCGACCGCCTTCCGAGGCTTCCTTGTTGGCTTTGCCCGCCATGCCGTCGGTGACCTTGGCATTTTCGGTGTTCTGGGAAATGGACGCCGACATTTGCTCCATCGACGCCGAGGTCTGTTCGACCGATGCCGCCTGCTCGGAAGCCGACTGGGCCATGCTTTGGGCGGTGGCGGAGATCTCTTCCGAAGCACTCGACAGCGAGTCCGCCGAGCCGCGCACTTCGCCGATGATTTCCGAGAGTTTTTCCACGGTGCCATTGACCGAGTGCTTCAGCTCCAGGAACTTGCCCTGGTAGTCGCCGGTAATGCTGCGAGTCAGGTCGCCGGCGGCCATCGCCGACAGCACCTCCATGGCCTCGGTGATCGGTACGATGATCGCGTCCAGAGAACCGTTGATACCGAGGATGATGCGGCGGAAATCGCCCTGGTGCCGGGCGGCGTCAGGGCGGGTGTCCAGCTTGCCGATCAGCGCACTGTCGCTGATCTCGCTGGTATCTTCCACAAGGGCCAGGATATTGGCGCGCAGTTGCTCGACGTTTTCATTGATAAAGGCTTTCTTGCCAGGGAAACGCTCCAGGGGCGCGGACAAATCCCCTTCGCCGAACGCGCGAATACAGGCCATGGCCTTTTTCTTCACGTTGATATGGCCGTTGACCATGTCATTGATGCCCTGGCCGATATCCCGGTACGAACCCGCGAAGCGCTCGACATCGATCATCACGTCAATGTCACCTTTTTCATGCTCGCTGGACATGTGCTGCATTTCATTGATCAGCGCCAGGATGTTGCTGCGCAACAGCTCGATGTTGTCGTTGATAAAGGCTTTTTTGCCGGGGAATTGTTCCAGGGGCGCAGACAGATCACCGTTACCGAAGGCGCGTATGCAGGCCATGGCTTTTTTCTTCACCGCGATGTGGCCGTTGACCATATCGTTGATGCCCTGGGCCATGGAGCGGTAACTGCCATGAAAGCGGCCGGCATCGATCTGTGCATCGATCTCGCCCTTGTCGTGCTCACTGGACATACGGTCCATCTCCACGATCAAGTCATGCAGGTTCGCGCCCAACTGCTGCATGCTCGCCATCAGGCTGGTGGTGTCTCCGGCCCTGAGCGTCGCCTTGGCATTCAATTCGCCGGCCGATAGGCGTGCCGCATAGGCTTGCACCACGGTAGGTTCCGCCCCGAGCCGGCGCATCAGATTGCGCCCCAGCAAGACGCCGATCAGCAGGGTAGCCACCAGGGTCAGGCCGCTCACCAGCAGGATGAGGGTGCGTGCGTTCTTCTCGGTGGTGGTGGCGAGCACCTGGCCCTTGCGCCCCAGTTCCAGGTTGTATTCACGCAGCTCGCCGATCGCCGCGAGCACGGCGGTCTGCAGGGGCTGGCTGGTCTCGATCAATGCACGGGCCGAGGCCTGGTCACCGTCATCGATGAGCTTGTCGAAGTGCGTCTGCAACGCCGCAAACTCAGCCAAATGGCCGCGCAGTTGTTTCAACAACGCCGCATCGTGCTCGTCGGAGGTCAACTCGGCCTGATAGCGATCCAGGGCTTTGCCAACGGCACTGAAATCCTGCGCCACGCTGGCCGCGTAAGCCGCCACGCTGTTTTTGTCTGGCTCGTTCAAACGTTGCCATTGCAAGGCGTGCAAGTCAGTGAAGGCCGCGGCGGCGCGGTCGATCTCCAGCAGGCTGGGCACCGTATTGACGTTGGCATAGCTGGCGCTCGTATTGATTTCACCGGCCAGGTACAGGCTGGTGCCACCCAACACGAAGACACCCAGCATGGCTGTGAAAACCAGCAACATGATATTTCTGATAACAGTCATGGTGAGGCACTCCTGATGACGCTTCAATGAGTCGATAAAGGGCTTGGGATCGAACGATGGGGGGTTTCCTTGGCAACCTGTCCTAGCAAATTCGGGATATCCAGGATCAGCGCAACGGCTCCACTTCCGAGGATGGTGAACCCGCCCAGCCCATGGGCATCACCAAACACTTTGCCCAGTGGCTTGATCACGGTTTGGAACTCCCCCTGCAGGCGATCGACCACCAGGCCGGCACGCAAGCCTGCGTATTGCACGACGACCACGTTTTCCCGGTTGCCTCCAGGCTCTTGCACATCAAACATGTCGCGCAGCCGCAGGATCGGCAGCACCTCGCCCCGCAGGTCCAGGTAGCCGGTTTCGGTGCCCCGCTGAGGGGCCAGCTCGATGCACTCCTCCACCATGTTCAGCGGAATCACGTAAGAAGCCTTGCCCACGCCGATCAGGAAACCGTCAATGATCGCCAGCGTCAGCGGCAGGCGGATGCACACCGTGGTGCCCTGCCCGACTTCGCTCTCGAGGCTGACACTGCCGCGCAACGCCGTGATATTGCGCTTCACGACGTCCATGCCCACGCCACGCCCGGACAGGTTGCTGACCTGGTCGGCGGTGGAGAATCCCGGCTCGAAAATCAGATTCAGGATGTCTTTGTCCGACGGCTGCTGGGCCTCGCCTACCAGGCCACGCTCACGGGCCTTGGCCAGGATCTTGTCCTTGGCCAGGCCACCGCCGTCGTCGGACACCTCGATCACGATGCTGCCGGATTCGTGATAGGCATTCAGGCGTACCGTGCCCTGGGCCGGCTTGCCCCGCTGGAGGCGCGTCGACGCCGGTTCGATGCCGTGGTCCATGGCATTGCGCACCAAATGGGTCAGCGGGTCGCCAATGCGTTCGACGACGGTCTTGTCCAGCTCGGTCTCACCGCCGCCGATGTGCAGCACGATGTCCTTGCCCAACTCTTTGGAGACGTCCCGCACCACGCGCTGGAACCGCGTGAAGGTTGCGCCGATCTGCACCATGCGCAGGGTCAGCGCCGAGTCGCGGACTTCCTCGACCAGCCGCGATAACAAGCTGGTGGATTCGATCATCTCGCCAATCCCACTGCGTACCGCCACCAGGTTGGCGCCGGCACCGGCAATGATCAGCTCGCCGACCAGGTTGATCAGTTGGTCCAGCTTTGCGGCATCGACCCGAATCAGGTTGCCTTCGTTGCTCGCCGCGCTTTTGCCGGCCTTGACCGGCGGCGTTGTCGACTCCTGGACATCAGGCTCGCTGCGCGTTTCGACCGGTGCCTGCTCGGCGTCCTGGGTCACGAGCAAGGCCTGGGCCTCGGTCAATGTGCCGCAACGCACCAGTAGCTCGACCAGCGTGGCGTTGTCTTCCGGCAAGCCGTCGAGATGGGTCCGACACGCCTGCACCGTGGCATTCGGTGCAAGGATGCGAACCAGCGCGTCCTCGCGGACAAAATCAAAGGCGCCATCGATGACCTCCAGGGACGCGTCGCTGGCCAGTGCGAGTTCAAACCCGAGGTAGTTGGTTTCCGGGTCCATGGCGGTCATGGGCGGCAACCCATCGAACAAGGTAACGGTGTGCAGCAAACGCCCCAGCGTGCTCAGGTAACGCAGGAACGCCAAGGGGTCCATGCCATTGCGCAACACATCCGGGCCGAAGCGCAGCGACAAATGCCAATGGCCGGGACTGGCGCCTGGCTCATCCGCCGGCGCCGGCGCTTGAAGGGCCGGCGCCGGGGTCGAGACCGCCGCGTCCAGATACAGCGACAGCCGCTCAATGATAGATTGGCCCTGAGCCCGCACCGGTTCATCCAGGCGATCCAGATTGCCGTCCTCGGCCAGCAGGTCGATCAATTGGCCGATATGGTCACGGGCGTCGAGGAACAACGCACTCAACGCCTCGTCGACGCGCACTTCCAGGCTGCGCACCCGGTCCAGCACGCTTTCGGCGACGTGGGTGAACTCAACGATCGGCATCAAGCCAAACAGGCCGGCCGACCCCTTGATAGTGTGGGCCACGCGGAACAGGCCGTTGATGGTGTCCAGGTCCTGGGGCGACTTCTCGATCTGCAGCAGCGCATCTTCCATTTGCAACAGAAGCTCGCGACTTTCGGCAATGAACGTCTGCAGCACGTCATCCATGTTCATACGCTTACGCTCCGACCGACTGGGTGAAACTCGCATTGGTGAAGTAGTCGTCAAGGCCGCTGAGGCGAAAGGCTTCGCTCACCGTCGAGCTGGGGTTGCTCAGCAACAACTGGGTGCCTTCCTTGAGAGACTCGCGCTTGATGAGGATCAACAGCTGCAAACCGGCACTGTCGAGTTCATCGACACTGGACAGGTCCAACTCGACTTCATGGGCCAGGGGAAACAACGACAACAGCACGTCCTTTTGCTCGGCAGCCGTGTAGATCGTCAGGGGGCCTTCCATGACCTGGATTCGACGTAGCATCGGGACGGCGCTTTTCATGTAAACCTCCTGGCCAGCGGTCGCTGGTCATCGCTATGGCAGGATCAACTTGGAGACGGCGGTCAGCATTTGCGCAGGCTGGAAGGGCTTGACCATCCAGGCCTTGGCGCCGGAAGCCTGGCCTTGCTGCTTCATCGCATCGCTGGCTTCGGTGGTCAGCATGATGACCGGCGTGAACTTGTAGGCCGGCAACAGCTTGGCCGCCTTGACGAAACTGAGGCCGTCCATGTTGGGCATGTTCACGTCACTGACAATCAGGTGGATTTTGCGGCCGTCCAGTTTGCTCAGGGCGTCCTTGCCATCACAGCCTTCGATCACGTCGTAACCGGCGCCTTTGAGGGTGATGCTCACCACCTGGCGGATGGAGGCCGAGTCGTCGACGATCAGAATGGTCTTGCTCATCGGAAAAACTCCTCTAGAAAAACGTGATTTCGTTGGCATCGGCCTGGGCAGGCGCTTTACCACCATGAATGGCGTGCTGCTCCGGCATGGTGTAGGCCGTTGACAGCTCCTGCAGCCAACGGTCACTGCTCATCGGCGCCAGGGACTGTCCGCTGAGGCTCGACTCATGACGTTCGTCCAACTGCTGCTGCAACTTGTCCAGGTCGCGGGTAATCAAGGTCAGCATCTGGCTGACGCGGTCCTGGAACTGCAGGGCAACCAGCACCTGGGCAATCTCGTCGGCGACATTGGCGCTCTGCTGCTGTACGTCATGGCTGTTGCGCACAATGGTCTGGGCGGTTGCGCGAAAATGTTCGATAACCTCCGACACCACGCGCTCCGAATCGGCGAGAGTCAAGGTGTCTTGTTCGGCGTGGTGGCGGGACATCTGCACCGTGCGGGCGATGGCGGCATTGACGGTGATCACGGTTTCGCTGATCTTGCGCCCGGTCTCGCCGGACATGCTCGACAACTTGCGCACTTCATCGGCGACCACCGCAAACCCTCGCCCCGCCTCCCCGGCTCGCGCAGCTTCGATAGCCGCGTTGAGGGCAAGCAGGTTGGTTTGACTGGCGATGTCGCCGACAAACTTGGCCATCTGCTGAAGCTGCTCGGTGAAGCTCGAGAGCTGCATGACTTCCTTGAGCTCATTCTCCTTATTGGTGAGCGCGGCGCGCAGGGCCACGACGATGGAATTGAGGTCACGCTGGCCGACCTCCAGCAAGTCGACCAATTGTTGCGAAGCGTCCTGGCCGCCATTGCTGGAGACGCTGTGGCTGATGTTGGATGACAGCGTGCCAAAACGCTCGCTGAGGCTGAGAATCGAGGTTTCACTGATCGAACGCGCCGCTTCTATCTGCCGCGACCAGATCGGCAGCACGCTGACGCACACCTGCGCCAGGCCGTTATCGACGGCCAGCGTCGGAGCAATGGATGCCGGTTGATCGAGCTGCTGTTGCAGGCCACGCCACTGCGCCTGGGACCTGCTGTTTGCCCACAGGCCCATGCCGATACACAACGTAAACAAGGCGCCACCAGCGGCCAGCGACACCATGCTGAAGCGCTCGCTCCAGGCAATCGCAAGCCCGCCCAGCAGCCCCGCGAACGCAACCGGAAACAGGGTCAAAGCAGCGGAAGGGGGTGGTGTCGGTGCGCTCACGGTCTGTCTCCCTGTCAAGGCATGTCGTCACGACCTGACCGGCCATTCGACTGCTTGAAAGAGATACTGGCCCGATAATGGCACTGCCACCATCGGAGCATCCCTATTCTGGGGTAGGGATCCTGGAAAACCGCCTAGGAAAATCCCTACCCCCGTACACGCTTCACGAAATACCCAGGGTCATGGCGAAACGCACAATGTCGGCGGTGGAGGAGAACCCCATCTTTTCCATGAGCCGGGTCTTATGGGTACTGACCGTCTTGTTACTGATGACCAACTGCTCGGCGATCTGGTTGACGCTCATGCCGTGCGCCAGCAGGCGCAGGATCTGGAACTCACGATCGGACAAGCTCTCGACAAAGGTCTGCTGCTTCAAGCCACTGCTTTGCAGCGCGATCTGTTCCGCCAGCCCGGGGTCGAGGTAGCGTTGGCCACTGACCACTCGACGCATCGCGACCAACAGGGTTTCGGGATCGCGATCCTTGGTCAGGTAGCCGAGTGCACCGGCACGTAATGCCCGTTGCGCGATATGGATTTCGTTATGCATGCTCAATACCAGAATCGGCAGGCTCGGGTATTGGGCATGCAGGCGGGCAATCAGAATCTCGCCGCTGATACCCGGCATATTCATGTCGAGCAGCAGCAGGTCGATCTCGACCTGGCGCAACAGTTCGATCAGTTGCGTGCCACTCTCGGCTTCGGCCACCACCTGCACGTCGGCGACCAGCGAGAACAACTGCTTGAGCCCCTCGCGCATGATGGTGTGGTCATCGGCGATCAGCATGCGAATCATCACTACCTATCCTTGTGCATCGGAATGAACGCCTGGACCGTAGTGCCCTGCCCAGGATGACTGAAAATGATCACTTTGCCGCCCAGCATCAGGCCGCGCTCACGCATGCCGGCCAAGCCCAGGGTCTGGCGGCCGACGGCATCCGGGTCAAAGCCCTTGCCGTTATCCTGGACCTCGAGCACCCAGTGGGTCTCCTGCGGGCTCAGGGTGACGCTGACCTGTGTCGCTTCGGCATAACGCGCGATATTGGTCAGCGATTCCTGCACGATGCGAAACGCCGCGGTCACGTGGCTATCCGGAAGGTTCAGGGCAATCAGCGGCAGGTTCAACGCACAGGGGACCTGGGTCAAGGTAACGAATTCGGCTGTCAGCCATTCAAGACCGGACACCAGCCCCAGGTTCAACGCGGAGGGGCGCAGGCTCGTGGACACGTTGCGCACCACCTGGATGGTCTTGTCGGTCAGCACCATCAACCGCTCGACCTGAGGGGTGAGTTCAGGCATATCGGTGCCGAACTGAAACCTCAGCAACGAGATGCCCATGCGCAGCGCCGTCAGGTGCTGGCCCAGTTCGTCATGGATCTCCCTGGCAATCAGTTTGCGTTCCTCTTCCCGCGCCGTTTCCCGGCGGGTCGACAGGTCGCGTAATTGCGCGTTGGAATTGGCCAGGCGCCGCTCCGCCGCGCGCAGCTTGGAAATATCGCGCCCGACGGCCAGCACGCTGACGACCCGCTGGCCGTCGACCTCGGGAACAAAGTGGATCAACACCACCTTGGGCGCGGTTTTCAAACCCGACAATAAGAACTCCTGTTCCGTGGCTTTGTTCTGGCGAATCACCTGGGCCACCAATTCTCGAAAAAGCTGGGACTGGGCGTTCAGCGGCACCACTTCATCCATGGGCATGCCCATCAGTTCCGGCCAGGCCCCGCCCACCCATTTTCGCAACTGCGCATTGACGTAGAGCACCTCCCCGAAAACACTCAAGCGCGCGACGGCGTCCGGGCTGTTTTCCACCAGTGCGTTGATGTCGTGCTGGCGTTCCAGTTCTTTCTGCCGGGCCCGGGTCAAATGGGTCACATCACGACCGATCACCAACACCCGCTGGCCCTCGCGCCCCGAGTCGGCCACCGGCACCAGGGTAAAGTGCAGGTTGCGCACTTCGTTGCGCAGCACCATGCCCTCCTCAGACTCCACCACCCGTTCGGTGGCCCTGCATTGGTCATGGAGTGCCTGGATTCTTTCCGCGTTGAGCCGGCCAAATATCGACGCCAGCGCCTCGCCAATAACCTCGCCATGGGGTTTCCCAAGCACCTGCAACAGGGCCGGATTGACCTCGACACAGCGCAGCTCACCCCGTGGCGCAGCCTCCAGCAGGCACAGCATGTCCAGGGTATGGTCGAAAATATCCCGGTAGCGGCGCTCGCGCTCCCTGAGCAAGGATTCGGAGCGCCAGCGCTCGATGGCAATCGCGGCAATGTGACAGGTCTGGCGCACGCGCTGCCGGTCGCTCTCGTCCAGCGCAGAACCGGGTGAGCGCGACAACGCGAAAGCCCCAAGGACCTGCCCCTGATTGCCGAGGATGGGCTCGTACCAGCCTGGGGAAGAAGCCATGGACTCCCCCGAGCCGGGGCTTTGCGGGTCAGCAAGCACGACGCCACAGGAGCAGTGAGGCAAGGCCAGTTGAAGATAACTCACCAGCAACCCCAGGGTTTCGTCCAGTGAGGCGCCCGTGGCCATTGTTTCGAAGATGCGCAGACGTGCGTCCTCAAGCACTTGCTGTTTGCGCAACTCAGTGATGTCGTGGGCCAGTGCCAGCACGCCTGCCACCTCACCGGATGGGCTGCGCTCAGCCATCAGGCTGACGACACAACTCACCGCTTCACCACCGGGGCCGGCCGGCCAACTGTTGAGGAATTGAGCGGTCTGGCCTGTGGATGCCACATGGCGCAGATGGTCGAGGTAATCGCCGGGCTGCTCCTCGGGGCCGGCGCCTATGGCTTCGTCATAAGACATGCCGGTCAAGAGCAGGAACGTCGGGTTGACGTACGTACGCGACAGGTTGCGATCGTAGCGCACAATGATGTTGGGTGAATTCTCCGCCAGGGTGAGGAATTTCAGCTCGCTGCCCAGCAAGGTTTCGCGAAGCTGCCAGTTCTCGGTGATGTCTTCCAGCTGGGAGACAAAACAGATCGGCTGCCCCTGGTCGTCCCGCACCAGCCCCACGGTCAGGCGCACCCAGACAACCTGGCCGTCGTGGTGGATGTAGCGTTTATGCAAGGTGGCGCCCTGCCGTGTACCGCCCTTCAACTCTTCTATCAGCTGCTTGCCCACTTCGCGGTCTTCGGGGTGGGTCAATGCCATGAACGTGGTGTTTTGCAGCTGTGCCTCGCTGTAGCCAAGCAGCCTGCAAATGACGCTGTTGGCCCTCAGCCAACGACCGTCCAGTGACACAAGCGCCAAGCCGGTGCCGGAGGAATCGAAAATGGCTTCAAGGGGGATCTCGGAGAAGCGCTCGCTGTGGGAATGCGCGGTTGGGGGCCCAGGCAGGGGAAGGATTTCAACAATAAAATAGTCGTCGCGCCACGGTGTCATCGACAGGTTCAACCGGCCGGACTGCCTCGCGGTCGCCTCGAAACACACCCGGGATCGCCCATCGGCCTTTTCCAGTGCCGCATAAAAAAGCCGGCTGTCCTGGGGGCGCAGCAAGGAGAGAAACTCAGTGGTCGTCTCGGGAGGGACGCCGTTCTGGCACTGCAACGTTGAAAACCCAGGGTTGCCCAACACGACCCGGGCAGATCGATCCAGGACCACAACCGCGCCCGACAGGCAATCCAGCACACCTTCAAGGGTTTGCAGCACATCCTTGTCTGCCATTACCGCTCCTGCATGCGTTCACGCTTACGATGAAAAACCCAGCGTAAATACTTCATCAGTCCGTGCTGGCTCGCTCCATAAAAGCCTGAAACCCATTCAATTGAATGTATGCCCAACGGGTGCCCACAAAAACAACACCCTATGGATAGCATTGCCCGGCACTTGATGGAGACTATCGTAGTCTCATTTACAGCCGGCGCCAGCCAGACTAAAGATTTACGTTCAGCCGCAAGGAATCCTCACGCCGGCCTCCGGCATGCCACCCCACGTGGATGTTTTGGATGTCGAACACTCAACCCACGCCAAGGCCCTGCACATAATAAAAATAGATGATCTTATAAATTCGCAAGATAACAATATCTAATAATTAGCTTATTCCAAAAAAGACTTTCCCCACGATTTTTTATAGAGATATCTTCATTCCACAGACCGACCCCATGCCTGGCGGAGGACGTACCCCCGATCACCAGGAGCCTCCTGCAGGCTTGCATGGACCCTTTCCGACATGCCAGACATCGCCTTCCCCCTACCCCGCAAAAGATTCCACCTGTCACTGCTGACCAGTTCCCTGCTGCTGGCCGGTGCGCCCTCCTTCGCCGAAGCCGCCGCCGACGAGGCCAAGCTCGATACGGTGACCGTGATTTCTACCGGTTTGCGTGGCCAGCAACGCACCGTGGCCGACAGCCCGGCACCGATTGACGTGATCAACAGCGAACAGCTGCTCAAGACCGGGCGCGCCGAGTTGTCCGAGGCGATTGCGAAGCTGCTGCCGTCGTTCAACTTCGGCACCAATATCGCCGGCTACAACTCGGTGACGCGTCCGCTGAGCAACCGCAGCCTCGGCCCGGCCTATACCCTGGTGCTGGTCAACGGCAAACGCCGGCACAACGGCGCCACCGGCCAGCGCGGGTCGATCGACAACAGCGGAGCCAATGCGGTGGACATCGACCTGATCCCGGTCAGTTCGGTGGACCATATCGAGGTGCTTAAAGACAGTGCGGCGGCCCAGTACGGTTCGGATGCCGTGGCCGGGGTGATCAATATCATCCTCAAGGCCGGCCACAGCGGCGGGCACCTGGAAACCAGCTACGGCCAGTTGTTTTCCGGCCAGGGGGAAACGATCAAGGTGGCCGGCGACCAGGGTTTCAAGCTGGGCGACGGCGGGTTTTTCCACCTCTCCGCCGACGCCCGCAAACGCGGCGAGGCCTCTTGGAACGACAAGGCCGACAGCAGCGTGCGCGCCTTCAACGACCCGGCCAGGGAAGCGGCCTGGGACCGCGTGGCAATCAAGAACGGCGACCCGGACCTGAAGGCCTTCAACCTCGCCTACAACGCCGAACTGCCCCTGGAAGACCTGACGCTCTACTCGTTCTCCACCTACGGCGAGCGCGATGCCGAGGCCGCCAACTACTTCCGCTTGCCGACCGGCCGGGCCGCCGTGCCCGAGGTGTTCCCCGACGGCTACTACCCGCTGAACAACATCAAGGACCGCGACTACCAACTGCTGTTCGGCGGCAAGGGCCAGGCGGCCGAGTGGAACTGGGACCTGAGCACCACCTACGGACGCAACAACGTCCACCATTCCAGCGACCTGAATATCAACCCGTCCCTGGGCACCGCGTCGCCGACCAGGTTCGACAACCTGGCCACCTTCCGTTTCGAGCAGTGGGTGAACAACCTGGACTTTACCCGCCGCTACGACAGCCTGTTCAACCTGACCTCGCCGGTGCAGGTGTCGGCCGGCCTGGAGCATCGCTGGGAACATTTCAGCACCTTCGCCGGTGACCCCGAGGCCTATATCACCGGCACGTACCCGGCGGCGTCGGGCGCACAGGCGGCGGTAACGATTCGCCCGGAGGATGAAGTCAGCCTGATCCGCAACAACTACGCCGGCTACCTGGACCTGGGCTTCGACCTGACCGAGCGCTGGTTTCTCGACGTCGCCGGGCGGATCGAACATTACGACGATGACTCGGGCAACACCTTCGGCCTCAAAGTGAATTCGCGCTACGAGTTGACCGACAGCGTCGCCGTGCGCGGCACCGTCGGCACCGGCTTCCGTGCACCGTCCCTGACCCAGATCGGCTACACCGTGGCCGACAACCGGGTGGCTACCGATGTGAACGGCAACGTGGTGCCCGCCGTGACCCGCCTGACCCCGTCGGGCAGCAACCTGGCCAAGGCCTTGGGTGGCGACGACCTCAAACCGGAAAAGTCACGCAACCTCGGGATGGGCTTGACCTGGCAGCCGGCACCGCGCACCAGCGTCACCGCCGACGCCTACCTGATCGACATCGACGACCGCATCGCCCTGACCAGCAATATCTACGACCAGGGCAACGGCGTGATCAACGGCATCCTCAGCGCCCAAGGCGTGCCCTCGGGGACCTGGGTCAACTATTACACCAACGCCTTCGATACCCGCACCCGTGGCCTGGACGTGGTCGCCGACCACACCACGCCGCTGGAGGCCTGGGGCGATGTGCGCTGGAGCCTGGGCTTCAACTGGAACAAGACCACCATCGAAGGCACCCGAGACACCCCGAGTGCGCTGGCCAACTCCGGCGTCACCCTGGTGGGCCGCGACCGCGAAGGCGATCTCACTGAGGCCTCGCCCAAGACCAAATGGATCCTGGGCGCCAACTGGAAGGTCGAGGACCTCGCAGTGAACCTGCAAACCAGCCGCTACGGCGCGGTCAAGACCCTGGCGGTAAACCCCTCCGGCGACCGCAGCTTCGGTGCGAAATGGATCACCGACCTGGACGTCAGCTACACCTTCGTCGACCAGATCACCGTCAGCATCGGCGGCACCAACATCTTCGACGTGCGCCCCGACCGGCACGCCGTCTACAGCAACCTGGGCCTGGCGCCCTACGGTAACCCGCCGTTCTACCCCGGCGGCGGCTACTGGTACACCAAGCTGGCCTACGACTTCTAAGCCAATCGCCATACGAGGGCATCCCATTGAACACCTCCAACTTGATGAGCCGTCTATTGGCCCCTTGCGCCCTGGCGTTGAGCCTGGCCGCCTGCTCGCCTGCGGGCACTGACAGCCAGGCCGGCAAGACCTTGAACATCGCCTTCTTTGGCGACAACACCACCCTGGTCAGCGTCGACCCGTTCCAGGTCTACTGGCTCGAACACCGGGTGCTGCTGCGCAATATCGCCGAATCCCTCACCGACCAGGATCCGCAGACCGGCAGGATCATTCCCTGGCTGGCGAAAAGCTGGGAAGTCAGCGACGACGCGTTGACCTACACCTTCCACTTGCGCGACAACGTCACCTTCAGCAATGGCGAGCGCTTCGATGCCAAGGCCGTGAAAACCGCCTTTGACAGCAACAAGGCACTGGCGACCGAGCTGCCGGCCACCTTCGGCGCGACGTACCTGGCGGGCTTTGATCGCGCCGAAGTGGTCGACGACTTGACCGTCAAGCTGGTGCTCGCCAAGCCCAATGCGGGCTTCCTGCAGGCGACCTCCACCACCAATCTGGCGATCCTCGCACCGGCCTCCTACGCACTGAGCGTCAAGGAGCGTTCGCTCGGCAAGATCATCGGCACCGGCCCGTTCGTATTGGCCAGCTACACCCCGGAAGTCGGCGCGCACCTGACCAAGCGCAAGGGGTACGCCTGGGCGTCGGCGAATATGAAAAACCAGGGCGAAGCGCACCTGGAGGCGGTGGACGTCACCTACATCCCCGAGGAAAGCGTGCGTAACGGCCTGTTCCTGCAAGGCAAGGCCGACATCCTGTGGCCCCGCAACCCGTTCTCGGAAGTCGACCTGAAACTGTTCCAATCCAAGGGCGCCACCATCCAGAGCCGCTCGCTGCCGGGGCCGGCGCTGAACCTGTACCCCAACACCCGCGGCGAGCGGGCACTGGCCGACAAGCAAGTACGGCTGGCGGTGCAAAAGGCCATTGACCGCAAGAGCTACGCCAGCACCGTGTACAACGCCGAATTCCCGGTGGTGGACGGTATCTACGACGTCACCACGCCCTACTTCAAAAGCCAGGGCGCCAAGCTGGCCTACGACCCCGCGGGTGCCGAGCGCCTGTTGGACCAGGCCGGCTGGGCCAAGGGCACCGATGGCTACCGGCACAAAGACGGTAAGCGCCTGAGCCTGAGCTACAACATCACCCCGGCGGAAACTGCCGGGGATGTGCTGCTCCAGGACCAACTGCGCAAGGTCGGTATCGAGGTCAAGCTCAACGTGGTCACTCGCGCCGAATGGGTTGCCAACAACTCGGCCGGTAACTATGACCTGACCAGCACCTACATGACCCGCGCCGATCCGATCATCCTGCAGACCATCCTCGACCCTCGCACCGCCAACAGCTCGACCCTGGCCACCAACCTCTACGCAGCGCCGACCCTGGAAAAAGCCAAGGGCCTGTTCGATGCCGGCATCACCGCCACCCAAAGCGCTCAAAGGGCGACAGCCTACGGCGACTTGCAGGACCTGCTGATCGACGAAGGCTCGGCGTTCCCGGTGTACGAGCGCGTGTGGCAGGCCGCGACGTCGCCCAAGGTGAAAAACTTCCGCTGGACCGCCGAAGGCTTCGCCCTGCTGGGCGACATCGAGGTCGGCACGCCATGAGCCGCTACCTGATCGGCCGGGTCGGCCAGGCGCTGCTGGTGCTATGGGGGGCCTATAGCATCTCCTACTTCATCCTCTATCTGCTGCCGGGCGATACCTTGTCGATCATGCTCAGCGCGTCCGGCATGGAAGCCGACACCCTGTCGGTGGAAGACCTGGCCAAGGCGCGCGCCTACTACGGCTTGGACAAAGGCCTGTTCGAGCAATATATCGACCTGCTGCTGGGGGCATTGCACGGGGACTTCGGGCAGTCGCTGTCACTCAATCGCCCGGTGGCCGAATTGCTCGCCGAGCGCCTTCCCCAGACCCTTTCCCTGGCCGGCCTGGCGATTGTGCTCTCGCTGCTCGGCGGTATCGGCCTGGCTTACCTCACCGCGTATATCCGCTGGCAACCGTTGAAAAAGGCACTCGCGCGCTTGCCGTCCCTGGGCTTTTCGGTGCCGGTGTTCTGGATGGGCCTGCTGTTGATCCAGGTGTTTGCGTTTGGCCTGGGTTGGTTTCCCGCCACCGGCAGCCGTGGGGTTGAAAGCCTGGTGCTGCCGGCGGTCACCCTGGCGATTCCCAGCGCAGCGGTGTACGCCCAGGTGCTGCAACGCAGCTTCCAGGGCGTGTGGAAAGAGGCCTATATCGTCACCGCCTACGCCAAGGGGTTGAGCCGGGGCCAGGTGCAGGCGCGCCACGGGTTCAGGAACGCCGCGCTGCCGATCCTCACCCTGATCGGCCTGCAGGTGGGTAACACCGTGTCCGGCGCGGTGCTGGTGGAAACCATCTTCGCTCGCTCCGGCATCGGCCGCCTGGCCCAGGAAGCGGTGCTGCGCCAGGACATTCCGGTGGTGCTGGCCATCGTCGCGGTCTCGGCGGCGGCATTTGTCCTGGTGAACCTGCTGGTGGACCTGCTTTACCCCTGGCTCGACCCGCGCATCTCCCACACGCCCAAGGTGTCCTAGACCATGACGACGCTTACCCGGAAACTGATCCGCAGCGAAACACTCTGGCGCCGCCGCAGCCCCTTACAACGCGCAACGGCGACACTCCTGCCATTGCTGCGCCGCCCAGGGTTCAGCCTGGCGGTGCTGGTGGTGCTGTTCTCGCTGGTCGCGGCCGTGACGCCGCAGTTGCTGAGCAGCTTCGACCCTTACGCCACCGCGCCCGCCGCCAAACTCAGCGCCCCCAACCTGACCCACTGGTTCGGCACCGATGAGCTGGGCCGCGACCTGTTTACCCGCGTGGTCTACGGCGCCAGCCTGTCAGTGCTGGCCGCCTCCCTGGCCGTCGGCATCGCACTGGTGGGCGGGCTGGGGCTGGGCATTTTGTCCGGGTTTGCCGGTGGCCGTATCGATGCGCTGATCATGCGCTTTGTCGATGTGCTGCTCGCCCTGCCCGGCCTGCTGCTGGCCCTGGCGATTGTCACGGCCATCGGCTTCGGTACGGTGCCGGTGGCGATTGCCGTGGGCATCGGCATCATTCCGGGTTTTGCCCGCACCACCCGCGCCGAAGTGCTGCGGGTGAAAACCCTGCCCTATGTCGAAGCCGCACGCCTGGGCGGTGCCAGCTGGGGCCGCACCTTGTTGCGGCACATCCTGCCCAACGCCTGGGGCCCGGTCGCGGTGCTGGCAACCCTGGATTTCGGCGCCGCGATCCTCGCCACCGCAGGCTTGAGTTTTCTCGGTTTCGGCGCCGCTCCCCCGGCGGCGGAATGGGGCACCCTGATCGCCAACGGCCGCCACTTTCTGATCACTGCACCGTGGGTGTCCTTGCTGCCCGGCCTGTTCCTGGTGGCCGTGGTGTTCAGCCTCAACCATATCGCCCGCACGTTCGAGGAGATCCAGCGATGAGCAGCCAGCCGCTTTTAATCGATGTGCGCCAACTGAGTGTCGACTACCGTTCCGGCGGCCAGCTCATTCCGGCGGTGCGCAACCTGTCGTTTTCACTCGCCCAGGGCGAGACCGTGGCGATTGTCGGCGAGTCCGGCTCGGGCAAATCCACACTGGCCAATGCGATCCTAGGCCTGCTGCCCGAGAATGCGCAGATCGGCGCCGGTGAACTGTGGGTGGATGGCCACCACCTGACCCACGCCAGCGAACGCCAGAAACGCAAGCTGCGCGGGCGCACCATCGGTCTGGTGCCCCAGGACCCGATGGTCAGCCTCAACCCCACGCTGCGCATCGGCCAGCAGATCGCCGAGGCGCTGATACTCGCCAAGGGCAAACGCTACCCCGCTGTCGACGCCGACATTGTCGAGCTGCTGCAACAGGTGGGCATCGACAACCCGGTATTGCGCGCGCGCCAGTACCCCCATGAACTCTCCGGCGGCATGCGCCAGCGCGTGCTGATCGCCATCGCCCTGGCCGGCAACCCACGCCTGATCATCGCCGACGAACCCACCAGCGCCCTCGACGTGACCGTGCAGCGCAAGATCCTCGACCACTTGCAGCGCCTGGTCAGTGAACGCGGCATTTCCCTGCTGATCATCACCCATGACCTGGGCGTGGCGCTCGACCGTGCCGACCGTATCCTGGTGATGCAACAGGGTGAGGTGGTGGAACAAGGTCCGCCACGACAGATCCTCGCGCAGCCCAGCCACGATTACACCCGCGCGCTGATCGCCGCCGCACCCGCCTTCGCCAGGCGGCGTGAACCGTTGCTCAACCTCGACCTGGGACGTGAGCCGATCCTGAGCCTGCACAATGTCGGCAAGACGTTTGCCCTGCCCAAGGTCAAGGGAGAAGCCTCGACCTTCGTGGCCCTGGAGGATCTGAGCCTGGAGGTCTACCCCGGCCAGACCCTGGCCATCGTCGGCGAGTCCGGCTCAGGCAAGAGCACCGCGCTGCGTATCGCCCTGGGCCTGGAGAAGCCGACCCAGGGCCGGGTGCGGTTCGAGCAGCAAGACGTCACCGACCTGAGCTGGCGCGACTTCCGCCCGTTGCGCCAACGCCTGCAACTGGTGCAACAAAACCCCTTCGCGGCGCTGGACCCGCGCTTCACCGTGTTCGACAGCATCGTGGAGCCGCTGGTGTCGTTTGGCTTGCTCAAGGGCGCCGCCCTGGAACAGGCGGCGCGGGCGTTGATCAGCCGCGTGCACCTGCCGGTGAGCTTCCTCGATCGTCTGCCCCGTGAACTGTCGGGTGGGCAGTGCCAACGGGTCGCCATCGCCAGGGCCCTGGCGTTGAAACCCGACCTGCTGTTGCTGGATGAACCGGTCAGCGCCCTCGACGTGTCGGTGCAAGCGCGCATCCTTGACCTGCTGGAAGAGCTGCAACGGGAAATGGGCATCGCCTATGTGCTGGTGTCCCACGACTTGTCAGTGGTGGCCAACTTCGCCCATGAGGTGCTGGTGCTGCGCAATGGCCGCGTGGTTGAACAGGGCTCGGTGGAACGCATCTTCAACCAGCCGGCCAGCGACTACACCCGTGAACTGATTGCGGCCATCCCTGGCCGTCACGTCACGGCAAGCGCCGCCTGAGCCTGATTGCGTCGCGCAGCCCCAGGAAGGAAGCAATCGATAACACTCTTGTGTGGAATCAAACGTCACCACTGCTCACTCAGGCTACGAGCCCGGTCGATCGAACCAGAGCCGGGCGCCCATGTTTGAGTAAGGCAGGGAGATAAACCTTAATGACCCTATCAGCAACCGGTGCACGCCAGGATATCGAAACCAGACTGCCGCTTCCTCCGGAGGGCGCCACGCCTCTCCCATCAGCAGAAGACAGCACTGCTGCACACACGCCCGACGAAGCCCCTTACGAAACACCTGCAGCCAAGGGGGACAAAGACCTTGCACTGGTTTTCGCCAAGGCCCTGCATAACATCGCGAAGACCGGGCCTTCATTTGACGGCACCGACAAACTCGACGACATCCCGCCTGAATCGACCTTCGGGCAGTGGTGGACACACCTGCACAAGCTGCTTAAAAATCCACAGTTCGTGGACTGGGCCTGGCACAAGAACATCGATCTTTCCAAGCCGCTGTCGATCAGTTCCTTCGGTCATTTCACCGCAACTGCCGGTGGTCGGCGCCAAACGTTCAGGGCCGCTGATAAAGACCCGTTATGGGACACCGTCGTTGCGCCGTTGCTGCGCGCTATAGACGTCGTGGCGGCGGGTAAAAACCCTGTGGAAGTAACGCCGGGCACTGCGCCCTCCTCCGCGCCGTTTGAGGTCGTGGCGAATTTTTATGGCGAAGATGGCAATGCCACTGCTGCGCGAGCCAATCAGTTGCAGCAGAACCCGGCTTTCAAAAAAAACGCCGCCAACGTTGCAGAAAGTCAGGCGGCGGTGGCTGTCAGCCTGGACAAACTGGATGCGGAAAAAACCGCATTGGGGGATCTTGCGGATATCCACGTACTGTCAGGAAAGTTGACGCAACTGGCGAACAGCGGATCTCGCCAAATCGAAGCCGCGTTGAAAAGCACAACCATGAATGTGGATCCGGATTCGTCATACGGCCGGCTGAGCGAATTGGGCCACACCTCGTCGCCTACCCTCGAGGCGTTTATTCTTGCAAACAACTGGATCCCGCCAAAAACACCGGACGAACGCGATAATTTCAGGGCTGTCATCAATGCCCCACCGCTGCCGGTGGCCAAGCTCGGCAATCTGGGCGGCGCGCTGTCCTGGCCAGTGCCGCTGGGGGAATACGAACAAAAAGCGGTTTACAGCCACTTTGGCTACAACCTCAAACTGCCAGACCTGATCAACGATGGAACATCACTGCCGGACAAACGAGGCGCGTTGGGTTACCTGACGAAAAATATGCAATTTTCGGCGCGAGAATTTCGCGATCCTGTGAAAGTCATAGAGAAAATACTCAAAACGCCCAAAGCCGCTGAACTCGAATCGGCCCTGAAAGAAAAGATGGGCGAGCAATGGCAAACCACTTCTCCCCATGACTGGGTCTTGACCGCTATCGCGACAACCCTGGACCAGGAGAGCATGTTTCGTCCGCAGCTCAACCATGTGGCTGGATATAACCTGGCAGACGATCGTTTCAATGGGAAGCCTCTTGAAACGATCAAACAGGGGCTCGCCGACCACCTGATAAAGCTCAAGCGGGTATCGGCGCAAATGGCCCCTGTTGCCGCGCACCTGCTGCTGGCACGTGCAGCGCCGGAACTGCTGGTAAAAAATATTCCCAACAACGTGACTTACGGGTCGACCGCGTGGGTGGCGTTGAAGGCAGCCGTAGCGCGCATCGAAGCCTACAGCCCTGGCATCACAGCGCAAATGACCTTTGCTCAGGTGTCGGCACAGGATGCCAAGGACCCGATTTCCTCTTCAGGCCAGGCGATTCAGAGCGAGACTTCGCGCCTGGCGCTGATCGAATGGGGGAAACTACACGGCAAGCTCACCCCCCGGGAAGACGGCGACTATCCTCAAGCGCAAATCGAGCAGACCCAAAAAGCATTTCAGGACAAAGTAAAGGTATTGCAAACTGCGCTCGAAAACCTTACCGCCAAGGTGCCCACCCAGCGAGATGTTGCATTGGCGGAACTCAAGGAAAAGTTCGGCGTAGAACTACCTTACGACCTTCCTTGCTTCAGGGATAACAGCCCTAGAGGACGTAACAGTGGAAACCTCGCCAGTCCTACACAACCGATTTTTTCACTCTTGGATTTTTACCTGTCCAATCCTACGATAAGTAGATACTCAAATTGGGTGTCCGATGACGCTCGCTTCTCCACTAGCATGATCAATCAACTTTCGAGTTTGCCTGCGCCTAAGACCAAACATGAGAGACTATTTAACACCTACAAAAAACAGTATCTCGATGCATGCGCCACGATTATAAAAAATCAGATTGCCAGCCTCCCTACGGAAGACCGGAAAAACCTTGAGTTCGGCAAACTGCGCATTTTCACTGAAGGCGAAGTCACAAAGTCAATAAGGTACTACCCCGGCGGAAGCATTCATAGTCAAGACAATACACCAACACAACCACAGGGCAAGCGATCACTTATTTTCCAGACCGAGCGTGATGGCAAATTTGAATTTTATGAAATGTCAACTCAGGAAGGGAAAATAACCAAACGTGACGACTTGAAAAAAAACTTCAAGGAGGGTTTGCAAGGCGAGTGGATCAGAGACCTTAAGAGTAGTGACCAAGTCTGGAAAAACACCATGATTCATGAGCGTCCTCCGACGTCGGAGCAGGCTTCCAAACAAGCAGCCAGCCCCTTGCCTGTCATCACACCGGACTCGCTCAACAGTGCACGCAGCAACTATATCAGCGAACGGGTTACTGCTTATTGCATCTCCGTGTACACATTCGATGAATTATTTGAGCTGACCAAGGAAATCACCACATTTGATAAAGAAACCGCCAAGGAGGAGGTAATACAAGGGATCATCCTGGCACTCATACCGGGAGCCAACCCCATCAAGAACCTTTCCAAAGGTAACTTTCTGGAAGCACTTGGCGATGTGCTTTCTGACGGCATCCTCTACCTGACAGCTGCAGCCTTCCCCAACGGCGCAGCCGCGGCCGGACGAGCCGCATCCGGACTGACCAGGGCAGCAGGCAGGTCCGGACTGTCAAGGGCAGCAGGCACGACGAGCAAGTCATTTGGCCGCGGCGTGCTGGGAAAAACCCCGAGCCTGCCCGCCAGTAATGGGCCCGCTTCGGCCGGCGCAAAGTTCGCGAATACCCGCCAACTGCAACAAAGCGGGATGAACAATGCGCAGTTCAGAGAGTTCGTCAAAAGATCGGATGTCGCTGAAGGCACCTATCAGGTAGGCGCGAGCGCTGAACGGATCAAAGCGACTGCCATACGCGATAAAAAAACAGGCGACTGGTTTCATTATGACGCAGCCAAAGACCGCGCTTACGGCAAAGCAATAAATAACTTTTCAGCGCAAGCACCCAGTCCGGTTTCAAACAGTCCTTCAGCAGCGGCCTCGCCACCTAACAGGCTCGACCAAAGCCTTGGGGCTGACAACCTTATTAAGGTGAACCCCATGAAAGACCTTAGAATGATCGCTAACGAAATACACACTTATGTTGACGAGTACAAAAAACTTGACCGTCTTAATATCGTTGCGCACGGACGCCCTCGTGGTTTCGTTGATAAAGTATTGGCGCGCGGCACCGAAATCGTTATTGACAACAAGCCTTACTCTGCTAAAGAGCTGCTTTCTTTGTTACAGAGCAAGGGTGTTAATCCGTCCAACTACAACAACATCAGACTATTGGTTTGCTACTCCGGCGAGGGCGGAAGTCGCTCTTTTGGCCGACTGCTTCAGCGAGAACTCCGGCGACCAGTCAAGGCTTTTGAAGGTGAAGTGACTATGGACTTCGGATCTACCACTATGACCAACAAGCGAAATACGGTAATGCAGGCGGCACGAAGTGCGTACCCTAACGCCAGGAACTCACTCATCGAGCAAACAGCAGACGATATATTACGAGATCGCTTTATCGGGAAAATAACACCACAAATTCAAAAAAACCACGGTAGCACCATGAGCATTAACGTAGCTGAAGTGGGACAACCGGCGCATTATGTCGATAGAGTTATCACTTATAAACCGGTGCATTTCCACTAAAGTCATTAGTTCATTCAGCCGAACAATCACGCGCCACAATGCCCTTCTCCTGTGCATACGCAGCCGACTTGGCTTCGATCAACGGACGCAAGGTGGCGCGGTCGGCCTGCAGCCAGTCGGTCACCAGCACCCATTTTTGCCCATCCCACTGCTGCACCCGGGCGGAACCACCACCTTCGTGGTCGGCGCAGGACAGCTTCAACGGTGCCAGCAGACCGTCGAAACCCATGGCCTTGAGGCGCGCGGCGTCGATGTCCAGGTGCTCGAACGCCCAGCGGGTTTCTTCGCCGTTCAGCGCGCGATTGCCGAACCTGGCCTGGCCGGTGCGCAGCGCTTCGACGGCGATCGCGGCGTTGATCAGGCCGATGTTGTAGTAGACCTTGCCGAAGTAGCTGGGGTCCTTGAGGTTGCTCTTGCCGGGATCGAGGATGAACTGCTTGAGCTTTTTATGGATCTCGAAACTGTCGCCACCGGGGAACGGCGCCAGCGCCTGGTAGCCTTTGGCGGCGGTGCCGGCGGGTATCACGTCGGCTTCGGAGCCGGCCCAGACATCACCGATCAGGCGGTCCACGGGGATGCCAAAGCGCACGGCAGTCTTGATGCCGACGGGAGTGGACACGCCCCACGTGCGCAGGAACACCCAGTCCGGGTTGATCTGCCGCACCTGGCGCCACTGGGTCGACTGCTCGTTGCCGGGATCGGCCACGGGGATCTGGATGTTCTCGAACCCGTACTTTTGCGCCAGCAACTGCATGGCCGCCTGGGTTTCGCGGCCGTAGGCGGAGTCGTGGTAGACGGTGACGATCTTCTTGCCCTTGAGCTTGTCCAGGCCGCCTTCGCGCTGGGCGATGTAGTTGATGCCCACCGACGCCTGGCCGTAGTAGTTGAGCAACAGCGGGAACGCGTAGGGGAACACGCGGCCATCGGTGGATTCGGTACGCCCGCCGGCGCCGTCGATCAGCGGGATGTGGTCAATGGCGGCACGGTCCATCAGCGCATAGGAGGCCGGTGTGCTGTGGGTGAAGAAGAACCCGGTGGGGGCGCCGTCCAGGCCGGCTTTGTAGCGCTCGTAGCATTCGATGATGCGGTCGGTCTTCCACTCCGTCTCGCATTCCTGCCAGACCAGCTTGACGCCGTTCACGCCGCCTTCGACCTCGTTGATGTAGCGGAAGTAATCAATCTCCCCCGCCCACCACGGAATGCCGCTGGACGCATAGGCGCCGACCCGGTAGGTGGCCAGCGGGATGAACTGTTGATCATTGGCGGCCTGGGCCACCGGCCCGCCCAAGGCGCCGAGTGCCAGCAGGCTGGCGATGAGTGTGCGTTGCAAGACGTTGTGCATGGGTGTGGTTTCTTATGAAAGGTGAGGTTTCCCTCCCGTTGTCGGGTCAGCGCCAATCGGGTCACAACACAATTCATGCCAAGCCTGGAAGCCCTCACATTCGAGGGTTGGCGCTGTACCGGTCACCCTTCACGACCAGGACAATCGAACACTTTATTGAACCGCTGTTGCGCCACCAACACTGCGCTCGGTCGTCAGCGTTGGGGTGAGAAGCGCCCCTGATGAAGACAAATGTGGTGTATCTGACACTCCTCTGCGCCTGGTTTTGGGGCTGCTGCGCAGCCCAACGCGGGACAAGCCCGCTCACCACAAGCATGCGCTCGCCTGAAATTATTTATGCAGGACTCAAGACTTCAGTGTGAAATTTTACCCCTTTAAAATCAGTAAGTTATTTTAAGTTAATAAGAGCAAGCGCCCTCGCCACAGGTACGGTGTTCGCCCTTGACTGACTGGCATTAGGGCAAGCGCCCTCCCACATTTAGGTCGCAGGGCAGCAGTTGGATAGGCGCCGGCTCCCGAGCCGTCACAGGAACAATCTCCCAGCCCCAACAAAAAAATGCCCACCCCCGGCAAGGGATGGGCATTTTCCCTCCAACCATTACTGCTTGGCGTGCTTGGCCTGGACTTCAGGCATCGCCGAAGAATGATGGTTAAGAATTTTCCACTGGCCACCCACCTGCTCATAGACGAAGGTGTAGCGCGCCTGCACCTGACGCACCTTGCCATCCGACTCGGTCAGGGTGAAGGTGTAGACGCCACTGTCCATGGCCACGTTGCTGCCCAGCTGGCGGATCTCGCGGTAGTTGATCTGGCCCACCGGCTTGAGCGCCAGGAAGTGGTCGAAGTAGTCGGTGATCTGCTCCGGCGTCGTGCGCACCTGGTTGGACACGGTCGGCTGCAACACAGCGCCCGGCGCGTAGAGGTCGACCACGGATTTCACGTTGCCGGTCTGCAGGGCGCTGTTCCAGCGGTCGAATAAACCGGCAATCTCGCGGTCTTTGACGTTGGCCGGCGCCTGGGCGACTTCACGGTAGACATACGGGGCCGTCTCGGCGGCGTGAACAAACGGTACGCCCAGGGCAAATATCAGGGCAATCGGGGCGATCTTGAATTTCATGGCGATACTCCAGTGGTCGTCGTTGCGGCCACTTTGCCAAGCTGCCCGCCGGCCGCCATCGGCCAACCGGAGGTATTTACCTATGCCATTTGGCAGATAGCGCCCAAGGTGTCCGCCCCTGTTTAATAGCTACCCTCGCGCCCGCAGCAAAAAATGGAGCATCACCCATGCATGACACGCCCCATGATCCCGGCAGCGCCCTGGCCATGCGCGCGCACTTTCGCCAATCGCAAAGTCGTACGGCGCGCCTGCGGCTGTTGGTGGATACCGGCCAGGAATTGCGCCAACTCGCCCCCGACGCCATGCGCGAACGCGTGCTCGCGCGGGCCTGCGCGTTTCTGGCCATGGACCACGGGCTGCTGCAGGAGTGGGATGCCGAAGGCATCGCCTATACCAGCGCCCGCCATGGCACCCCGTCGCGCTTGGGCGGCCTGGCCGCCCTCGCCGACCGCAGCCTGCGCACGGCGTGTTGGCAGGAGCGGCCATCCGAGGACGTGCCCAGCGTCTTGCAAGTGCCGTTGCGCGCCGGTGACGGCGATGCCTTTGGTGTACTGGTGCTGGGCAATAGCGTCAGCCTGCGGGCGCCGGAGCACGAAGACAGCGAATCCCTGCAACTGCTCGCCACGTTGCTGGCCGCCCACCTGGAAAACGACCGGCTGCTGAGCACCCTCAAGCTGCGCGACAAAACCCTGTCCGACCTGGTCAACCGCTTGCTCCGCGCCCAGGAAGACGAACGCAAACGCGTCGCCTACGACCTCCACGATGGCCTGGCGCAAACCCTGGCGGGCCTGCACCAGCGGCTGCAAGGCTTTGCCGGGCGCTGTCCGCCGCTGCCGGAGGCATTGGCCGCCGACCTGGAGGCGATTCTTACCCTGGCCCAACACTCGGTTGGCGAGGGCCGGCAACTGATTGCGGGCCTGCGTCCTACGGTGCTGGATGATTTCGGCTTGTTCAAAGCCCTCGATAAGGAGGCCGACCGCCTGCGTGACGCCGGCATCAACGTGGTGTGGCACGCGCACTGTGAGGCGCGCTTACCCAGCCAGGTGGAAATCGCCTTGTTCCGGATCGGCCAGGAAGCCATCAACAATGTGCTCAAGCATGCGCGCGCAAGCCAGGTGCAACTGGCCCTGACGCTGCACGACGACCAGGCGTCCCTGCGGCTGGACGACAATGGCCGAGGCTTCAAGGCAGAGCCATCAGCGGATGACGCCCAGCATCTGGGCCTCGCCACCATGCAGGAGCGCGCCAGCCTGTTGGGCGGCAGCTTCACCTGCGTCAGCACCGTCGACGGCGGTACCCGGCTGCACGCGCGCGTGCCTGCGCACTTGATTGGAGTCCCCCAATGACCCACGTCCTGCGCCTGGTGCTGGCGGACGACCATGAAGTCACGCGCACCGGCTTTGTCTCCCTGCTGGCCGGCCACCCGCAGTTCGAGGTGGTCGGCCAGGCCAGCGATGGCCTGCAAGCGGTGGAGTTGTGTGAGCAACTGCTGCCGGATATTGTCATCCTCGACATTCGCATGCCCGGGCTCAATGGCCTGGGCGCCGCACGCTTGCTGCAACAACGCCTGCCGGTGGTGAAGGTGGTGATGTTCACCATGGACGACAGCCCCGAGTATCTGGAGGCGGCCATGAATGCCGGTGCGGTGGGCTATCTGCTTAAAGATGCCAGCCGCGCCGAGGTGATCCAGGCGCTGCAACACGTGGCCGCCGGTGGCGAGGCGCTCAACACGGCGGTCAGCGCGCGGCTGTTGCGGCGCATGACCGAACGCCAGGCCAGCGGTGCCGCCCCCGGCGAACCGCTCACCCCACGGGAACGCCAGGTCCTCGGCTTGGTCGCCAACGGCATGAGCAACCGCGCCATCGGCGAACACCTGGGCATTACCACCGGCACGGCCAAGGCCCATGTCGAGCGGGTGATCGGCAAGCTCGGCGCGGCTGACCGTACCCAGGCCGCCGTGCGGGGCATCGCCTTGGGCCTGGTGACACCCACATGAGGCGGCCCAAATGAGAAAGCGCTGGGCCGACCTGCCGCTGCGCGGCAAGGCGCTGGTGGTGATTTCACTGCCACTGGTGGTGCTGTTGCTGTCCCTGGTGCTGATCTACACCACGGAACGCCAGACCGCCCGTGCCGAAGAGGATGTGCGCCGGGTTTTACGCGTGCAAAGCGATATCCAGGCCGTGCATACCCTGCTCGCGGAAGCCGCCGCCAGTGTGCGCGGTTACCTGCTCACCCGCCGCGAAGACTTCCTGCCCAGCTACCTGAACGCCAAGCCCCAGATCGAGTCAGCCCTGCGCCGACTGGACCGCAACGTACGCGATCCACGGGTGCGCGAGCAGCTCAGCGCGATCAAGCCGCTGATCGACGGCAAGGTCGACGGGCTGGAGGAAATGCTCAAGGACAGCGGCGCCACACCGGAGTCCATCAGTGCCATCCTGATCAGCAACAAGCACATCCTCGACGCCCTGCGCCAACACATCAGCACCATGCTTACCCTTGAGGCGTCGTTGCTGGCCGAGCGCAGCGCCGCCGCCTCCGAAACCCGCCAACGCTTGTTGCTGTCGACCTGGCTGGCGGCGATCTGCGGGTTGTTCGGGGCGATTGTCGCGGTGCTGTTTCTGTCCAAGGGCATCGTCGCCCGGGTGCAGAATGTGCAGCGCAACGCCCAGCGCCTGGCCCTGGGCTCGCCGCTGCTGCCACAGCCGCCGGAAAAAGACGAAATCGGCCAGTTGGGCACCAGCCTGGTGGAGGCCGGACTGTTGCTGGCCGAACGCGAACGCGCCTTGCGCGACAACGAAGAACGCTTGCGGCTGATCATCGATGGGGTCAAGGACTACGGGATCTTCGCCCTCGACACGGCGGGCCATGTCACCAGCTGGAACAACGGCGCCGAGCGGATCAAGGGCTATACCGAACAGGAGATCATCGGCCAGCATTTCTCGCTGTTCTACCTGCCCCAGGAATGCCCGCAGCACCCGGACATGGCGTTGCGCGAGGCCACCCACAACGGCGATTACACCGAAGAAGGCTGGCGCTGCCGCAAGGACGGCACGCGGTTCTGGGCCAGCGTGGTGATCACGGCGCAGTACGACGGCACCGGCGCCCTGCGCGGTTTTTCCAAGATCACCCGCGACATCACCGACCGCCGCGCGGCGGAGATCGCCCTGCGCACCGCCCGCGAGGAAGCCGAACGCGCCAGCCGCGCCAAAAGCCAATTCCTGTCGCGCATGAGCCACGAACTGCGGACCCCGCTCAACTCGATCCTGGGCTTTGCGCAACTGCTGGACATGGACGCGCCCAAGGCGCAAAAAGCCGACGTCGGTCATATCCTGCGCGCCGGCCAGCACCTGCTCACGCTGATCAACGAAGTGCTGGACATCGCCAAGATCGAGGCCGGAAGCCTGGCGTTGAATATCGTGCCGATCCCGCTGGCGGGCGCCTTGCAAGAGGCGCTGACGCTGGTGTCGCCCATGGCCGCCGACGCGGGCGTGCAGTTGCGGCCGCTGCCGGCACTGGCGGCGGATACGGGCATCGTTGCCGACCGCCAGCGCCTGACCCAGGTGCTGCTGAACCTGCTGTCCAATGCGATCAAATACAACCGGCGCGATGGCCAGGTGAGCCTTGAGGTCGATATCCACGACCAACGGATCCGTGTGGCCGTGTGCGATACCGGCAATGGCATCGCCGCCGATCATATGGGGCAACTGTTCAAGCCTTTCGAACGCCTGGGGGCCGACCCGAATGTGGAAGGCAGCGGCCTGGGCCTGGCACTGAGTAAAAGCCTGCTGGAAAACATGGACGGCCGACTCAAGGTACAGAGCCAGCCCGGCGTCGGCTCGCGCTTCACCCTGGAACTGCCCTTCGTGCGCGTGGCCCACGCCCAGAGTATTGCCACGCCCGGCATCGACACCGAATTGAAGCGCCCTGCTCCCGTCGTCAGCACCTTCGAGGGCAAGGTGTTGTGCATCGAGGACAACCTCTCCAGCCTGGCGCTGATCGAAACCCTGCTGCAACGTCGGCCCGGCATACGCCTGCTGTCGAGCATGCAAGGCCAACTGGGCCTGGACCTCGCCGCGCAGCATGCGCCACAGCTGATTCTGCTGGATGTGTCGCTGCCGGACATCAATGGCTTGAAGGTGCTGCAACGCCTGCGTCAGTCACCGATCACCCGCGACACACCAGTGCTGATGATCACCGCCGACGCCAGCGACCTTACCCGCCAGGCCTTGCAGGACGCCGGTGCAACTGCCGTATTGAACAAACCGATCAACGTGCCGGCGTTTCTCGCCCACCTCGACCAAGCTTTTCCGGAGCCCGCGTGAACCTCGACCTGCGTATCCTGATCATCGACGACCAACGGCCGAACCTCGACCTGGTGGAGCAACTGCTGGCGCGCGAAGGGCTGACCAACGTGCTGAGCAGCACCCAGCCGCTGCGCACCCTGGAATTGTTCAACAGCTTCGAGCCGGACCTGGTGATCCTCGACCTGCACATGCCGGAGTTCGACGGCTTTGCCGTGCTGGAGCAACTCAACCGGCGCATCCCCCAGGGTGAATACCTGCCGATCCTGGTGCTCACTGCCGACGCCACCCGCGACACACGCCTGCGCGCCCTGGCCCTGGGCGCCCGGGACTTCATCAGCAAACCCCTGGACGCGCTGGAAACCATGCTGCGGGTATGGAACCTGCTGGAAACCCGGGTGCTGTACAAGACGTTGCGCACGCTGGTGCCGGCGGACCGGATTGAGTTGTTGCAACGCAGCGGTTCAACGGCGGTCCGCCGCCGCTAGGGCGCCGATTGTGGGGAGAAAAAAGCTTCCTTGCCTTCGGGAACGCCCTACAACGTCGCTTCGATCTTCTTCGCCGCCGCTTCACTCACCCAGCCATGCCAGATCTCCGGGTGCTGCTTGAAGAACAGCTTGGCCAGCTTGGGAGAGTCGATGTGCTCCTTGGTCATCCGCGCCAGGTTCTGGTTGAGCAGGTCAATCGGCAGGTTGACCTTTTCCAGCACCGCCACCAGCTCCGGTGCCTGTTCATGGAACGCTTTGGACAAGCCGACCTGAATGCTGATCTTCTTGTCCACGCCCGGTTTTTCCTCCAGCTTGACCAGGTCGACCTGCCCCATCAGCGGCGTCGGCGTCCAGTAGTAGAACAGGATCGGTTCACCGCGCTTGTAGTTCGACAACACCGCCGCATCCAACGCGGGGCCGGTGCCCGGGCGAAAGTTGGTGTAGCTGGCTTCAAGGCCATAGCTCTTGAGCATCTCGCTGTTTTCCAGCTCGCACGTCCAGCCCGCCGGGCAGTTGTAGAAGCGGCCCTTGCCGGGTTCTTCCGGGTCCTTGAACAGCTGGGCGTACTGCGCCAGGTCGGCAATCTTCTTCAGCTCGGGGGCCTTGGCTTTCAGCCCGCGCCTGGCATCCCCTTCCACCAGGTAACGCGGCACGTACCAGCCTTCAGTGGCGCCCACGATGGGGGCGCCGACGCCCACCACCTTGCCGCTGGCCGCCGCCTTGTTCCACACCTCACTGCGCCCGATCCACTCCTCGGCCAGCACCTGGATGTCGTTGCTGCCCAGCGCGCTCTCCATGGTGATGGAGTTACCCGGCAAGGTGTCGACCGCGCAGCCATAGCCATCCTTGAGCAGGGTTTGCAGCACATCGGTCAGCAGCATCGCGCTTTCCCAGTTCAGGCCGGCGAACTTCACCGGTTTGCCGGATTCGCACCATCCGGCAGCCTGGGTCGTGGCGCTGCCCGCTAACAGCCCGCAAGAAAGCAGCCATGCCATCACGTTTTTATTCAGCTTCATCATTGATGCACCTATGCAGTGAAAGGGTCAGATCAGGGATGGGCAGATGTCAGCGAAATTACGCTCTAAAAGTTATGTGTCAGCCAGCTGTATGGATCGTTGGAAACCAGTCTTCGCGTAAGCGCTGGCCAGTTTGCATGGCGTGGCCTGGGTAAGGTGGGGACGTACGCCCCGGACGTTCGAGGTAGCGCACATCATCCCCGACCCAGCGCAACGAAAGTACCCGTCGACGCTGTGCGGAGCCATTGCCCCGGGCGCCATGCACCGTGCGAAAGTCGAACAGCACCGCGTCACCCGGCTGCATTTCCCATTCCAACACCGGCATGCCCTCCTCCGCGTCCGGGTCCGGTGCGTCGCGGTAGTCATCCGCGCCTTGGTAGAAGTCGCTATGGTCGGCCCAGCGCACCGGCCGGATGCCTTTATCCCAGCGATGGGAACCGGGCAGCAGCCGCAGGGTTGACTCGCGTACCGGGTCCACGGGAATCCAGAAACTCACGGACTGGCTGCCGTCGACGAAGTAGTACGGGATGTCCTGGTGCCAAGGCGTGGCTTTTTGCGTGCCGGGCTCCTTGACCAGCACATGGTCATGAAAAAACTGTGCTGTGCGTGACTGCATCACCTGCGCGGCAATCGCGGCGGCCGGCGACTGCTCGATGATCGCGCGAAATTCGGGGATGCGTTGCCAGTTGCAATAGTCGTCGAAAAAACCGCCGGACTGCCCGCCCTGCTCGATGTAGCGGCTTGCGTACACGCCAGGCTCCGCGAGGTTGCGCTCGATGCCCGCAGCGATCTGCGCGGTCCAATCGCTGAAGATGCCTCGCAGGCACACCGCGCCATCGCGCTGGAAGGCGTCGATGTCTTTTTGGTCAACGGTGTATGAGCTGTGGGTCATGGCCGGGTACTCCCTTAACAAGATGAAAGGTGTGCAGGGCCAATATTCCATGACGACCAATTAAGATAAAATAATAAGTCTTGATGTATCACCCAAGAAAATCCTATGAACTTCACCTTGCGACAATTGCGCTATGCCCTGGCGGCGGCCAAGCACGGCAACCTCACCCTGGCGGCTGAAGAGTTGCATGTTTCCCAGCCGTCCATCTCCACGGCGATCACCGAGCTGGAAGCCCTTTACGGGCAACCGCTGTTCGTTCGCCAGCGCGGGCTGGGCGTGTCGTTGACGCCGTTTGGGCGCACCGTCATGGCCCAGGCCAAGCGTGTGCTTGCCGAGGCGCAGACGTTCGCGGACATCGGCAGCCAAGCCGATGACTTCGCCGGGGACCTGGTGCTGGGCTGTTATGCGGACCTCGCGCCGTATTGCTTGCCGCAAATTCTCAAGCGCCTGCAGCAAGTCTCGCCTCGGGTCAGGGTGGATATGCGCGAAGGCGGGTTTGAATACCTGGGCAAACGGCTCGGCGAAGGGGCCCTGGAACTGGCCTTGACCTACGACCTGGGCTTGCCGGCCAACATGGAGCGCGTCGAACTCTGCCAACTGACCGCCCACGCCCTGCTGGCGGCAGATCATCCGCTCGCGGCAGAAAGGCAGGTGGACATGGCCGCGCTCAGTGCCTGCAACCTGGTGGTGATGGACCAGATCCACAGCTGGCAGCACATCCTCGACCTGTTCAACGCTTTTGGCCTGGTGCCCGCCAGCGTTCAGCCCACCCATAGTTTCGAATTCCAGCGCAGCCTGGTCGCCAATGGTTTCGGCGTGGCGCTCACCTACACCCGCCCCTTCGGCGACCACAGCTACGACGGCCAGCCGCTGGTGTGCCGGCCGATCAAACAGCAGCTGCCTGCGCAACGTATCGTGCTGGCCTACGATCAGCGCTACCCGTTGACACCGCCCGCCGAGGCGTTCAAGGCGCACGCGTTGGCATGGTTCTCACAGCGACAACCGTTTGCGACGTTTTGACGATGTGACGCAACACTCATCCTGTCACCGGTGCCCACGCTGCCAGTTGTGTGCAGAGCCGCGAAAGCTGACACTCGCGCCTCCATTCATCCATCGCGCACTACAGGGATATTCCGCACATGGCTGCTTCAAATAAATGGCTGATGTCGTCAGTCGCTTATTACCTCGACTTTTTTACCGTTCCGCTGTTCGTTGTCCTTGCCCTTTACCTTGCGCCGTTTGACCTTGCCCTCTCCCTTGCTGGCCTGCTGGCCTGGACGTTGGTGGAGTATTCGGCGCACCGTTTCCTGTTCCACTCACTGTATCGCCGCGAGCATTGGACCCACCATATCGACGTGCTGGCCTACATCGGCGTGTCCAGCTGGAAAACCAGTTCGACCTTCGCCGTGCTGTTGCTGCTCGCCTGGTCCACCGGCCTTACCTCGGCGTTTATCGGCGCGGTGACGGGCTATTTCGTCTACATCTCGCTGCACTACGTGATGCACCGCCCCCAGCACTGGGCCTATGGATTTATTCCGGGACTGGTGGCCAATCACGATCTGCACCATCGCAAAGGCATCGAGAAGAACTTCGGTGTGTCTTCGCCGCTGTGGGACCATGTGTTTCGCACTTATATTCGGGTTGAGGCGGATGCAGAGCCGGCCTGAGCCCCCTCAATGCTGATAAATCTCCCCAGGGGGGATGCCTTGGGGAGCAGCAATTTACTGCGCTCAAGGCAAAACGGCAGGATCCAGAGTTTCAAGCCCTCGGCGCTCTTGAAATCGAACACGGGCAAGGGTTCGCGGAACGACTCTGTCCATGGATAGATCAGAACGGCGTGCCCTGCGTCCTTCAAGTAGAGGTGGGCGTACGCATGGAGCTGGTAGAAGTCGACCTGGCTGAGCGTGTACTTCTCGAAACGGTTGCCTTTGGCGCTATCCAATAATTTCCATTTGGTGTCGAGCACCATTCGCGGCTGCGTACCCTCCTGAACCAGCAGGTCGGGCTTCAGGCGGAACCAGTTCTCGTCCTTGTGCACCACCAGGTGCTCGCGGCTGACCTGGGTTTTCAGGCCAAAGCCGTCCTCCAACTGGCGTGCCAGATGCTTGGCCACATAGGCCTCAAAAACCGCCTCCATCGGAAACAACAACGACGGCACGTGATGCTGGCCGGCGCCCGGTACGGGGCTGTTGCCCTGCAGAATGAGCCGCGCCCATTCAAGGGCAGGTTCGTAATATGCCATGCCCCGATCCAGCCGGATGCGTTTGAAGTCCTGCGCCACATCGGTGGGCAGCGGCACATCAGCAAAAACAAAACACAACTCGCGCGCCAGACGCTGATTGGCGGGCGCGCTGCACATACCCAGTGCTTTGCGCAAGGCCGCATGAATCAGGCGATTTTCAGCACGGTCCGGAGTGAACTCATCGTGCTCGGTAAAGAACCGGTCGCGCCGCACCAGGTTCTGTGAGAGGTGACGCGCCATTACCAGTTTGCCGCGCAGGCTGGATAAGTTGGCTTGCCGGGCGGTGTAATCGCTTCGCAGCCCTTTCCTGACGACATGCCTGGCCGTCTCGAGAAACTGTTGCAGGAACACCTCGAGTAACGGCATTCGGTCAGCCTGAAGATCGGCATTCAGCGTCTTGAGGTGCCGAAAACCGCGCAGGCACTTGAGCATCTCGATCAGTTTCCGGCGCGCCAGGGCCGCTGATGTGTCGCGGCCGATCTTGGGCAGGATCTCGATCTGGAAACCGCAAGGCGCGCGCAGTACCCCCACGTAGCTGGTCACCTGGATCACGCGCTGCCCTCGGCGGCTGGTCAGTCTGAGCCAGGCAGGTGCGTGCTCGCCGGCTTTCAGGCATTGCTCCTCCAGCCAGGCAAATACGCGCCTGGGGATTACCGTTGCGTTCACCCCGTCGCCAGACTCCGCCAGCCTGCCGTACTCAAAGATCTGTACGGCACTCATTCAGCGACAGGCTTGAATAGCGTCGAATAGATACCGATGTACGCCTGCGGTGTGTTGAAGGTGTCAGCATTCAGACTATAGCGCGGCCGCAGCGCATACTCGTCCCACTCATAACTCGAACCAAACAGGTTCGTGGCACCTCTGCCCGACTCAACGTCGCGTACAAACTGGAGCTCAGGCGCTTTCTTTTGGTTGTCGCCCAGTACCAGCCTGATTTTCTGCCAATCGTCGAAAAAGTACTCCTCCAGCAGCGGGACGATCCGGGTTCTGAAGAGCGTGGCCAACGCCTCGAAACGCTGCTCCGAGGACATGCCTTTCAATGGCGTGAAATAGGCATGCCCGATGGTGTGCTCACGGTCATACAACGCTTCGATGCGCATGTTCAGGGCGGTCAACAGTTGTTCCAGGTCAATCTGGTGATCGTCCTTGGACACCGTGACACCCTTCAATACACGGGGATCCGGCATCAGTTCGATGAACTCGAAGCGGCGGCGCAATGCGGTATCGACCAACGCCAACGAACGGTCGGCGGTGTTCATCGTGCCGATCACGTCGACGTTCAAAGGCACGCTGAACGGCTTGCCTGAATAGGGCAGCGTCAGTGTCACCGAATTGACCCTACCTTCTCGCTTGTCGAGTTCGATCAAGGTGATCAGTTCGCCGAAAATCTTGCTGATGTTGCCTCGGTTGATTTCGTCGATCACCATCGCGTATTGATGCGCAGGGTCCTTCCTGGCCCGCTCGCACAGGCGCAAGAAAGCACCCGGTTTAATCTCATACCGAACGTCGCCGGTGGTGGCCGCATCCGCATGAGCAGCGGTGCTGTCGAAAATCACCGGGCGCAGCCCTTCGACAAATTCTTCGTAGCCGTAGGACTGGTGGAAGGTGACGAATTCGAAGCGTTGCGCAGGGTAGTCGGCCTCGAGCAGACGTTGCAAGGTCCAGGTTTTACCCGTGCCGGGCGGGCCGAAATAGATTTGATTGCGGGTGATGATATTGGCCTCAGACAGCGCACTGTCACCCAGCAACACGTCGTCTTCCATGTCGACAACCTCTTCGATGCGGTACTGATCCGGCCAATAGCCAATGCGGCTGGAACGCTGGCCTCGTTTTGCCGAAACGCCCTGTTTCTGCGCATTGGCCGCTTCAACCAATGCCACCAGTTCAGGGCTCAACTTCTGGTTCAGCGGAACGGCATCCAGGCCGTCAAACGCCAACCATCGGACTTCGACACAATCAAAGCGCACAAACAATGCCCCCATTGTCGATCCCCGAATGGCGCTTTTTTCTTTCCCGCCAAATACCAACTGCGTGTTGGTGGCTTTTGTGGCCCACCAGTCAAAACCCAACCCATGCACCGCGATGGCAAGACGCACAAACAACTGCGTCATTTCGCTGCTCCACTTTGGCTGCCGTTCTCTGAAATCCTTGCAGCACTGAAAATGTGGCAACAGTTGCGCCGCGTTCGGCGTTGTAATCAAACCCAGTTGTTCGGCCACTTGGTTGTACCCGATTGGGAAATGGTTGATGGCGTGTGCGCTCCACTCGATGATTCCCGAGAGGCCTATCGCCAGGCCTTCTTCGGCCGACATGAGCGCAACAATCGGCGAGTCGTGGTAAGGCCCACGGATTTCGTCGTATCGCCTGCGCAGGGAGGCATCGTCGATTTTGGCGTCGACCAGATCGATCTTGACGAAGAAACCGTCAACGGCGTCGATGCCTACGGTGTAGGCCAGCTCCACGGGCGCATCCGCGTACGGATAGATACGCGACCAGTTGTAGGCCACGAACTTTCTGTTCCACTGGTCTATGGGTCGGCGAATGGTTTTAGTGGAGCCCTGGGGGAAGAGACGCTCCTGTAACGTCTCAGCCCACCGCTTGGTGATGTCATAGGCGTTGCGCAGTTGGCTGTAAGCGTCGCGGTGGGTGGTATCGGTCTTGTCGAAGACCTTTTCGTGCCATTCGCTCAGGCATGCGAATTGGTCACGAGTGAAATTGGTTGGCACCACTTGCTGAAATTCCTTCCCTTGAAAGTAATTTCATACTGCCATCACTGCTTAAGGCCTGGATAGTGGCCAAACGAAATGTTTGCAAGAAAGACGCTTCCCTCCCCCGAGAGCCTCCTTGGCGATTGTTTTTATTACGAACAAATCTAGCCGCCCATACACCTGCGTCGCCAACCTTATCTACGCTCTAGCCCGTGCCAGGAGGCGCATTGAAGAGTCCATGACGGACCCACTGTCTCCTGGCGCCTGATGCCTAGGAGATACCGATGAGAATGGAAACCCATCGCCCCCGGCCCGGGTTCGGCTGTGCGCTGTTTGGCGCGTTGCTGAGCCCCCTGGTCGTCGCGGCCCCCACGTTGTCTACGCAAATACCCTTCGATGTCACGGCGACCCCGCCCTTCTCTCTCGACAGCCTGCAAGCCAACTTCGATGAAATGTCGTGGCAGACGTTCATTGCGTTGAACTGGCCGGCCCTGGATACGGGTCAACCCAATAGCGGTGTGCAGATCGGCCAGCAGGACGCGGCCACCGTGTGGGAAAGCTATAAGGAGAGCTATCAGATATTCCTGGCCCAAGGGCAGAAGCCGCTGCCTTTTCATGCGCCCGCCAGGGTGCCGAAAGCCTGTGAAGGCAAGGGTTCCGGGCGCTTGCTGCAACAGATGGGCAAGGTTCCGGATGTGCTCGACGAGTTTATCCAGCCGTTTGAAAGCGGCCCTCTGGTGGACCAGAGTGGCGTGTACACGCGCAATGAAATCGTGGTCAACCAAGCCATGTTCGACGGCATCGTCAACAACGGCCTCTACAGCATCCAGGGCCAACAGGCGTTTTTTGCCGCCAGCCCGACCAATGCGGTGGCGTTCAGTTGCGGTAACCCGAACACCAGTGAGGTGGGTTCGCTGATGGTCAAGGCCTCGTGGAAGGTGCTGGACGGCAACGACAATCCCGCCAGCTTCCATAGTGTCGATGCCCTGGTGTATACGCCGGGCAACAGCGACCCGAGCAAGGGGCCGGTGGTGGCCGAGTCCTGCGTGGCCGAGCCGGTCGGGCTGGTGGGCCTGCATATCGTGCACAAGACCACCAGCGCGCCGCAGTGGGTGTGGTCGACCTTCGAGCACGTCGACAATGTGCCGGAAAAGACCACGCCGCCCGCCGAGCGCAAAGGTCCGTACCTGTTCTATAACGCCAGCAGCCAGGCCGCGGTCAACCAGCCGCCGCCCCGGCCATGGAACCCGGCGGTGAAGGCCACGCCCTCGCAGATCGTGCGCGAGATACCGTTGACGGATGAAGCCAAGGCCCTCAACACCACCTACCAGACTCTGCTGCGCACGGTGAATCCCAACAGCGTATGGGCCAACTACCAGTTGATCAGCACCCAGTGGCCGACGCTCAGCGGCCAGCCGCCGTGCCAGATCTCCGCAACCCGACCGCTGGGCAACCCGGCACCGTCGTTCCTCGCCAATGCCACGCTGGAGACCTATATCCAGGGCACCGTGCCCCAGGCGTCGTCCAGCTGCATCGCCTGTCACGGCAATGCCGCCACCCACGTGACCCAGTCGCCGCGCACCAGCTTCGCGGACTTCACCTACCTGCTCGAGCGCGCCCAATCCACCGGTGCGACAAGGAGTCAGCCATGAGTACCGACCTGGACAATTTCACTGGCCTGAGCGTGGTGCTCACCGGCATCGACCAGGAACTGCTGGCGCCCTCGGTGGACCCCATCGGCCTGCCCAGCACCTTTCTCAACTTCATCGGCCCGCGTGTCGGGCAAAGCGTGCTCAGCGCCCTGCTGGCCCAGTACGCCGCGCTGGCGGCCGAGCAGGCGACACCGCAGCAAATCGGTACCGCGATCCTGATGCAGAACGGCCAGCCAGCCCCCACGCAAACCGCCCAGGTGGCACGCGCGATCATGAAGCTCTGGCTGCTGGGCGTGTGGTACCAGCCGTATACCCAGGGCGCGTTCCCGGTCGACGAGCAAACCGTGGTGAGTGACGAGGCCTACACCCAGAGCTGGGCGTGGAGTATTGCCCAGGCCCACCCCATGGGCTACAGCGAGTTCTTCTTCGGCTACTGGAACAGCCCGCCGCCCAGCCTGGAAGACTTCACCGGGGTTAACGCCAGCACGCAGCCAGGAGCATCGTCATGAGTAGCGAACAAGCAGATGTGGTGATTGTCGGTGCGGGCCTTGCGGGCAGCCTGATTGCCTATCAATTGGGCCTGGCCGGGGTGCAAGTGCTGGTGCTGGAATCGGGGCCGGAGATTCCGCCCAATCGCAACCAGTACCTGGAGCGTTTCTATACCGCGACGTTGAAGACGCCCGAATCACCCTACCCGCCGGTGAGCACCCTGAGCCCGGCGCGCAACCCCGCCGAACAGAACGCACCGCGCGCGACCATCGCCGACCTGATCAACGGCTGGAACAACCCCGACATCAGCTACCTGGTACAAAAAGGCCCGCTGCCGTTCACCAGTACCTATGAGCGCGTGGGCGGCGGTACCACCTGGCATTGGGTCGCCACCTGCCTGCGTATGTTGCCGAATGATTTCCGGATGAAATCCCTGTACGGCGTGGGGGTGGACTGGCCGATCAGCTACAACGACCTGCAAAGCGCCTATTGCCGTGCGGAGGCGGAAATCGGTGTGGCCGCGAACGTGGCCGACCAGGCGTACCTGGGCATTACCTTCCCGGCCAACTATGAATACCCGATGACCAGCATCCCGCTGTCGCTGGTCGATGGCAGCTTCGTCAGCGCGGTGCAGGGCCAGTCGTTCGAGGGCCTGCCCCTGGTGGTCAGCCCGACGCCGGCCGGGCGTAACTCCCAGCCGTATGCCGGGCGACGGGTGTGCGCGGGTAACACCAATTGCACGCCGATCTGCCCGATCCAGGCCAAGTACGATGCCACGGTGACCATGAACAACGCCCTCAACACCGGCAATGTGCGGGTGCTGTACAAGACCGTGGCGAGCAAGGTCACCGTGGCGGCGGACAACAGCATCAGCGGTATCGAGTTCATCCAGTACCAACTCGGCGATGGGCCACCGACCGGCACCGGTGTGGCCGTGGGGCAACGTTATGTGATCGCCGCCCATGCCATCGAGACGCCCAAGCTGCTGCTCAATTCCACCAACAGCGCCTGGCCCAACGGCGTGGCCAACAGCAGCGGCCAGGTCGGGCGCAGCCTGGCGGACCACCCGATCTACCTGGCCTGGGGCCTGATGCCCGAGGGCAAGACGGTGTTCCCGTATCGCGGCCCGGTGTCCACCTCCGGCATCGAAAGCCTGCGCGACGGCGCCTTCCGCAGCCAGCGCGCGGCCTGGCGGATCGAAATCGGCAACGAGGGCTTCAACTGGCCGATCGGCGATCCCTATACCACCGTCGCCGACCTGATCGATGGCACCAACGTCAGCAAGACCAACCCGCTGCCAAACACCCCGGGCGCGCCCCAGGTGCTGTTCGGCACGGCGCTGGTGCAGCAGCTGAACAACCTGCTTACCCGGCAATTTCGGATAGGTTTCCTGGTGGAGCAAGTGGAGGAAGATCCCAATAACGCCAACTGCTATATCGTGCCTTCCGCCCAATACAAGGACCGCCTGGGCATCCCGCGCCCGGAAATCCACTACGACCTGTCCGACTACACCAAGGAAGGCTTCAAACAGGCGCGGATCCTGGCCAGCCATGTCATCACCGAACTGCTTGGGGCTACCGAACTGACTGCCGACATCCCGCCCGGGGTGTTCATCTACCAAGGGCAATCCTATTCGTTCCAGGGGGCCGGGCATTTGATGGGCACCTACCGCATGGGGGACGACCCCAAGACCTCGGTGGTGGACAAGAGCCAACGCAGTTGGGACCACAACAACCTGTTCCTGGTGGGTGATGGCGTGTTCCCCACCACCGGCACCTCCAACCCGAGCCTGACCATCGCCGCCCTGTCGATCCAAGCCGGCGACACCCTGTGCAACGAGCTCAAGGCCGCGACGGTACAGGTGCAGGCCAACCAGCCATGGCAAGGCACCGGCGTGCAGATCAGCGGCCCGAGCCCGCGCCTGGTGCGGTATGTCAGCGGCAAGTGGCTGGCCAGCCCGGTGGGCGGCCTGGTCGATGGCAACGGCAGCCCCGGGCTGATCGCCAAGGCGGGCTACACCTTGCCGGGCGCCAATGAGGGGGCGCTGATTGGCCGGGTGAGCAGCAGCGGGACACCGTTTCTGGTGGGTGACCTGGCGGAGATTCCGGCGGGGCAGACCGGGGAATTGCAGCTGTGTATCAACGATGATCTGGAGGGGCGTTATGGCATTGGCTTGGGGGATAACCAGGGGGCGCTGACGGTACAGGTGGGGTTCGGTACCGTGTAAAAACCAGGGGCTGCGAGTGAAGCTGGCTCGCAGCCCTGGTGCTCTAAAGCGAATGCCAGGCAGGTCCTCGGCATTTCACATACCGTGATGGTGCTCTAGTTCGTCCCCACCCAGCTGTTTCCTTTCTTTCTTAGTCAGCGGCATGTGCAGGTCCACATAGTGCTCACGCACGCGCTGCGCAAGCTCATAAACGTACTCCTCATCTTCGATAGCGATCATGAACAGGCGCAGGGGAAGCTCACCGGTCTCGCCACTGCCCAGAATCTGCAGCGCCTCATCAATGGTTTCGAACGGTTCACCGATGTCCGAATGGGCGTCACATAGACCAAAACTGATAAAGCTCGCCCAATCCCACCCCGTCTCGCGCACGTCCACGGGCAGGTAAGTGCCATCCGGCTTTTTACCCGCCGTGAGCAACAACTGCTCCAACGCTTGGGCAGAGCTGACCGTTGGAACAGCGCAGGCCAATTGTAGGTTCGCCGACTCGTGATAGAACAGGTAATACCCTCCCCGCTGCAACGTGGAGAGCTTGGGTAACTGGCCTTTTCTACTGCCGACATCGGCAACCCAGTCCTTTGCCCGCTTGGCTTGCAAAAGCACGGTTTTGCGACAGACCAGACCACCAATATTCAATGAAATGATTACGCCAAGATCGGCACCCAAGCGGCTTTCTTCGGGGGTACCCGCCAGTTGTAACGTGCCGAGGAAAGACTGGGACATGGGGTAGCCGAACTGCGGGATCTGTTTGGATGCCCAGCCAGTGAGCCAGTGTTCGACATAGGCACTGAACCGACCATTCAAAAGATCTTCAATAGCCGCCGCGCTGTTCAGGAACCTGGCCATTTCCTGTTCGCACTGAAACATCGCCCAGTAGATCGCCCAGAGCACATCGTTGGACAGGTGAGTGGGTGACGTTGCCAATTGGCTCAACAGTTGCCACTGATCGGCGGTTTGACGACATTGCAGCAGCTCACTGGCTGGGCCGCTGTGCATGTTGGCCGCCGCCAGGCTGGCGCAAGCCGCAACAATGTTGGGAAAGCCGCCCGTCACCGCGACGCCGAAGTGATCCCGATTGGCGCGTTTGCGAATAGCTTCGGCCCGCGTGCGCAACGCGCCATAGGCTGCCTTATCCGGTGTTTTTTGAAATACCAGTTGTGCCAGATAGTGATGGGCCTGTGGCATATCTACCTTGCGCACAAAGTCTATGACGCGGGCGAAGGTAATGGCGAAATCAGGAGCCAGCCATCCGTCCCCGCTTGCGGCGGCCAATGCCTTCGTCGCCGCCAACTTGAAGTCATTCAACTGACGCTGGGCTTTAATCAGCTTCTCCAGTAGCGCCTTGAGTCTGAGCTGTTCCTCGCGCTGGGCGGCGACGTCGCGGTTGTGCTGGTCGATGTCACTGGCGCGCTTCGCAGTGACGGTTGGCTCATCGAACGCCAATACAGCCTGCTCATGCTTGAGCCGGGCGGCCTTGAGTTCACGGGACGCCTGACGCGTATCCAAAGGGTTGAGCAGCCAACCGAGCCCGTACCCTTTGTTTTTCTGCTGTTTGAACCTCTGCAGGCACTTCTGCACGCGCGCCAGGGTCGGTGCCAGGGCCTCGAGGCGTTCCCTTTCGGCGCTGCGGGTACTCAGGCCGTTGATGTAGGTGACTGTCGCTTGAGCTTGGGTGATTCGCTCGGACAAGGTTGTGAGGGTCTGGCTGAGCGAAAGCGAAAAGGTGTCGCTCTGTATCCTGAGATTCTTACGCAGCGACGGTTGGAGCATGGTCATGAATGACTTCCTGGTCGAAATAACGGCGTGCGTCATAGTAACCATACGGCTGCCGAAATCGACGTTGCTTGCACGCTGTGCAACAGTCCTTTGTCATCACGCCCATTGATAGCCCCCTAACGAAAGCCCCATGCTAGAGGGCTAATCCCGCGCTTATATCATTCCGAATGATAGTTACCTTTGCTTCATTCGATTCGTGACATACCGCGTCGCCGCGCATGATCCGCCCATCTCAAATACATTGGCGGATGCACCTCATGGAACAGTCACTCAAACATTTGCGCTTCCCCCTGGCGATCCTGGCCGTGGTGGTGATGAGCGCGTGCGGCAAGACCCCGGACCAAGCGGCCGCCATGCCACCGGCAAAGGTCAGCGTGGCCAAGGTGCTTGAGCAGCCGGTCAACGAGTGGGATGAATTCACCGGTCGCCTGGAAGCGCCCGAAACCGTACAGATTCGTCCACGGGTCTCTGGCCAGATTGACCAAGTCGCTTTCACCGAAGGCGCTTTGGTCAAGAAAGGCGACCTGCTGTTCCAGATCGACCCGCGTCCGTTCCAGGCCGAAGTGCGCCGCCTGGAAGCCCAACTGGCTCAAACCAAAGCCGCCGCCACCCGCAGCGACAACGAAGCCCAGCGCGGCGAACGCCTGCGCCAGAGCAATGCGATTTCCGCCGAACTGGCCGACTCGCGCACCACCGCCGCCCAGGAAGCCCGCGCCGCCGTCGCCGGGATCCAGGCGCAGTTGGACCTGGCCAAGCTGAACCTGAGCTTCACCCGCGTGACTTCGCCGATCAGCGGCCGCGTCAGCCGTGCGGAAATCACCGCCGGCAACCTGGTGACCGCCGACGTTACCGCGCTGACCAGCGTGGTCTCCACCGACAAGGTCTACGCCTACTTCGACGCCGATGAACGTGTGTACCTCAAGTACACCGAGCTGGCTCGCCAAGGCCGCCGTGGTGCGACCACCCCGGTGTACCTGGGCCTGTCGAATGAAACCGGCAACCCGCACTTGGGCCAGATGAACTTCGTCGACAACCAGGTCAACCCGGCCACCGGCACCATCCGTGGGCGCGCCGTGTTCGATAACAGCAAGGGCGAATACACCCCTGGCCTGTATGCGCGCCTGAAGCTGGTCGGCAGCGGTACCTACTCCGCCGTACTGATCAACGACGAGGCCGTCGGCACCGACCTGGGCAAGAAGTTCGTGCTGGTGATGGAAGGCGACAAGCCGGCGTATCGCGCGGTGGAACTGGGGCCGAAGATCGAAGGCCTGCGCATCGTGCGCAGCGGCCTGAACAAGGACGACACCATTATCGTCAAGGGCCTGCAACGCGCACGCCCCGGCTCGCCGGTCGCCCCGGAAACCATTCCGATGGCCAGCAAGGAAACCCTCGCCGCCTTGGCCCAACAACGACAAGCGCTTGAAGCCAGCAACCTGGAGCAAGTGGCGCCGGAAAAAACCGCGCCCAAGCTCGCAGCCGTTGCGTCTCCACGCGGTTAAGGGATACGACTCAAGATGAATTTTTCCAAGTTCTTCATTTCACGACCGATCTTCGCAGCTGTGCTGTCGCTGCTGATCCTGATCGCCGGTGCGATCTCGCTGTTCCAATTGCCGATCAGCGAATACCCGGAAGTCGTTCCGCCGACCGTGGTGGTACGCGCCAACTTCCCGGGCGCCAACCCCAAGGTCATCGGTGAAACCGTGGCCGCGCCGCTGGAGCAAGCCATCACCGGCGTCGAGGGCATGCTGTACATGTCCTCGCAATCGACGGCCGACGGCAAGCTGACCCTGACCATCACTTTCGCCCTGGGCACCGACCTGGACAATGCGCAGGTGCAGGTGCAAAACCGGGTGACGCGGACTCAGCCAAAACTGCCTGAGGAAGTGACGCGCATCGGTATCACCGTGGACAAGGCCTCCCCCGACCTGACCATGGTGGTGCACTTGACCTCCCCGGATCAGCGCTACGACATGCTGTACCTGTCCAACTACGCGATCCTCAATATCAAGGATGAGCTGGCCCGCCTGGGCGGCGTCGGCGACGTGCAGTTGTTCGGCATGGGCGACTACTCCCTGCGTGTCTGGCTGGATCCGAACAAGACCGCCTCGCGCAACCTGACCGCCACCGATGTGGTCACCGCGATCCGCGAGCAGAACCGCCAGGTGGCAGCCGGTGCCCTGGGCGCCCAGCCTGCACCGTCGGACACCAGCTTCCAGTTGTCGGTGAACACCCAGGGTCGCCTGGTCACCGAGGAAGAGTTCGAGAACATTGTGATCCGCGCCGGCGCCAACGGTGAAATCACGCGCCTCAGGGACATTGCCAGGGTCGAATTGGGGTCGAGCCAATACGCACTGCGCTCGCTGATCGACAACCAGCCGGCCGTCGCGATTCCGATTTTCCAGCGCCCCGGCTCCAATGCCATCGACATCTCCAACGATGTGCGCGCCAAGATGGCCGAGCTGAAAAAGAGCTTCCCGGCCGGCATGGATTACCGCATCGCCTATGACCCGACGATCTTTGTGCGCGGTTCCATCGAAGCGGTGGTGCACACCCTGTTCGAAGCGCTGATCCTTGTGGTGCTGGTGGTGATCCTGTTCCTGCAGACCTGGCGCGCCTCGATCATTCCGTTGGTGGCGGTGCCGGTCTCGTTGATCGGGACCTTTGCGGTGATGCACCTGTTCGGGTTCTCCCTCAACGCGCTGTCGCTGTTCGGATTGGTACTGGCCATCGGCATCGTGGTGGACGACGCCATCGTGGTGGTGGAGAACGTCGAACGTAATATCGAGCTGGGCCTGGAGCCATTCCCGGCGACTGAAAAGGCCATGAGCGAAGTGACCGGCCCGATCATCGCCACGGCGCTGGTGCTGTGTGCGGTGTTCATTCCAGCGGCGTTTATCAGTGGCTTGACCGGGCAGTTCTACAAACAGTTCGCCTTGACCATTGCGATCTCGACGGTGATCTCGGCGTTCAACTCGCTGACCCTGTCCCCTGCCCTGGCCGCCGTGTTGCTGCGCGGTCACGATGCACCGAAGGATCGTTTCTCGAAGGTCCTCGACAAGCTCCTCGGTGGCTGGCTGTTCCGTCCCTTCAACCGCTTTTTCGAAAAGTCCAGCCATGGCTACGTGAGTACCGTACGCCGGGTGATTCGCGGCACGGGCATTGCCCTGTTCGTGTACGCCGGCCTGATGGTGCTGACCTTCTTCGGGTTTGCCCACACCCCGACCGGTTTCGTACCGGCCCAGGACAAGCAATATCTGGTGGCCTTCGCCCAACTGCCCGATGCTGCGAGCCTGGACCGCACCGAAAACGTGATGAAGCGCATGTCGGAGATCGCCCTGAAGCAGCCCGGTGTGGAAGCTGCGATTGCGTTCCCCGGCCTGTCGATCAACGGGTTCACCAACAGCCCGAACAGCGGCATTGTGTTCGTGACCTTGAAGCCGTTCGATGAGCGTAAAGACCCGAGCATGTCTGCCGGTGCGATTGCCGGTGCGCTGAACGGCCAGTACGCCAACATCGAAGAAGCCTACATGGCGATCTTCCCACCGCCGCCGGTACAGGGCCTGGGCACCATCGGCGGGTTCCGCCTGCAGATCGAAGACCGTGGCAACCTGGGCTATGACGAGCTGTACAAAGAAGTGCAGAACGTCATCACCAAGAGCCGTGGCGTGCCCGAGTTGTTCGGCCTGTTCACCAGCTACACGGTCAACGTGCCCCAGGTCGATGCCGCCATCGACCGCGAAAAGGCCAAGACCCACGGCGTGGCGATCAGCGACATCTTCGACACCCTGCAGGTCTACCTCGGTTCCTTGTATGCCAACGACTTCAACCGCTTCGGGCGTACCTACCAGGTCAACGTGCAGGCTGAACAACAGTTCCGCCAGGACGCCGACCAGATCGGCCAGCTGAAAGTACGCAACAACAAGGGCGAGATGATCCCGCTGGCGACCTTCATCAAGGTCAGCGACACCTCGGGGCCGGACCGCGTGATGCACTACAACGGCTTTATCACCGCCGAAATCAACGGCAACGCGGCACCAGGCTACAGCTCCGGCCAGGCCCAGGCGGCGATTGAAAAACTGTTGAAGGATGAACTGCCCAACGGCATGACCTACGAGTGGACCGACCTGACCTATCAGCAAATCCTCTCGGGCAACACCGCGCTGTTCGTGTTCCCGCTCTGCGTACTGCTGGCGTTCCTGGTCCTGGCCGCCCAATACGAAAGCTGGAGCCTGCCGCTGGCGGTGATCCTGATCGTCCCGATGACGCTGCTGTCGGCCATTACCGGGGTAATCATCTCCGGTAGCGACAACAACATCTTCACCCAGATCGGCCTGATCGTACTGGTGGGCCTGGCGTGCAAGAACGCGATTCTGATCGTCGAGTTCGCTAAGGACAAACAGCAGGAAGGCCTCGACCCGCTCGCTGCGGTACTGGAAGCCTGCCGCCTGCGTCTGCGGCCGATCCTGATGACCTCGTTCGCCTTCATCATGGGTGTGGTGCCACTGGTGTTGTCCAGCGGCGCCGGTGCCGAGATGCGTCATGCCATGGGCGTGGCGGTGTTCTCCGGGATGATCGGGGTGACCTTCTTCGGTCTGTTGCTGACACCAGTGTTCTACGTACTGATCCGTCGCTATGTGGAGCGCAGCGAAGCGCGCAAAGCGGCCAAGGCCTTGAAGCTGGAGACACAGCAATGAGTGTGAAAGTATTCCTGCCGAGCTTGCTGGTCCTGGCGCTGAGCGCCTGTGCCGTGGGCCCGGACTACAAGACCCAGACCCCGGAGGCGGCGAACATCACCGCCGCCGCGGACGCCAAGCAATATGACCATGCCAAGTTCGAAGGCATCTGGTGGCAGCAGTTCGACGACCCGACCCTCAACCAGCTGGTCACGCAATCGCTGCAAGGTAACCGTGATCTGCGCGTGGCGTTTGCCCGTCTGCGTGCTGCCCGTGCAATCCGCGATGACGCCAGCAATGACGCCATGCCGACCATTACCAGCCGCGTCAGCAGCGACCAGGGCAAGGGCCAGATCCCCGGCCAGACTACTAGCCGGGTCAAGACCGAGCGGTACGACCTGGGCCTGGACATGGCCTGGGAGCTGGACCTGTTCGGGCGCATCCAGCGCAACCTGGAAGCCACCGACGCCGACCAGCAAGCCGCCGAGGCCGACTTGTACCAACTGCAAGTCACCCTGATTGCCGAACTGGTGGACGCCTACGGTCAACTGCGCGGCGCGCAACTGCGTGAACGCATCGCTCTCGACAACCTGAAGAACCAGCAGGACTCGCGCACCATCACCGTCAGCCTGCGGGATGCCGGTGTGGGTGACCAACTCGACGTGGAGCGCGCCGACGCACGCCTCGCCGCAGTGGAAGCCAGCGTGCCGCAACTGCAGGCCGAACAGGTGCGTGAGCGCAACCGCATCGCCACCCTCCTCGGCCAGCGCCCCGACAAGCTGACCGTGGACCTGAGCCCGAAAGACCTGCCGGCGATTGCCAAGGCGTTGCCGATCGGTGACCCGGGGCAACTGCTGCAACGGCGCCCGGACATCCTCAGCGCCGAACGCAAACTGGCCGCCGCCACCGCGCGTATCGGCGTGGCCAAGGCCGACCTGTTCCCACGGGTCAGCCTCAGCGGGTTCCTCGGCTTCACCGCCGGGCGCGGTTCGCAGATCGGCTCATCCGCCGCAAATGCCTGGGCCCTGGGCCCGAGCATCACCTGGGCCGCCTTCGACCTGGGCAGCGTCCGCGCCCGCCTGCGGGGTGCAGACGCCGAAGCCGATGGCGCCCTGGCGACCTACGAGCAGCAAGTACTGCTGGCGCTGGAAGAGTCCGAAAATGCCTTCAGCGATTACGGCAAGCGTCAGCAACGCCTGGTCTCGCTGATCCGCCAAAGCGAATCCAGCCGCGCCGCCGCCGACCTCGCCGCGATCCGCTACCGCGAAGGCACCGTGGACTTCCTCGTCCTGCTCGACGCCCAACGCGAACGCCTGGCCGCCGAAGACTCCCAGGCCCAGGCCGAAGTGGACCTGTATCGCGGGATTGTGGCGATCTACAAGGCGCTGGGGGGTGGCTGGAAGCCGGACACCGTCGTGGCGACTGCGAAGTAACGTAAAGAGCTCCTTTGGTTGGTCGCATCCAGCCAATTTTTAGCCCCGTGGTCCGTTTGGTCATGGGGCTTTTTTGTTTGTAGCGTCCTAAAATGTTGAAAGTTACTTCTGTAAGTGAAACAAGAAGTCCTTCGTAGGTAGTTTCCTAATACCGCGCTACACCTGGCAATCAGGAGTACATGCTTTTTATTGCAGCTGCCACTTCTTCTGCAATACAGAAAATGAGGTCTTCTAAAATAAATGCATGCACCTTAAGCTTCAAATATCTTCAGTTTGAAAGACAGACATTCAAATAAAAATGAGCACCCTGACCCCACTCAAAGACAAGCACGACAACCTATATTACTCCTTATCAATTTTTATGAACATAGATGTCCAAAGAAGCCTGTTTGTACTTTATCTGCTGCAACTTGGAATCACACAAGGAGAAATAGGCATTCTTCAATCTTTTTTATTCTTCTCTTCCGTAGCGTTAGAAATCCCATCCGGTTTGCTCGCGGATCGATATGGTCGTAAATATTCTCTCATACTCGGCTTTTTAGGGCTGTTTATAAGCGGCATTGGATTTCTGCTATTTTCCTCCTTTATTCCTTTCGCCATAATATTTTGTCTGTTCGGCGCCAGCATTGCCATGGGTTCCGGTTCGGACAGGGCATTACTGTATGATAACTTACTGGCCCAGCATCGCGCCGAAGAGTATCCTAAAATACTCTCACGCGCCCGTGCCATTGGTGCGATTTCATTAGGCTTATCTATGCTGCTTGGTGGCGTATTACAAGACACATGGTCTTGGAACAGTGTTTATATTTGTTTTGCGTTATCAAAGCTCATTGGAGCTGTTGTTGTGACATTCATTCCCGAAATGAAGCTCCCGGCCTTCTCACTGAATTTGAATAAAAAAATTCACAAAAGTAATGAAAAAACGGAGGGACATCTCACCTCGCTGATTAATTTTTTTCGGTCTAAAAAAGGCGCATTTCTTATACCTTTGTTTATTGGATATGCTTTATTCGAGCTTTCAACGATCCCCTTGTTCATCTATGGCCAACCCTTTTTTTCCATGCAGGGTTTAGAGATACCTATCATCGCTGGCATTTATGCTGCTGTTGAAGCCCTATCGGCATTAATGTTCATGGCTGCTGGCTTTTTTTGTTCTCGCTTTTCTCTCGGCATAATTGCTTTCTCTACCACACTTATTACCACCTTTCTTCTTTTCATTCTTTCATTGAATATCGGTACAACCACTTCGGTCGCGAGCTTCCTTCTAATCATGTCGCTCCCTGCCATATATGAAACCTCATACGAAACCTATATTCATGACAATATTGAGTCACACATCCGAGCATCCTGCCTCTCTGTTGCAAACCTGGTCAACTCAGTCATTATCGGCGTCTCCTATACTATTTTCGGTGGATTATTAGATGCGTATGGGTTCTCACCAAGTTTGATGATAGTTGCAGCCTCTTGCTTTATTGGTTTATTGGGTGTCAGCGCAACATTGCTGTTAGGTGGTCGAAAAACCCATTTAAAAAAACAAGAAGCTTGAATCCCCCCAAATACACGCTCTTACACCCTACGTTTGATCATTAAGAATCAAACTGCGGTAATGCCCAGGATTGGACCCCACCCACTTGCGAAACGCCTTATAAAACGAACTGGTATCGGCAAACCCCAACCGCGCCGCGATCTCGGCAAAGCTGATCTGCGGTTCGGCCAGCCACACAATCGCCAACTCCTTGCGCACGCTGTCCTTGAGTCCCTGATAGCTCTGCCCTTCTTCCGCCAGGCGGCGGCGCAGCGTGGAAGCGGAGATACACAGCGTGGCCGCAAGGCCCTCGGTCTCAGGCCAGGTGTCGGGAGGCATTTGCCGCAGGTCGTGCTTGATGCGCGTAGCCAGGCTGTCGGGGTTGCGGTATTTGACCAGGATGTTGGCCGGCGCGTGGGCGAGGAAGCGCTTGAGTTCTTCCGGGCTGCGCTTGATCGGCAGGTCCAGGCAGTCGGCGGAGAAGATCATGCGGGTGCGTGGCCGATCAAAACGCAGGTTGTCGGAAAACATCACCTGGTAGTCATCGCAAAAGTCCGGCTGCGGGCAGCGCAGTTCGATGGCCAGGATCGGGATGCGCCGGCCTGCCAGCCAGCAGGCGACGCCGTGCACGATCATCCAGTAGGTGAAATAGGTGAATGCGCGCTTGGGCGCCGGCTCGGGTTCGAGCAACACGATTTCCGCCAGGCTCTGTTGGCGCACCAACTGGGCCGGCAGGTGTTCCAGCATCAGCGAGAGGAACCCCAGGCCGGTGTGCAGACCCGCTGCCAGGCTGGGTTGTGCAATGGCGGCGCGACAGAGGAACTCCAGGCTACCGGACTTGAGCTTGCGCGGGTCCATGCCGAAGAACTCATCGTCCATGCGCCTGGCCAGCAGACGCCACAAACGGGCGTAGGCGGTCGCCGGAACGCGGGCCACGGGCTGTTCCAGCAATGCCGGATCGATTCCGACCTTGCTCAAGGCTTCGACGGTGGCCGGCCCCGGTGCGCAGCTCTGCAACAAGGCTTCGCGCACGAGGTGGATGGAGATGGTGTCTTTTTCCGACATGGGAGATTGGGCAATCCGGCGGCACTCGAGATGCCGTGCATCATAAGGTGGGTTGCGATTCGCCACCACCGTTCAGCCATTGTTCAGCAAACGTCAAGTTTTCCTGTTTAGCAATGAGTATCATTATGTTACAACTTAGCTTCCTACCTACTTAAGCTGCGGTGCCCGATGCTTGTTCCCTTTTTAATCATGCTGCGCGAAGGCATTGAGGCCGCGCTGATCGTCGGCATCATCGCCAGTTATCTGCAACAAACCGGCCGCGGCCAGTGGATGCCGGCGGTGTGGATCGGCGTGTTCCTCGCCGCGGCCCTGGCCTTGCTGGTGGGCGGTGGCCTTGAACTGGTCAGTGCCGAGTTTCCGCAGAAACAGCAGGAATTGTTCGAAGGCATCGTCGGCCTGGTCGCCGTGGGCATCCTCAGCTCCATGGTGTTCTGGATGCGCAAGGTCGCGCGCTCCATCAAACATTCGCTGCATGCCTCCCTCGATCAGGCGTTGACCGGTTCCAAACACCAGGTCACGGCGTTGATCCTCATGGTGTTCTTCGCCGTCGCTCGTGAAGGCCTGGAAACCGTGTTCTTCCTGCTGGCGGTGTTCCAACAGAGCGAAGGCCCAGGCGCACCGATTGGCGCCCTGCTCGGCCTAGTCCTGGCGATCATCGTCGGCTTCCTGATCTACACCGGCAGCATGCGCCTGAACCTCGGTGCATTTTTCCGCTGGACCGGCCTGTTCATCCTCGTGGTCGCCGCCGGCATCCTCGCCAATTCGGTGCAAGCCCTGCATGAAGCGGGCGTGTGGAACCACTGGCAGACCGTGCTGTTCGATTTCAGCGCCGCATTGCCGATGGACAGCCCCCTGGGCTCAGTGCTGGCCGGCATGTTCGGCTACCAGGAAGCGCCGACCATCAGCACCTTGGGCGCCTATCTGGTTTATCTGGTGGTGGCGCTGGTGATGTTTTTCCTGCCCGCGGCACCGGCCAAGCCTGCCGCCAGCCCTTCTTCCGTTTCCAGCCAGTAAGGACCGTCTCTTGTCCAACCCAACGCCTCAACCCGCTTCGCCCCCCCGCGCCCTGCGCTGGGCGGTGGCCGGCTCGGTGGTCGTGATGATCGCCGCCGGTGGCCTGTTCTATTACGCCTCGCAGCTGGCGGCCAGCAAGCGCCAGACCAACCACGATGAAATCGCCGTGACCATCCATGGCCATGCCTGCGAGCCCAATGCACTGACGGTGCCGGCCGGCCGGGCGAGCTTTCGCATCATCAACCGCTCTGACCGGGCGGTGGAGTGGGAAATCCTCGACGGCGTGCTGGTGGTCGAAGAGCGCGAAAACATCGCCCCCGGCCTGAGCCAGGTGATCAACGCCAACCTGCTGCCTGGCGACTATGCAATTACCTGTGGCCTGCTGAGCAACCCGCGCGGCACCCTGCATGTGACGCCAACCGCAGAATCCGACGCCCAGGCCAAGGCCAAGCCGTCGATGGTGGCGTTTATCGGCCCGCTGTCGGAGTTTCGTGTGTACCTGAGCAGCCAGGGCAGTGCCCTGGTCAAGGCCGTGACCGCCCTGCAACAGGCGATCGACGCCGGTGACCTGGCTCAGGCACAAGCGCTGTATGTGCCGGCCCGTGAGGCTTACCAACGTCTGGCCCCGGCCTCGCAGCGACTGGCCGAGTTGGACAACGCCATCAACGCCCGTGCCGATTATTTTGAAAAACGCGAGCAAGACCCGGCCTTCAGCGGTTTCCATCGCCTCGAATACAGCCTGTTCCAGCAACGCAGCCTTGATGACCTGGGGCCGATTGCGCAGCGCCTGGTGAGCGATGTCACCCGCCTCAAACAGCAGTTGCTGGCGCAGTCGCTGCCGCCGGAACAACTGGTGAGCATCGTGGTGCGCAACCTCAACAGCCTGGCGGATGTACGCGCCATCAGCGGTGAAGAAGAGCGCTACAGCCATGTCGACCTGAATGGTTTCGCCGCCAACCTGGAGGCCGCGCACAAGGTGGTCGAGCTGATGCGTCCGCTGCTGACCAAGTCCGCCGCCGACCTGCTGCCGACAGTCGACAGCGCCCTCGCCGCCTTCGATACCGAGCTCCAGGGTTTCAAGCTCGACAAGGGCTATGCCACGTACGACAGCGTTACCGCCGATCAGCGCAAGCAGATCGCCGACAAGGCCAAGGCTCTGGCCGCCGCACTCGATGGAATCGACCCCGCCCTTGGCCTTTCCGGCCTGCAGTGAAGACGACCGCACACATGAGTGATTCAGAACAGTTTTCAGCCCAACGTCGCCGTGTCCTCCTGGGCATGGCCGCCACCGGTGCCGCCATCGCCGGCAGCACCCTGACCTGTCCGGCCATGGCCGCCGCCGCCGAGCAAGTCACCACCGCACCGCGCAGCGACAAGACCCAGGACCACCACGATTTTTTCGGCCAGCACCAGAGCGGCATCGTCACCCCACGCCCGGCCTGCGGCATGGTCGTGGCGTTCGACGTCCTGGCCAGTGACCGCGAAGACCTGGAGCGCCTGTTCCGCACCTTGAACGAGCGCATCGGCTTCCTGATGACCGGTGGCACCGTGCCCCAGGTCGACCCGAAACTGCCGCCCACCGATTCCGGCATCCTCGGCCCGGTGGTCACGCCGGATAACCTGACCATCACCGTGTCGGTCGGCGCATCGTTGTTCGATGAGCGCTTCGGCCTGGCCGCCGTCAAACCCAAGCGCCTGATCCGCATGGTGGGCTTCCCCAACGATGCGCTGGAACCGGCGCAGTGCCACGGCGACCTGAGCCTGCAATTCAGCTCCAACACCCCGGACACCAATATCCACGCCCTGCGCGACATCGTGAAAAACCTGCCCGACCTGCTGCTGGTGCGCTGGAAGCAGGAAGGCAGCGTGCCGCCCCAGGCACCGGCCAAGCCCGGCGAACCGGCACAAAGCGCGCGTAACTTCCTGGGTTTCCGCGACGGCTCGGCCAACCCGAACTCCAACGACAACAAGGCCATGGACCAGATTGTATGGGTCCAACCCGGCAGCGACGAACCCAGCTGGGCCGCCCATGGCAGCTACCAGGCGGTGCGCATCATCCGCAACTTCGTCGAACGCTGGGACCGCACGCCGCTGCAAGAGCAGGAAAGCATCATCGGCCGCGTGAAGACCAGCGGCGCGCCCATGGATGGCCAGAAAGAATCCCAGGTGCCCGACTACAGCAAGGACCCGGAAGGCAAGCTGACCAAGCTCGATGCCCATATCCGCCTGGCCAACCCGCGCACCCCGCAGACCCAGGCCAACCTGATCCTGCGTCGGCCGTTCAACTACTCCAACGGCGTCAATAAAAACGGTCAGCTGGACATGGGGCTGTTGTTCATCTGCTACCAGGCTGACCTGGAGAAAGGCTTTATCAGCGTGCAAACCCGGCTCAACGGCGAGCCCCTGGAGGAATACCTCAAACCGGTCGGCGGCGGGTATTTCTTCACCTTGCCGGGGGTCACCGGACCTAAGGATTTCATCGGGCGCACGCTGCTCGCTGCAACGCCTTTTCAAACCACTGCCCACACCTAAAACAAACCAGAGCGGAACACGTCCCATGAAGAAGTCGACTATCGCGTTGTCGTTGTTAATGACCCTTTCGCCGCTGGCAGCGTTTGCCGCTACCGCGCCGTTGGACCTGGTAGGCCCGGTGTCGGACTACAAGATCTACGTCACCGAAGAAATCGGCGAGCTGGTCACTCAGACCCAGGCCTTTACCGACGCCATCAACCAAGGCGACCTGGCCACCGCCAAGAAGCTCTACGCGCCGACCCGCGTGCACTATGAGTCCATCGAACCGATCGCCGAGCTGTTCAGCGACCTGGATGCGTCGATTGACTCCCGGGTCGATGACCACGAAAAAGGCGTGACCGCCGAAGACTTCACCGGTTTCCACCGCATCGAGTACGCGCTGTTCTCCCAGAACACCACCAAAGGCCTGGAAGCCCTGACGGCCAAGCTCAACACTGACGTCAACGACCTGAAAACCCGTGTCGACGGCCTGACCTTCCCGCCGGAGAAAGTCGTCGGCGGTGCCGCTGCGTTGCTGGAAGAAGTTGCCGCCACCAAGATCTCCGGTGAAGAAGACCGCTACAGCCACACCGACCTGTATGACTTCCAGGGCAACATCGACGGCGCGAAGAAAATCGTCGACCTGTTCCGTGGCCAGATCGAGAAACAGGACAAGGCCTTCCTGGCCAAGGTCGACAAGAACTTCGCCAGCGTGGACAAGATCCTGGCCAAGTACAAGACCAAGGACGGCGGCTTCGAGACCTATGACAAGGTCAAGGAAAACGACCGCAAGGCACTGGTGGGTCCGGTCAACACCCTGGCCGAAGACCTGTCGACCCTGCGTGGCAAGCTGGGCCTGAACTGATCCGTGGCTGTCCAGGCTCGCAACGAGCCTGGGCGGCCCCTATCAGTCCCGAACCCTGAAATGCTTCAAAGGTGCACCCTCAGGCTCGCCAGAGCTGGGATTGATCACATACCACCCGGCGTTTTTCTGGATCGCCTGGACTTCAAGATCCCCCACGTTGCCTGTTCGAGCGCCCGACACAGCCTTGAACGATCGAATGCCTCCCGGGAAGAGGCAACCTTGTACGCCCACCGCCCAACGACACTTCTCGAATGCCGTGGTCGGCATATAGAGACCGGGCGCCAGGCGAGCGACTTCACCGTTCCTGATTTTGCGTAGCGCATCAACGGTTTTCGACCCGGATTTGAACACGTCAATCGTACCGTCCAGGGGATTGAACAGGCTACGCAGCAACGGTGCGGTGCCTTTGAGCCCTGGCAGACTGAATGACTTGCCATTGAACAGCACCAGCTTTTTTACGCCGCGCAAAAATCGGCTCACCCCACTCAGCCCCCCTGTGGCGGCGAACGACGCGAAATCAATCAGCAAGCCCTTGAGTCCATCCTTTACATTGCCGTGTGCAACATCTGAAATCGCCCCCACAAACGGGATCAGGCTCAGCATCATACGGGCGTTCTCGGCGTTGAACAGCTGACTGCCGGAGGTAAACGGATAGGTGCGTCGGCTCTGTAAACCCGTGGGTTGGTTGGCAAACTCAATCAGCGCCTCTCGCTTGCCGTCAAAACTGTGGGCCAGCAAAGCGCTGACAATTTGCTGGGTTTTGGTTGAAGCAAAGGTATCGGGCACACGCCGGATCGCCCTATCCCCAGGGCGTAGCTGCGGCGTCGGCGGCAGCTCTGTGGGTACTTTCTCGATAATCACCTTCGATTTGGCCCCCGTACGCGGCGGCGAACCTGAACGGTAGGCCTTCACATCGAAGGCTTGCTCAGTCCCCAGCCGGAACGGCCTGCGCACATAAGCAAATGGCCCGTGGGGCTTGCGGCCTTCTTCGACGGTACCATCGAGCTTCAACCGATAAGGCAAATCGGTGCGCTTGACCATCTGCATTGATCGCGGGAACACCTCGTAGTAACCGAACCTTGGCTCGACCGCGCCCGTTTCATAGCGCAGCAGCAGGCCATGTTTGCCACAGTGTTCGTCGACCTTGGAGTCGGGGCCCTGATCGTCCTCCAGGGCTTCCCCGGTTTCCTGGCGTACGGTGAAAAACTCTATGTTGCCTGACTCAAGCGCCAGACGTTCCTGCGCGGGCAACTGGGCAATCATCAGTTTCAGCGCAGTAGCCTGAGCCACGCGGGTATCGGCAATGTGCTGATCGACAGCGGCCGCCACCAATGGGGCGATCTCTGGCACCTGCCTGATGCGCGCCTCGAACGTTGCCTGGGAAATCCTGGGATGGATGAACCGGTAGCGTCGCTCCCCATTGATCCGTGCATTGAGCCAATGATCGACGGCCAGCAACGGGTCATCGCGGACCTGCTCCGTCAGAATGACATCGGTCAGCAACGGCCGACGGGATTCCAGATGCGCATGCTGGCGAGGTTCAAAAGGCACGTCCGTGTCCAGTTCAAGCCTGAATCCACGCAGTTCATCGGCGGTCATTTCCGGGAACAACGACAGCAGCCGCTCGATCAGCAAGCTGCGCTGAGTCGGCGGTTCTTTCGTCAGTGTGCTGAAGGCCTCGCGGATCTGCTTCTCCCGCGCGGTAAAAGCCTGTGTCGCGGCCTGATAATCCCCTGGAGAATATTGATTGTCGTGGGTCATGGGGAAAATGCCGGTCATGATCGCCCAGTCCAACAAGGGCCTGATCGCCAGGGTCTTGAGCAGCGCCTCTTGTGTTGCACCACCCGCGTCAAGGCGCGAGAGCGCCGTGATTTGCGTAAGGTTCATCAATCGCGAACTGCCCGCGCCGGACAGCGCATCGGCTATTGCGCAGCCCAGGCGCATTTCCAGCCAGCCCGTGGAGCCGATCTTGATGCTTTGCGGGTCACGGTTGAAGGCCTGCGCGGCCTCCGTCGGCACACCCGGATCGGCCTTGATCAGCATCTCCGGTGCAGACTGGGCCAGGAACAGGTGGGCGAACAGGGACGACAGCGTGGCATCGACCCCCTTGCTTTCCAGGTGTTTTTCCACGTCCTGACGCACATCCTGGAGCGTGCGGCCCAGGTTGCCTGGCTGGTAAAGCCAATACCCGGCCACTACGCCTGGCCGCCCGGGCACTGGTGCGTTCACACTCAGCTTCAGCGCTGCCGCCAGGAGTTGATGGCGCTTGGCTTTACTCAAGGGCTGACCGTCGGCCACGGCGTAAAGCTTCAGGCGCTTGGCCAATTCGTCGGCCTTGGCGATGCAGGATGGCGAATCGAAAAAGTCGGCAAGACGGCGATCAGGATCATGGGGCGATTGCTCGACCACACTGGCGCCGGTAAAGCGTCCAAGCAATGCCACCACCGCTGGCGCCATGCCTTTCAACACCTCGCGATCATCGGCCGACAACGCGGCGCCCACGCTCTGCTCATAGGGCAGCATGACCGCGTAATCGCCTGCCGGCAGCGGCGGCGGGAACGACGTATTGAACCAACTCAATGTGGCACGCACGTCACTCACGGTCTGCGGCGCATCAGGGGCATAAAACGCCAACGCCTGCCGCGCGTCATAGGTGCGAGTGCTGTACAGGGCATTCCCGGTCTTGCCACTCATCCGCAGCAAATCATCGAGATTCGCGTTCATCTGGCGAGCCGACTGTTGTGCTTCTTCGCTGCCGGTGGCCAGGGTTTTCTGGATTTCCTCGTCGAAATACGCCTGCAGCGATTGCCATTGACCGGCAGCGTTGCGCATCTGCAGGGCCCTCTCGGACAACCGGTATGCGCGGCCCTCTCCCGCGTCCCCCACGTTCGCCAGGAAATCCTGGAAGGTCGGCGTCGCCAAAAAGGCATTGAACTGCTTTCGTGGCTCTTGGCTGAGTTGATCCAGGGTCGATCCCCTCGCAATGGAGACCGTATGATCATCCAGCTTGAGTGATTCCCCGCCCTCCTTGCCCTCGATCATCGGCTGCAATTGGCCAACCAATTGCCTGCGCACTGCCTGGTCATCGTTCTGTTGCAGCAGGTGCTTGAACTGTTTCTCCCACTGGTCACGCAAGGAGGACGAAATCGCGGGCCATCCCTCGCGCTTGAGTTGCGTGCCCAATGCCGCCGAGGCCCGCTCATTGAGCGGCGGCCTTACGCCGTAGAAATCCAGCACCACGTCACGTGGCACTGCGCTTTGGGTGGGGCTTATAGCAACTGGCACCCCCAGGTCATTGGGAGAAAGAACCTGCTGGATGGCGCGGATCTTTGTACTGACCTCCCACCAGCCCGAACCATCCGTTAATGTAAACCGCTCAAAGGTATCCTTGCCTTCACGTGTCACCATGCCTGCCATCGAATCTCGAAACACCCGCACGGTCGACAGCTTCAACCCCTTGGCTTCAAACCAGGCTTGCACGGCCGGTTCAGTGATTGCGGCGTTGTATAGCTGGAGAAAGGGGGCGATGGACGCGTTGGGCGGGATAAGGCTTTCGGGCGGCCTGCCCGTGGTCAGCCACTGAACCAGCCGTTTGTGCAACGTGGTATCCGCGGCAGCGGCGACAGCGGCGCCGGGGAAATGGCGCCGTGGCGTTACGGTATCGGATACAGCACGTTTGGACCGGCTGTCAGGGACCGCGACAGGGTGCAACACCGCCGCCTGGGAGGGCGCCTGGAACTCACCGAGCGCCGGGACAGTACTGCTGAATCGAGTGGTGTACATATCTATTAACCCCTGGCCAATTGAACGGCGAGAGTTCTCGTCCCTTAGAACAGTCAATAGCCAACGTACAGCACACGCCCAAGGCGCTGCAGAGGCAAAGTCTCAACACATCGAGCCTGCCGCAACGCACCCGTTACTAGAGAATTCGGTACAACAACCGCTCGATTCGTACACGGCTGACCCGGCGCAAAAACTTGCCGACGGCCTCGGGATAATCCACCAGGGTTTGCAAATCCTGGTAACGCTCGATCCGCGTGGTGTGCTGGAAAATCTGCGCCAGCTCCGTGCGTCGCGGCTCCAGCCATTGGCCTTGGGGGTCATCGACGAGCAAGGCGTTTTCCAGGTCGAGACGAAACGCCCGTGGGTTGAGGTTGTTGCCGGTGAGCAAGGTGTAGCGCTGATCGACCCACATGCCCTTGAGGTGGTAGGTGTTGTCGCCGTCGCGCCACAGGTGCAGGTTCAACTGGCCGCTGTCGATCACCGGTTGATGACGCTTGGCAAAGCGGCGCAGGCTGATTTCATACAGGTACGGCAGTGCCGAGATCACCTTGAAGGGTTCGCTGGGCGGGATGTAGAAATCGTTGGCGGTCTTGTCGCCGACGATGATGTCGACCTTCACCCCACGCGCCAGGGCGCGGTTGATTTCGCGGGTCACCGGCAGCGGCAGGTTGAAGTACGGCGTACAGATGGTCAGTTGGTGCCGGGCGCTGGCGATCAGTTCGAGGATCACGCGGTTCAACGGGTTGTTCTTGCCCACGCCGAGCAACGGGCTGACAGACAGGTGGCCGTTGGGCAACTGCCCTGCCGTGGTGTCGTAGGCCGCGTGCTTGAGCCGGCTGCGCAGGTCGCCGATGTCGTTGCGCAGGCTGCGGGTGGTCGGCGGGTTCGGCAGGTCGAGGCGGTGCACGGCCTTGGAGGCCACCAGGCCGTGTTCCACCAAGTGCTGCATGGAATCCGCCAGGGGCTGGCTGTGGATCAGGTGGTAACGGTCGAAGCGGTATTTATCGAACTTGTGCAGGTACACGTTGTTCAGGCTGGCACCGCTGTACAACACGCTGTCATCGATCACAAAGCCCTTGAGGTGCAGCACGCCGAACAGCTCGCGGGTTTGCACCGGTACGCCGTACACCGGCACTTCACTGGCATGGCGCTGCGTCATGGCCTGGTACCAGGCGCTGTTGCCCGGTTGCTTGCCGGCGCCGATCAGCCCGCGCTGGGCGCGCAGCCAGTCGACCACCACCACGATGTCCAGCTCCGGCCGAGCGGCTTTGGCGGCGTGCAGGGCGTCGTAGATCTCCTGCCCTGCCTCGTCCTGCTGCAGGTACAACGCGACGATGTAGATGCGGCGGGTGGCCGTGGCGATGTTCTCCAGCAGGCAGCGACGGAACGCGTCAGCGCCGGACAGCACGTCAATGGCGTCGGGAGTCAGGGGAAAACCGCGCAGTTTGGGCAACAGGGAGCGTTTGAAGAACGACGGCATAAGGCTCGCAATGGGTCGAATCCGAAGAGGTCCCGAGCTTACACCATGGGGGTGCTCAGGTCTCGCAGTGGCAGAGAGTAAAATTCCTGTTGACCAAGAAGAACGATCATTCTACTTTAGCAGCCATGAACGACATGACCCAGAATGAAACCCGCGACATTATCCTCGACGTCACCGAGAAGTTGATCTATCGCCACGGCATCGCCGCCACCGGCATGGACTTCCTGGTGAAAACCGCCGGCGTCTCGCGAAAAAGCATTTACCGTTACTTCGCCAATAAAGATGAGTTGGTGATCGCGGCCCTGCAGCGCCGTGACGAGCGCTGGATGCACTGGCTGCGCGGCGAAGTGGAGCGCGTCGATGGCAGCGGCGCACGCTTGCTCGCGCTGTTCGACGCGCTCAAGGCCTGGTTCGGCTCGGCGGATTTTCGCGGCTGCGCCTTTATCAACACCAGTGGTGAAACCGGCGACCCGCACGACCCGGTCCGCCTGCTGGCCAAGGCCCATAAACAGAAACTGTTCGAGTACACACTCGAACTGTGCCAAGCACATGGTACCCCCGACCCCGAACGGCAGGCCGCGCAACTGCTGATCCTGATCGATGGCGCCATTACCGTTGCCCTGGTCATGGGTGATTCAACAGCTGCTGATAATGCGCAATGCATGGCGCGAACGTTATTGGGACTGTGAACGCACACGCCTGGCAACTTTCGATAACGCTGTATGGTTTTGAGGAGCCGCCTGATGTCATCTACCGCAGAAACACGTCCGCCCTTGCCGCCGTTTACCCGTGAGTCGGCGATTGAAAAAGTGCGCCTGGCCGAAGACGGCTGGAATTCCCGCGACCCGCATCGGGTGTCGCTGGCTTACACCCTGGACACGCAGTGGCGTAACCGCGCCGAATTCGCCCATAACCGCGAAGAGGCCAAGGGCTTTCTCACGCGCAAATGGGCCAGGGAGCTGGATTATCGGCTGATCAAGGAGCTATGGGCCTTTACCGACAACCGCATCGCCGTGCGCTATGCCTACGAATGGCACGACGACTCGGGTAACTGGTTCCGCTCCTATGGCAATGAGAACTGGGAGTTCGACGAGAATGGCCTGATGGCCAATCGTTTTGCCTGCATCAACGACCTGCCGATCAAGGAGAGCGAACGCCAGTTCCACTGGCCGCTGGGACGGCGCCCGGATGAGCATCCGGGGTTGTCCGAACTCGGGCTTTGACTGAAGCCGCAAGCTTGAAACTTCAAGCTTGCGGCTCATTGCTCAATCCTGATTGAGGCCCACTCGATACAGCACGCCATCGTCCTCATCCGTCAGCACATATAGAAAGCCATCCGGCCCCTGCCGCACATCGCGAATGCGTGCCTTCAAGCCGCCCAGCAAGCGCTCTTCATGGATAACCTTGTCGCCATCGAACTGCAGACGAATCAGTTCCTGGCTGGCCAGCGCACCGATGAACACGTTGTGCTGCCACGCCTTGAACCGGTCGGCGTCGTAGAAGGCCATGCCACTGATGGCCGGTGATTTCTCCCACACATGATGGGGCGCCACGGTGCCTTCTGCGGTCTTGCCCTTGGCCTCGGGAATCGGTGTGAGCGAATAGTTGATGCCGTGAGTCGCCAGCGGCCAGCCATAGTTCTTGCCCCGCTCGATAATGTTGATTTCATCACCGCCGCGCGGCCCGTGTTCGTTTTCCCAGAGCGTGCCACTCCATGGGTTCAGCGCCAGCCCTTGCGGATTGCGCTGGCCGTAGGACCAGATCTCGGGACGTACCCCGGCTTGACCGACAAACGGGTTGTCATCGGGCACGCGGCCATCCGGGTAGATCCGTACGACTTTGCCCTGCAGCTTGTCCAGGTCCTGGGCGGTCGGGCGGTCGTTGTTTTCCCCCAGGGTCACGAACAGGTAGCCATCGCGGTCGAAGGCCAGGCGCGAACCGAAGTGGTTGCCGGTGGAGAGTTTCGGCTCCTGGCGCAGGATCACGTTGAAATCGGTCAAGCCACTCATGTCCTTTGCCAGGCGCCCGCGACCCACAGCGGTGCCGGCCGTGCCGCCCTTGCCGCCGCCTTCGGCATACGTCAGGTAGACCATGCGGTCCTGTTTGAAGTCAGGTGACAGCACCACATCGAGCAAACCGCCCTGCCCCTTGGCCCACACCTCGGGCACGCCGGTCAACGGCGCAGACAGCTTGCCGTCCGGACTGACAAAGCGCAGGTGGCCCGGACGCTCGGTCACCAGGAACCCTTGCTGGTCGGGTAGAAACGCCACGGCCCACGGGTGATCGAGGCCTTTGACGATCGGGGTCGCGGTGATGCTGCCTTGTTCACTGGGGAACTGCTGCCCATCGGCGGCATAAACGGCCGTCTGCGCAAGCAGCGTGGTGGCGCACAGGGTGGCGAGCAGGGTTTTGCGTATCAACATAAGACAGCGTCCTTACCGGCGATTGCCGTTGGCATCATAGGTGGGGGCTTTGGTGTCGGTGGCTGGACGGCTGGGGGCCGCATCGCGTTGCGGATAGCGATTGCCGATACCACCGTTTTCCAGGGTCGGTGTGCGCGGCGTCGGCACGGTCTGAATACCACGCACCGCCGGCGTATTGGGTTGAGTGCCCTGCATGCTGTTGGGATTGGCCCGGTGTATCGGGCCGTTATTGGAATCGCTTCTGCCGGGCAGGTTTTGCGCGTGGGCAAATGGCCCAAGTGCCAGGCCTAACACCAGCACCGCGAGATGACGCACACAACTATTCATGACAAAGCCTCTCTGGGGCGAGGAGTACGTGCTTTCGATACCACGCTACGCCCTGGGTTCGGCTTTCGTAACTAAATAGTTTCTCATCAGGTGTAACACGATCTGTCCGCGCATCTGCCCGGGGAAACTTTTCACGCGGCCGTCGAGTCACCCGAACACAGCTTCTTCTTAAGGAATCGTACGTATGCCACGGGCAATCTGGAAAGGCGCCATCAGTTTCGGCCTGGTTCATATTCCGGTATCGCTGGTCTCGGCCACGTCCGCCCAGGGCGTGGACTTCGACTGGCTGGACAAGCGCAGCATGGACCCGGTGGGCTACAAGCGCATCAACAAGGCCACCGGCAAGGAGGTCACCAAGGAGAATATCGTCAAGGGCGTAGCGTTTGAGAAAGGCCGCTATGTGGTACTCAGCGAAGATGAGATCCGCTCGGCCCACCCCAAGTCGACCCAGACCATCGAAATCATCGCGTTTGTCGCCAGCGACCAGATTCCGTTGCAGAACATCGACACGCCCTACTTCCTGGCCCCGGATAAACGCGGTGGCAAAGTCTACGCACTGCTGCGCGAAACCTTGAAGAAAACCCGCAAGGTCGCCCTGGCCAACGTGGTGTTGCACACCAAGCAACACTTGGCGGCACTGATGCCCCTGGAGTCGGCGCTGGTGCTGGTGATGCTGCGCTGGCCGGCTGAAGTGCGCAGCCTGGATGAACTGGAACTGCCCAGCGAGGTGACCAAACCCAGCCTGGCCAAGGGCGAGCTGGACATGGCCAGGCGCCTGGTGGAAGACATGAGCGCAGACTGGCAGCCCGAGGACTATCGCGACAGTTTCCAGGAAAAAATCATGGCGCTGGTGGCGAAGAAAGCCAAGGCCGGCAAGATCGAAGACGTCGAATCCCAGGAAGGCAGCGAGGAACGCAAGTCCGCCGATGTGATCGACCTGACCGAGCTGCTCAAACGCAGCCTGGCCGGCAAGCCGACGACGAAAAAACCGGCCGCGAAAAAAGCCGGCAAAAAGGCCTCTTGAGCCTGACGTATGCGGGAGAACCACATGGCCAAGCCCCTGAGCGAATACAACCGTAAACGCGATTTCGAGGTCACCGCCGAGCCATCAGGCCGCGCACCGGGTCGTAAGCCCAAGGCATCGGCCCTGAGCTTCGTGATCCAGAAGCACGACGCGCGCAACCTGCACTATGACTTCCGTCTTGAGCTTGACGGGGTGCTGCTCAGCTGGGCAGTGCCCAAGGGGCCGAGCCTGGACCCGAGCCAGAAACGCCTGGCCGTGCACGTTGAAGATCATCCCCTGAGCTATGGCGGTTTCGAGGGCAGCATCCCGGCCGGCCAGTACGGCGCCGGCGATGTGATCGTGTGGGACCGCGGCATCTGGCAACCCCATGAGGACCCGCACAAGGCCTATGCCGCCGGCAAACTCAAATTTACCCTGGTCGGTGAAAAGCTCTCCGGTGACTGGGCGCTGGTACGTACGCGCCTCAAGGGCAGCGGCGACAAGGAGCAGTGGCTGCTGATCAAGGAAAAAGACCAGCAGGCACGCCCCGCCGCCGAATACGATATTGTCCAGGCCCAGCCAAAGAGCGTCCTCAGTAACGCCTCGGTCGGTGAACCCAAGGCCAAGCCTCGCGCCAAACCACAGAAGCGGGCAACCGCCCTCCCCGAACAATTCGCCCCGCAACTGGCAACCCTGGTAGACCGCGCGCCCGAAGGCGACTGGCACTACGAGATCAAGTTCGATGGTTACCGCATGCTCGCCCGCATCCGCGGCGGCGAGGTACGCCTGTTTACCCGCAATGGCCATGACTGGACCGAGCGCCTGCCACGCCAGGTCAAGGCCCTGCAGGCCCTGAAGCTCAAGGACAGCTGGCTCGATGGCGAGATGGTCAGCCTTAATGACGACGGCCTGCCGGACTTCCAGGCACTGCAAAATGCCTTTGAGCTCGGCCGCAGCTTGGACATCGTCTACTACCTGTTCGACGCGCCATTTTTAAACGGCAGCGATCAACGCCAGGCGCCACTCGAGGAGCGACGCGCCGCGCTCAAAGACGCCTTGTCCGGCAGCCGCAGCAAACTGCTGCGTTTTTCCGAAGCATTTGCAGCCAACCAGCGCGATATCGTCGAAAGCGCATGCGAGCTGGCGTTGGAAGGCGTGATCGGCAAGCGTAAGGGCAGCCCCTACGTTTCCAGTCGAAGTACCGATTGGATCAAGCTCAAATGTCGCCTGCGCCAGGAGTTCGTGATCGTCGGCTACACCCGCCCCCAGGGATCACGCAGCGGTTTTGGTGCGCTGCTGCTGGCCGTCCATGCCGATGGCGCGCTGGTCTATGCCGGGCGCGTGGGTACCGGGTTCGACCAGGCCTCACTGAAAAATATCCATGCCCGGCTCAAGCCTTTGGAACGCGCGGCGTCGCCCCTGGCAAAACCGCTTACCAGCACCCAGGCGCGCGGCGTGCATTGGGTAGAGCCGACGCTGGTCGGTGAGGTGCAGTTTGCCCAATGGACCCGAGAGGGCGTGGTACGCCAGGCAGCGTTCATGGGCTTGCGCACGGACAAACCCGCCGCGCAGGTCATCCGGGAGCAGCCCCGCGCGGCCAAAACCCTGAAAGCACCGGCGGCCGGGCGAGCCAGCGGGGTGAAGGTCACTCACCCCGACCGCGTCATCGACCCGCAAAGCGGCACGCAGAAACAGCAATTGGCGCAGTTCTACGAAGGCATCAGCGAATGGATCCTGCCCTTCCTGCGCCATCGCCCCGTGTCCCTGCTCAGGGCTCCGGAAGGCATCGAGGGCGAGCAGTTCTTCCAGAAGCACTCGGAACGCCTGGCGATTCCGAACATCAAGCAACTGGACCCGGCACTGGACCCGGGCCATGCGCGCCTGATGGAGATCGACACGACGAAAGCGCTGATTGGGGCCGTGCAGATGGGCACTCTCGAACTGCATACCTGGGGCGCCACTTCGGACAAGATCGAAACCCCGGACCTGTTTGTGCTGGACCTTGACCCGGACCCGGCGCTGCCCTGGAAAACCATGCTGGAAGCCGCTCAGCTCACCTTGTCGGTACTCGACGAGCTGGGGTTGGAAGCCTTCGTCAAGACCAGCGGCGGCAAAGGCTTGCACCTGGTCATACCGTTGGCGCGGCGGGATGGCTGGGACACGCTAAAAGCCTTTGCCAAAGCCATCGCCCAGTTCATGGCCCGGCAGTTGCCCGAGCGTTTTACCGCCACCTCCGGGCCAAAAAACCGCGTAGGCAAGATCTTCATCGATTACCTGCGCAATGCCCGTGGCGCCAGCACAGTGGCGGCCTATTCGGTACGCGCACGGCCGGGCCTGCCCGTGTCGGTACCGGTAAGTCGTGAAGAGCTCAAAGGCTTGCGCAGCGCCCAGCAATGGACGGTGGCCAATGTGCTGGAACGCTTGCAAGGCTTGAAGGAAGACCCGTGGGCGGGCTACGCCAATCGGCAAAAAATCAACAGAAAGATGTGGGATCAATTAGACGCCACGCCACCGAAGTGAGTGGCGCCCGGACCGGCTTCAGATCAGCAGGAAGAGAGCCGCCAGGGCAGCGAAGATCGCCCACTTTTCCAAGTAGTAACGCGTGCGATTGCGCTTTTTCAGTTCTTTGCCACGCAGGCGGATCGTGTACAGGCGAGTAAACGCGCGGTTGAGCCCACCCGTCTTGTCGCCGGCGTCATTGGGCGAGCCTGCGGCCGCCATCACAGTGCGGCTGAACCAGCGGTTGAAGGCGGCGGCCCAACGGTATTTCATCGGGCGCTCGATATCGCAGAACAGGATGATGCGGTTCTGTTGTGTAGTGTTTTCAGCGTAGTGAATATACGTCTCGTCAAACATCACCGGCTCGCCATCACGCCAGTAGTAACTTTCGCCGTCCACATTGATGTAGCAGCCCGGATCATTCGGCGTGTCCAGGCCCAGGTGGTAACGGTAGGAACCGGCATACGGGTCACGGTGGCGCACCAGCTTGGAGCCCGGCGGCAACTCGGCGAACATTGCCGCCTTGATCGAGCCGATGCCCTGCACCAGCTCGGTGGTACGCGGGCACAGCTTCATCGCCGAGGGGTGGCTGTCGCCATACCATTTCAGGTAGAACCGCTTCCAGCCGGACTTGAAGAACGAGTTGAAACCTACGTCGTTGTATTGGTCGGAGCGTTTGATTTCGCCCGCACGCATCAGAGCCTGGCCTTCCCGGCGAATCTCTTCCCAGTGCTCTTGCAGCGGGCTCAGTTCGGGAAAATCGCTGGGTGATAAATAAGGGCGGCCGGGCAGTTTGGAGAACAGGTAAAGGAAGCAGTTGATCGGTGCCAGGAAGGTCGAATGATCACTGAGTTGGCGGCCCAGCTTATGCCGCACCCGACCACGCAGGTGTACATACGCAATGGAGGCAACGTAAAGAACAACAATGATGAGTTTCAAGGGATTTCGTCACATGTCAGAAGAAAACAGGCTGCTCCTGCGCGCCCACAACGGCTGAGGATGGATAGCAGCGTCTGAAATCACAATTCACACAATTGGCACGACCGGCTGAATAATGTCCCGATACGTGGTCCGTGGCAGTTATTTAGCCACAGTTTGTAACCAAAAGTTAATCAAGAATTGTGAAAACCTGTCTAGTGAATGTGCCGGGCAAACGCCTCGACGGCCGGCCTTGGGGCACGGCAACCACCGATCATCGAACGGCGAAAGATGGTAAAAGGCAGCACCGCCGGCAACGTCCGGCAATTACCCCCTCAGCAAAAAGGAATTTGTATGTCAGCCCTTTCAGATCCGGATAGTCAAACCCTTCAAGGCGTTTGGGAGCAAACCTCACTTGAAGACAGTGGCGTACTCAATCCCATCGATGCCCACAGCGCTCCGGGCGCTTTAACCACTATCAGCGGCGATCGTTTCGAAGTGAAGACCGTCAGTGGCGAAGTGTTGTTGGCGGGTCGGTTTTTCCTGGACAGCAGCACGGTTCCCAAAAGCATTACCTGGGTGGACGCCCTGGGCGATGACGCCGGCAAGCACTTGCCCGCCAGTTATCGCCTTGAGGGGGATTCATTTGCGTTCATTGCGGCGGATGAAGGTATGCCCAGGCCCATCGTGTTCAGTACCGGCCCAGGCCAAACCATGCGCACTTTCGTGCGCCGCGCGTGATGCTGTACGCCATCCGAACGCGCGACAGCATTTTCACAAAGCCTTCACTTTCAGCCCTATAGGGTGAAGCCTACCTACTCCAGTAAATCCCTTGGCCCGCCAGTGCGCGGGCTTTTTTTTGCCTGGTGCGAATCGGCTCAGGCGGGACGCTTGGTGGCGGCCAGCGTGAAGCACAGGGGCAACTGGGCAGGCTGGTGCTCGTACTGGTCGTAAAGTTCTTCGCGATTGGAGTGGGCATATTCCTGCAGATGGTCGATCTGCAATTGCGCAGCAATCGCCGCGCTCACCACATCCCCCAGGGTGTGCACATACCAATAGGAGGTCGGCCCCGCCACTTCGCCCTGCCCCTCATAGACAATCGACTCCTGCAGCACAAAAGGCTCACGCTGGAAGTACGAACTGGCCGGCAACAGTGGGTCTGGCGCGCGCGGGTCGAACATTTCCAGAAACGGGTGGGTTTCATACATCACCAGCGTGCCACCGGGTTTCAAGGTCCTCGCAACATGGCGCATGAACAGCGCCACATCCGGCATCCAGCCCAGCACGCCGATGGTCACCAAGGCAATGTCGAAGCGCTCGTGCAAGCGGGATGGCAACTGGTGGATATCGCTTTCGATGAATTCCGGGTTGTGGGGCGAAACGTCGGCAAGCTCACGGGCCTGCTGCAGGAACGCCCGGGATTGATCCACACCGACCACCGAGCACGCGCCCAGGCCAAACAGCGACAGGCTTTCGCGGCCGTTATTGCAGCACACCTGCACCACCTCTTTGCCGGCAACGCCGATGTCTTGCAACAGCCCGGTAAGGGTGGGGTCCAGACACGAAAACCCAGGGTCGCGGACCCCGTTAAGCAGGGCGCTCCAGGTCTCGGTGGTTTTGTGCAGGTCGGCGGATTGATCCCAGGCGTCCTTGTTGCAGGCAATCGCCTGTTGAGCTGAGGGCATGTCCATTGCGTCTCCAGATAAGTCATACGGCGAGGCAAAGAAAATAAGCCACAAGCCCGCAGATTAAAACCCCAGCAGCAGGCGAAACTAAATGAACTGCGCGCAGGTCACTAGCGCAATGAGTGTTCAGCCTTTGAACGCCCCCCTGCGAAGTCCTGATCATGGCCACACACGCCGACCTGCGTAATACCCTGTCCCTGGACAGCCTGAATTTTTTCCTGGCGGATGTGCGCGACGGCCTCGGTCCATACCTGGCCATCTACTTGCTGGCGGTGCACAAATGGGATCCGGCCAGTATCGGCGTAGTCATGACCCTGGCAGGTATCGCCGCGCTGATCACCCAGGGCCCGGCGGGTGCCCTGATCGACCGCACGCGCAGCAAACGCGCGGTGATTGCCGTTGCCGCCCTGCTGGTGACCGGCAGTTGCCTGTTGCTGCCCTTCGTCAGTTCATTCAGCCTGGTTGCCTTGACCCAGGCGGCCAGTGCCATCGCCGCCTCGGTGTTCGCGCCGGCGATTTCCGCGATTTCCCTGGGCATTACCGGGCCACGTGCGTTCACCCGGCGCACCGGGCGCAACGAAACCTTCAACCACGCCGGCAACGCTGTGGCGGCGCTGTTGGCCGGTGGCCTGGCGTACCTGTTCGGCCCCGTGGTGGTGTTCTACCTGATGGCCTTTATGGCGGTGGCCAGTGTCGTGGCGGTCAGTTGCGTCTCGGCCAAGGCGATCGACCATGAGGTAGCCCGGGGCTTCGACCCTGCCCACCACAGCGACCATGAGCAGCCGTCCGGCATTGCGGTCTTGCTGGCCAACCGGCCGTTATTGCTGTTTGCCGTCTGCTGCGCCCTCTTCCACCTGGCCAATGCGGCGATGCTGCCACTGGTCAGCCAGAAGCTCTCGCAGATCAACCTGCAGATGGCCACGCCATTGACCTCGGCCTGTATCGTCGCCGCACAATTGGTGATGGTGCCGATGGCCTGGCTGGTGGGCAGCAAGGCCGACGTGTGGGGGCGCAAGCCGCTGTTGCTGTTCGGCTTCATGATCCTGCCGCTGCGTGGCGTGCTCTATACCCTGTCCAGCGATCCCTACTGGCTGGTGGCCGTGCAGATGCTCGACGGCATCGGCGCGGGGATCTTCGGCGCGCTGTTCCCGGTGATCGTCAAGGACCTGACCCAGGGCACCGGGCGTTTCAACGTCAGCCTGGGGGCGCTGTCCACGGTATTTGGGCTGGGCGCGGCCTTGAGCAGCAGCCTGGCCGGTTTTGTGGTGCAGCAGGCCGGCTACAATGCGGCCTTCCTCACCCTGGCCGGGGTGGCGGGCGTCGCGTTGGCGCTGTTATGGCTGGCGATGCCGGAGACGCTGGCCAAACCCTTCTTCGCGCCTCACGCATCTGCCGCCTGATATAAGCGACACTGTGCGCCGAACCCAAACAGCAAATGGAGTTGCCCCTATGAAGAACTACATCCTGTATCCGCTATTGCTTCTGCTGGCAGGATGCAGCACGGGGCCCTATCTGCATCCGGAGTCGACGGTGGGCAGCAACGCCCTGCTTTCGCGCACCTGCCCCGGCCCGAAAGCGGCGATGAGCTATGCCCCACTGGCAGAAGAACTCAACTGGGTTCATGTGCTGGTCTATGTTGCGCCACCCGGCACATCCAGCTGGCCGGGTAACCAGCGCTCGACCGCGGCTGAACTGCGCCTGTTCGGACGGCTCTACCCATCCAATAGCACAGCAGCCATCAAACAGGCCGGCTCGACGCTTTGGGTCAGTGCAGCGTCGCCCGTTGTCACGGTCACCCTGGCGAATGGGCAAAGCTATCCTGTCACCATTGAACAACTCAGAACCGGTTTCGACCCCAGGAAAACATTCCACAGCGAGTTCAAAGGGACAGCCTTGGGCCAAGGCGACATGGATGATTTCACGCTCACCTTCCCGGACATATTCGTCAACGGTGAAAAAGTCCCTATGGCCCCGATTCACTTCAAGAAACGCGAAGAGCGTTATGCGCCTGTGTTCAATTGCTGAGAGGCGGCAGGCGTTTACGCTTTGGTTTTGGCGTTGAACCTGGTGTTTCTAGCGATGGTTCTTAGGGCGCTGCCGGACATAATGAGACTGAGCGGCTATCGGGTAGGAAAAAAGCGCCGCACTCACCAGACAGCAATCTGGCGTGATGTAAGCCTCCTGTCGTCGTCAACGAACACTGCTGTTCAGCTTCCCCGATTGCTGGGGCAAAAATCAGCAATCCGTCCTGTGTCAATTACCAATCGGCAGGGTGAGTCAGTTTTCAATCAGCACCAACACTTGTTCTTCCAATCTGAGAAGTCAGCCTCAAGCAGCTCGCCCAATGCATCGATCTTGTCAGCATAAAGCCGATGCAACACTTGCAACAATTCCGGTCGGATAGCAGATTTATAGCCCTCAAAGACCGGCCGAGATAACTCGGGACGATGAGTCTCGGAGAAAAACTCACCCAGGCCAATGTGACTCAGTACCCTGTTGGCGAAGCCAACGGGGTCGTACACAATGGTTTCGTAGCGAGAAATCAAAAAGCTCTCACGAGGATAGACCGACATCCAGTTTCTCAAGCAATTGGCGTAGTCACCACGCTGCAACGATCCCTGGGATTTGAAATGATCAATGAACCATTGATCGGACGCTTCAGAAAACTCCATTTCGGCGCGGCGCAGAGCCATCCTGGCAGAAGACCATGCTCGCTCGATCGGGTTTCGCATCAGATAAACGATACGTAAGCTTGGAAAGTATTGGTGCACTTCACGAATCCGGTCGAGTGGCAGAATCGCATAGGCTGGAGTGATGTCGCCATTGCAGCGCTCCTCACAGAACAAATTGCTGTACCAGTCAACACCATTCAGGTAGTGAGCATCCCAGAAGTGAACTTCCTTACCAGCTGGGAAGCTTACACTTGGATGCTTGCTCAACACCTCGTATAACCAACTGGTGCCGCTTTTCTGGGCACCAATTCCAATAAACCTTAACATCCGATCACTCTACCAAAGACCATTCCGGCACACATGAGAAATCCACCAGGCCAAGCCCGAACTGCTTGCTTTCCTCCCTCACACGAAAGCACAACGCATCGACGACACGATGAAGATGGTGGAATCCCTCACCACAATCCCCGGATACGCCAGCATTGAGAAAATACAATCCCTCATTGAGGCGGCAGACAAAACTGTACTCCACCGACAGCACGGAACCGGATGAAACAGCACCGATGCCCTCTGCGACCTGCTTGGCTGAGGTAGCACCACCCAACTCCACACCAGTCGGAGTCTTGATCAGCATACCAAAACGGACATTCCTAGCATCACGATCAAAGCTCACACGGTAGGTATAGCGATAGGTTTCTCCTGCCTTGAGACAATTGACCTTTTGCCCTTGGATGTTGAGTAACTGAGGATCAGAGATCAATGCACCACGCGATTCGTAAGACAGCACAGTCTTGGAAACAAGGTGCGGGTCGAAATATCCCGCCATTTCCTGACAGGGCTCCTCCACTTCTCCAGGCTCAGTCAACTCGGGACTTGGTGAACTCTCGATACCAGCCAACATTTGTTCGCGCATGACTCTGGCTTTGTCGGCAGGAGCGTTCAGCAGCCGCTGATACTTGCCCACCACTGACTTGGGTGTGCCTTCACTGATTTTTTTACCACCATCGAGCAGAATCGCCCGGTCACACAGGCCCACAACCGTATTACTGGCATGGGAAACAAACAAAATGGTTGCACCTTGGGCCTTGATAGCCTCGATCCGGGCATAGCATTTGCGCTGGAAGAGCTCGTCACCCACGGCCAGCGCCTCATCGACAATCAGAATCTGCGGGTCGACATTAATAGCCACAGCAAAAGCCAGCCGCACCATCATGCCACTGGAGTAATTCTTGACCGGCTGATCTATGAAGTCTCCAATTTCTGCAAAGGCAAGTATGGACTCAAAGCGTGCTGCAGTTTCCGCATTGGAAAGTCCAAGTACGGAAGCATTCATGTAAACATTCTCTCGCCCACTGAACTCGGGGTTGAAACCCGCCCCCAGCTCTAGCAACGCGGCAATACGGCCATGTGTAGTTATCTCACCGGCAGTAGGGGTAAGAGTGCCGCAAATCATCTGCAACAACGTAGACTTTCCACTCCCATTGCGACCTACAATACCAACTGTCTCGCCTTTATTTATTATAAAAGAGACATCATCTAGCGCCACAAACTCCTTATAGTGCTTCTTCCCACTGAACAACTGCAGCAGACGCGCACGCTGGCTGGCGTATATTCGAAAATGCTTGCTGACACTTTTAACCTGTATTGAAAACTCAGAACACATCTGCAAAACCTTTACACGCGGTTTGGAAGAAAGCAAATCCTGCCCAGAGACACACCGAGGAGATCTCCAAGTATTTTGTCAAGCCGATGAAGTCCGACATTCTGCCCCAAATCACAACATCACGCGCCTGTTCAATCACAAAAGTTAAAGGATTGGCAATGAGCAGAGGCTGAGAGGAAGCTGGCAGGCTCTCCACCGGAGAGAACACAGGCGCCAGAAAAAGCAGAATGGTCGTCCTCTGGGTCTGACTCGTAAAAAAGAAAGCATTTGCCAAGGAAACGCATCAGAAAACTTCACTTTATCCCCGGCCATCGTCCAGGACGAAGAGCCCAGGCCCTGATACGCCTCGCCCGGTAGCTCTGGGTCAGCGCCCAGGGAGATCCCAGCGTGGTTCGGATGAGCCGTGCGGCCCATCTCCATCATGATCATGTCGCCGTGCTGTAGCGTAATAGTCCTTAAATCCCTTCAGGCCACGACAGAATGTGCCAGGGCAAGGCCGTAGCTTCATTCTTTCGGGTACCGGGCTGCCGCCGGCGCCTGGATGGCCGCAACGATGTGCTTGCGCAGGGCCAACTCAGCGCTATCAGGGCCAATACTGAAGGTGTTGGACATCCGTCGTCGGCCGCCATACAACTGTCGCCTGACATATGCGACAATGCGCGCCAAATTCCAACACACATCCCCCATTTTTTGCTCAGCGACCGGGTTTCGCGCCTTGATGTCGCTGTTGATGCATGCCTGAAGGCTCCTGCCGCCACGCTCGCAACCCATTGATAGGTAAAGTAATTGATCTCCACAGCTAACATCACCATGCAGTTCGGCGCCAAGCCGCTCTTTGAGAACGTCTCGGTCAAGTTCGGCGCCGGCAACCGGTATGGTCTGATCGGTGCCAACGGTTGCGGCAAGTCGACCTTCATGAAAATCCTCGGCGGCGACCTCGATCCGTCCGGTGGCCAGGTCATGCTGGAGCCGAATGTGCGCCTGGGTAAGCTGCGCCAGGACCAGTTCGCCTACGAAGAATTCACCGTGCTCGACACCGTGATCATGGGCCACGAGGAGCTGTGGAAGGTCAAGGCCGAGCGCGACCGTATCTACTCGCTGCCGGAAATGAGCGAAGACGACGGCATGGCCGTGGCCGAGCTGGAAACCGAATTCGCCGAGATGGACGGCTACACCGCCGAATCCCGTGCCGGTGAACTGCTGCTGGGCCTGGGTATTCCCCTGGAACAGCATTTCGGCCCGATGAGCGAAGTCTCCCCCGGCTGGAAACTGCGTGTATTGCTGGCCCAGGCGCTGTTCTCGGACCCGGAAGTGCTGTTGCTCGACGAACCGACCAACCACCTGGACATCAACACCATCCGCTGGCTGGAAAACATCCTGACCCAGCGCTCCAGCCTGATGATCATCATCTCTCACGACCGTCACTTCCTGAACAGCGTGTGCACCCACATGGCTGACCTGGACTACGGCGAGCTGCGCCTGTTCCCGGGCAACTACGACGAGTACATGACCGTGGCGACCCAGTCCCGCGAGCAACTGCTGTCGGACAACGCCAAGAAAAAAGCGCAGATCTCCGAGCTGCAGTCCTTCGTCAGCCGCTTCTCGGCCAACGCCTCGAAAGCCAAGCAGGCCACTTCCCGCGCCAAGGCGATCGACAAGATCCAGCTGGCCGAGGTCAAGCCTTCGAGCCGTGTGAGCCCGTTCATCCGTTTCGAACAGAACAAGAAGCTGCATCGCCAGGCGGTCATCGTCGAGCGCATGGCCAAAGGTTTCGACGGCAAGCCGCTGTTCAAGGACTTCAGCTTCCAGATCGAAGCCGGCGAGCGCGTGGCGATCATCGGCCCGAACGGTATCGGCAAGACCACCCTGCTGCGCACCCTGGTCAACGAACTGACCCCGGACGCCGGCAGCATCAAGTGGACCGACGCCGCGGAACTGGGCTACTACGCCCAGGACCACGCCCACGACTTCGAAGACGACGTCACACTGTTCGACTGGATGGGCCAGTGGACCCAAGGCGAGCAAATGATCCGTGGCACCCTGGGTCGTATGCTGTTCTCCAACGATGAAATCCAGAAGTCCGTCAAGGTGATCTCCGGTGGTGAGCAAGGCCGCATGCTGTTCGGCAAGCTGATCCTGCAAAAGCCGAACGTGCTGATCATGGACGAACCGACCAACCACTTGGACATGGAATCCATCGAGGCGCTGAACCTGGCGCTGGAGAACTACCCGGGCACGCTGATTTTCGTCAGCCATGACCGTGAGTTCGTATCGTCCCTGGCCACCCGCATCATCGAGTTGAGCGCCAACGGCGTGATCGACTTCAGCGGCACCTACGACGACTACCTGCGCAGCCAGGGCGTGGTGTTCTAACAGTAGCGACGTGAAACCCTGGGGAACAGGCTCGTTGTGGTGAACGGGCTTTTGTGGTGAGCGGGCTTGCCCCGCGCTGGGCTGCGCAGCAGCCCCAATAAAAAACACCGCATTCTGCCAGGCAAAACGCGGTGTTCGTTTTCAGGGCTGCTGCGCAGCCCAGCGCGGGGCAAGCCCGCTCACCACAACAAGCCCGCTCGCCACAGTAAGCCGGTTTCTCAGCCAAAGTAGTTAGCCTGCTTCCTTTTCCCCCAAGCCCTTGCCATGATGCATTCACCGCCCGCCCGCGAACGAGTGCTCATGTCCAACGCTGCCCCCTCCTCCCTGTCGATCACCCTGCAGATCGTCTCCATCGTGTTCTACACCTTCATCGCCTTTATCTGCATCGGCCTGCCGATTGCGGTAATCCCGGGCTATGTCCATGAGCAACTGGGCTTCAGCGCGGTGGTGGCCGGGATCACCATTGGTTCGCAGTACCTCGCGACCCTGCTCAGCCGCCCCATGGCCGGGCGCATGTCCGACAACGTCGGCACCAAGCGCGCGATTGTGCTGGGGCTGGCGGGCATCCTGATCAGCGGAGTATTGACGTTCTTCGCCACCCTGGTGGACAACCTGCCCAGCCTGAGCCTGGGGATTCTGATCCTCGGCCGGCTGTTGCTGGGCGTGGCCCAGGGCCTGATCGGCGTGGGCACCATCAGTTGGTGCATGGGCCAGGTCGGGGCGGAGCACACGGCGCGGTCGATTTCGTGGAATGGCATTGCCTCCTACGGCGCCATCGCCATCGGCGCGCCGCTCGGAGTGGTGATGGTCGCCGAATATGGCTACACCAGCCTGGGTATCGCGCTGTCGGTATTGGCGGCGCTGGGCCTGGTGCTGATCCGCAATAAACCCTCGGTGCCGGTGGTGCGCGGCGAGCGCCTGCCGTTCTGGGCGGTGTTCGGGCGCATCGCACCCTTTGGTGCCAGCCTGTGCCTGGCATCCATCGGCTACGGCACCCTGACCACCTTTATCACCCTGTATTACCTCAATCGCGGCTGGGCCGGCGCGGCGTACTGCCTCACGGTGTTTGGCGTATGTTTTATCCTCTCGCGGCTGCTGTTCATCTCCGCGATCAGCCGGTTTGGCGGCTTCAGGGCGGCGATTGCCTGCATGATCATCGAGACCCTGGGCCTGACACTGCTATGGCTGGCACCGTCCACCGGCGTAGCCTTGATCGGTGCAGGGCTGACCGGCTTTGGCTTGTCGCTGGTGTACCCGGCGCTGGGCGTTGAGGCCATCAAGCAGGTGCCCAACAGCAGCCGCGGTGCCGGCCTGAGTGCCTATGCGGTGTTTTTCGACCTGGCCCTGGCGATTGCCGGGCCGTTGATGGGCGCCGTGGCGCTGAACCTGGGTTACAGCTGGATTTTCTTCTGCGCAGCGCTGTTATCGGTCACGGCGCTGGGCGTGACCTTGCTGCTCAAGCGCCGCGCTTACTGATCGGCGGTCTGCAAACCGGCGCGGGTAGCCTGGCCGAGGGTGTGGCTGAAAAAACGCCCGGCCTCGGAGATCAGGTCGCGGTGGATGCCTTCACGGTCGACGCCGTCCGCATCGGTGCAGATGGCCGGCATCGCGGCCAGTTGGTCGCTGTCGCACGGCGCCATGAACACGAAGTGCCCTGCCCCCGCCAGCAGCTTGAAGTCCGGTGGCTCCGGCAGTTTGCGTGCCAGGGCGGCGGCATTCTTGTCGACCGCCACCAGCTTGTCGCCATCGCCGCTGTAGAGCAGCACCGGCACATGCACGTCGGCCAGGGTGTGGCGGCCGAACATCAGGCTCAACGGCGCCATCAACATCAAGGCATGAATGCGCGGGTCGGATTGCGGTTGCAGGTCGTCACGGTCCACCACCAGTTCGCCCTTGGTGGTGCAGGCATCACGATCTTCGGGGCGTTCCTGGCAATAGCGGCGCAGGCGATCGAAGTCCGGCTTGGCTCCCGCCAGGATCAACGCGGTTTCGCCACCGGCCGAATAGCCGATAACGCCCACCTGATCGACGTTGACGAACGGCGACAGCATCGGGTCGGCCAGGGTCGCGGTGATCGCTTCGGAAATCTGGATCGGCCGGCCGTACAGGTTACTCACCGTGCCCAGGCGGCTGTGGTCCTTATAGTTATCGCCGGGATGCAACACCGCGACCACCACAAAGCCTTTGCGCGCCAGGGAGGTGGCCAGGTCATGCAGGGCCAGCGGCGTACCGGTGTTGCCATGGGACAGCATCAACATCGGAAAGCGGCCAATGGCGATCTTGGAATCTTCGCTGGCGGCGACGTGGTAGGGACCCAGTTGCGTGCTGTGTTCATCGTCGGTGGACGGGTAGAAGGCCACGGCTTTCATCGGCTGCAGGTCCAGCGGGTCGAGAAAGCTCATGCGGTGGAAGCCCACACTCCAATGGGGGTGCGGCGCGGGCGCGGCGTGCACTGAAATCAGGCCGCCGAGCAGGGAAAGAACCATAACAGCACAAAGACGCATCATGAGGATGTCCACCTTTGCTGCGTGACCACGTTCAACACCCGCGGCATGTCTATATGAAAAGTCCATGGTTCAAGGCACTCGCATCGGGTGATAAACCCATGCGTGCATAACCTGGGCCAAAGTAATGACAGCGGGTAAACGAAAAAACTCCGTACTCCGGTCGTTTCAGGCGACAAGAATACAGAGTTTAGGCGCCCGGCTTCGGATTGAAACCGAGCAGAGGCGAAATTTACACAAGCCTTACGCAGCAGCGAACAATTGTTCGTTGATGAGCACGTTCGCGTCGCTCAGGGATTTGCTGCGCACTTCATCACCGTAGGCCAGGCCATGGGCGCGGACGAATTCGATGTCGGTAATGCCGAGGAAGCCCAGCATCACTTTGAGGTATTCCTCGTGGGCCACACCGGTTGCCTGGCCGACATGCATGCCGCCGGAGGTGGACACAATGACGACTTTCTTGTTACCGCACAGGCCTTCAGGGCCCGCTTCGGTGTAACGGAAGGTCTGGCCGGCAACGGCGATGCGGTCGATCCAGGCTTTCAACTGGGTTGGAATGGTGAAGTTGTACATCGGTGCACCGATCACCACGGCGTCGGCGGCGAGGAATTCGGCCAGGCTGTTGGCACTCAGGTCGGCCTCGTGCTGTTGTGCGGCGTCACGCAATTCGGCGGCGGTGCCCAGGGCGCCCAGGGTCGCGCCGGAGAAGTGGTTGATGCCTTCGCTGGCGAGGTCACGGTAGGTCACTTCCACACCTGGCTCCGCCGCCTGCCAGGCCTTGACCACGCCAGCGCTGAGCTGCCGGGAAGCCGAGTTGTCGCCGAGGATACTGGAATCGATGTGCAACAGTTTCATGGTGGATCTCCGAGTGTGGGATCGACAGTGGCGATCAGATGGAGGGGATGCTACGCATGAAACCAATAGTCGATAAGACGCCTGAAATGCGATAGTTTGTCCCACTGACAGGACAATAGGCTGACCATGCAAGACCTCAACGACCTCTACTATTTTGCCAAAGTCGTCGAAGCCGGCGGCTTTGCGGCGGCCGGGCGGCTGTTGGGCATTCCCAAGTCGCGGCTGTCGCGGCGCATTGCCGAGCTGGAAGAACGCCTCGGCGCGCGCCTGCTGCAACGCACCACGCGGCAACTGACCCTGACCGCCGTCGGCGAGCGCTACCTGCGCCACTGCCAGGCGATGCTGCTCGAAGCGGAAATGGCCGACGAGGCCGTCGCCAGCATGTCCAGCGAACCCCGTGGGCGGCTGAGGGTGACGTGTCCGGTGGGCCTGGCGCAAAACATGATGCCGGATGTGGTCGCGGGTTTCCTGGCTGCCCACCCCCAGGTGCAGCTGGAGATGACCCTGGTCAACCGCCGTGTCGACCTGGTAGCCGAAGGCATCGATGTGGCGCTGCGCGTGCGCGAACTGGGCGATGAAGACCCGCTGCTGGTCACCAAGCGCCTGCGCCCCGCCCAGACGGCCCTGGTCGCCAGCCCGAACTTTTTGCACGGTCGGCACATCAACAGCCTCGACGACCTCAAGCAACTGCCGATACTCGGCGCGCTGGAAGCTGACCGCATGGTGCACCAACGCATCCTCGATCCCGAAGGCAACCCCCACGACCTGGTGATGGAAGCGCGCCTGGGCGTCGATGACTTCAACGTACGCAAGGCCAGCGCCATCATGGGCCTGGGCTTTACCGTGCTGCCGATGATGTACTGCGAAGAAGAACTGGCCAGCGGCCGGCTCGTACAGTTGCTGCCGGAGTGGTCATTGCCGGGCGGCTGGCTGCAGGCCGTCTACCCGCATCGCCGTGGCGTGCTGCCGGCGATTCGCGCCTGGATCGATTACCTGGAAGAAGGCTTCAAAAGCTGCGGAGACCGCCTGCTATGAAAATGACCGAAGCACAGGTCGCGACGTTCTGCCTGAGCCTGCCCGGCGCGCGGGAAGACTACAAATGGGGCGGCGTGCGGGTGTTCTCGATCGCCGGCAACAAGATGTTCGCCCTGCAGAATCTGCGCGGCGACTCGCTGGCGTTCAAGGTCGACAAGGAATTGTTCCTCGGCCATGTGGACCGTCCCGGCATCCACCCGGCGCCGTACCTGGCACGCGCGCAGTGGATCATCATGAACACGCCCTACCCGCTGGGCGCCGAGGAACTGCGTAGCCTGTTGCAGCGCTCCCACCAGTTGGTGGTGAGCAAACTGCCCAAGCGCACGCAGGTCGGGTTGCTGCTAGAGAACGGACAGTAGCGTGCCGCCGAGGAACAACTGGTCCAGCCAGAACACCTGATGCAGCAACACGATCACCCAGAACAGCACCTGGTAAGACACCTTGCGCGTCTTGTGCCGGAACACCTGCTGGGCAATCAGCGCCCCCGGCCAGCCGCCCGCCAGTTCCACGGCGTGGAGGATGTTTTCCGGAGTGCGCCAACTGTCGGTGCGAGCCTTGCGCTTGTCGCTCCAATACAGGAAAAACGCGATCACGCTGACCACCCCATAGGCCACCAGCGGGATCACGGTTTCGCCGCGTTGCCACACCAATACCGACCCCACCAGCGGCGCCGCGCACAGCAGCACAAAGATCGCCGCTTTCAAGCGCGGATGCTGAATCATCATGCCTTGGCCGCTGCCCAGTCGATCCAGCCGAATTGCCAGGTCGCCAGGATCAGCAGGCCGAACGCAATGCGGTACCAGGCGAACGCCGCGTAGCTATGACTGGCGATGAACTTGAGCAGGCCCTTGACCGCGATCATCGCGAAGATGAACGAGGTGACGAAGCCGATGGCGAACACCGGCAGGTCCGCCGGCTGGAACAGGTCGCGGTATTTGTAGCCCGAGTACACCGCCGCACCGACCATGGTCGGCATGGCCAGGAAGAACGAAAACTCGGTGGCGGTCTTGCGCGACAGGCCGAACAGCAGGCCGCCGATGATGGTCGAGCCGGAGCGCGACGTACCCGGGATCATCGCCAGGCACTGGGCAAAACCGACCTTGAGCGCGTCTTTCCAGGTGATGTCATCGACGCTTTCGGCGTGCACTTCATGCTCGCGGCGTTCGGCCCACAGCATGACAATGCCGCCGATCACCAACGCGGTGGCCACGGTGATCGGGTTGAACAGGTAATGGTGGATCAGGTCGGCAAAGATCACCCCCAGCACCACGGCGGGCAGGAACGCGATCAGCAGGTTGACCGTGAAGCGCTGGGCGTTGCGCTGGGTCGGCAAGCCGGTGACCACATCGAGGATCTTGCGCCGGAATTCCCAGACCACCGCAAGGATCGCACCCAGCTGGATGATGATGTTGAACGCCATGGCGCGTTCGCCGCCGAAGTCGAGCAAATCGGCGACGATAATCTGGTGTCCGGTGCTGGAGATCGGCAGGAACTCGGTAAGCCCCTCCACGACGCCAAGAATCAATGCCTGAATGGCGGTCCAAAAATCCATGCTTCCCCCAAAGGTCATGCGCGGTGGCATGCCTTATCAATCTTTTAATGGTTCACTGACGAGCGCACTCAAGTGCCCGGTGTTGACCATGGTCAATGCCGGCCTGCAAAAATTCTGTGAAAAATCAGGCAGTACTCAGGTTTTGCGATTTCAGGCCGAAAGCCTATCAGACAAGGCGTAAAAGTCGATGCGACGCCCACAATTATAAAAAGCCCGGAGTGACAGGACGATGAACAGTTTGCGCAATATGTCGATCAGCCGACGCCTCTGGATGATCCTGATCGTCGCCGTGCTGATGCTGATGGCCCTGGGTTTGCTGATGCTCAAGCAGATCCACGACGACCTGTACCAGGCCAAGCGCCAGCAGACCCAGCACGTGGTCCAGACCGCCAGCGGGATCCTGACGTTTTATCACAGCCTCGAAACCACCGGCGTGATGACCCGCGAAGCCGCGCAAAAACAAGCCCTGAGCGCGGTGCGCGGCTTGCGCTATGACCACGACGACTATTTCTGGATCAATGACCTCACCCCCGTGATGATCATGCACCCGGCCAACCCCAAGCTGGACGGCCAGAACCTCTCGGCCATCCGCGATCCCGACGGGTTTGCCGTGTTCAACGAGTTCGTGATCCTGGCCAAGGCCAAGGGGGCCGGCATCATCAACTACCGCTGGCCGAAGCCGGGTGCGGAGGCGCCGGTGGCGAAAACCTCGTATATCCAGTTGTTCGAGCCGTGGGGCTGGATCATCGGCTCCGGCGTGTACGTCGACGATGTGCAAGCCGAGTTCAGCGGCCAGGTATGGAAAACCTCGTTAATCGGCCTGGGCATCGCGCTGGTGATGGCCCTGCTGGTCTCGCTGATTGCCCGCAGCATCGTGCGCCCCCTGCAGGATGCGGTGAACGCCATGGGCAATATCGCCAGCGGCGAAAGCGACCTGACCCGCAGCCTCGATACCCACGGCCGCGACGAAGTCACCCAACTGTCCCAGCACTTCAACAGTTTCACGGCCAAGCTGCGCCAGGTCGTCAGCCAGTTGCAGGTGTGCGCCAACGCCCTGGGCCAGTCCTCCACGGAACTGGGCAACAACGCGACCCAGGCCCACGACCGCAGCCAGCAGCAGTCCCAGCAGATGGAACTGGTGGCCACCGCCATCAATGAAGTCACCTACGGCGTGCAGGACGTGGCCAAGAACGCCGAACACGCCGCCAGCGAAATGCGCGATGCCCAGGCCCAGGCCCAGCAAGGCCAGGTCAATATCGACAGCAGCCTGCAGCAGATCGACCAGCTCTCCACCACCATCAGCCAGGCCGTGGAAGTGATCCGCACCTTGTCCAGCGAAAGCACGCAGATCGGTGGTGTGTTGGAAGTGATCCGCTCCATCGCCGACCAGACCAACCTGCTGGCCCTCAACGCCGCCATCGAAGCGGCGCGCGCCGGGGAACAAGGCCGTGGTTTTGCCGTGGTGGCCGATGAAGTCCGCCTGCTGGCCCAGCGCACGCAAAAATCCACCGCCGAGATCCAGGCGATGATCGAGCGCCTGCAAGGTCACTCGGAAGCTGCGGTCAAGGTGATCAGCGACAGCCACAGCGCCTCGCAACTGACCATCGAACAAGCCGGCCAGGCCGGTGCCAGCCTTACCGCCATCGGCCAGGCGCTGCACAACCTCAACGGTTTGAATGCCTCGATTGCCAGCGCTACCCTGCAACAGGCCCATGTGGTGGAAGACATCAACCAGAACGTCACCCAGGCTGCGAGCCTGTCCCACAGCACCGCAATGGCGGCCGAGCAGTCCAACGTGGCCAGCGTGCATTTACGCGGGCTGAGCGAGCAGCTCGACGGCCTCTTGCGCCAGTTCAAGGTCTAACACTGCTCCAAATGTGGGAGGGGGCTTGCCCCCGATGGCGATACATCAGTCTGCATATGTGCAGCTGACCCTCCGCTATCGGGGCAAGCCCCCTCCCACATTTGCCTTACTGTGTTTTGAAGATTGCTGGCCTCTGGTTACAATCCCCGCCCTCTCCCACTCTCCCAAGGAACCGCCATGTCCGGGCTTGAACTGTTCGCCGCCGCCCTGGGGGTGATCGCTGTCTGGCTGACGGTCAAGCAAAACCCCTGGTGCTGGCCCATCGGCCTGGTGATGGTGTTGCTGTACACCTGGGTGTTCTATGACGTGAAGCTTTATTCCGACATGCTGCTGCAAGTGGTCTACGCCGCCCTGCAAGTCTACGGCTGGTGGCAGTGGACCCGCGCCGGCGAGGTCAGGCAAGGGCGTCAGGTCACCCGCCTGGGTTGGCCGGCAATCATGACCAGCATGGCCATCGGTGCGGTCGGCAGCCTGCTGCTGGGCGCTGCGATGGCGCACTGGACCGACGCTGCGCAACCCTGGCTGGATGCCGCCCTCACCGGTTTCAGCCTGGTGGCGCAACTGTGGATGGCGCAGAAACGCGTGCAATGCTGGCCGCTGTGGATTGCCGTGGACGTGATTTTTGTCGGACTGTTCCTCTACAAAGGCTTGTACCTCACCGCTGCGCTCTATGCCCTGTTCACCGTGATCGCCGTGCAAGGCTGGCGTGAATGGCGCGCCGACCCGGCGTTACGCGCATGAAGGTGGTGGTCCTGGCCGGTCCCGAGTCCAGCGGTAAAAGCTGGCTGGCTGCCGAGCTGCACGCGCATTTCGGTGGGCTGATGGTCGGTGAGTACGTGCGGTATTTCATCGACCGGCACCAGCGCGACACCCACCTGGGGGATATCCCGGCCATCGCCCACGGCCAACTGGCCTGGGAAGATGCCGCCCGCGCCCGGCAGCCGCGCCTGCTGGTCCTCGACACGCACCTGCTGACCAACAGACTCTGGAGCCAGACCCTGTTCGGCGACTACCCGGCATGGCTCGACGACGAACTGCTGGCGCGGCATTACGACCTGCACCTGCTGCTGTCGCCGGATGATGTGGAATGGACCGCCGACGGCCAGCGCTGCCAACCGGAACTGGCCGACCGCCAGGCGTTTTTCCAGGACAGCCTGGCGTGGATGCAGGCGCATCGACAGGCGGTGGTGGTCATCAGGGGGGGTTGGGAGGAGCGCCGCACCGCCGCGTTTGCTGCGGTAGAACAGCTGTTGTGGTGAGCGGGCTTGCCCCGCGCTGGGTGGCGAAGCCGCCCCAATAAAAACACCGCAGCCTGCCAGACAGGACGCGGTGTTTGGTTTTAGGGGGGGTTAGTAGCCCAGCGACAGGCCGGTATTACGCCGCGGGTCATTCGCCCCATAGAAGCGGTTGTTACCCACCGGCTTGCCCTCCAGGGACGGTGCGCCCACCAGGATCGCCGCCAAGTGGTTGGCGTCCTGCGGCCCGGCAAACTTGTGGCCCCAGCTTTCCAGAATCTTCTGGGTGTCCGGGCTGACCGCGAAGGTCTCCAGGTTGGTGGTTTCCGGCATCCATTGCTGGTGGAAACGCGGCGCGTCCACGGCTTCCTGGATATTCATCTTGTAGTCGATGACATTCAGGATGGTCAGCAGGGTCGCGGTAATGATGCGGCTGCCACCTGGCGTACCGACGACCATCACGGCCTTGCCGTCCTTGGTCACGATGGTCGGGCTCATCGACGACAGCGGCGCCTTGCCCGGTGCGATGGCGTTGGCTTCCCCCTGCACCAGGCCGTACATGTTCGGCACCCCGACCTTGACGGTGAAGTCGTCCATTTCATCGTTGAGGATCACCCCGGTCTTGCTCGCCATCACGCCCGCACCGAACCAGTCGTTAAGGGTGTACGTGACAGAGACCGCGTTGCCCCACTTGTCCACGATCGAGTAGTGCGTGGTGTTATTGCCTTCGTGCGGCGACACACCCGGCTTGATTGCCTGGGAATCCCCGGCCTTTTGCGGCTCGATGGCGTCACGCAGTTTGGCCGCGTAGTTCTTGTCCAGCAGATGCTCGATCGGGTTCTTTACAAAATCCGGATCGCCCAGGTAGCTGTTACGGTCCACGTAGGCGTGGCGCATGGCTTCGATCTGGTAGTGCAGGCCCTGGGCCGAGTGATAGCCCAGGTCGGCCATCGGGTAACCTTCGAGGATGTTCATGATCTGGCAGATCACCACGCCGCCCGAACTTGGCGGCGGTGCCGAGACCACGTGGTAGCCGCGGTAGTCGCACTCGATGGGCGCCAGTTCGCGGGTCTTGTACTTGTCCAAGTCGGCCTGGGTGATGATGCCCTTGCCGGCCTGGCTGGAATCCACCAGGGCCTTGGCGACCCAACCCTTATAGAAACCGTCGCTGCCCTTGGCGGAGATTTCCTTGAGGGTCCTGGCCAGGTCTTTCTGCACCAGCTTCTGGCCGACCTGCAGCGGCTGGCCGTTGTGCAGGAAAATCCCGCGCATATCCTTGTCTTTTTCGAACTCGCCGGTGGCGGTGTGCAGCAGGTCGATATCGCCCTGCTCCAGGGCAAAGCCGTTTTCCGCCAGCTTGATCGCCGGGGCAATCACCTGGGCGCGCTTGAGGGTGCCGTACTTGCTCAGGGCCAGCTCCATGCCGGACACGGTGCCAGGCACGCCGACCGCCAGGTGTCCCTTGGCACTCAAGCCTTCGACCACATTGCCGGCCTTGTCCAGGTACATATCGGCGGTGGCCGCCAACGGGGCTTTTTCGCGGAAGTCGAGGAAGGTCTTGCGCCCATCCGCCAGTTGCACGGTCATGAACCCACCGCCGCCCAGGTTACCCGCCGCCGGGTACACCACCGCCAGCGCATAGCCGACCGCCACCGCCGCATCCACCGCGTTGCCGCCGGCCTTGAGTACATCCACGCCGACATGCGTGGCCAAATGCTGGGCGGTCACCACCATGCCATTTTCACCGGCCACCGGGGCCTGGGAAGCGGCCTGTACGCCGCTGACGGTCAACACCAGGGCGGTGGCAATTAAGGTGCGGCTGAAGGGTTGGTATTTCATCCATGGCTACTCTAGTTATTGAGATGCACCAAAATAGCCCGTCCCGAATTTAATCCCCAGCGCAATGGCGTTTTTATTACAGAACCTGTCGGTCACAGAACGGCACATGCAAAGCCGCGTTGCAGATCCTCGATCAGCGCGGCCACATCTTCCAGACCGATATGCAGGCGCACCACCGGGTTCAACGCACGGTCGGCCGCACTGTCGCGGTCGCGGGTGTCGGCCACGATGACCAGGCTTTCATAGCCGCCCCACGAAGAGCCCAGGCCAAACAGCTCCAAGCCGTCGATAAACCGCTCGACGTAAGCGGCCTCGGCATTCACCAGTTCAAACGACACCAAGCCATTGCTGCCGGTGAAGTCCCGACGCCACAACTCATGCCCCGGATGCCCGGGCAAGGCCGGGTGGAACACGCGCTTGACCTGGGGTTGCGCCTGCAACCACAGGGCGATGTGCACGGCCTGGCGTTCGTGCACATCCAGGCGCGAGGCCAGGGTGCGGGCGCCGCGCAGGATCAGGTAGGCGTCGTCGGCACTCACCGCGTTGCCGAAGGTGTCGCTCATCCTGCCCAGCGCCGGCCAGGCCGCTGGTGTGGTGCACACGCTGCCCATCATCACGTCGCTGTGGCCGCCGAGGTATTTGGTCAGGGCCATGATCGAAATATCCGCGCCCAACGCCAGTGGCCGGTACAGGTAGCCCGAGCCCCAGGTGTTGTCGACGGCGAGCAGGATGTCGCGTGGCTTGCACAACGCGGCAATCGCCGGCAGATCGCACAGCTCATACAACAGTGAGCCCGGCACTTCGGCGTAGACCAGCCGGGTATTGGCTTGCAGTTGCGCTTCCAGGCCCTTGCCATCGGGTGCGAAGTAGCCGACCTCGATGCCGAACGGCTGGAGGAATTCCCGTGCCAGCTTGCGCACCGGGGAATACACCGCGTCGGTGATCAGCACATGATCGCCGGGGCGCAGGTAGGCCAGGAACACCTGGGCCGCTGCCGCCAGGCCCGTGCCGTAGAGCCGTGTACGAAAGCCGCCCTCCAGCTCGGTGACCAGGTCTTCCAGCGCATGGGAGGTCGGGTTGCCACGCGCGCCGTAGCTGAGCACCCGTTCGCTGTCGCGGCGGGCACGGGCGTCGCGCATCTGCGCCAGGTTGTCGAACAGCACAGTGCTCAGGCGCGTGACGGGTACGTTGACGGCGCGGCCGCCGTGGCCTTTTTCGGTACGCGCGGCATGGATCAAGCGCGTGCGCACCCGCGACACAGGTGCCAATGGCTTGAGGCTGGCGATTTCCGCTTCGCTCATTTGCGCGAGCAGGCCGATTTCCCAGGCCAGGTACTGGCGCGCGGCGTCCTTGTTGCCGCTGTGACGGTCGTGGGTGAAAAACAGGAAGTCGATGCACTCGGCGTCGGGCGGCGTCTGCGGGTCTTGGTTGACCGGCAGGCCGGCCGAGACCCAGGCAGCGAAGCCACCGTCAAGCAACCTGGCCGACAGGCCTTCTGCAGCAAAGGCCGCCAATGCCGGGTCATCTGCCACCAGCACCAAGGGACGATGGTCGGTCTTGAGCCGCGCACGAATCGACCAGCGGGACCCGGCAATATGGCCCTTGCGGTAGGCCATGCTCGGGCGCAGGTCGATCAGGTTCACATCGCTCAATTCCAGCGCCAGGGCCTGGGCGCTGATCAGCGGCAACGGCTGATACGCCACTGGAGGCAACACCGGCAATACCAGGCCGCTGTCGATACCGCCGCTCAGCACATAGGCTTGGTGCCCGAGTTGACGCAGCCAACTGGCGACAATCGGCGCACGCACGCCATCGCTGTCCACCAGCACGATGCGTGCCTGGCGCACGCCGATATACAGGTCGGTGGCCTGGATCAACTGCCCGCCCGGCGTATGCTGCGCGCCCGGCAAGCTGCCCGCGGCAAACTCTTCAGCAGTGCGCACATCACACAAAAACAGACTGCGCTGCGCGTCATCCGCCCATTGTCGAACCTGATCCGCCGATACCGTCACCACCCCTGCCCGCTCGGCCAATTGCCGCGCAGCCAGGCGCTGCCGAGCCAGGTCAGTGCTGACCTGATCGGCATAGCGCCGCGTACTGCCATGTTCCAGCTGGAAATCTTCCAGGTACCAGCCCTGGGTGCCGTTTTCCAGGGCATAGATCGGGTTTTTCAGGCCCAGGTTGATCAGGGTCTGGGCGCCGATAATGCTGCGGGTGCGTCCTGCACAGTTGATCACGATGGGCGTGCTTTCATCCGGCACCAGGTCCTGTACGCGGTAGCCCAGCTCACCGTTGGGGCAGCAGATGGAACCGGGGATGGTCATCTTGCGGTACTCCTCGAACGGTCGTCCGTCCAGCACCACCAGCGGCTCGCCGCGCGCCTGCCAATCCGCCAGCTGGCGTGCAGTGACATGGGGCGTGTGACTGGCCTCTTCCACTAACTCACCAAAGGCCTTGGACGGCACATGCACACCGGCAAATAGCTGCAACCCCGCCGCCTGCCAACCCTCGGCACCACCCTCCAGCACATGCACGCGGCGGTAGCCCAGCGCCTGCAAACGCGCGGCAACCAGCGCCGCCACCTCGCCGCCATCCTGGTCATAGATCACCAGCCGCACCTGCGGGTTGGGCGCCAGGCGGCGTACCTCCAGCTCCAGGCGGCTATAGGGCAGGTTCACCCCATGGAACAGGTGGGCTTCGCCGTATTGCCCGTGCTCGCGCACGTCGAACACGGCGATTTCCTGCCCGTCGAACAGCCATTGCTGCAGTTGACGTGGGGTGATGGTCTGGCTCATGGAAGTCCCAACAATTAAGAGAAAAGTGGCTGCAACGCTTCAGGCATAAGCCTTGATCGACGGCGCCATCTGCGAGGCGTTGTAGTTGAGGATGCGGCCGTCCGCGTCCACGCCGTAGCGGCCATTGAGGGATTCCAGCGGCAAGCCATACAGGTGGAAATGCAACGTTGCCTGCTCACCTTCAACCTTGATGCCATGCAGGTCTTCACCGAGGAACGAGATCGACGTGCCCGGCTGCACAATTACTTCTTTCTCCAGGCTCAGGGTGGTGAAGCCCGGCTCGCGACCTTCATCATTGCGTGCATAGACGTAGTTGATCTCCTGGCCCTCCACCGCGCTGATGATCGCCCAGGTCTCATGGTTGTGCGGCAGCGTGCTTTTGCCCGGCAACAGCGAGTTGAGGTACAGGGTCGGCGTATCGCCGTCGTCGTTCAGGCGATAGCGGAACGCGGTGCTGCCCTGCCCTGGCACAGGTGCGGGGAATGCCTCGAAGTTGAACAGGTCGCGGCGCTCGGCCAATTGCTCCAGCAGGCCGACGATGTCCACCAGGGCCGCGCGGTCTACGCCGCGCTGGTTGATGACGCGGATCTGCTGCAAAAACGCCTCGATCACGGCGGCACGGTTTGCGTTGCTCATCACGGTTTTCCTCTTATCAGACTGACAGGCTGTAACGGCTCAAATGGGTCAACAGGTACGGGTCATGGTGGATGGGGCCACGGCGCCCCGAATCGCCCAAGGCATGGCGCAGGAACGTCTGGGTGCGTTCGTTGCCCGGGTTCTGGAAGATCTGCGTGGCGCTGCCATGCTCGACAATCACGCCGTTTTCGGTGAAGTACACGACGTCGCTGATCTCTTCGGCGAAGCGCATTTCATGGGTGACCAGCACGCAGGTCATGCCCTCTTCGGTCAACTCGCGGATCACCGTCAGCACTTCGCCGACGGTTTCCGGGTCGAGCGCCGAGGTCACTTCGTCAAACAGGATCAGCTCCGGGCGCATCGCCAGGGCGCGGGCAATCGCCACGCGCTGCTGCTGGCCGCCGGACAACTGGCCCGGGTACGCATCGGCCTTGTGCTCCATACGCACTTTGGCCAGCAGCGCCCGCGCGTCTTTTTCCGCATCGGCACGGCTGCGACCGAGCACCTTGCGCGGGGCGATCACCAGGTTTTCCAGCACCGACAAGTGCGGGAACAGGTTGTATTGCTGGAACACAAAGCCGACGCGCTTGCGCAGCTCGATGCGCTGGGCTTCCTGGACCAGGCTGTCGACCTGGGTCTGGTCCACGCGAATGCTGCCGCGCTGGGGCTGCAACAGCCCGGTGATGCATCGCAGGATCGTGGATTTGCCCGAGCCCGACGGGCCGATGATCGACACAGCCTGCCCGCGCAGCACGTCGAGGTCGATGCCCTTGAGCACCGGGTTGGCGCCGAACGACAAGTGCACATCCCGCAGGCTCACCAGGGGTTCAGTAGAAGGCATAACGGCGCTCCAGGTGTTGGGTCAGGCGGGAAATCGGGTAGCAGTAGGCAAAGAACAGCACCAACAGGCTCAGGTAGATCACCACGGTAAAGCCGGTCATGTTCACGGTGTTGCTGGCGATCTGCGCGGTGTCGATCACATCATGCACACCCACCAGCGAGGCCAGCGCGGTGCCCATGGTGACCACCGCGTAGAGGTTCATCCACGGCGGCAACATGCGCTTGAAGCACTGCGGCAGGATGATCGAGCGAAACAGCTGGCCACGGGTGAACGCCAGGGACCGCGCGGCTTCCCATTGGGTGCTGGGGATCGAACCGATGGCGCCCCGGAAGATTTCCGCGACATTGGCGCTGGCCGGCAAGGCCAGGCCGAGGGTGACCTTGATCCAATCGGGGAACGACACGTAGCTGCTGCCGATCCGGATCTCGAACGGGAACACATAGGTGGTGAAGTAGATCAGCACCAGCCATGGCGCATTACGAAACACCTGCACCCACAGCCGCGCCACAAAGCCCAGGGGCGACAATGCCAATGCACCGATCAACAGGCCCAGCACCGAACCCATGCCGATCGCCAGCAGGCTGATCAGAATGTTCTGGCCAAAACCGGCCACCAGCGCCGGCGACCACTGCCACAACGCCGACAGCACGGGAAATGAATCAATGGCCATAGCCGGGCATCCTCAGGCGCGCTTCAAGCCAGCGCCCCACACAATTGACGATAAAACTCAGCAGGCCGAAAAAGCTCAGGATCAGGAGCATCAGCTCCAGCACGTTGTCACTCTGGGTCCAGATCATGATCGCTGCGTAGGTGATATCGCCCACCGCAATCGCGGAGGCCACGGCGGTCATCTTCACCAGGTCGATCAGGTTGTTGATCAGCGATGGCAAGGCGAAGCGCAGCGCCAGGGGCAACTGCACATTCCACAGCAACTGGCGGCGGCTGAAGGCCAGGGAGCTGGCGGCCTCCAGGGTCACGGCCGGCACCGCTTCTATGCCGGCGCGCAAGGCCTCGGCATGGAACGCGCCCTTGTGCAGCGAGATCACGATCACCACCCAGGCAAACGGCGTGAGCGGGTTGGCCGCGCCGACCGCCTGGGTCAGCAGCATGTTCAACACCAGGAACGCGCAGTACAGCTGCACCAGCGTCGGCGTGTTGCGCGTGACCTCCACAAACACCCGCGCCGGCTTGGCCAGCCACGGGTTGCCTGAAGTCAGCATCGCCGCCAGCGTGATCCCCGCCAGCAGGCTGCCGAGGATGGTGAACAGGCACAGCAGGCCGGTGGTCAGCGCGCCCTGGACCAGGCTGCCGCGCTGATAGGCGTCGAGCAGGAAGGTGTAGTTCAGGCCAATGCCGGCGGCCCAATGGACGCACAGCTCAAGCCAATGGCTCATCTCCATTGCCGGCTCAGGCGCCCTTGAACTGTTTCTGCAACTCCACCAGGGCCGGCGATGCCGGACTGATGCGGTTGCGGGTCTGGGCCTCGATCAGCCAGCCGCTGCGGTGCAGTTCCTTGACGATCGGATCGAGCCTGGCCTGGGTGTCATTCTCGCCGCGACGGTTCCAGATCACAGACGGTGCCGGGTTGAGTTCCGGGCCGAGGACGCGGTAGTCCTTCCATTCGGCACTGTCGTTGATCAACGGGTTGATCAGGGTAGAGTCGTGCACCGCCGCGACGCAGTTGTTGCCCCGCAGGGCCAGCAGCGATTCGGACGAGCTCTTGAACGCCTTGAGCTGCGCGCCGAACCCGGTCAGCGGCTTGACGTAGCTGCTGCCCTGGGAGGTGCACACGGGCTGGTCCTTGAGGTCTTCCCAGCGGGTGATCTGGCTGTCTTTGAGCACCGCAGCCGCACCGCCGACGCGGTAGAACGGCGTCGGCACGAAGCCGAGAATTTCACCGCGTTCGGCGGTCCATTCCATATTGGCGATGAGCAGGTCGACCTTGCCCTGCTGCAGGAACTGCACGCGATTGGCCGGCAATACCGGCACCAGTTGCACCTCGGCCTTGAGTTGACGGCCCAGCTCATTGGCCAGGTCGACGTTCAAGCCCTTGGGCTGCTGCGTGGCCGGATCGATGCTGCCAAACGGCCCGCCGGACAACAACACGCCCACCACCAGCACATGGCGCTGCTCGATCTTGTCCAGGGTCGCATCGGCCTGCGCCGCCACACTGCCGCCCAGGGCGATCATCGACCCCAGGGCCACCGGCAACCATTTCTTCAACATCATTGGACTTCCCCCTGGCGAATGATCGGCGTACCCCGACCTGATGGAGGGGCATGCTAGGGAGAGTACGGGGGCAACGGAAATGCAAATATCTCATATCGTTATAACTTGCCGTGTCTGCCCCGCCTTCGTTTTTGGCATAACCCTTTATTTATTGGCCCACGCAAAAATAATCTTCAGAAAAGCATAAATATCTGTAATGTTTAACTTCACGTCCTTGATATAAAACCGCCCCTGGAAATGGCCATGTCGACCCTCGACCTTGAACTCCTGCGCACCTTTATCGCCGTGGTCGACCACCACAGTTTCGCCGAAGCCGGCACGCACCTGGCGCGCACCCAGTCGTCCGTGACCCAGCATATGCAGCGCCTGGAGCAGCAAGTGGGGGTCAGCCTGTTCGAAAAGCGCGGCCGGCAAAAACAACTGACCGAGCCCGGCCTGCAACTGCTGCGCCATGCGCGGCAGATGCTGGCGCTGAATGACGATGCATTGAATTCCCTGCGCGAGAGCAGCCTGAGCGGTGTGCTGCGCATCGGCTCGCCCCACGATATTGCCGACACCATCCTGCCGCCGATCCTCAGTCATATCGCCCGCTCGGCGCCGCGCCTGCGCCTGGAGATCGACGTGGGCCGCAGTCCGTTCCTGATGGACGACCTGCACCGGGGCAAGGTGGACATGGTGATTTCCACCCGCGCCGACCCGAACCTGGAAGGCTTTGCGCTGCGTACGTCGCCGGTGTGGTGGATCTGTTCGGCGCAGTACATTCACCAGCCCAGCGAGCCGCTGCCGCTGATCCTGGTGGATGAGCCGAGCATCTACCGGCGTTACGCACTGGAAGCACTGGAGCGGGCGAATATTCCCTGGCGCCAGGCGTACCTGGCGTCGAACCTGATCGGGATTAAAGCGGCCACTCGCGCGGGCCTGGGGGTGACGCCGCGCAGCATGGAAATGCTCGGCCCGGACATGCGCGTGCTGGGCGAAACGGATGGGTTGCCGAGGTTGCCGGAGGTCACGTATTACCTGTGGATTCGGCCGAATACGGCGAACCCGATTGCGCGCAAGGCGTATGACTTGATTCGGGGCAGCCAGGGCCTGTAAAGACGGGGCTGGCATCTGGATTTTATCCCGTTAGAATCATCGCCATTCCCGCCTGCCCTCCCTGACACGAGCCCCTTCATGAGCTTTGACTTCGATACGATCCACCCCCGCCTCGGCACCGGCAGCACCAAATGGAATCGCTACCCGGCCGATGTGTTGCCGATGTGGATCGCCGACATGGACATCGCCGCGCCGCCCGCCGTGCTGCAGGCCCTGCACGCGCGCCTCGACCAGCAGATTCTCGGCTACAGCGTGGCCGGCCCGGATGTACGCGAGGCCATCGTGGCCGACCTGTGGGCCAAGTACGCCTGGCGCGTGCAGCCCGACGACCTGCTGTTCCTGCCCGGCGTCGAACCTGGTTTCAACATGGCGCTGCACGCCTTCGTCCAACCGGGCCAGCCGGTGGTGCTGCAAACCCCCAACTACCGGCCGATTCGCCTGGCGCCCGGCCACTGGAACCTGCCGCGTATCGAAGTACCGTTCCAATTGCGCGGCGCTGAATACATCACGCCAATGCCCGCCCTGCGCGAGGCCCTGACCGGCGCTGGCGCACTGCTGCTGAGCAACCCGCACAACCCCATCGGCAAGGTCTTCCCCCGTGAAGAACTGCTGGCCCTGGCCACCGCCTGCCTGGAAAACGGCGCGCTGATCATCAGCGACGAAATCCACGCCGAACTGTGCTTCGACGGCCGCCGCCACATCCCCACCGCCAGCCTCAGCCCTGAGATTGCCCAGCGCACCATCACGCTGATGTCGGCGAGCAAGGCCTACAACGTGGCCGGTTTGAAGACCTGCTTTGCGGTGATCCAGAACACCGAGATTCGCGAACGCTTCAACCAGGCCCGCTGCGGCATGGTCGACAGCGTCAGCCCCCTGGGCCTGGAAGCCACCCGCGCCGCCTACAGCCAGTGCGGCGCATGGCTCGACGCGCTGAAGCAGTACCTGCAAGCCAACCGCGATTACCTGCTCGACGCCGTGCAAACCCGCTTGCCCGGCGTGGTGATGCATGCGCCGCAAGGCACCTTCCTCGCCTGGCTGGACTGCAGCGCCCTGGGCCTGGACGACCCACAGCAGTTCTTCCTGGAGCAGGCCAAGGTCGGGCTGAGTGCGGGGATCGAATTCGGTGACGACAGCCAACAGTTCGTACGCCTGAACTTCGGCTGCCCACGGGCCTTGCTGGAAGAGGGTCTGCAACGTATGGAGCGTGCGCTGCAACAGCGCTGAGGGCCGTCGTAGGCTTTATGAATGTGGGAGCAGCGCTCCCACATCCGGTGGGCTTCACAGCTTGGCGATGGACACTTCGGTGGACTTCACGAAGGCAATTACTTCGCTGCCCACCTTCAACTCCAGGTCACGCACCGAGCGGGTGGTGATCACCGAAGTGACGATGCCGGACGCGGTTTGCACGTCGATTTCGGACACAACCTCCCCCAGCAGGATTTCCTTGATCACACCCTTGAACTGGTTGCGCACGTTGATCGCTTTAATGGTCATGTCGGCTTTCCTTTTGGCTGTTGGGTCAATCCGCACGAATGCGCAGGCCTTCAAAGTGCGCTATCACGCAGAACATTAAAAGGAATATATAACTCTTTATTTATTCCATATGGAAATATACAAGTTATTGCTGCACCAACAGCCGATCAACGATTTGCTCCTCCAGGAGCAGCTGCCGAGCCCCGACAGCTTGCGCAGGCTCACCCAATAACGCATTCGAGAGCGCACCGCCACGTGCTCACGTGATCTGAGGACTACTCGTAACCCGTGGTGAGCGGGCTTGCCCCGCGCTGGGCTGCGAAGCAGACCCAAAACCAGGCGCTGCGGTTACCTGACAGAACACAGGGAGCCTGATTGGGGCTGCTGCGCAGCCCAGCGCGGGGCAAGCCCGCTCACCACAGAAGCTCAGGGCATCAGGACATCTGCACCCCCCACCTGTCGGGCCGTATGCAACCGGTGCAACGTGATCTCGCGCACCGCCTGCTTGCTCAGTTCGATGTGCCGTTTTAGCAGGCGCTGCGCCTGGTCAGCCTGGTGTTGCACGATGGCAGCAAGTATTTGCCCATGCTCTTCGTACGTCGCCGCAATGCGAGGCGCCTGGGTAAAGTCGAGCCGCCGGATGATGCGGATCTGCTCCGTGATGGCGTAGTGCATGCGCGCCATTTCACGGTTGCCGGAGGCTTCCACCAACGCGCAATGAAAACGCTCATCCAGCGCCGATACCGCCTGGGCGTCCTCCAGGCGCTCGTCCTCCTGCACCTGCCAGGTGGCCTGCAACGCTTGCAGCATCGGGTTCGGTTCATCCATCGCACATAACCGGCCGACAGCCGCCAGTTCCAATACGATGCGCACGTCGTAGAGCTCTTCGAAGTAGGCGAAATCGAACGGCTTCACCTGCCAGCCACTGCGAAAATACACCTCCACATACCCTTCCCGCTCCAAGCGATACAGCGCCTGCCGCACCGGCGTGCGGCTGGCGCGCATGCGTTCGGCCACCTCGCCTTCGCTGAAACGATCGCCCGGCAGCAGGCGGAAGTCGAAAATATCCGCCTTGAGCTGCGCGTAGACCTGCTCGGCCAGGCTGTCGGGGCGTGTCTTGGCCCCCATGCTCAGCCCCGGCTCGCAATAAAGGCGCGCCAGCCACCGAACTCGGTGATGTCGAGGGCATCGGCCAGGGCCCAAGGCTCGCAGATAAAGCCTTTGACGCTGCGCCCATCGGCCAGCAGCAGGTTGCCGATCCCCAGCGGCGCGGGGATCTCGGCGACGAACTCGCCAAAGCGTGCGAGGGGCATGTCCCACAGCTCGACGATGATCGCCCGACCGCTGTCCGCCTTGGCCAGCCCTGGCTTGGGCGGCACCGTGCCCGGCAGCGCGTACAGGCGGTAAGTGTCGGCCGTCAGGGTTTGCTCCACCAGCACCGCGTTACGCGTCGTCAGTTGGACATTCAGTGGCATGCCGGTGAGATGTGCACCCACCACCGCCACGCGCACGCAGCCGGGGGCTTGGGCGGGTGCGGACGGTGACGGCAGATAGCGCTGGGTGGCGCCCAAAGGCAGCTCCAGGCTGGCTTGCCAGCGCTTGCCCAGGTGCGCCAGCGCCGTGTCATGCCAGGCCGGTGCGAGCAAGGTAATGCCGCTGGGCAAGCCATCGGCGCGGATACCGGCCGGCAGCGCCAGGGCCGAGAGGTCGGCCAGGTTGGTGAAGTTGGTGTAGTAGCCGAACTGCGAGTTGTAGCGCACCGGCTCTTCCGCCATCTCGGCCATGGTGCGCAGGGTTGGCGAAGTCGGCACCAGCAAGGCATCGAAACCGGCCAGGCTGTCATTGATGCGGCGGCTCAGTTCGGCTCGCAGGTATTCGGCTTTGTAGGCGTCGCAGGCGCTGTACTGGCGGCCATTTTCGACAATGCCGCGCACCACCGGGTTGATTGCCTCGGGCTGGTTGTCCAGCATGCTTTCCAGGGCGACGGTGCGTTCGGCGACCCAGGGGCCGAAGTACAGCTGGTCCGCCAGTTCCTTGAACGCAGTGAAATCCACCGGGGTGATCACCGCGCCCAGCGCCTTGAAGTGTTCGACCGCGTGTTCGAACACGGCCTGGTTCTGGGTATCGCCGAAAAACTCCAGGGCCGCCGGGATGGCCAGCTTGATCGAAGCGCCCACCGCCACTGGCGCCGTGTTGGGGTTGGCGCGGGAATAGGCATCGCTGGCGTCGTATCCCGCCGCAACGTGCGCCACGGTCTCGGCATCTTCCACGGTCAAGGCAAACACCGAGACGCAATCCACCGTGCGGCAAGCCGGCACCAGGCCAGTATTGGACAAACGCCCCTTGGTCGGCTTCAACCCGACGATATTGTTGAACCCCGCTGGTACGCGCCCGGAGCCCGCCGTGTCGGTGCCCAGGGAAAACGCCACCAGCCCACGGGCGACCACCGACGCAGAGCCGGAGCTGGAGCCGCCGCTGACGTAATCGCCATTGAAACTGTTGCCCACCGCGCCATACGGCGAACGGGTGCCCACCAGGCCGGTGGCGAACTGATCGAGGTTGGTCTTGCCCATCAGGATCGCGCCGGCGGCGCGCAGCTTCTGCACGACCGAGGCATCCTGCGTCGCCCGGTAGGCAAATTCGGGACAGGCGGCAGTGGTATCCCAGCCGGCCGCATCGATGTTGTCCTTGATCGCAAACGGCACGCCATACAACGGCAGCCGGGTCATATCGCCGCCCTGGGCTGCCAATCGTTCGCTCAACTGCGCCAGTTGCTCGGCCAATGCCTGCGGTTGAGCGCGGGCGATCCAGGCGCTGTCCTCGGCGGGGTATTGCGCGGCCAGGGTGAGCAAAATGTCCGGCGTGATCGTGCCGCTGCGGTAAGCAGCCTGCCATTCACCGAGGGTCCAGCCAACAACGTTGTGCATGGGAAACTCCATCTTGTATCCAAGTTTGGATTTATCTAAAGCAAAGCCCACGCCAGGTCACTCTGCCAGTGATTACGCAGGTATCGCCGCGCAACGTGCGCTTAGATAGCGCACCCGGGCATCGTCCATGCGCCAAAAAAAGACATTCAACCGACCCCTCGGTTGCGACCGCGCCAATACCGACCTACTGTTCCAGACCATGCTCTGCCATTTGCTGTCCCCCACCCTAAGCCTTCAGGTGACGACATGCCCACGCTCCCCCGCCCTGCCGTACTCGAACTGATCGGCAACACGCCGCTGGTTCGGGTCAGCCGTTTCGATACCGGCCCCTGCACGCTGTTCCTCAAGCTTGAATCCCAGAACCCCGGCGGTTCCATCAAGGACCGCATCGGCCTGGCCATGATCGACGCTGCCGAACGCGACGGCCGCCTGCGCCCCGGCGGCACCATTATTGAAGCCACCGCCGGCAACACCGGCCTGGGCCTGGCGCTGGTGGGCCGGGCGAAAGGTTATCGGGTGGTGCTGGTGGTGCCCGACAAGATGTCCACGGAAAAAGTGCTGCACCTCAAGGCCATGGGCGCCGAGGTGCATATCACCCGTTCCGATGTGGGCAAGGGCCATCCCGAGTATTACCAGGACATGGCCGCGCGGCTGGCCAAGGAGATTGACGGCTGTTTCTTCGCCGACCAATTCAACAACCCCGCCAACCCCCTGGCCCACGAGACCAGCACCGCGCCGGAGATCTGGGCACAGACCCAACACGACGTGGACGCGATCGTGGTGGGTGTCGGTTCGGCCGGCACCCTCACCGGCCTGACGCGCTTCTTCAAACGGGTACAGCCCGACCTGGAAATGGTCCTCGCCGACCCGGTGGGTTCGGTGATGGCCGAATACAGCCGCAGCGGCAAGCTGGAAACACCCGGTTCGTGGGCGGTGGAAGGCATCGGCGAGGACTTCATCCCCTCGATTGCCGACCTGTCCAGCGTGCGCCACGCCTACTCCATCAGCGATGAAGACAGCTTCGACCACGCCCGCCAGCTGCTCAAGGCCGAGGGCATTCTCGGCGGTTCCTCCACCGGCACTCTGTTCGCGGCCGCGCTGCGCTATTGCCGCGAACAAACCGTGCCCAAGCGCGTGGTCACCTTCGTTTGCGACACCGGTACCCGCTACCTGTCGAAGGTCTACAACGACCAATGGATGACCGATGCGGGCCTGCTGCACTACAAGCACTACGGCGACCTGCGCGACTTGATCGCGCGGCGCTTCGAAGATGGCCGCGTGATCAGCGTAAGCCCCGACGACACTCTGCTCACCGCCTTCCAGCGCATGCGCCTGGCGGACGTGTCGCAACTGCCGGTGCTGGTGGACGGCCGCGAACTGGTGGGGGTGATCGATGAGTCCGACATCCTGCTGGGCCTGCACCATGATGCGGCGGACTTCTCCATGATGGTCGCCAGCGCCATGAGCGACAAAGTCCACACCCTGGCCCCCGGCGCCAGCCTGGCCGAATTGCAGGCTGAACTGGATCGCGGCCTGGTCGCCATCATTGCCGACGCGGCGGGCTTTCACGGCCTGATCACCCGCGTCGACCTGCTCAACCACCTGCGGAGATCCCTTGCATGAGCCAGCCCGATAAAAGCGCGTTTGCCACCCGTGTGATCCACGCCGGGCAGTCACCCGACCCGACCACGGGCGCGCTGATGCCGCCGATCTACGCCAACTCCACCTACCTGCAAGACAGCCCCGGCGTACACAAGGGCTTCGACTACGGCCGCTCCCACAACCCCACGCGGTTTGCCCTGGAGCGCTGCGTGGCCGACCTCGAAGGCGGCAGCCAGGCGTTTGCCTTCGCGTCCGGGCTGGCGGCGATCTCCACGGTGCTGGAGTTGCTGGATGCCGGCGCCCATATCGTGTCCGGCAACGACCTCTACGGCGGCACCTTCCGCCTGTTCGACAAGGTGCGCCAGCGCAGTGCCGGGCACCGTTTCAGCTTTGTCGACCTGAGTGATGTGGCGGCGTTCGAAGCGTCCTTGCAGGACGACACGCGCATGGTCTGGGTCGAAACCCCGAGCAACCCGCTGCTGAGCCTCACCGACCTCGCCGCCATCGCCCGGATCTGCCGCAGCCGCGGCATTCTCTGCGTGGCCGACAACACCTTCGCCAGCCCGTGGATCCAGCGCCCGCTGGAGTTGGGTTTCGACATCGTGGTGCACTCCACCACCAAATACCTCAACGGCCACTCCGATGTGATCGGCGGTATCGCCATCGTCGGCGACAACCCCGAACTGGCCGAGCGCGTGGGCTTTTTGCAAAACTCGGTCGGCGCCATCGCCGGCCCGTTCGACGCCTTCCTCACCCTGCGCGGCGTGAAAACCCTGGCGCTGCGCATGGAGCGCCATTGCAGCAACGCCCTCGACCTCGCCACCTGGCTGGAACGGCAACCGCAGGTATCCCGGGTCTATTACCCAGGCCTGGCGTCCCACCCGCAGCACGAACTGGCACGCAGGCAGATGCGCGGGTTTGGCGGGATGATCTCGGTGGACTTGAACAGCGACCTGGCCGGCGCCACGCGCTTCCTGGAAACCGTCAAGCTCTTCGCCCTGGCCGAGAGCCTGGGCGGTGTGGAAAGCCTGATCGAACACCCGGCGATCATGACCCACGCCAGCATCCCGGCGGCGACCCGTGCGCAGTTGGGGATTGGCGACGGGCTGGTGCGGTTGTCGGTGGGGGTTGAGGACGTGGAGGATCTACGGGCGGACCTCGCCCAGGCCTTGGCCAGGATATAAATCCCCCCCAGAAAACATAGATCAACTGTGGGAGGGAGCTTGCCCCCTCCCACATTGGGTATGCGTTACACCTGGACTATGTTGGCACGCGCCGAATGCAGCTTCTTGTAGCTCTCGATCAAGCGCAAATGCCGGTCCAGCCCTTCCAGCTTCATGCTGGTCGGCGTCAGCCCATGGAAGCGCACACTGCCGTTGACCGAGCCGATCACCGCGTCCATCCGCTCATTGCCGAACATGCGGCGGAAGTTGGCTTCGTAGTCCGCCAGTTCCAGGTCGTCGTCCAGTTCCATCTCCAGCACCGCATTCAACGCCTGGTAGAACAGGCCACGCTCGGCGGTGTTGTCGTTGTACTGCAGGAACATCTCCACGCACTCCTTGGCCTCCTCGTACTGCTGCAAGGCGAGGAAGATCAGCAGCTTCAATTCGAGGATAGTCAGTTGGCCCCAGGCCGTGTTGTCGTCGAACTCGATGCCGATCAGGGTGGTGATGTCGGTGTAGTCGTCCAGCTCGCTTTCGATCAGGCGCTCGACCAACCCTTGCAGTTCAGCTTCGTCCAGACGATGCAGATTGAGGATGTCCTCGCGGAAGAACAGCGCCTTGTTGGTGTTGTCCCAGATCAGGTCGTCCACCGAGTAGATTTCCGAGTAGTCCGGCACCAGGATGCGGCAGGCAGTTGCACCGAGGTGTTCGTACACCGCCATATAGGCTTCCTTGCCCATGCCTTCGAGGATGCCGAACAGGGTCGCGGCTTCCTGGACATTGGAGTCCTCACCTTCGCCTGAGAAGTCCCACTCGACAAATTCGTAGTCCGATTGGGCGCTGAAGAAGCGCCACGACACCACACCGCTGGAGTCGATGAAGTGCTCGACGAAGTTGTTCGGCTCGGTCACCGCCTGGCCTTCGAAGGTCGGCTGCGGCAGGTCGTTCAAGCCTTCGAAGCTGCGGCCTTGCAGCAGTTCGGTGAGGCTGCGTTCCAGCGCCACCTCCAGGCTCGGGTGGGCACCGAACGAGGCGAACACGCCGCCGGTACGCGGGTTCATCAAGGTCACGCACATCACCGGGAATTCGCCGCCCAGGGACGCGTCCTTGACCAGCACCGGGAAACCCTGGGCTTCCAGGCCTGCAATACCCGCCAGGATGCTCGGGTACTTCGCGAGCACGTCAGCCGGCACGTCCGGCAGGGCAAATTCGCCCTCGATGATTTCGCGCTTCACCGCCCGCTCGAAAATCTCCGACAGGCACTGCACCTGGGCCTCGGCCAGGGTGTTGCCGGCACTCATGCCGTTGCTGAGGTAGAGGTTCTCGATCAGGTTGGACGGGAAATACACCACCTCGCCATCCGACTGGCGCACGAATGGCAGCGAAACGATGCCGCGCGCTTCGTTGCCGGAGTTGGTGTCGAACAGGTGCGAACCGCGCAGCTCGCCGTCGCGGTTGTAGACTTTCAGGCAGTAGGCATCGAGGATTTCGTCGGGCAGCTCGTCATTCGGGCCCGGCTGGAACCAGCGTTCGTCCGGGTAATGCACGAACGTCGCGTTGGCCAGTTCCTCACCCCAGAACTGGTCGTTGTAGAAGAAGTTGCAGTTGAGCCGCTCGATGAACTCGCCCAACGCCGACGCCAGGGCGCCCTCCTTGGTCGCGCCCTTGCCGTTGGTAAAGCACATCGGTGAATGGGCGTCGCGGATATGCAGCGACCACACGTTCGGCACGATATTGCGCCACGAGGCGATCTCGATCTTCATGCCCAGGCCGGCAAGGATCCCGGACATGTTGGCGATAGTCTGCTCCAGCGGCAGGTCCTTGCCGGCAATATAAGTGCCCGCCTCGCTGCCCGCGCCCGGCATCAACAGGGCCTGGGCATCGGCGTCGAGGTTGTCCACTTCTTCGATCACGAACTGCGGCCCGGCCTGCACCACTTTCTTCACGGTGCAACGGTCGATGGAACGCAGGATGCCCTGGCGGTCCTTATCGGAAATATCGGCCGGCAACTCGACCTGGATCTTGAAGATCTGGTTATAGCGGTTTTCCGGATCGACAATATTGTTCTGCGACAGGCGAATATTGTCCGTGGGGATGTTGCGCGTGCTGCAGTACAACTTGACGAAGTACGCCGCGCACAACGCCGACGAGGCCAGGAAATAATCGAACGGCCCCGGTGCCGAGCCATCGCCTTTATAGCGAATAGGCTGGTCGGCAATCACCGTGAAGTCGTCGAACTTGGCTTCAAGCCGGAGGTTGTCGAGAAAGTTGACCTTGATTTCCATGGGGGCACACCAGAATAACGGGCTAAACAAAAATGGCCGCCATTATGAGGTTTTTCATCGGGAAGTTTCAGGCTTTTGACCAGTGGCTGGCGAAATGAGCCATGCGCATTAATCTTCTGCACAATGCCGCCGATGGACTGTGTGCAACCAGGGAGTAGTCGGAATGCGCAACAACCAGCCTGTAACACAGCGCGAGATTTCACTCGCGCCTTCGCAAAAACTCATCTCCGCCACCGATGTTCAAGGGATGATCACTTACTGCAACGACGCCTTCGTCGATATCAGCGGCTTTGAACGCGCCGACCTGATCGGCGCGCCCCAGAACATCGTGCGTCACCCCGACGTGCCACCCGCCGTTTTTGCGCACATGTGGAGTGCGCTCAAGCAAGGCCTGCCGTGGATGGGCATCGTCAAGAACCGCTCGAAAAACGGCGATCACTATTGGGTCAATGCCTACGTCACGCCGATCTTCGACGGCAGCCGGGTCGTTGGCTTCGAGTCGGTGCGGGTCAAGCCCACGGCCGATGAAATCCGCCGCGCCCAGGCCCTCTACCGGCGTCTGAGCCAAGGCAAGCCGGGCGTGCCGCGCCAGGATGCCTGGCTGCCGGCGGCACTGAGTTGCGTGCCGTACATGGCCACCGGTGTGGCTGGCAGCGTCGCCGGGCTGTTCCTCAGTGCACCGGTGGCCGTCGCAGTGGCCGTGGCGGTCGCGCTGCCGGTGGGCCTGCTGTGCTCACACTGGCGCCAGGGCAGTACCCTGCGTTTGTTGGAGGGGGTCGAACCCTCGACGTCGGATGCCTTGATCGCGCAGATGTACAGTGACGCACGCGGCCCACAGTCGCGTTTGGAAACCGCGTTTCTCAGCCAGACCGCGCGCCTGAAAACCTGCCTCACCCGCCTGCAGGACAGCGCCGAACAACTGAGTACCCTGGCGGGGCAATCCGACCAGTTGGCTACCGCCAGTGCCAAAGGCCTGAACCGCCAACGCGTGGAAACCGAACAGGTCTCGGCAGCCGTCAACCAGATGGCCGCGACCACCCAGGAAGTCGCCAGCCATGTACAACGCACCGCCGACGCCACCCAACAGGCCAACGTGCTGACCGGGCGCGGCCGCGAAGTGGCGCGCGATACCCGTGAAGCCATCGAGCGTCTGTCCACCATGGTCGGCGAGACCGGGGTGACCGTGGCGCAACTGGCCAGGGACAGCGACGAAATCGGCAGCGTGGTGGATGTGATCAAAGGCATCGCCGACCAAACCAACCTGCTCGCCCTCAACGCCGCAATCGAAGCGGCGCGGGCCGGCGAACAAGGCCGAGGCTTTGCCGTGGTAGCCGACGAAGTGCGCCAACTGGCCCAGCGCACGTCACAATCGACCACCCAGATCCATGGGCTGATCACCAAGCTCCAGGCATCCTCCAGCAATGCGGTGCAAAGCATGGAAAACGGCCAACGCCAGGCCCAGGAAGGCGTGACCTGGGTGCTGGAAGCGGACCAGGCCCTGGTGGGGATCAGCGAAGCGGTGTCGCATATCACCGACATGACCACCCAGATCGCCGCCGCCACCGAAGAACAAAGCGCCGTCGCCGAGGAGATCAGCCGCAACATCACCACCATCGCCGAACTGGCCGACCAGACCTCGATACAAGCCCATCAATCCACGGACCTGAGCAAGGAACTGACCAATACCGCGGCCACCCAATACGCGTTGGTTGAGCGCTTCAACCGCTGAAGGCAGACAAGCTTCTCTAGTAAGCCCGCTTACTGTGGTGAGCGGGCTTGTTGTGGTGAGCGGGCTTGCCCCGCGCTGGGCTGCGAAGCGGCCCCGATCAAGATCACTGCGTTCCATCAGACAAACCGCAGTGCCTGGTTTTGGGGCTGCTTCGCAGCTCAGCGCGGGGCAAGCCCGCTCACCACAACAAGCCCGGTCACTCACAACACGCCCGCTCACCATAGTAAGCCTGCCCACCACTACAAGCCGGCTTGCCACAACAAGCCCGCTCGCCACAAGATAACCACTCATGCCAAGCTTGGGTTAACGCCCACTCATCCCTCTGCATGAAGCCCGCTCATGTCCATCGCCGACAACCTCATCACCTTCACCTTCGCCGCCACCCTGCTGACCCTCACGCCCGGGCTCGACACCGCCCTGGTCCTGCGCACCGCCACGGTGGAAGGCAAGCGCCAGGCGCTGCAGGCCACGCTGGGCATCAACGCGGGTTGCCTGGTGTGGGGCGCCGCGGTTGCCTTTGGCCTGGGCGCGTTGATCGCGGTGTCGGAGATGGCGTTCAACCTGCTCAAGTACTGCGGCGCGGCTTACCTGGCCTGGCTGGGGCTGAACATGCTGGTGCGTCCGCGTCGCTCACTGGCACCGGCCGCAGACGACCGCAAGCCCGGCGGCAACTGGTTTATCAAGGGCATGCTGGGCAATGTGCTGAACCCCAAGGTGGGGATTTTCTACGTGTCGTTCCTGCCGCAATTTATCCCCCAAGGGCATTCGCTGATTGCCTGGACCTTCGGCCTGGTGAGCATCCATGTACTGCTCGGGCTGCTGTGGTCGCTGGTATTGATCGGCGCCACGCAGTCGCTGTCCGGGTTCCTGCGCCGCGAAAAGGTCATCCAATGGATGGATCGCACCACCGGTGTGATCTTCTTGCTGTTTGCCGCAAAGCTCGCGCTCAGCAGGCGCTGAGTTTTTTCCAGACCAAATCCCTCCTTGCTCCCTCGGCGCAAACACGCTACAAATCACCCCGTCGCGAAGTTGTACGACAACCTAAAAATAAATCGCCATCCCCGACGATGGCGCCAACCACCCGAGCCCCAGCATGACTCCGCCTGCCCCGACGCAAACTGCCCCCGCCCTGTTCTCCCGCCCCATTGCCGTGTTGATTCTGCTCTGCATGGGCTGTGCCTTCGCCGGCAATCACATCGCCGCTCGGGTCGCCTTCGATGATGGCGCCGGTGTGCTGTTGGCCATTCTGCTGCGCTCGGGCGGCACCTTGCTGGTGCTGGCCGTGCTGGTGCTGTGGCAACGCCAAAGCCTGCGCCTGCCGGCGGGTGCATGGCGCTGGCAAGTGCTGCTGGGCCTGCTTATCGCCACCCAGAGCCTGTGCCTCTACTCCGCCGTCGCCCGCGTGCCGGTGGCACTGGCGCTGCTGGTGGGCAACGTGTTCCCGATTTTGCTCGCCCTGCTCACCTGGGCATTCGGCGGCCCACGTCCGACGGCGCGCACCGCCTTGCTGATGGGCTTGATCCTGGTGGGCCTGGTGTTTGTGCTGGACGTACCCGGCCGCCTCTCGAGCAGTGCCGATATCGGCCCGCAATGGCTGCTCGGCGTCAGCCTGGCCTTTTGCGCCGCCTTCGTGTTCGCCTGCGCGCTGTGGATCACCGACCATAAGTTGTCCCAGGTACGCGGCTCCGTGCGCAGCCTGCTGACGATCTTCATCGTGTTCAGCAGCGTCAACCTCGCCGGCCTCAGCGGCGCCCTTCCCGGCGGCCTGAACCCGCCGGCCACGGGTACCGGCTGGCTGGCGCTCGCGACGTTGGTGGTGCTGTATGGCACCGGCTTTATCGTGCTGTTCATGTCGGTCCCGCGCCTGGACATGCCGCGCAATGCGCCGGTCATGAACATTGAACCGCTGGCCACGCTGTTGATGGGCTGGGTCGTGCTCGATCAAATGCTCAGCGCCGGCCAGATAGTCGGCGGCGTCATCGTGGTGACCGGGATTGTGCTGCTGACCTATCGCAAGTCTGCCCGGTAACGATAAATCCCCGCCTGATCTGGCCCAATTCCTGCCTCCCCCATCCCACCCGGTCGCTACTGACTACGCGGACGACTCTTTTGAGCCCGGCCGCCCAACACCCTCCCCGGATAATCCAGCATCCCCGACCCCTTCCGAGGCCTTCCCCATGACGAGCCCCTCCACCGAACAGGTAAGCCCCCAAACCCTGCGCAAGGTCATCATTGCCGCCGGCATCGGTAACTTCGTCGAATGGTTTGACTTCGCCGTGTACGGCTTCCTCGCCACCACCATCGCCCAACAGTTCTTCCCCAGCGGGGATGCCAGCGCGGCCTTGCTCAAAACCTTCGCGGTGTTCGCCGTCGCCTTCGCCTTCCGGCCCCTGGGCGGGATTTTCTTCGGCATGCTCGGCGACCGTATCGGGCGCAAGCGCACCCTGGCCATGACCATCCTGCTGATGGCAGGCGCCACCACCTTGATCGGCCTGCTGCCCACCTACGCCGCCATCGGCGTCACGGCGCCGATCCTGTTGTCGCTGATCCGCTGTGCCCAGGGCTTCTCCGCCGGCGGCGAATACGCCGGTGCCTGTGCCTACCTGATGGAGCACGCGCCCCGGGACAAACGCGCCTGGTACGGCAGCTTCGTGCCGGTGTCGACGTTCTCCGCCTTCGCCGCCGCCGCCGTGGTGGCGTACGCACTCGAAGCGTCATTGTCCGCCGAGGCCATGGGCAGCTGGGGCTGGCGCCTGCCGTTCCTGATCGCAGCGCCGCTGGGCCTGGTGGGCCTTTACCTGCGCTGGAAACTGGATGAGACGCCGGCCTTCCAGGCCGTGAAGCAGGAGCATGCGGTGGCCCACTCGCCGCTCAAGGAAACCCTGCGCAACCATGGTGCGGCGATCTGCTGCCTGGGCGCTTTTGTGTCACTGACGGCACTGTCGTTTTATATGTTCACCACCTACTTCGCGACGTACCTGCAAGTGGCCGGCGGGCTGAGTCGGGCGATGGCATTGCTGGTGTCGCTGATCGCGTTGATTTTCGCTGCGGCGATCTGCCCGCTGGCGGGGCTGTATTCAGACCGAGTGGGGCGTCGGGCCACGGTGATGACGGCGTGCGTACTGTTGATGGTGGTGGTGTACCCGTCGTTCCTGATGGCCAGTTCCGGGTCCTTCACGGCGTCCATTGTCGGCGTGATGTTGCTGGCGGTGGGCGCAGTATTGTGCGGTGTGGTGACGGCGGCGTTGCTGTCGGAGACCTTTCCGACCCGCACGCGCTATACCGCTTCGGCGATTACTTACAACATGGCGTATACGATTTTCGGCGGCACCGCGCCGTTGATGGCCACCTGGTTGATCAGCACCACCGGCAGCAACTTGTCACCGGCGTTCTACCTGATTGCCGTGGCGTTGCTGGCGTTGGCCGGCGGGCTGGCATTGCCGGAGACGTCGAGGATTTCCCTGCATGACGTGGGCACCGAGGAAAAAAGCGCAGCACCGCTGCTCTCGCGTTAAACACATTCGAGTCGTGGCCTGCGCAGCCATGCTGGGGCTACAGCTGCGCAGGGGGGCTAACAGGTCCAGGAGGCATCGCGATCCGCCAGCAAGCCATACCGCTCAATGGCCTGCTGGCATACCTGGTGCTCAAGGCTGCCCTGCTCCACCAACGCGGTAAGCGCCGCCAGCACGATGTGATGCCGATCCACCTCAAAGAAATCCCGCAGCGCCGCTCGTGTATCACTGCGGCCGAACCCATCGGTGCCGAGCACGGTGTAGCTGGAGTCCAGATAGGACGCGACCATCTGCGGGACCGCCCGAACGTAATCGGACACGGCAATCACCGGCGCACCTGCCGGCAAGCAATCATTCAGGTGACTGACGCGCTTGCCGGCCTGCGGATGCAGGCGGTTCCAGCGCTCCACTTCCCGCGCCTCCCGCGCCAGTTCGCTGAAACTGGTCACGCTGTACACCTCGCTCGCCACGTGCCAATCCTCAGCCAGTAACCGCGCGGCGGCCTGGGCTTCACGCAGCAAGGTGCCCGAACCGAGCAGGCGTACCCTGGCGTCGGCGGCGCCTTCCAGGCGATACAGGCCCTTGATGATCGCTGCCTCCACGCCTGCGGGCAGGCTTGGCTGCGGGTAGTTTTCGTTCATCAGGGTCACGTAGTAGAACTCGTCCACATCCTGTTCCAGCATCTGGCGCATGCCGTGGTCGAGGATCACCGCAAATTCCCCGGCAAACGCCGGATCGTAGGCGCGGCAGTTCGGCACGGTGGCGGCGGTGAGGTGGCTGCTGCCGTCCTGGTGCTGCAAGCCCTCACCGCCGAGGGTGGTGCGCCCGGCCGTGGCACCGAGCAGGAAGCCACGGGCGCGCTGGTCGGCGGCGGCCCAGATCAGGTCGCCGACGCGCTGGAAGCCGAACATCGAGTAATAGATGTAGAACGGCAGCATGCGCAGGCCATGCACCGAGTAGCTCGTGGCCGCCGCGACCCAGGAACTGATGGCACTGGCCTCGCTGATGCCTTCTTCAAGAATCTGCCCGTCGGTGGCCTCGCGGTAGCTGAGGATCGAGCCGATATCTTCCGGCTCATAACGCTGGCCGACACTGGAATAGATGCCGATCTGCTTGAACAGGTTGGCCATGCCGAAGGTGCGCGCCTCATCCGCCACGATGGGCACGATGCGCGGCCCGAGCGCCTTGTCCTTGAGCAGGTTGCTCAACATGCGCACGAAGACCATGGTGGTGGACATTTCCTTGCCGTCGGCCGCCGTGGCGAAACCGGCATAACCGCTCATGGGCGGTACGCTCACTGGCTCTGCGGCCTGGCTACGGCTGGGCACGTAGCCGCCCAGGGCCCTGCGCCGTTGATGCAGGTAGCGCGACTCAAGGCTGTCATCCGCGGGTTTGAAGAAGCTCAGCGACTCGGCCTGCTCATCGCTCAGCGGCAACTGGAAGCGGTTGCGGAACGCGAGCAGCGCCTCGCGATCGAGCTTCTTCTGCTGGTGGGTGGTCATCTTGCCCTGCCCGGCCTCGCCCATGCCGAAGCCTTTTTTGGTCTGGGCCAGGATCACCGTGGGCTTGCCCTTGACCCGGCGCGCCGCATGATAGGCGGCATGGATCTTGACCATGTCGTGGCCGCCACGCTTGAGGCGGTCGATCTGCTCATCGCTCATGCCCTCGACCAGGCTGGCCAGCGCCGCGCTCTGGCCGAAGAAGTGTTCGCGGTTGTAGGCCCCGTCCTTGGCGGCGAAGGTCTGGAATTGACCGTCCACGGTGCTCGACAACGTGTTGACCAGGGAGCCGTCGGCGTCCTTGGCGAGCAAGGGGTCCCAGTCCGAACCCCAGACCAACTTGATCACGTTCCACCCCGCCCCCGCGAACAACGCCTCCAGCTCGTCGATGATCCGCCCGTTGCCACGCACCGGGCCGTCGAGGCGTTGCAGGTTGCAGTTGACCACCCAGGTCAGGTTGTCAAGGCCTTCGCGCGCGGCCAGGGTCAGGGCCGACATGCTTTCCGGCTCGTCCATTTCGCCGTCGCCGAAGACACCCCACACATGGCGCTCGGCGGTGTCCTGCAGGCCACGATGCTGCAGATAGCGCATGAAGCGTGCCTGAAAAATAGCACTGATGGGGCCAATGCCCATGGAACCGGTGGGGAACTGCCAGAAGTCCGGCATCAACCATGGGTGCGGGTAACTGCACAGCCCACGCGCCCCGGCCTTGGCGCCACCGAGTTCCTGGCGATAGTGGGCCAGGTCGTCCTCGCTCAAACGCCCTTCAAGGAAGGCGCGCGCATAAATGCCGGGGGCCGAATGAGGCTGGTAGAACACCAGATCGCCGCCAAAGTCGAGATTGCGGGCGCGGAAAAAGTGATTGAAACCCACCTCGAACAAATCCGCCGCACTGGCGTAGCTGGCAATGTGGCCACCGAGTTCGCCATAGGCCTGGTTGGCCCGCACCACCATGGCCAGGGCGTTCCAGCGTACCAGCGAGGCCAGGCGTTCTTCGGTGGCCAGGTCGCCGGGAAACGCCGGTTGCTGCTCGACGCTGATGCTATTGATGTAGGGCGTGCCGTGCCGGGGTTTCCAGTCGATGTACGGGGCGCTGGCGTGGCGGGCCAGCAGGTCGAGGATCTGCCGAGCGCGCTCAGGGCCGGCATTGGCTACCAGCGACGCCAGCGCGTCACGCCATTCGTCGAGCTCTGGTTGATCCAGGGCTGTGTGATTCACTGCACTCGCGAAACCGTTCATGGGCACCTCCGGGCTTTTTTTCCAGTTTATGTCGGCGCTTGAGGATTTTTTGCCTGTTATCAGGCGCGGTTTATAGAATTTTGAGCATGAATCACTGCCCATGGGCTTTTTCCCAGCACGTTGTGCTCAAACAACCCGAAACCTCACCAGTGTGTTTAAAATGCCGCCCGCTCAATGACCGACGCTCAACGATGAACCCAGACGCACTCGCTACCCTGCACGCCCACCTGCTCACCGTCCTGGCCAGCCCGCCGGCTGAAACCCGGCGCCTGTTCCATGGCCGTGGCCGCTGCTGGCCGGGCCTGGAGCAATTGACTGTGGACTGGCTGCAAGGCGTGGTGCTGGTCGCGCTGTTCAAAGAGCCCGAAGCGCCCCACCTGGAGGGGTTGAAACAGCTGTTGATCGACTTCGACTGGGGCCAATCCGGCGCCCACAGCGTGGCGCTGCAACACCGCTACCTGCCGCAAAGCACCACGGAATGGCTGGTGGGCGCAGCCATCGACGAGCTGACCATCACCGAAGGCGGCCTGCGTTACCTGATCGACCTGGGCAAAAAGCAGAACAGCGGGCTGTTCCTCGACATGCGCTACGGCCGCAACTGGGTGCGCGAACAGGCCAGGGGCCAGCGGGTGCTCAACCTGTTTGCCTACACCTGCGGGTTCTCGGTCGCGGCCATCGAGGGCGGCGCCAGCCACGTGGTGAACCTGGACATGGCCCGTGGCGCCCTGAGCCGTGGCCGCGATAACCACCGCCTGAACGGCCATGACCTGAGCAAGGTCACCTTCCTGGGCCACGACCTGTTCAAATCCTGGGCCAAGGTCACCCACAGCGGCCCCTATGATCTGGTGATCATCGACCCGCCGTCCTTTCAGAAAGGCAGCTTCCTGCTGACCAAGGACTACCAGCGCGTACTGCGCCGCCTGCCGGATTTGCTCACGGCCCAGGGCACTGTCCTGGCGTGCATGAACGACCCGGCCTTCGGCGAAGACTTCCTGATCGACGGCGTCACCCGCGAAGCACCGGGCCTGCGCTTTATTGAACGGTTGGAAAACCCGCCGGAGTTTCCGGATATCGACGCGCAAAGCGGCCTCAAGGCGCTGGTGTTTCGCCAAGGCTGATGCCGAAACGTCCTACGCTTGCTACGCTATGTGATGCGCCGGGCGGTGAACCTTATGACCCCCTTCCCGGTCGATACCTGCATTCCCCGGCCAGACTCGACAGCGTCACGTTGTCGGCTGCCCCGTTTCACCTTTTGGAGAACCGCCCGTGATATCGACCCTGCATGTAGCCAGAATCAAAGCCTGGGGCGCCCACGGCTTTACCGCCACCGGTGTGGTATTGGCCTTCCTGGCCACCCTGGCGCTGCTGGAAAACTCCCCCAAGGCCTGCCTGCTCTGGCTGGGCCTGGCCCTGGTAGTAGACGGCGTGGATGGTTCCCTGGCGCGACGGGTGAATGTCAGCACGGTATTGCCCAGCTTTGACGGCTCGGTACTGGACCTGGTGATTGATTACCTCACCTATGTGTTTATTCCGGCCCTGTTTATCTACCGCTATATCGACCTGCCGGACTTTACCCACCTGTTCACGGTGTCGGTGATCCTGGTTTCATCGCTATTCTGCTTCTGCAACGTGAACATGAAGAGCAAGGACAACTACTTCGTCGGCTTCCCCGCCGCCTGGAACGTGGTGGCCTTGTGCGTATACATCATCCAGCCGGACGCCTGGGTCACCTTGCTGACCGTGATCGGCCTGGCCTTGCTGACCGTGACGCCGATGAAGTTCCTGCACCCGTTCCGGGTCAAGCGCTTCATGCCGATCAATATCGCAGTGACCACCATCTGGTTGCTCTGCAGCTTTTTGATGGTGGTGGATTATCCCAACACCAACCCGTGGACGTTTGGGTTGTGGTCGGTGATGTCCGCGTACTTCCTCGGGATTTGCGTGTGGCGCACGGCGCTGGAGTGGATGGGAACCCACAAATAGCCAGATGAACACCGTTCAACTGTGGGAGAGGGCTTGCTCCCACAGTTGGTTCTGCGCACATCAGGCGGGTAAGATGGCGCCCCTTCGCACAGCGCCCTGCCAACCATAAGCCCTCCCATGCCATTCGAACTCAGCGTAGACCTCACCACCCTCGCCATTCTCGCCGTCGTGGCCTTTATCGCCGGATTTATCGACGCCATCGCCGGCGGCGGCGGCCTGCTTACCACCCCGGCGCTGCTCACCGCTGGGATGCCGCCCCACCTGGTACTGGGCACCAACAAGCTCAGCTCCACCTTCGGTTCGGCCACGGCCAGTTTCACCTTCTACCGTCGAAAGCTGTTCCACCCGCGCCAGTGGGTGCATGCCATCGTCGGCACCTTGATCGGCGCACTGGCCGGTGCGGTGGTCGCCCACTACCTGCCCGCCGAAACCCTCAACAAAATGCTGCCGGTGATCGTATTCGCTTGCGGCGTGTATTTGCTGTTTGGTGGCACGCCCAAGGCACCGCTGGACGCCGACGCGCCGATCAAGAAGAAATGGCAAGGCACCCAGGGTTTCGGCCTGGGCTTCTACGACGGCGTGGCGGGCCCCGGCACCGGTGCGTTCTGGACCGTGAGCACCCTGCTGTTGCACCCCATCGACCTGGTGAAGGCCAGCGGCGTGGCGCGCAGCATGAACTTCGTCAGCAACGCGGCGGCGCTGTCGGTGTTTATCTTCAACGGCTCGGTGGATTGGATTGTCGGCCTGGCGATGGGCGTGTCGGTGATGGGTGGCGCATTCTTTGGCGCCCGCAGCGCGATCAGCGGCGGCGCCAAATTCATTCGCCCGGTGTTTATCACCGTGGTCCTCGGCCTGACCGTGCGCCTAGCCTGGCAGCACTGGTTCAGCGTGGCCTAGGCGACGGGCCAGGTAGAGGTCGATCAGGTAGCGCGCAATCGAGCGTGACGCCGGCAGCGGCGGCAGGTCGTGGATGCTGAACCACTGCGCGTCCTCGATCTCGTCGGCCTGGGGCACGATGTCACCACCGGCGTACTCGGCATGGAAGCCCAGCATCATCGAATGGGGGAACGGCCAGCACTGGCTGCCCATGTACTGGATGTTCCTGACCTCCACCTGCACTTCTTCGCGCACCTCGCGGATCAGGCAGTCCTCGGCCGACTCGCCCGGCTCGGCAAAGCCGGCCAAGGTGCTGTAGACCCCGGTGACAAAACGCGGCGAGCGCGCTAGCAGGATCTCGTCGCCACGGGTCACCAGCACGATCATGCTCGGCGAAATCCGTGGGTAGCTGCGCAGGTCGCAGGCCTGGCAATACATCGCCCGCTCCCGTGGCACCTGGACCATGGCCTGGCCGCAACTGCCGCAGAACCGATGCTCCCGCGCCCAGGTGCCGATCTGCGCGGCGTAGCCCAGCACTTTGTAGAGGGTATGATCACCTTGCAGCATGAAGCCGCGCAGGCCCTGCCAGCTGCAACCCGGCACTTCGCCCGCCGCGTCGAGTTCCAGCAGGTACACCGGCTCACCGTCGAGGTGGCCGATGCCGTGTTCGGCAAACACCGATAGCTCCTGGCGCTTGAGCCATTCCCGAGGGAACAGCGGGCCGTTGGCATCATGCAAAAAGCCGTCGCGGCTGCGGGCGACGGCCCAGCCGCCGGGGGCGTCGTTGTCCAGCAGCGTTGTGGTAATCCAGCCTGGGGTCATGTCAGTCAATCCACGAATTCGGGTTTCTGCTTGCTCATATGGGCCGCGATGGCCACGCGCAGGTCGTTGGATTGCAACATAGCCGAGTTCCAGGTGGCAACGTATTCCAGACCGTCATTGACCGTATGGTCACGCATGTAGCTGATCATGGCTTTGGTGCCGGTGACCGCAATCGGCGACTTGGCGGCGATTTCATGGGCGATCTCGAACACCCCGGCCAACAGGCTGTCCTGGTCGGCGTACACGCGATTGACCAGGCCGATGCTGCGAGCCTCCTCGGCACCGAACGGGCGGCCGGTGTAGGCCAGCTCACGCAGCATACCGTCGCCGATGATGCGTGGCAGGCGCTGCAGGGTACCGACGTCGGCGGCCATGCCGATGTCGATTTCCTTGATCGAGAATTGCGCGTCTTCAGCCGCGTAGCGCATGTCGCAGGCGCTGATCAGGTCGATGGCGCCACCGATGCAGTAACCCTGGATCGCCGCCAGTACCGGCTTGCGGCAGTTATCGACAGCGTTGAACGAGGCTTGCAGCTCGAGGATCTTGCGCCGCAGCAGGCGCGCATTGCGGCCCACATCCTTGCCGAAGTCGTTGGCCACCGAGGCCAGCATCATCAGGTCGATGCCCGAGGAAAAATGCTTGCCGGCACCGCTGAGCACCACGGCGCGTACGGCGTCGGTGTCTTCGATCCATTGGAAGATGTCGATGATCTCGGTCCAGAACGCCGCGTTCATCGCGTTGATCTTTTCCGGGCGGTTGATCTGCACATGGGCAACGTTGTCGGTGAGTTCGACGACGAAAGCTTGGTATTCGGACATGGCAGTGATCCCTGGCTGGCGAGTGATAAGGCCCGAACTATAACAAGGGTACGTGACGGCGCATCGGCCAAAAGCGGGACTGGCAACGGCGATGGAAAAGACGCTGGATAAAAGCCCCGGCACACGCCATCCTTCGCGTTTTAAGCCGCCCCATCAGCGGCGCTCGACGTTTAAAGGATATGCCCATGCACGCCCAACCCCTCGCCCCCGCCGATTTCGAATTCATCGAAGAAACCCTGTTGAAATACGGCGACGACCATTCGGTGCTGAACCTGGCCGAACTCGACGGCTATTTCACCGCGCTGGTGTCCAGCCCGGCACAGGTGGATATTGCAGAGTGGTTCCCGGCGATCTGGGGCGGGCAGAACCCAGAGTGGGAAAACGCCGAAGAGGCTAAGCAGTTCCTGGACCTGTGCGTGCGTCATATCAACCTGCTGGCCGGTCAACTGGCGACTGACGCCGAGGGCTTCAAGGCACGCTTCGATGCAACCGAACACCAGGGCCAGGACGTGACCCTCGCCGAGGAATGGTGCTTTGGTTATATCCGTGGCGCGGCGATCGGCAACTGGCCGCAACTGCCGGCCGAACAGGCCGCACAGCTGGAGAAAATCTCCTGGTGCGCCGAGCAGGACAACTTCGAGTTGCCGGCCGACCTGGATGTAGACGCCCATCAGCAGCGAGCCCGAGAAATCGAACCCGCTGCACGGGCGCTACATGATTACTGGCTGAGCCGGCGTTGATCCGGGCTTATTTGAAGTCCAGGTCAAACGCCTGATAGAACGCGTTACCGGTGTTGGCGACGATCCACAGCAACACCACCACATGCCGCCCCTTCTTGCCCTTGGGCAGTGTCACTTGATGCTCGACCTTGGCCTTCAATTCGTCGGCATGCTGGTAGTACGGCACCTGGGGGTAGAAGTCTTCGTGGAACGGCGAGGCTTCGAGCTGGGCACGGCTGATGCGCTGTCTGGCGTCCCAGCCGTCCTTGGTGATGAACCAGCGATAACCACGGGTGACGTGGGCGGCGGTGTATTCCCATTGCACCTTGAACACTTGGCCGGCCTCTACATTCAGGAGTGGCCAGGTGAATGGTGTGTTGAGCTTCTTGCTCATTTCCTCGTCGGTGAAGTTGATGCAGTCGCGCTCGTCGGTCTTGCCGCCACTGAGAATATGCCCATCGGCAGGCGGCGTGACGCTTTGATCGTCGGTTTCATACGGCGCAGGAAACGGTCCGGCCGCGAGCGCGGGGAAGTTCTTGCCACCTTCCATTTCATTGACTTGCCAATTGCCCAGCAACCCGCGCTCTACTGCAACCGAGCCTCGGCTGGCGGGGGTGACGACACGTCCGTGCCGAAGTTGTGTTTGAGGTTTGTTCATTTCATTCACTCCATGATTGAAAACGCCCCGGGTGGGGAACGTTCTGAACTTACCCCATCACCCAGGCTTGTCCAGCAGGCGGCTATGCGGGCAACACTGCACGCCTCCTGCATTTCATTAAGGGGACGCAGTTGTCCTGCGCCTGGTTCGGGCGTACGCCTACCTAGGCAAGGGCCATCTGCCTACAGGCCTTGTCCTGTAACAACCCACGGTGGTTGATTCCCCGCTCGACAAGCACTGCATCTATGCCCGATTATTCGGGTCCGCCCGTTGGCCGCGCCAGCCACCTTGCCTTGACCAGGAGCCTTGCACCTTGAGTTCGCAGAAAACCGTGACCGTTACACCGCCCAACTTCCCCCTGAACGGCAAGGTCGCGCCCCCCGGCTCCAAATCCATTACCAACCGCGCCCTGCTGCTGGCGGCCCTGGCCAAGGGCACCAGCCGCCTGAGCGGCGCCTTGAAGAGCGATGACACCCGGCATATGTCGGTGGCCCTGCGCCAGATGGGCGTGACCATCGACGAGCCGGACGACACCACCTTCGTGGTCACCGGCACCGGCAAGCTGCAATTGCCGGCGCAGCCGCTGTTCCTCGGCAATGCCGGCACCGCGATGCGCTTCCTGACGGCCGCCGTGGCTACCGTGCAAGGCACCGTGGTACTGGACGGCGACGACTATATGCAAAAACGCCCGATCGGCCCGTTGCTGGCCACCCTCGGCCAGAACGGTATCCGGGTCGACAGCCCGACCGGTTGCCCGCCGGTGACGGTGCACGGCGTGGGCAAGGTCCAGGCCAGGCGCTTCGAGATCGACGGCGGTTTGTCCAGCCAGTATGTCTCGGCCCTGCTGATGCTGGCTGCGTGCGGCGAAGCGCCGATTGAAGTGGCACTGACCGGCAAGGACATCGGCGCCCGTGGCTACGTGGACCTGACCCTGGACTGCATGCGGGCCTTCGGTGCCCAGGTCGATGTGGTCGACGACACCACCTGGCGCGTGGCCCCCAGCGGCTACACCGCCCATGATTACCTGATCGAACCCGACGCGTCCGCCGCCACCTACTTGTGGGCTGCCGAAGTGTTGACCGGCGGCCGTATCGACATCGGCGTGGCCGCCCACGCCTTCACCCAACCGGACGCCAAGGCCCAGGCGGTGATCGCGCAGTTCCCGAATATGCAGGCCACCGTGGTGGGTTCGCAGATGCAGGACGCGATCCCGACCCTGGCAGTACTGGCTGCCTTCAACAACACCCCGGTGCGCTTCACGGAGCTGGCCAACCTGCGGGTCAAGGAATGCGATCGCGTACAGGCCCTGCATGACGGCCTCAACGCGATCCGTCCGGGCCTCGCCAGCATTGAAGGCGATGATCTGCTGGTCGCGGCCGACCCTGGGCTGGCCGGCACGTCGTGCAACGCCTTGATCGACACCCATGCCGACCACCGCATCGCCATGTGCTTTGCGCTGGCGGGGTTGAAAATCGCGGGGATCCGCATCCAGGACCCGGACTGCGTGGCCAAGACCTATCCTGGGTACTGGAAGGCCCTGGGCAGCCTGGGGGTCGCGTTGAGCGACTGACTCGCCCGCGCCGGAATGGGGAGGTAAGGATCATGACCATTCGCCAACCCTGCCCACCCGGCGCCTGCGTCTGCGACCGTGAACAACTGCTGGAGGCGCCCGGCGCCGACCTGCGCATCCTCAGCCTGACGCGCCAGGAAGAAAAACGCCTGGTCGAGCGCCTGGAAAACCTGCAAAGCCTGCAAGACCTGGAGCGCATGCAACAGCGGATGCACGAGTTATTGGGCATCCGCGTGCATATCGCGCCGGGGCACACCGAGGTCAAGAGCATGCGCGGCATCCAGATCGTTATCGACGAGCTGCCAGGCATGTGCCGCAAGACCCGGCAAGCGATCCCGGCGGCGATTCGCCGGGGCCTGGAGAAAAACCCGGAAATTGCCTACCGCCTGCTGGACGCCCACGACCTGTTTCGCGAAGGTTGAATCAACCGGCAACCGTCTCGGCCTCGAACAGCCTTTGCCCGATCGCTTTCGCCGTCTTCAGATGCGCCGGGGCCGCGCCGCCTTCCGAATCCAGCAACAGCTCGGACGACACCACCTTCGCCCCGCAGTAATCGAAGATGCCGTAGTCGATTTGGGTGCGCATCGCCTTGGCGTAGCCATGACGGTCAAACGCGCTGTCATCCGCGCCGCCGAGGGCCAGCAAGTGCACCTGCAAATGCCGCAGTTTTTTCACCACCGGGGTATCCGGGCCGTAGTCGATCGCCCAGCCGTTGACAAACACACGGTCGACCCAGCCCTTGAGCAGGCCCGGCAGCGACCACCAGTAGATCGGGAACGCCAGCACCAGGGCATCGGCGCGCTCGATGCGCACCTGTTCCGCCAGCACGTCGGCCGGGGGCATGGCCTGGGTGCGGTGTACCCGGTGATCGGCGGCGGTGTAGCGCGGGTCGAAGCCTTCGGCGGTGAGGTCGGCGATTTCAAAGGTGTGGCCCGCAGCAGTCAGGCCGGCAGCCACCTGCGCGGCCACGGCGTGGGTGAGGGATTGTGGGTCGTGATGGGCAACGACGATGAGTGCGTGCATGACTTTGACTCCCTTTGGGTTTAAGCTACTTTTGGTAAGTTAACGCCATCAAGTTACTTTTGGTATATAAGCATGTCAAGCCCTGAATCCCCTGCCCCACGTCGTCGCCTGTCCCGTGAAGATCGCCTGCGTCAGTTATTGGAGGTGGCCTGGCAGCTGGTGCGCGAGGAAGGCACCGAAGCCCTGACCCTGGGCCGCCTGGCGGAATTGGCCGGCGTCACCAAACCGGTGGTCTACGACCATTTCGTCACCCGTGCCGGGCTGCTCGCCGCGCTGTATGAAGACTTCGACGCGCGTCAGACCCAGGTGTTTGCCGAAGCCCTCGACGCCAGCCGCGCGACCTTGGAAGAACGCGCCGGGGTGATCGCCTCGTGCTATGTCGATTGCGTGTTATTGCAGGGCCGGGAAATTCCGGGGGTGATCGCCGCACTGAGCAGCTCGCCGGAGCTGGAAGCGCTCAAGCGTAAGTACGAGGCGATTTTTCTCGACAAATGCCGCGACGCGCTGGGGCCCTTTGGCCAGGTTTCACAGCCGGGATTACGGGCGATGCTGGGCGCTGCGGAAGCGTTGTCCTACGCTGCGGCCAGTGGCGAGATCAGCCGCGAAGAGGCGCAAGATGAGCTGTTGGCGACCATCCTGGCAATGGTCAACCGCGCACGGCGTTGAAGGCTGAAGAAGCTTCTGTGGTGAGCGGGCTTGCCCCGCGCTGGGCTGCGAAGCGGCCCCGATAAGAGCGCTGCAGTGTGCCAGGCAGCTCCGGGGCTGTTTCTGGGGCCGCTTCGCAGCCCAGCGCGGGGCAAGCCCGCTCACCACAACAAGCCCGCCCACCACAGAGGCAAGCGCACCACAGAAGCCCGCTCACCACAAAAAAAGCCAACCAGGCCAGGCTAACGCCCTGCCACAAACAGCTGGACCTTGCGGGCCAGTTGATCGAGGTGCCGATCACGCTGTTTCTCGGCATCCACCATCGCCCGCTTGCCGTGTTTTTGCAGCAGGTAGGTATGGATCTGGCGTACCTCCAGCGAACTATAGATCGCCGCCACATCCAACACGCCCATCAAGCCATCGGTGCCGTAGTCCCGGGTATTCATCAACACCTGGGTGCCCCGCGCACCCCGCACTTGAAACCCCATGGCCTCGAAGGCCGCTACCTTCTCCACGGCACAGGCCAACTCGGCATGGGGATAGCGCGCCAGCACGTCCGCCATCATCCCGCGCGCCACACCCTGGCGCCGGAAACCGGCCTGCACCGCCATGAAGGCGATGCCACAGGCCTCAGGATCATCCTTCACCGGCAGATACAGGCAAAAGCCAATCACCTGCTCCTCGAGCATCGCCACGATCAACTCAACGGCAATCCCCTTCGACCCGCCCACTGCCTCCAGGTACAGGTGCACCTCAAAGCCGATGGCGTATTGGTAAATGTTGTAGAGCAGGTTGCTCGGCGGCAGCGCGACGCTGCTGATGTCGGTGAGGTTGTCCACCACCATCTGCAGGATCTGGGCATTGATGGGCTCGGGGCACGGAGTGGTGTAGCGGGTAAGGCTGAACATGCAGATTCCTGGGTTTCGCGTCAAGGCAGCGGCGATTGTACCTGTTGCAGGCCGTTCAGTGCCCGCACACCTCACGCACACACCCGCGCAACCAGCGGTGGGCCAGGTCGGCATCCAGCCGCGGATGCCAGAGCATCGCCACGGTGAACGGTGCCAGCGTCAACGGCAACGCAAAGCTGTACAGGCCTTCGCGCTGATGGGCGGTGTAGCGTTCGGGCACGCTGGCAATCAGGTCGGTGTCGCGGGCCAGGGCGATGGCCGTGGCGAACCCGGCGACGACGGTGCCGATCTGCCGCGTCAAGCCCAGGGCTTCAAGCCCATCGTCGATCTGGCCGCGCTCCTGCCCGCGCCGCGAGACGTAGACGTGCCGCCCCTGGGCAAACCGCTCGGCACTGATGTCGCCCTGGCTCAAGGGATGGCCGCTGCGCACCACGCCAATCAAACGGTCGCGAAACAGCGCCTGGGTCAGCACTTCGGGGCTGGCGTCGGGGTCGACCACACCGGTCTCCAGGTCGACGCTGCCTTCGCGCAGCAACCTGCTGTCCTTGTCGGTCTTGCTGACGAAACGCAGGCGTACACCAGGCGCGTCCCGTGCGATGCGCGCCAGTAACGCGGGACCGAAGTTTTCGACGAACTCTTCACTGGTGCGCAAGGTGAAGGTGCGCTCCACCTGGGCCAGGTCCAGGGCGTGTGCCGGGCGCAGCACCGCATGGGCGTCCTGCACCAGGCGGCTGACCTGCTCACGCAATGCCTGCGCCCGCGGCGTCGGTACCAGCCCGCGACCGGCGCGGACCAACAGCGGATCGCCGGTGGTCTCGCGCAAGCGCGCCAGCGCCCGGCTCATGGCCGAGGGGCTCAACTGCAAGCGCTTGGCCGCTCGGGCGACACTGCCTTCGGCCAGCAAGACATCCAGGGTGATCAGCAGATTAAAGTCGGGCATGGGCGCTCCTTAGCAGGCGTTTGACGCAGGTATTAACTGCAAACCCTGCGTCTTCCGCCATGTTAGGCCAGGCCGTAGATTTGTGACAGTTGCGTCCACCCAAGGAATCTTCCATGCATACGTCTTCACGCGGCGGCCTTGCCAGCCTGTCGCTGTCCATGTTGCTCGCCGCCCTCGGCACCAGCATCGCCAATGTCGGCCTGCCCAGCCTGGTACAGGCATTCGATGCGTCGTTTCATGCCGTGCAGTGGGTGGTGCTGGCCTACCTGATGGCGATCACGCTGGTGATCGTGAGTGCGGGCCGCCTGGGCGACCGCCTGGGCCGGCGTCGGCTGTTGCTCGCCGGGTTATTGCTGTTCGCGCTGGCATGCGGGCTGTGCAGTGCGGCGCCGACATTGAATGGGCTGATTGCCGCACGCGCGCTGCAAGGGCTCGGTGCCGCCGTGATGATGGCCATGGCCCTGGGAATGGTCGGTGATACGGTGCCTCCGGAGCATACCGGCCGCGCAATGGGCCTGCTGGGCACGCTGTCGGCAGTCGGCACGGCACTGGGGCCAAGTGTCGGTGGGGTGTTAGTGAGCCTATGGGGTTGGCGGGCCCTGTTTCTGGCGGGTGCGCCCCTGGGGTTAGCGGCCTTCGTCCTTGCCTGGCGCTGTTTGCCCCTTGATCGCCGCCACGGGCGATTGCCTGCACAGGCCGGGTTCTGGCGCGCCCTGGAGGACGCTTCGTTGCGCAGTCGCCTGGTCATGAGCGCGTTGGTCAGCGCGGTGATCATGGCCACCTTTGTGGTCGGGCCGTTCTATCTGTCCCAAGGCCTGGGGCTCGCGCCTGAATGGATGGGCCTGGCCATGGCGGTCGGGCCGTGTGTCGCGGCGCTGACCGGCGTACCGGCGGGTCGCCTCACCGACCGCCTGGGCAGCCGGCACATGACCTTCGCGGGGCTGGGCACCCTGCTCGGCGGTGCGCTGCTGCTGGCGCTGGCCTCAGGACTGCCGGCCTACCTGGGTTCGCTGGTGATCCTGACGGCGGGCTACAGCCTGTTCCAGACCGCCAACAACACCGCCGTGATGAAGGCCGCACAGGGCACCAACCGAGGCACGCTCTCGGGTTGGCTGAACCTGTCGCGCAACCTCGGGCTGATTGGCGGCGCATCGGCACTGGGCACGGTGTTCGCCTGGGCAACCCCTGATGTCACCCATGGCACCCCGCAATCAGTCGCAGATGGCCTGCACACAACCTTTGGCGTCGCCGCCGGTTTGATCCTGCTCGCCCTGGCCATAGCAAGAGGTCGCGTGAACAGCCCGCAGCACGCAAACATTGACAAGCTAAAATCGTAACGACTATTGTCTGACAACCTGATCACCAAGGTTGCCCCATGCTTGAGCTTCAACGTCCCGATTCGCTTGTCGTGCGGGTTGTCAGTGCGATCCGCGCAGAAATCGACGCCGGCGAGCTACCGCCCGAATCGCGCCTGCCCACCGAACAGCAACTGGCCGAACAGCTCAACGTCAGCCGCTCCGTGGTGCGCGAGGCCATTGCCCAGCTCAAGGCCGACGGTGTCATCACCGCGCGCCGGGGCTTGGGCTCGTTCATTTCCCAGACGCCTGCCGGCACGGTATTCCGCTTTCCCCTGCCGAACGGACGGCGCCCCGACCTGGCGCAGATGTTTGAAGTGCGCCTGTGGATCGAGACCCAGGCCGCCGCGATTGCCGCCCAGCGCCGCGATGACGCCGATCTGGTACGCATGAAAAGCGCCTTGCAGGACATGCAGGACAAACGCGACAACTTCGAAGCCGCCGCCCTGGCCGACGTGGAGTTCCACCGGGCCATCGCTGACGCGAGCAAGAATGACTACTTCGTAGCCTTCCATGACTTCCTGCGCAGCCAACTGGCCAGCGCGCGCAAGACCGCCTGGGAAAACTCCGCGTCACGCTTTGTGACCGGTTCTGCCGATGCCACCCAGGAACACCAACTGCTTTATCAGGCCATTGCCGACGGTGACGCCCAGCGCGCCGCCGCCAACGCCGAGGCCCACCTGCGTGCGGCGGCGCGGCGCCTGAGCCTGGAGTTGCCGGCCAAGCACTGAAGGATTCCACCCGTTTGAAGCGTGTCCCGGACACGCCATTTTTTTAACAAAACCATTAGTCTGACAACCTGATAAGCAGACCAAAATGGGCAACCCTAGGTACCCGCAATGATTCACGACTTTTGCATTATCGGCGGCGGCATCGTCGGCCTCGCCACCGCGATGGCACTGCTCAAGCGCCAGCCCGGTGCGTCCCTGGTGATCCTCGAAAAAGAACCGGTGCTGGCCAGGCACCAGACCGGCCACAACAGCGGTGTGATCCACGCGGGCATCTACTACGCACCCGGCAGCCTCAAGGCCGACCTGTGCAAGCGCGGCGCCGAAGCCACCAAGCAGTTCTGCACCGAGCACGGCATCAAGTTCGAGGTCTGCGGCAAGCTGCTGGTGGCCTCAAGCCCCCTGGAAATGCAGCGAATGGAAGCGCTGTATGCCCGCGCCCAACTCAACGGCATGCAGGTCGAACGCCTGGATGCCGACCAATTGCGCCAGCGTGAACCGAACATCGTCGGCCTGGGCGGGCTGTTCCTGGACGCCACCGGCATCGTCGATTATCGCCAGGTGTGCGAGACCATGGCCCAAGTGATCCGCCGCAGCGGTGGCGAGATCTGCCTGGAGCGCACCGTCACCGGCATCCGCGAAAACAGCGATCACGTCACCATCAACACCCACGGCGAAACATGGCAGGCGCGCCACCTGGTGGTCTGCGCCGGGCTGCAGTCGGACCGTCTGGCGCGGCTGGCCGGGGTGAAGATCGACCACCAGATCATCCCGTTTCGCGGCGAGTACTTCCGCCTGCCGGCCGCCAAGAACAACATCGTCAACCACCTGATCTACCCGATTCCAGACCCGCAGCTGCCGTTCCTCGGCGTGCACCTCACGCGCATGATCGACGGCAGCGTGACCGTCGGCCCGAATGCCGTGCTGGGCCTGGGTCGCGAGAACTACCGCAAGTTCTCGGTCAACTGGCGCGACGTGGCGCAGTACGCCAGCTTCCCCGGCTTCTGGAAAACCCTTTGGCAAAACCTCGGTTCAGGCACCACCGAGATGAAGAATTCGCTGTTCAAGTCCGGCTACCTGGAGCAATGCCGCAAGTATTGCCCGTCGCTGAACCTCGACGACCTGCTGCCCTACGAAGCCGGCATCCGCGCCCAGGCCGTGATGCGCGACGGCAGCCTGGTGCACGATTTCCTGTTCGCCCAGACCCCGCGAATGCTCCACGTCTGCAACGCGCCCTCGCCGGCCGCCACATCAGCCATGCCGATCGGCGCGATGATCGCCGACCGCCTGTTCACGCCCGAGTAACCCCCGCACCACACGTCCATTTGACAATAACTACAAAGAACCAGAAGGAAGTACAGCATGACGGCATCCGCCCCCCTCTCCGGCACCGAAACGCCCGAGCAAACGCGCAAACGCCTGCGCAAAGTCGCAGCGGCAACCATCTTTGGCTCGATGTTGGAGTGGTACGACTTTTACCTGTACGCCACCATGGCGGCCATTGTGTTCTCGAAGATCTTCTTCGATAACAGCGATCCGAAGGCAGCCACGCTGATGGCCTTCTCCACCTTCGCCATCGGCTTTATTGCACGCCCGTTCGGCGGCATCCTGTTTGGCTACCTGGGCGACAAGTTCGGGCGCAAACAGGTACTGGTGCTGACCTTCTGCCTGATGGGCGTGTGCACCACGCTGATCGGCCTGATCCCCAGCTACGCCTCCATCGGCATCTGGGCACCGATCGTGCTGGTGTTCATCCGCATCATCCAGGGCCTGGGCGCCGGTGCCGAGCTGTCGGGGGCGGCAGTCACCTCCTACGAACACGCCGCCCAGGGCAAGCGCGGCAGCCAGGGTGCGTGGCCCGCACTGGGCCTGAACCTGGGCCTGTTGCTGTCGTCGCTTACCGTGTACCTGCTGACCATCAACGGTAATGAGTTCCTCCTGGCCGGTGGCTGGCGCATTCCGTTTATCTGCAGCATCGTCCTGGTCGGCGTCGGCCTGTGGGTGCGTAACAGCATTCCGGAAACCCCCGAGTTCAAGGAACTGACCAAAGCAGCCGCCAAGGCCAAGGCTTCGCCCCTGAAAGCCTTGTTCAAGAACGACCTGAAGGGCCTCGCCGTGGTGTTCTTCGTTGCCATTGGCTACAACGCCCTGAGCTACATCTTCAAGACCTTCTCCCTGGCCTACCTGACCCAGTTCAAAGGCGTGGATGTACACGTCACCTCGCTGTCGGTGACCATCGCCAGCCTGATCGCCATCGTCGCCGTGCCGTGTTTCGGCTGGCTCTGCGACAAGTGGAGCAGCAAGCTGGTGCTGATCCTCGGTGGGGTCTGCTCGCTGCTGTTCGCCTACCCGTTCCTGGCCCTGCTCAATACCGGCGAAAGCCTGATGATCTACATCGCCATCGGCGTAGGTACCGGCATCCTGGCGCCGATGATGTTTGCCCCACAGGGTTCGTTCCTCAGCCGCCAGTTCCCGACCCAGACCCGCTCTTCGGGCTTCGGCACCGGGCGCGAAATCGGCACGGCCATCGCCGGTGGCCTGGCGCCGCTGGGCGCCCTGTCGATGGTGGCGGCATCGGCCACCCACTCCACCGATGGCGTGGTGATCATCCTCGGTATATCCGCGCTGCTGGTGGTGGTATTTGCCTTGTGCGACCAGGGCCGCAAACACTCTGCATTCAAGAACTGAGCAAAAAAGTTCGGACCAACGGGTGCATGGACGCACCCACATCGCGCATCATGGGCACTTTCAAGCTCAAGGGTAACGTCCATGCGCGTTCTGTCATTGATGATGGGTCTTACGACGCTGGCCGCCAGTACGGTGTTCTGCGCCAGCGCGATGGCGAATGAAGAAAGTCAGTTGGTGCAACAGATCAACGAGTACCGCAGCCAGGTGCAGCGCTGCGGCGACCAGGGTTCCCAGGAACTGCCACCGCTGGCCAACGATACACGGCTGGTGCTGCCGGCCAGTAACGTCGGCGACCTGCAGCAGGCCCTGGCCCGTGCCGCGTACCCGATGGTCAATGTGCAGGCCATCAGCCTGTCCGGGCCCAAGGACGCCCAGGCAGCCATGAAAGCCGTACGCGAGAGTTTCTGCCGGGTGGTGCTGGACCCGCAATTCGTCGACATCGGCGTGAGCAACAGCGGCCAGGACTGGCGCATCGTGCTGGCCCGCCCGTTGCTGTCCAGCGGCCTGGGCGATTGGCAAACCGAAGGCCGCAAGCTGCTCGACCTGATCAATGCCGCCCGCACGCAACCGCGCCAGTGCGGTACCCAGGCGTTTACCGCGACCACGCCATTGTCGTGGAACGAGGCGCTGGCCGGGGCCGCCAACAGCCACACGCGCAACATGGCCAACGGCAATTTCTTCGACCACCTGGACCACGACGGCCGCACGCCTGGCGACCGCGCGGAACTGGCCGGGTATATCGCGAAAAACATCGGCGAAAACATCGCCGCCGGCCTGGACACCCCGCGCAAGGTGGTCGACGGCTGGCTCGCCAGCCCGGGTCATTGCGCCAACCTGATGAACCCGCAATTTCGCGAATTGGGCGCAGCCTATGCCATGGACCCGAAGAGTGACGCGGGCATCTACTGGACCGCTTTATTCGGCACGCAATAAGGGTTGGGCAATCGCCCACCCCCCCGGCCCTTCGCTCTTTCAAACGAATACAGCATCAAAATGCCATCTAGCGGATAATCGTGCTGAACTGGCAGCGACCAGACAGGTCTGTAGCTTTACGCCACATCCTTGCGGGCGCGTTGAAGATTCCGGAATACAAGGTGTTCTCCCAATGATGAATTGGCTGCAAAGCAGCAGCGACATGGCTGAGCAAGTCCGTCAGCATGATTGGGCCAGTACGCCCCTAGGACCGCTGGAACAGTGGCCGGACGTGTTAAAGACCACCGTGGCGCTGTGCTTCGCCTCCAGCTTTCCCCAGGCGATTGTCTGGGGTCCGCAGCTGATCACGCTCTACAACGATGCGTTTATCCCGATCCTGGGTAGCAAGCCCTACGCGTTGGGGCGCCCGTTCAACGAAGTGTGGGCCGAGGTGTGGGATGACGTCAGCCACATCGCCAACGCCGCCTTCGAGGGCCACGCCACCTATATCGAAAACTTCCCCCTGGTGATTGAACGCGGCCCGAGGCGGGAGCAGGCGTACTTCACCTTCTGCTACAGCCCGATCCGCGATCCCCAAGGCAAGGTGGTCGGCATGCTCGACACCGTCACCGAGACCACCGCCACGGTGTTCCTGGCACGCCGCCTGGCGGTGCTGGACGCCATCGGCAACGCGGTGGTCAACGCCGTCGATGCCGAAGCCATCATGACCAGCACCACCCGTTTGCTGGCCGAGCACCTGCAGGTGAGCAATTGCGCCTACGCCGACATGGACGCCGATGAAGACGGCTTTACCATTCGAGACAATTGGACCGCGCCCGGCTCGCCCAGCATCATTGGCCGCTACAGCCTGGCGGCGTTCGGCGAGATGGCCGTCAAATGCCTGCGCGCCGGCGAGCCCCTAGTGATCCACGACAATCTGCGCGAGTTGCCGCCCGCAGAGTCCGCCACCTTCCAGGCCCTGGGGGTGACGGCGACGATCTGCATGCCGCTGATCAAGAACGGTCGCCTGACCGCCCTGATGGCCGTCCATGACAAAAGCCCACGCCCCTGGTCACCCTACGACCTGGCCCTGTTGCGGGAAGTCACCGAGCGCTCCTGGGCGCATATCGAGCGCGTGCGTGCCGATGCCGATGTGCGCAAGGGCCTGGCGGCCTATGCCGAACTGAACACCACGCTGGAACAGCGCGTCGAAGAACGCACCCTGGCGCTGGCCAAGGCCGAAGCCGCGCTGCGCCAGTCGCAGAAACTCGAAGCCATCGGCCAACTCACCGGCGGCGTGGCCCATGACTTCAACAACCTGCTGACCATCATTCGCTCATCGGTGGACTTCCTGCGTCAGCCAGACCTGTCGGAACAGCGTCGCCAGCGCTATATGGGCGCAGTGGCGGATACCGTAGAGCGGGCCAGCAAGTTGACCAGCCAATTGCTCGCCTTTGCCCGCCGCCAACCGCTGAACCCGGAAGTCTTCGACGTGGGCCAGCGCGTACAGAACATTGGCGAGATGCTGGAGAGCGTCACAGGCGCGCGCATTCATGTACGTGTCGAGATGCCTTCGCAGCCGTGTTTTGCGCGGATCGATGCCAGCCAGTTTGAAACCGCACTGATCAACATCGCCCTCAATGCACGGGACGCAATGGAGGGCCAGGGCACCCTGACCCTGAAAGTCCTCGGGGCACAGCCGTTGCCCCATATTCGCGGCGACGCCGGGTCGGGTAAGGCGTATGTCGCCATTTCGCTCGCCGATACCGGCCCCGGCATTCCCGAAGACACCGTCGAACGCATTTTCGAGCCGTTCTTCACCACCAAGGCGGTGGGTAAAGGCACCGGCCTGGGCCTCTCGCAAGTCTTCGGCTTCGCCAAGCAGTCGGGGGGCAATATCGATGTGACCAGCACGCCCGGCCAAGGCAGCGTATTCACCTTGTATCTGCCCCAGGTCGAAGCCGAAGCAGCGCTGCCACCCCCCTGCGAGGAAACACCGGCTTCGTCCCACGACACATCACAGTGCCGGGTGCTGATTGTGGAGGACAACCTGGAGATCGGGCGGTTTGCCAGCCAGATTCTTCAAGACCTGGGCTACCAGGCCACCTGGGTGACCGATGCCGAACAGGCCCTGACCCTTGCCGGGCACGATGGGAGTGCCTTCGATGTGATCTTCTCCGACGTGGTCATGCCCGGTATCACCGGCGTCGCCATGGCCAAGCTGTTGCGCCAGCGTCGAGCGGACCTGCCGGTGATACTGACCTCGGGCTACAGCGAAGAGCTGGCAGACAATGGCTATGACGGCTTCGAGTTCCTGCCCAAGCCTTACTCTGCCGAGCAGGTTTCGCGGGTATTGATCAAGGCCATGCACAAGGACTGAGCCGCGCCCTACTCCGCCACGGCCACCTGGTTGCGGCCCAGCGCCTTGGCCCGGTACAGCGCTTTGTCGGCGCTGTTCATCAGGCCGTGCAAGTCCTCGTCCACGGCATGGGTGAACGCCACCCCAAGGCTGGCTGACAGCCCCTTGACCGGCTCGGCGGCCAAACCGGCGATAGCCTTGATCAGGTCCTCGGCAATATTGCGCGCGGTGTCCAACGACGTATTGGGCAACAACACCGCAAACTCTTCGCCGCCCAAGCGGCCATACACATCAGCCTTGCGGAACGACGCACTGATCACCCCGCCAATCTGGCGCAACACCTGATCACCGGCCTGGTGCCCATAGGTGTCGTTGATTTGCTTGAAGTGGTCCATGTCCATCATCAGCACGCACAGCGGCTGCTGGTTATGGCGGCATTGCGCATACAGCAATTGCGCATGTTCGAAAAATGCCCGGCGGTTCATCAGGCCGGTCAGCTCATCGGTCTGCGCGGCACGGGTCGAGATGTTGTGGGCGCGCTCCATTTGCCGGGTCAGGCGAAAGGCTTTCTCCAGCGCATCGGACAACTTGCGCGTGGCACTGGCCACAAACGTGGAAAACACCAGGACCGCGATACCGATACCCACTTGCATCGATGTGGGCTGGAACAACAGCCACAGGGTGCACGGCAGCAACACCAGGCCGATGGACACCAGAGTCATATAGCGATAGGCCGAATAACACGACACCGCACTGACCGACATCCCCACGGTGAACAGCATCACCAGCGCCTGGGACAACCGATCATCGGGGGGCATCAGCGCGAGTGCCCCAGCCCCCCAAATGCTCGCGGACAGTACCAGCGTGACCCAGTAGCGGCGCTCCCAGCGGTCCGGGGTGCGTTCGCTGTTGGGGCAGCGGAACCAGTCCAGGAACATCTTGACCCGCAGCAGCGACGAGGCACCCAGCAGCACCAGCCACACCAGCATCAACGTGTGATCGAAGCGCTCCCAGCACAGCCAGCAGAGCATGGCGGCTGCCATGTAGCTGCCGAAAATGGCTGCAAATGACTGGCGAAACAACTGGTGCAAACGGTCGGTTCGCACCTGCTCCTCTATAACGCAATCCTGGTCCTGCTCACGCTCAAGGCCATTCATGAAATGTGCTCGATTCGACTGCCATGACAAAGGCGCCATTGTGGCACCCTGCCAGCAGCGTGGACAACTGAATCCAGCAAGGTAGAGCCGTTAACTCGCCTCAGGCCGCAAAATCAGCACCCCCAACGGCGGCAGGTTCAACGACAGCGACACCGGTTGCCCATGGCGTGGCTCATCCTCGGTGAACACGCCACCGCCATTGCCATAATTGGAACCCGCGTAGGTGTCGGCGTCGCTGTTGATTACCTCGCTCCAACGCCCACCGAACGGTACGCCCACCTTGTAGGCCTCACGGGGCACCGGGGTGAAATTGGCCACCACCAGCACCGGCTTGCCATCCTTGCTCCAGCGCAGCCAGGCGTAGACGCTGTTGATCGCATCGTCGCCGATCAGCCATTGGAAACCCTGGGGGGCATCGTCCTGCTCGTGCAGGGCCGGTTCCTCGCGATACAGGCGGTTCAAGTCTCCCACCAGCTTTTGCACGCCTTTGTGCTCGGCGTACTGCAGCAAGTACCAGTCCAGTTGCTGGTCGTGGTTCCACTCGCGCCACTGGCCGAATTCGCAGCCCATGAACAGCAGCTTCTTGCCCGGATGCATCCACATGAACGCCAGGTAGGCGCGCAGGTTGGCAAACTTCTGCCAACGGTCGCCGGGCATCTTGTCGATCAGCGAGTGCTTGCCGTGCACCACTTCATCGTGGGAAATCGGCAGGATGAAACGCTCGGACCACGCATACACCAGGCCGAAGCTCAGCTCGTTATGGTGGTGGGCGCGGTAGACCGGGTCTTGCTGGATGTAATGCAAAGAATCGTGCATCCAGCCCATGTTCCACTTGTAGTTGAAGCCCAGGCCGCCCTGTTGGGTGGGCTGGCTGACGCCGGGCCAGGCGGTGGACTCTTCGGCGATCACCAGGGCGCCGGGCGCCTCCAGTGCTACCACGTCGTTCAAGTGGCGCAGGAAGTCGATGGCTTCCAGGTTCTCGCGCCCGCCATGGCGGTTGGGCACCCATTCGCCGGCCTTGCGCGAATAGTCGCGGTACAGCATCGACGCCACCGCATCCACGCGCAGCCCGTCAATGTGGAAGTGTTTGAGCCAATGCAGCGCCGAGGCCAGCATGAAGCCGTGGACCTCAGTGCGGCCCAGGTTGTAGATCAGCGTGTCCCAGTCCTGGTGGAAGCCTTCCAGCGGGTTAGCGTATTCGTACAACGCAGTGCCGTCGAATTGCGCCAGGCCGTGGGTGTCGGTGGGGAAATGCGCCGGCACCCAGTCGAGGATCACGCCGATGTCGGCCTGATGGAGTGCGTTGACGAAATAGGCGAAATCCTCCGGCGAACCAAAACGCGCCGTCGGTGCGAACTGCGACAGCGCCTGGTAACCCCACGAACCGCCGAACGGGTGTTCCATGATCGGCATCAATTCGACGTGGGTGAAGCCCAGTTGCTGCACATACGGCACCAACCGCTCGGCCAGCTCGCGCCAGGTGTACTGGCGCGCCACTTCGCCGGCCTCGTCCAGCTCGCACTGCCAGGAGCCCACGTGCAGCTCGTAGATCGACAGCGGCGCCGTGGCCTTCTGGCGCTCGACCCGCGCTTGCATCCACTCATGGTCCTGCCAGTCCACCTGCAACGGCGCGGCGACTTTCGAGGCGGTATCGGGTGGCAACTGGGTCGCCAGCGCCATCGGGTCGGCCTTGAGCGGCAGAATCCCGTGGGCACCGAGGATTTCGTACTTGTAGGCGGCGCCAGGTTGCAGGCGTGGAATGAAGATTTCCCACACGCCCGAAGGATGCCGCAGGCGCATCGGGTGGCGGCGGCCGTCCCAGATATTGAAGTCTCCCACCACCGAAACCCGCCGCGCATTCGGCGCCCACACGGCAAAACGCACGCCGTCTACGCCATCGACGCTGGTCACCTGGGCCCCCAGGCAACTGCTGAGGTCACGGTGGTTGCCTTCGGCGAACAGGTACAGGTCCATCTCCCCCAGCAACAGTTGCTGGAAGCTGTAAGGGTCTTCGGTGATCTGCTCGCCACCGGCCCACTGGATTTTCAGCAAGTACGCCTGGCGGGTGTTGAACTGCCCGACGAACAGGCCCGGCACCTGGGTCGCATCCAGGCTGCCGATCTGTTCACCGCCATCGCGGCTCAGCACCTGGACACTCAAGGCTTCCGGCAGGAACGCGCGGATAAATTGCCCGCCCTGCTCGTCATCGTGTGGCCCGAGAATGGAAAACGGGTCGTGGTGCTCGGCGCGCACCAACGCTTCGACGTCCTTGGACGCCGGCATGGCTGTCAACTTAGGTTGCAGCGGTTCTTTATTCGTAAAGCTCATGACGTCTCCCCACCGCGTGCAGTGTTCGATTTAGATGTAATCCCGCTCAACAACCCGTGCAAGCCCTGCAGGGGCACCGGCAACCAGGTCGGGCGGTTTTCCGCTTCGTACGCTACCTCATACGCGGCCTTCTCCAGGCTGAACAACGTCAGCGCTGCGTCCTGGCCCTTGGCATCCTGCCAGTCATGCGCCAGTGTAGACGCAGCGGCCTGATAAGCCTGGATAAATGCTTGGCGGGCCTCTTTCAGGTAACGATCGGTCACGCGTCTGCGCGCCTGGTCCGCTGCGGGCGAGTGATCCACCCCTTGCACGTTCAAGGCCATGGCCGCCGCATAGTCAAAGGAGCGCAACACGCCGCTCACATCTTTATACGGGCTGTGCTTGTCGCGCCGTTCATGCAGCGGCCGCGCCGGTTCGCCTTCAAAGTCGATCAGGTAGGCATCGCCCTTCACCACCAGCACCTGGCCCAGGTGCAAGTCACCATGAACCCGAATGCGCAGGCCGCCCAAGGTGGCTTTCGCCAGCGCCTGGACATGCGTGCCGATGGCTTTTTTCTGCGCCAGCAATTCACTGACCAGCGCCTGATCGGCAGGGTTCAATTGGCTTTGATGCAGCTTGAGCAATTGCAATGCACGGTCGATCTGCGCGCCAACGTCCTTGGCCCAGGCCTGGGTATCCTTGGCGCTGGTCGATTCGGGCTTGAAGTCCTTATTGGTCGTTTTGGCACCCAGTACCCCGTGCATTTCACCCAGGCGCTGGCCGAGCAGCCCGGCGAAGTCCGCCAGCTCGCCCAGTGCGTTGTAATGCTGTTCCTGCTCGGAGATGGCCTCGGCCAGTTCATCGCGAATCGCACGTTCCAGGTTGTTCTGGGTCCAGCTCCAGGCGTCACCCTGGTTGCTCAGGTAGCCCTGGGCGATCATCAGCAGGTTGTCCTGGCCGGCGCCATCATGGCGAATCACCGAGCCCATCAGCGGCGAGATATTCGGGTAACCCGCCTGCGTCAGGTAGGCGCTCATTTCCAGCTCCGGGTGCACCCCGGCGCTGACTTTGCGGATCAGCTTGAGCACCAGGCTCTCGCCCACCACCACCGAGCTGTTGGACTGCTCGGCAGACAAGTAACGCACCGGCGACTCGTCCGTCAGTTGCAGCGTGTCCAAGTGTGGCGTGGCTTCAAAACGCAGGTCGCCGTCGCTGCCGTTCAACACGGTACCGGCCTGCAGGCCTTGGATCACCGCGCGGATAAAATGCTCCAGGCTGAAGGCGTCCGTCACCAGGCCGACCTGACGCACCCGCCGTACGCGGGCCAGGGCCAACTGTTGCGGCAAGGCGCTGGTGAACTGATCTTCGCCAAGAAAACCGAACGGCAGCTGATAACGGCTGACCTGGCCACCGGCGGTCACTTCCAGCTCGCTGAGCAAGACCGGGTGCTGCGGGTCGCCAAAGCGCACACCGTAGGCGATGCGCACGCTGTCGATGGCGGTGTCCTTGCCGGCAAACCAACGGCGCTTGGGCAGCCAGGCAGGCAGCGAGGTCCGTTCGAGGGCGGTGCGACAGGGTTCGTCGAGCAGCTCTTCCATGCGTTTTTTCAGCACCAGGGTGGTGAAGTCCGGCATGCTTTGCGCCGGCTCCACGTGCCAGCTGGGCATCTGGTTTTCCGCCGCCAGCACGAACCAATAGAAGCCATACGGCGCCAGGGTCAGCAGGAAATTCAATTGACCGATGGGCGGGAACGCATTGCCGCCGAGCATCTCCACCGGGACCATGCCGGCAAAGGCCGACAGGTCCAGCTCGGCCGCCTGGGCGCTGCGCGAGACGTTGGCCACACACAGGATGATTTCGTTGCGCCCGTCTTCGCCGGTGAATTCGCGGGTATACGCCAGGATGCGGCGATTGCTTGGGGAGAGCATTTTCAGGCTGCCGCGCCCAAACGCTTTGGACTGCTTGCGCACCGCCAGCATGCGGCGAGTCCAGTTCAGCAGCGAGTGCGGGTCCTGGGCCTGGGTTTCGACGTTGACCGACAGGTAGCCGTATTGCGGATCCATGATCGGTGGCAGCACCAGGCTGGCCGGGTCGGCGCGGGAGAAACCGCCGTTGCGGTCGATGGACCATTGCATCGGCGTGCGCACGCCATCGCGGTCGCCGAGGTAGATATTGTCGCCCATGCCGATTTCGTCGCCGTAATACAGGGTCGGCGTGCCGGGCATCGACAGCAGCAGGCTGTTGAGCAACTCGACCCGGCGACGGTCGCGCTCCATCAAGGGCGCCAGGCGCCGGCGAATGCCCAGGTTGATGCGTGCGCGGCGGTCAGCGGCGTAGTAGTTCCACAGGTAGTCGCGCTCTTTATCGGTGACCATTTCCAGGGTCAGCTCATCGTGGTTGCGCAGGAAGATCGCCCATTGGCAATTGGCGGGGATCTCCGGCGTCTGGCGCAGGATATCGGTGATCGGGAAGCGATCCTCCTGGGCCAGCGCCATGTACATGCGCGGCATCAGCGGGAAGTGAAACGCCATGTGGCATTCGTCGCCGTCATCGCCCTTGCGGTCGCCGAAATACAGTTGCGTGTCTTCCGGCCATTGGTTGGCCTCGGCGAGCAGCATGCGGTCGGGGTAATGGGCGTCGATCTCGGCGCGGATCTGCTTAAGGACGTCGTGGGTTTCCGGCAGGTTTTCGTTGTTGGTGCCATCGCGCTCGATCAGGTAAGGGATGGCGTCCAGGCGCAGGCCGTCGATGCCCATGTCCAGCCAGTAGCGCATCACCGACAGCACGGCTTTCATCACCTGCGGGTTGTCGAAATTGAGGTCCGGCTGGTGGGAATAAAAACGGTGCCAGAAGTACTGGCCGGCGACCGGGTCCCAGGTCCAGTTGGACTTTTCGGTGTCGAGGAAAATGATGCGAGTGCCGTCGTATTTCTGGTCGTCATCGGACCACACGTAGAAGTCCCGCGCCGCCGAACCCGGCTTGGCCTTGCGTGCCCTCTGGAACCACGGGTGCTGGTCGGAGGTGTGGTTGATCACCAGCTCCGTGATGACCCGCAACCCGCGTTTGTGGGCTTCGGCGATAAAGCGCCGGGCATCGGCCATGGTTCCGTAGTCGCTGTGCACGCCTCGGTATTCGGCGATGTCATAGCCGTCATCGCGGCGTGGCGAGGGGTAGAACGGCAGCAGCCAGATGGTGTTGACGCCCAGGTCGGCGATGTAGTCGAGCTTGGCGATCAGGCCGGGAAAATCACCGATGCCGTCGTTGTTGGAGTCGAAATAGGATTTGACGTGAACCTGGTAGATCACCGCGTCCTTGTACCAGAGCGGGTCCTTGATGAAGGTGGCAGCCTTGGGTTTCTTCGCCATTGGAAACTCCTGAAATACTCGAAAAATCGTGCAGACTGAACCGGGTCAATGTGGGAGGGGGCTTGCCCCCTCCCACATGTTGATCTTCACCAGGCTCAGGAGGTGCTGATGCGCCAGATCCCGAACGGCATCTGCGGCTCCAGCCGAGTCCACTGGGTCTTGCCATACCAGGTCCAGCGGTGGCCGTTCATCAGGTCTTCACCCTGGGTGTGCGCATCGTCCGGCAGGCCCAATTCCCACAACGGCAACTCGAAGTGGGCCTCCTGGGCATTGAACGGATCGAGGTTGACGACTACGAGAATGAAGTTGCTGCCATCCTCGCTGCGCTTGCCGAAGTACAGGATATTGTCGTTCCAGGCGTTGTAGAGCTTCAGGCCCAGGTGGGTCTGCAAGGCCGGGTTTTGGCGGCGGATGCGGTTGAGCTGGGCGATCTCGGCGATGATATTGCCGGGTGCGGTGAAGTCCCGAGGGCGAATCTCGTATTTCTCCGAGTCCAGGTATTCCTCTTTGCCCGGCACCGGAGCCGCTTCACACAGCTCAAAGCCCGAATACATGCCCCACAGACCCGAACCCATGGTGGCCAGCGCGGCGCGGATCAAGAAACCTGGGCGCCCGGACTCATGCAGGAAGCCTGGGTTGATATCCGGCGTGTTGACGAAGAAGTTCGGCCGGTAGCATTCGCGCCACGGCGACTCGTTCAATTGCGCCAGGTATTCGGCCAGTTCGGCCTTGGTATTGCGCCAAGTGAAGTAGGTATAGCTCTGGGAGTAACCGACCTTGCCCAAGCGCGCCATCATCGCCGGGGTGGTGAAGGCTTCGGCGAGGAAGATCACCTCGGGATACTTTGCCCGTACATCGGCGATCAGCCACTGCCAAAAGGGCAGCGGCTTGGTGTGGGGGTTGTCGACGCGAAAGGTCTTCACGCCCTCTTCCACCCAGCCCACCACGATGTCGCGCAGTTCGGTCCACAAGCCTGGGATCGCATCCGCGGCATAGAAGTCGACGTTGACGATGTCCTGGTACTTCTTCGGCGGGTTCTCGGCATATTTGATCGTGCCGTCCGGGCGCCAGTTGAACCAGCCCGGGTGCTCTTTGAGCCACGGGTGGTCCTGGGAGCACTGGATGGCGAAATCCAGGGCGATCTCCAGGCCATGCTCGGCGGCGGCCTTGACCAGGCGCCGGAAGTCATCACGGCTGCCCAACTGCGGGTGGATGGCCTCGTGGCCGCCCTCCTCGCTGCCGATGGCATAGGGGCTGCCCGGATCATCGGGGCCTGCGGTCAGGGAATTGTTCTTGCCTTTGCGGTGGCTGCGCCCGATCGGGTGGATCGGCGGGAAGTACAGCACGTCGAACCCCATGTCATGGATCATCGACAAGCGCGAGTGCACGTCGTTGAAGGTACCGTGGCGGGCCGGATCGTCGGTGATCGAACGGGGAAACAGCTCGTACCAACTGGCAAACTGCGCCGCCTCGCGCTCCACATCAATCGGGTAGACGGTGCTGATGCTCAAATAGGCGCGGTGGTCGGCCTGGGTCATCAGGTGTGCACTGTCTTCGTGCAAAAACAGCGCGACCTGCTCGGTTTCCAGCAAACCGGAGAGTTCGTGGTGCAACAGCATCAGGCGGTCGCGCAGTTCGTTGTCGCTGCGTTCGGCGGCCTGCAGCACCAGGCTGCGGCCTTCCTGCAATTCCAGGCTGACCGGCACCCCGGCTTCATGTTTTTTGCGCAGTTCATAGCAGAAGCTGGCGAAGGTATCGATCCAGGCTTCGATGCAGTATTCGTGAGGGCCCTGGACGGTAACGGTAAACGCCCCTTCCCAGCCATTGTTGCCCACGTCGTTCATGACCACGCTGTGCCAGCTTTCTTCATGCAGCGGGCGCCAGCGGATCAGTACGGCCAGCTTGTCGTGGCCATCGGCGAATACCTTGCTGGTGACGTTGACCCGTTGGCCTACCACAGCCTTGACGGCAAATTCGCCGCCGTCGATCACGGGTGAAGTGCTTTCGATCGCGATCCTGGGCAGCAACAGCGCCTGGGACAGCGGCAATATGGAGTCTTCTGGAGCCAGTGTTTCAGCAGTCATCGAGCATCTTCCCCTTACGCCCTGTGGACGCTCTTTGCTTGATCCGAATTCCGATACGGCCGCGCTCTCCCTGAGCAGGGCCGCTATAGGTCCGAGCTTGGGCCTGGGTTAAAAGTTCAGCTGGATCTACCGCCATTGGGCGGGGAATCAATTGGCCCCGGCGGATGTCCACCAACAGAGCAAAGCACAAAGGAGGCCACACCGATGAATATCCCGATCCCGGCAGAAACCCCAGACCCGAATATCGACAACCCGACCTTGCCCCCCACGGAGCCCGAGCCGATTCCCGAGAAGGAACCGCCGGAAAATGAACCGCCACCGGTAGAGGAACCGCCGACGACCATGCCGCCGGTGATCGTCAGTCCTTCTCAAATCGCTTGACGATTTTTGGCATCACGCTGAACACCGCCAAGGCCAACAAGGTACTCAGTACCGCTGTCGATTCCCGACCCAATCCGGCCGAGACCCCAATCGCAGCGGTCATCCACAAACCGGCAGCCGTCGTCAGGCCCTTCACATGCCCCTCGTCATCATCCTTGCCCTTGATGATGGTGCCGGCGCCCAGGAACCCAATCCCGGCAATCACACCCTGTACCACGCGGCTCATGGCATCCGCCTGATTACCCGACATCTGCGGCACCATGACAAACAGCGCCGCGCCCAAGGCCACCAGCATGTGGGTGCGCACGCCGGCGGCCTTGCCCTTGCTCTCGCGTTCGAACCCGAGAATGCCGCCCAGGATCGCGGCGATCACCAGGCGCACGGTGATCTGGGTGAGCTGTCGGGCGTCGCCGATATCGGCAAATTCGGCCTGCAGGGTTTGCCACACTTCATTCCACCAGGCGTCCATGAACACTGTCCTTTGTCTTTATTGATGAAGGATGGACAGCGGCGACCGCCAGTCAGTTGCCTTGAACGCGCCTGCATCGCCGAACCCTAACCTTACACAGCCCATGAAAAGGAGATCGACATGACAATACGTATCGAAAACCAGTTGTGCTACTTCAGGCTCGATGAGAACGGCCAGGAACAGAGTGTGCCGGCGACCCGGGTCAATATCGTTACCGACACCGACAAATCCATGTCGTACGTGGAACTGGCGGCCGAGCGGATCTATATCACCGAAGCCGAGGCCGACGCCCTGACGGTGGCAGGTGCCCATGATGGGCGCCAGCATGTAAAGGCTGAAGAACCTGGTTCGCTGATTTAATTGATCTGTATCAGCACGCGCCAGAGCTGGCTGCACCTCAAGCGCCATGGGGTGCAGCACATTGACGCAGGTGTATCGCCAAAGCCCATCTGATCCGCTTTTTATCGCCATACCTGAGTCTGTTACGCAAACAGACCGGCGCGCATAGTTCATCGGCCTGATGGAGGCTGATGAGCGAACGACCATGAGCGAACGAATCCCAACCGTGGAAACCTTTGAGCCGATCCACCCAAAGAAGGTGAAGGCCAAATCCAGCGACAACCTGATCCATACCCGCAGTTTCACCGGCCTGTTCCGCACCTTGCGCGTGGCTGGCGCGGGCTTTCTGTTCCTGGCGTTTTTCGGCACGGTGTGGCTGAACTGGGGTGGGCGGCAAGCCGTGCTGTGGGACTTGGCCGAAAGCAAATTCCATATTTTCGGCGCCACCTTCTGGCCCCAGGATTTCATCCTGTTATCGGCGTTGCTGATCATCTGTGCCTTCGGCCTGTTTGCGATTACGGTGTTCGCCGGCCGCGTGTGGTGTGGCTACACCTGTCCGCAAAGCTCGTTTACCTGGCTGTTCATGTGGTGCGAAAAGGTCACCGAGGGCGAGCGCAACCAGCGTATCAAGCTGCAAGCGGCGCCCTGGAGCCTGAACAAACTCGCGCGACGCTCGGCCAAACACACGTTGTGGCTGGGCATCAGCGTGCTCACCGGGCTGACCTTTGTCGGCTACTTCACGCCGATCCGCCCCCTGGCCGCCGAACTGCTGACCTGGCAAATGGGCGGCGTGAGTCTGTTCTGGGTGCTGTTTTTTACCGCCGCCACCTACATCAACGCCGGCTGGCTGCGTGAAGCGGTGTGCATGCACATGTGTCCGTATGCGCGGTTCCAGAGCGTGATGTTCGATAAAGACACCCTGACCATTTCCTACGATAGCGCCCGTGGCGAGCATCGCGGCCCGCGTAAACGCGAGGTCACGCCAGCCGCTGTCGGCCTGGGCGACTGTATTGACTGCCAGCTGTGCGTGCAGGTCTGCCCCACCGGCATCGACATCCGCGACGGCCTGCAAATGGAATGCATCGGCTGTGCAGCGTGTATCGACGCCTGCGATTCGATCATGGACAAGATGGGCTATGCGCGGGGCTTGGTGAGCTACACCTCCGAGCATCAACTCCAAGGCGGCAAGACCCACCTGCTCAGGCCGCGCCTGATCGGCTACAGTGCGGTGCTGCTGGTGATGATTGCGGCGTTGGTGGTGGCATTGGTGGAGCGGCCAATGGTGTCGCTGGACGTGACCAAGGACCGTGGCATGTTCCGCGAGAACGCCCAGGGCCAGATCGAAAACATCTACAGCCTCAAGGTCATCAACAAGACACAGCAGCGCCAGGAATACCGGGTGGAACTGCTGGATGCAGAGGGTTTCCAACTGCAAGGCAAGATCGAGATCAGCCTGGCACCGGGGGAAATCGTCGATGTGCCGGTGTCGGTGGCGTTGCTGGCCGACAAGCCGGCGAGCAGTTCGCAGACAGTGCGCTTCAAGGTTTCGGATGTGGACGAGCCGTGGATCTACAGCGCCGCCGACAGCCGCTTTGTGGCACCACTGAACCGCTGAGACCTCGCTGTCGGAAATGATGCCGATCAAATGTGAGAGGGGCTGCACTCATATTACCTATTTGTTTAAGGCCAACATGAAACGCTACGAAAAATTCGCCGACGACATCGCAGAACTGATCCGCTCCGGCGTGCTCGGCCCCGGCCAGCGTGTGCCGTCGGTGCGCTATGCCAGCCAGACCTATGGCGTCAGCCCGTCCACGGTGTTCCAGGCCTACTACCTGTTGGAGCGGCGCGGGTTGATCCGGGCACGGCCGCGCTCCGGCTACTTCGTCAACACCCATGCACCCAGCCCATTCTCGGAGCCGGTGGTGAGCGAGCAGGTGCATGAGTCCACCGAAGTCGATGTCAGCGAACTGGTGTTCTCGGTACTCGATTCGATCAAAGACCCCAACACCGTGCCCTTCGGCTCGGCCTTCCCCAGCCCGATGCTGTTCCCGCTGCCGCGCCTGGCCCGCTCCCTGGCCAGCGCCAGCCGCGAGATGGACCCGCGCCTGGTGGTCACCGATATGTCGCCGGGCAACCCGCAACTGCGTCGGCAGATTGCCCTGCGCTATATGGTCGGCGGCCTGATGCTGCCCATGGAGGAGCTGCTGATCACCAACGGCGCCCTGGAAGCGTTGAACCTGTGCCTGCAAGCGGTCACCGAACCGGGCGACCTGGTGGCCATTGAGGCCCCGGCGTTCTACGCCTGCCTGCAAGTGCTGGAACGCCTGAAGCTCAAGGCGGTGGAAATCCCCGTGCACCCGCGCGACGGCATCGACCTCAACGCCCTGGCGCAAACCCTGGAGCGCTACCCGATCAAGGCCTGCTGGACCATGACCAGTTTCCAGAACCCCATGGGCGCGACGCTACCGGAAGCGAAAAAACAGGCACTGGTGGAACTGCTGCGTAGCCACCAAGTGCCGTTGATCGAGGACGACGTATACGCCGAGCTGTACTACGGGCAGCAGGCACCCAAGCCGGCCAAGGCCTTCGACACCGAAGGCCTGGTGATGCACTGCGGCTCCTTCGCCAAGAGCCTGGCGCCGGGCTATCGCGTCGGCTGGGTGGCGGCCGGGCGCTACGCGCAGAAGGTCGAGCGCTTGAAGCTGATGACCTCGCTGTGCCCCTCGATGCCGGCGCAAGCGGCGATTGCCGACTACCTGCAACACGGCGGCTATGACCGCCACTTACGTAAACTGCGCTATGCCCTGGAAGAACAGCAAAGCGCCATGCTGGCGGCGATCGCCCGCTACTTCCCGGCGCAGACACGGGTGAGCCAGCCGGCCGGCGGGTATTTCCTGTGGCTGGAATTGCCGGAGCAGACCGATTCGTTGAAGTTGTTCCAGATGGCGCTGGCGCAAGGCATCAGCATTGCGCCGGGGCCGATCTTTTCGGCGACCCAGCGCTTTCGCAACTGTATTCGCCTGAACTACGGCAGCCCGTGGACCGAGGCCTCGGAGAAGGCGATGGAAACGTTGGGGCGGATTGTGCGGTCGTTTTGAGGGATGGCGTTGCGCTTTCTGACGCCATCGGGGGCAAGCCCCCTCCCACATTTTGGGCTGTGAATACTCTCAAGTGTGGGAGGGGGGTTGCCCCCGATGGCGCCGGTGCAGGCACTGCATGATCTAGCGACCGCCACCCAAATCCAGAAAAGTCCCCGTGGCATACGAAGCCTTGTCCGACAGCAACCAGATAATCGCTTCCGCCACTTCATCCGGCCGCCCGCCACGGGCCATGGGAATACCGGACTCGAGCTTGCTGACCCGGTCCGGGTCGCCGCTCAGGGCGTGGAAGTCGGTGAAGATGTAGCCGGGGCGCACCGCGTTGACGCGGATGCCCTCGCCCGCCACTTCTTTCGACAGGCCGAGGGTGAAGGTGTCGAGTGCGCCCTTGGATGCGGCGTAGTCGACGTACTCACCCGGCGAACCCAGGCGTGCGGCCACCGAAGACACGTTGACGATACTGCCGCCCTGCCCGCCATGCTTGGGCGACATCCGCAGCAGCGCGTGCTTGGCGCACAGGATCGGACCGAGCACATTGGTCTTGAGAATGTTCAGGATGCGGAACTCGGACATCTCATCCACCCGCGACTTGTGCCCCACGGTGCCGGCATTGTTCACCAGCGCGGTGACGCGGCCCAGTTCGGCGTCCACACGATGAAACAGCGCAATCACTTCATCTTCGATACTGACATCCGCGCGCACCGCAATCGCCTGGGCACCGAGGCCGCGAACCTGCTCGAGCACGCTGTGGGCGGCTTTTTCATCGGAGTGATAGTTGATGCAGAGGCGATAGCCCTCGCGGGCAGCCAGCAATGCCGTCTCGGCGCCGATACCACGGCTACCCCCGGTGATGATGAGGACTTTGTCCATGCGTGCGGTCTCCTGATCCAACCTGGTGTTTAGGGTTGGATCCGATACTAACCGTCACCCACAGCTTTTGTCAGGCGCGGCTGCGTCTTCGCCGCGCTGGATATGGTCCATGAAACCGTCCGCCGGCAACGGGTGGCCAAGCAGGTAGCCTTGCAGGGAGTTGCACCCCAACCGCGTGAGAAAACTCTGCTGCACATCGGTTTCCACACCTTCGGCGACGATTCGCAGCCCCAGCGCCTGGCCCAAGGCAACAATGGCAGACACGATGGCGGCGTCGTCGCTGTCATGTTCCAGGTCACGCACAAAACCACGGTCGATCTTCAACTCGTTGGCCGGCAGGCGCTTGAGGTACATCAGGCTGGAGTAGCCGGTACCGAAATCGTCGATGGAGAGGTCCACGCCCATGTCCGACAGCTGCTGCAACACCGTCATGCTCGCATCGGCATCGCTCATCGCCGTGGTCTCGGTAATTTCCAGGGTCAGGCTGTTGGCCGGCAACCGGTGCCGCGCCAGGGCGCCGGCCACGCTGTTGACCAGCCCGGCGTGGCAAAACTGCAACGCCGACAAGTTCACCGCGATGCGCCAGTGCTCATAACCCTGGGCGTACCACAGGCTCATTTGGCGACAGGCTTCATTGAGCACCCATTCGCCGATGGGGATGATCAGGCCGGTTTTTTCCGCCAGTTCGATAAAGGTCGCCGGCAACAACAAGCCTTGTTGCGGATGCTCCCAGCGCACCAACGCTTCGGCGCCCACCGGGATCCCACTGATCGCATCAAACTTGGGCTGGTAATACAGCCGGAACTGCTCGTGCTCAAGGGCATTGCGCAGGTCTTGCAGCAGCTGCAATTGCTTGCGCGCATTGGTGTTCATCGACACATCAAAGAAGCTGTAGCCGTTCTTGCCCATGCCCTTGGCATGGTACATGGCGGCGTCGGCGTTCATCAGCAGTTCCTGGGGGGTATTGCCATTGCCCGGAAACATGGCGATGCCGACGCTGGCGGAAATCTTCAGCTCATGCTCGGCCACCTGGAACGCGCGGTTGATCAGCACCACCTGGCGTTCGGCAAGGCCGAGGGCATCGTCGGGCTGGGTCAACTGCACCAGCAATACAAACTCATCGCCGCCGATGCGCGCCAGGGTGTCGTGACTGCGCAGGTCTTCGCGCAGGCGCAGGCCGACTTCGCGCAACAACTGGTCGCCCATGTGATGGCCAAAGGCATCGTTGACCGGCTTGAAGCCATCCAGGTCGATGAACATCAGGGCGAAGCAACCGCCCTGCTCCTTTACCGCCTCGATGGCCTGTTGAATACGATCGGCCAGCAAGGTGCGATTGGGCAGACCGGTGAGCATATCGTGCAGGGCCAGGTGGGTCAGTTCCTGATTGGCTTGGGTCAGGGAGTCGGCAAGCACCGCAGTGCGGGCTTCCAGGCGCGCGTCGAGCAACGACGTCAGCAACGCGATGGCCAGTACCGCCAGGGTCGTCACCAACACCAGGTTATCCAGGCCCTTGCCGCTCAAGCCGTCCAGCACGGCGGCGCAGTAACTCTCGTCGGCAAAGCGTGCGGCCGCCATGCCGGTGTAATGCATGCCGACGATTGCAAAGCCCATCACCACCGCCGCACCACCACGGGCCAGGCGTACGTAAGGCGTGTTGCGACGCAGGTTGAACGCAATCAACAGCGCGGCGCCGGACGCCACCACCGCGATCAGCAACGACAGGCCAAATAGCGTGGGGTCATAGTCGATGCCCGGCGTCATGCGCATCGCGGCCATGCCGGTGTAGTGCATGCTGGCAATACCGCTGCCCATGACCAGCGCGCCAAACGCCAGTTGCCAGGCAGGCAAACGCGCTTGGCTGACCAGCCATAATGCAAAGCCGCAGGACAATACCGCGATCAACAACGACAGCGCGGTGATACCGATATCAAAGCCCAAGGCAAACGGCAGGCGCAACGCCAGCATGCCGATAAAGTGCATGGACCAGACGCCTACCCCCATCGCCATGGCCCCGCCGGCTATCCATAAATACACGGCGCGCCCCTTAGCGGTCGCGATGCGGCCGGTGAGGTCCAGGGCGGTGTAGGAAGCGAGGATCGCGACAAACAGCGAGATCACGACCAGCGAGGGGGAATAGCTACCGATAAGCATGGGACTTCTCGTGGGCAACGGACCCGAAACGCCCGTGCCAAGTGGCAAAGCGGGCGATTGTAGCGAGAATAATTCTTGGACAGTTGATTAATTATCAGAGGGCCATTAGTGGCAATTTGACGCCAATCTACTGACTGAAATTACCCACACACTGCGTTCCCACGCACATGGGAACGATCGATCAATCCTTCTCGGCAATCGGCGTCTGCCCATCCCAGCCACCGCCCAGCGCGGCGATCAGTTGCACGCTGGCCACCAGGCGGCTCTGCAACAGGGTCAACACGGTGCGCTCGTTACTCAGCGCCGTGGCCTGGACCGTCACCACATCCAGATAGGCAATCAGCCCGGCCTTGTACTGGTTCTGGGTCAAGCGCAGCGATTCTCGGGCGGCCTCGAGGGCTTCGTTGCTGACCACCGCCTCGTCTTCCAGCACCTTAAGCTGGACCATGTAGTTTTCCACTTCACGGAAGCCGTCGAGCACGGTCTGGCGGTACTTGGCCACGGTTTCGTCGTAGGACGCCACGGTGCGGTCGACTTCCGCCGAGCGCTGGCCGCCGTCGAACAGGGTCATGGCCAGTTTCGGCCCGACCGACCAGAAGCGGTTCGGCAGGCTGATCCAGTCGGCATAGGTGCTGCTGGAATAGCCACCGGCCAGGCTCAGCGTCAGGTCCGGGTAATAGGCGGCCTTGGCTACGCCGATATTGGCGTTGGCGGCGATCACCGAGCGTTCGGCCGAAGCGATGTCCGGGCGCCGTTCAAGCAATTGCGACGGCAGGCTGACCGGAATCTGCGGCAGGGCCGGGATGTCCTTGCTCACCGCCAGGTTGAAGTTGGCCGGTGCCTCGCCGATCAACACGGCGATGGCGTTTTCCAGTTGGGCGCGTTGCCAGATCAGGTCGATCAGGCTGGCCTGGGTGGTCTTGAGCTGGGTTTGCGCCTGGGCCACCGCGTCCTTGCCGGAGACACCGGCGCGGTACTGGTTTTCGGTCATTTGCAGGGAGCGCTGGTAGGTGTCCAGCGTGGCTTGCAGCAGGCGGGTCTGCTCGTCCATGACCCGCAGTTGCAGGTAGCTTTGCACCAGTTCCGACTGTTGGCTCAGGCGCATCGCGGCCAAATCCGCCGAGCTGGCTTCGGCACTGGCCTCGTTGGCCTCCAGGCCACGGCGCAACTTGCCCCAGATATCGGCTTCCCAGCTCACGCCGAGCTGCGCATTGAGGGTGTCACGGATCCCGCTGCTGGAACTGCTGAGGCTGGCGCTGCTGCTGCCGGTGCCCTGGCTGGCGCGGGTTTTACCGGCGCTCAGGTCGACGCTGGGGTAAAACGCCCCGCGTGAGCTGCGCACCAGGGCCTGGGCCTGGCGAAAACGCGCTTCGGCCTGGGCCACGGTCTGGTTGGAATTATTCAGGCGCAGCACCAGGTCGTTGAGTTGGCGGTCGCCGTACAGCTCCCACCAGGCGCCACGGGCCAGGGAATCGCTAGGTGTGGCCTGGCGCCAGCCCTGGGCTTCCTTGAATTGCGCAGGCTCGGTGACTTCCGGGCGATGGTAGTCGGGGCCGACGGCACAGGCGCTGAGCAATAACGCCAACCCCACTGTAGGAGCGAGCTTGCTCGCGAAGGTCGCTAACGATAACGCGCCGAGCCTGAATGAACGCGGGGCCTGCCGTTTTTTCGCGAGCAAGCTCGCTCCTACAGGGACGAGTGCCGTGTCGGAAGCCCGCAGTGCATTGGCGTTAGTTGAATCGGTCATAGCGCAGTGTCCAGGGCAGCATCGGTACGCACACCGCGCCAAGCGTTGAAGCGGTGGCGCGCGCGGTCGAGATAGAGGTAAACCACCGGGGTGGTGTAGAGGGTCAGGACCTGGCTGAAAATCAGGCCGCCAATGATGGTCAGGCCCAGGGGATGGCGCATTTCCGCGCCATCGCCGGTGCCCAGCAGCAGCGGCAAGGCGCCGAGGATGGCCGCCAGGGTGGTCATCAGGATCGGTCGCAGACGCAACAGGCAGGCGCTGCGAATCGATTCCAGCGGGCCCAGGCCATCGTTGCGTTCCAGCTGCAACGCCAGGTCGATCATCAGGATCGCGTTCTTCTTCACCACCCCGATCAACAGGAACAGGCCGAGCAGGGAAATCAGGCTGAACTCCCCTCCCGTCAGGTAGATGGCCAGCATCGCGCCGACACCGGCCGACGGCAGGGTCGAGAGGATCGTCAGCGGATGAATATAGCTCTCATACAGAATGCCCAGCACCAGGTACACCGCCACCAGCGCGCCGAGGATCATGAACGGCTGGCCCTTCTGCGTGGCCGCAAAGGCATCGGCGGTGCCGGCCATCTTGGCGATCACATCTTCCGGCAGGCCGACCTTGGCAATCGCCCGCTCGATGGCCGCCGTGCCCTGCTCCACCGTGACCCCGGGGGCCATGTCGAAGGCGATGTTCTCCGAGGCGAACTGGCCTTCATGGCTGACGCGGTCGTCCGCCAGGCTGTTCTCGTAATGGGCAATGGTCGACAACGGCACCCGCGCGCCGCTGGAGGTGATCACCTGCATCTGGTTGAGGGTGATCGGGTCCTGGGCATATTTGGGGTTGACCTCCATCACCACCTGGTACTGGTTGAGGCTGTCGTAGATGGTGGAAATCTGCCGCTGGCTGTAGGCGTTGTTGAGCACCGCGGTGACCATGTCCATGTCGATGCCCAGGCGCTTGGCCTGGTCACGGTCGACAATCAGCGTGACCTGGGCCGCGCCCCGGCCTTCGCGGGCGTCGATGGCGGTCAGCTCCGGCAGCTCACGCAGCGCCGCGACCACTTTCGGGTACCACAGGCGCAGCGCGGCCAGGTCGCCGCTTTGCAGGATGTAGGAATACTGCGCGCTGGTCTGGTCACGGCTGCCGCCGAACTGCAGGTCCTGGTCGGCCATCAGGAACAGACGCCCGCCCGGCACCAGCGGCACATCCTTGCGCAGCCGCTCGATCACCGCCTGGGCAGACACCTTGCGTTCGCTGATGGGCTTGAGGCGGACCAGCATCACCGCGTTGTTGGTACCGTTGTTGCCGCCGATAAAGCCGGCCACGCTGAGCACCGCCGGATCGTTGAGCACCGCCTTGCGGAAGATTTCCATCTTCGGCTGCATGACGCTGAACGACAGGCCGTCATCCCCGCGCACAAAGCCGATCAATTGGCCGGTGTCCTGTTGCGGCATAAAGGTCTTCGGGACCACCACGTACAGCGCCACGTTCACGCCAATGGTCAGCAGCAGGCTGAGCAGGGTCAGGCGGCGATGGCGCAGCACCCAGTCCAGGCTGGTGGCGTAGCCGGCCACCATGCGGTCGTTGATCTTCTGGCTCCAGCGCTGCAGGCCGGTCATCTGCCCTTTCACGTGGGGCTTGAGCCAACGGGCGCAGAGCATCGGCGTCAACGTCAGCGACACGATCAGCGACACGATGATCGCCGCCGACAAGGTGATGGAAAACTCGCGGAACAGGTTGGTGACGATCCCTCCCATAAACAGGATCGAGAGGAACACCGCCACCAGCGATACGTTCATCGACAGTAAGGTAAACCCGACTTCCTCGGCACCCAGGTAGGCGGCCTTCATCGGCGGCACGCCCGCGTCGATATGCCGGGAAATGTTCTCCAGCACCACGATGGCATCGTCCACCACCAGGCCGGTGGCCAGGATCAGCGCCATCAGCGAGAAGTTGTTCAGCGAGAACCCGTACAGGTACATGATCGCGAACGTGCCCACCAGCGAGACCGGCACCGCCAGGGTTGGAATCAGCGAGGCGCGGAAGTTGCCGAGGAACAGGTACACCACCAGGATCACCAGCCCCACCGCAATCAGCAGGGTCATCTCGGCTTCATGCAGGGTCGCGGTGATCACCGGCGAGCGGTCCATGGCCAGGCTGAGCTTGACGCTGGACGGCAGCACCGCCTGCAACGCCGGCAGTTGCGCCTTGATCTGCCTGACGGTCTCGATGATGTTGGCGCCGGACTGGCGGTTGATCACCAGCAGCACCGCCGAATCGTTGTTGAAGAAGCCACTGTTGTAGCGGTCTTCGACGCCGTCGCTGATCTTCGCCACATCCTTGAGGCGCAGTGCGGCGCCGTCCTGGTAGCGAATCAGCAGCGGCTCGTAGTCCTTGGCCTTTTCCAACTGGTCGTTGGCCTGGATCTGCCAGTTGCGCTCACTGTCTTCCAGGGAGCCCTTGGGCCGGCGCTGGTTGGCATTGGCGATGGTGTTGCGCACGTCGTCCAGGGCCACGCCGTACTGGTCGAGGGCCTTGGGTTCCAGCTCGATACGCACCGCCGGCAGGGAGCTGCCGCCGATCTGCACTTCGCCCACACCCGGCACCTGGGACAGGCTTTGGGAGAGGATGGTCGAGGCCAGGTCGTACAGCTGGCCCTTCTGCAACACGTCCGAGGTCAGCGACAGCACCATGATCGGCGCCTGGGACGGGTTGATCTTCTTGTAGGTGGGCATGCTGCGCATGCCGCTGGGCAGCAGGTTGCGCGAAGCGTTGATCGCCGCCTGCACTTCCCGCGCGGCGCCGTTGATATCACGGTCGGAGTCGAACGCCAGGATCACCCGGGTGGAACCCTGGCTCGACGAACTGCTCATGGTGGTGATGCCGGCAATAGCGCCGAAGGAACGCTCCAGCGGCGTGGCCACCGTGGAGGCCATCACCTCGGGGCTGGCGCCGGGCAGGCTGGCCGAGACCACGATCACCGGGAAATCGATCTGCGGCAGCGGCGACACCGGCAGCAGGTTGAAGCTGACCCCGCCCAGCAACATGATCGCCAGGCTCAGCAGCAGGGTCGCTACCGGCCGGCGAATGAAAGGTCCGGACAGGTTCATGACTCAACCGGCTCCAGGCTTTGCGGCTCTTTGCGCCAGCGGCGGCCGAGGCGATCGAAATACAGGTAGATCACCGGCGTGGTGAACAGCGTCAACACCTGGCTCACCAGCAGGCCGCCGACCATCACCAGGCCCAGGGGCTGGCGAAGTTCGGCACCGGAGCCGGTGGCCAGCATCAATGGCACTGCACCGAACAGGGCGGCCAGGGTGGTCATCAGGATCGGCCGGAAGCGCAGCAGCGCCGCCTGGTAGATCGCGGTCTGCGGGTCCAGGCCCTGGTTGCGTTCGGCATCGAGGGCGAAGTCGATCATCATGATCGCGTTCTTCTTGACGATACCGATCAGCAGGATGATGCCGATGATCGCGATCATGCCCAGGTCATTGCCACTGAGCAGCAAGGCCAGCAAGGCCCCCACCGCGGCCGAGGGCAAGGTCGAGAGAATGGTGATCGGGTGGATATAGCTCTCGTAGAGCACACCCAGCACGATGTACATGGTGACCACCGCTGCCAGGATCAGCAGCAAGGTGCTCGACAGCGACGCTTCGAACGCCTGGGCCGCGCCCTGGAACTGGGTCTGCACGCCCACCGGCATGCCGATGTCCTTCTGCGCCTGGTTGATCAGCTCCACACCTTTGCCCAGGGCAACGCCGGGGGCCAGGTTGAACGACATCATCACCGCCGGGAACTGGCCGATATGCGCAATCGCCAACTGCGCCTGGCGCTGTTCCACATGGGCCAGGCTGGACAGGCGCACCTGGCCGCCGTCGGTGGTCTTCACATGGATCTGGTTCAGCGCCGCCGGGCCCAGGGTTTCCCCCGACTGGGCCTGCAAGACCACGCGGTACTGGCTGGCCTGGGTGTAGATGGTGGAAATCTGCCGCTGGCCGAACGCGTCATACAGGGCATCGGTGATGGTCGACACACTGACGCCCAGGCGCGAGGCCGCATCGCGGTCGATCACCAGGTACACCTGCAGGCCTTTGTCCTGCAGGTCGCTGGCGACGTCGGTGAGTTCCGGCATCTGGCTCAGTGCGTGCACCAGCTTGCCGCTCCACAGGGCCAACAGGTCGGCATCCGGCGAGGACATGCTGAACTGGTACTGGGTGCGGCTGACACGGTCTTCGATGGTCAGGTCCTGCACCGGCTGCATGAACAGGCGGATGCCCACCAGCTTGTCGATCTGCGGTTGCAGGCGCGTGATCACCTGGGCCGCGCTCAAGTCGCGCTGGCCGTGGGGCTTGAGGTTGATCAGCAAGCGGCCGCTGTTGAGGGTGGCGTTATCGCCATCCACGCCGATATAGGACGACAGGCTTTCCACCGCCGGGTCCGTGAGGATGATCTGCGCCAATTCCTGCTGGCGCTGGCTCATGGCGGCGAATGAAATCGACTGCGGCGCTTCGGAAATACCCTGGATCACCCCGGTGTCCTGCACCGGGAAAAAGCCCTTGGGCACCACCAGGTACAGCACCACCGTAAGGCCCAGGGTCGCAATGGCCACCAACAGGGTCAGCGGCTGGTGCCTGAGCACCCATTGCAACTTGCGCCCGTAGGCTTCGATCAGCCAATCGATCCAGGCGCCGCTGGCCTTGTAGAACCGGCTCTGCTCTTCTTCCTTGGGCTCGCGCTTGAGCAAACGCGCGCACATCATCGGCGTGAGCGTCAGGGACACCACCAGGGAAATCAGGATCGCCACCGCCAGGGTGATGGCAAATTCGCGGAACAGCCGTCCCACCACGTCAGCCATGAACAGCAGCGGGATCAATACGGCGATCAGTGACAGGGTCAGGGAAATCAGGGTGAAGCCGATCTGCCTGGCGCCCTTGAGCGCAGCGGCCAGCGGCGTCTCGCCTTCCTCGATGTAGCGGGAAATGTTCTCCAGCATCACGATGGCATCGTCCACCACGAAACCGGTGGCAATGGTCAGGGCCATCAGCGTCAGGTTATTGATGGAGAACCCGGCCAGGTACATCACCCCGAAGGTGCCCACCAGCGACAGCGGCACGGCAATCGACGGAATGATCGTGGCGCTGACCCGCCGCAGGAACAGGAACGTCACCATCACCACCAGGGCGATGGCGATCAGCAATTCGTGCTGCACATCGGTGACCGAGGCGCGGATGGTCTGGGTGCGGTCGGTGAGGACCGTCACATCGAGGCCGGCCGGCAGATTGTCGGTGATGCTCGGCAGCAACGCCTTGATGCGGTCGACCACCTCGATCACGTTGGCGCCCGGCTGGCGCTGGATATTGAGGAGCACGGCCTGGTTTTCATTGGCCCAGGCGGCAAGGCGTTCGTTTTCCGCACCGTCGACGATCTGTGCCACATCCTTGAGGCGCAGAGGCGCGCCATTGTTGTAGGCCAGGATCAGCTCGGCGTATTGCTGGGGCGACACCAACTGGTCGTTGGCATCGAGCATCGACACCCGCGTGGGGCCGTCGAAGTTACCCTTGGGCTGGTTGACGTTGGACGCGGCGATCAGGGTGCGCACATCGGAGAGGTTCAAGCCGTTGGCCGCCAGGGCTTCGGGGTTGACCTTGATGCGCACGGCCTGGCGCTGGCCACCGGCGATACTGACCATGCCGACGCCGCTGATCTGCGCGATCTTCTGCGCCATGCGCGTGTCGACCAGGTCATTGAGCTTGGGCAGCAGCATGGTCTTGGAGGTAATGGCCAGGGTCAGCACCGGGGTATCCGCCGGGTTGACCTTGTTGTACACCGGCGGCGCCGGCAAATCCTTGGGCAGCAGGTTGGTGGCGGCATTGATTGCAGCCTGCACCTGTTGCTCGGCGACATCCATATTGATGTCGAGGTTGAAACGCAGGGTCAGCACCGAGGCGCCGCCGGAACTGGTGGACGCCATCTGGGTCAGGCCGGGCATCTGCCCGAACTGGCGCTCAAGGGGCGCGGTGACCGCGCTGGTCATCACATCGGGGCTGGCGCCGGGGTACAGGGTCATCACCCGGATCGTCGGGTAGTCCACCTGGGGCAAGGCCGATACCGGCAGCAAGCGATACGCGATGATGCCGGCCAGGACAATGGCCAGCATGCTCAGCGTGGTGGCGACCGGGCGAAGGATAAACAGCCGCGACAGGTTCATGAACCGACCTTTTGCGCCTTGCCGGCGTTGGCGCCGGTCTCCCCTTTAGCCGCAGGCTTGCCTTGCAGGTGTTCGGTGGGGGTGGTCGGCACTTCGCTGCTGTCGTTGACCACTTCGATCTCGCTGCCGTCCTTGAGGCGGTCGGTGCCCTCCAGCACCACACGGTCGCCGGCGACGAGGCCTTCCTTGATCACGGTGTTGTCGCCATCGGTGTCACCCACCACCAGCGGCTGGACCTTGACCTTCTTGTCGCCATCGAGCTTGTAGACAAAGGTGCCGGTGTTGCCGAACTGAATCGCGGCGGACGGCGCCAGCACCACGTTGTGCAAGGTATCGGCGAGCAAATGCACGTTGACGAACTGGTTGGGGAACAGCGCCTGGTCCTTGTTATCGAAACGCGCCTTGAATTTCAGGGTGCCGGTGGTGACGTCGATCTGGTTGTCCAGGCTTTGCAGCACACCGGTGGCCTGCCGCTTGACGTCGCCACGGTCCCAGGCTTCCACGGGCAGCTTGTTACCGGCGTGATAACGGGCGAGCACGGTTTCCAGGGTGTTTTCCGGCAAGGTGAAGGCTACGCTGATCGGTTGGGTCTGGGTGATCACCGCGAGGAAGGTGGTGTCATTGGCGGCCACCAGGTTGCCCACGTCGACCTGGCGCAGGCCTACACGGCCACTGATCGGTGCGCGGATCTTGGTGAACTCGAGGTTGAGCTTGGCATCGTCCACCGCGCCCTGGTTGGTCTTGACCGTGCCCTGGTATTGCAGGACCAGCGCTTCGGCGGTGTCCAGGGTCTGCTTGGCGATACTGTCCTGGGCGTACAGGTCACGATAACGCTGCACGTCGACCTGGGCGTTTTTCAACTGGGCCTGGTTCTGCATCAGCGTGCCCTGGGCCTGGAGCAAGGCATTCTGGTAGCTGCGCGGGTCGATCTCGGCCAGCAGGTCGCCGGCCTTGACCATCTGCCCTTCTTCAAAGGCGATCTTGACCAACTCGCCCCCCACCCGGCTGCGCACATTGATGGTATTGAGCGCGGTGACCGTGCCCAAGGCCTTGTAGTACACCGGGAACTCCCCCAGCACCGCCGGCGCTACACGCACCGGCACCGGGCCGGTGGACCCGCCGAACCCCGGGCGCGCCATGCCGGTTTTACCGGTATGCCCGGCCGGTGCGTCTTTGTGGGCGGCGCCGCCTGGCCAGAATTTCCAGCACAGGCCGGCGATAACCAGCAGCACGAGCAGGCCGAACAGCCAGCGGCGGGAGTTGCGGGGGGAGGATTGCATGGAGTGATCAACCATTGGGCGCGAGAGCTTCTTCTTCGGGAGGCTGAAAGATAAGCACTGGAGCGCGTTAAGAAAAGCGCCTTTACCGGCTATTTACCTTGGGCTTACAACTTTTAACTTCTGCGGCTTAGTCTGCAGGCTATTTCGCTAAACGTCTGAGCCACAAATGAAAACGGCCTGGACTAGGCCAGGCCGCAATCATGTCTTACGGGTGTTACTGCAAAACGACAGTAACGCGCCGCAACAGTTACTTCAAAACAGCCAGGGCCGCTTCGTAGTTCGGCTCCTGGCCGATTTCCGAAACCAGTTCGCTGTGCAGCACGGTGTTGTTTTCGTCCAGCACCACGACCGCACGGGCGGTCAGGCCCTTGAGCGGGCCATCGGCAATCGCTACGCCGTAATCGACGGCGAAACCAGGGTCACGGAAGTCCGACAGGTTCTTCACGTTTTCCAGGCCTTCGGCGCCGCAGAAACGCGCCTGGGCGAATGGCAGGTCGGTGGAGATGCACAGTACGACGGCGTTGTTCAGCTCGTTGGCCTGGGCGTTGAACTTGCGTACCGACGTGGCGCAGGTCGGGGTGTCGACGCTTGGGAAGATGTTCAGCACTTTGCGCTTGCCGGCAAAGGTAGCCAGGGTTGCATCCGACAGGTCGCCGGCGGTCAGGGTGAAGTCTGCTGCTTCAGAGCCGACTTTCGGCAATTCGCCTTCAACCTGGACAGGGTTACCGCGAAGAGTGACTTGAGCCATGAACAGAATCCTTATGCTGGGTTTTGGTTAAACGAATTCGAGAGGCGGAAGTTAACCACAAAGTACCGTGGCTACCTACCGCCAGACACAAATTGTCATGCCACACGGTTGTGGTTTAATTGCGCGCTTTGCGCCTGCCCTCCAAGGAAACCGTTGTCGATGAATCAGCCCGCCACCAAAGTCCTGGTCATTGGTTATGTCTGGCCGGAGCCCCGTTCCTCGGCCGCGGGCGGGCACATGATGCAGATTCTCGAAACTTTTCTTACACAAGGTTGGGATATTACCTTCAGCAGCCCGGCAGCACTGGGCGAGCACAAGGCCGACCTGCTGGCGCTGGGCATCGCCGAATGCGCGATCGAGCTCAATAACAGCAGCTTCGACGATTTTGTCCGCGACCTGGCCCCGGATATCGTGCTGTTCGACCGTTTCATGATGGAAGAACAGTTTGGCTGGCGCGTGGAGAAGTGTTGCCCCGACGCCCTGCGCGTGCTGGAAACCTCTGACCTGCAAAGCCTGCGTGACGCCCGTCAGCAGCGCCTCAAGGCGCACCTCAAGGCCCACCCGGGCAGCGACGACTTCAGCGCGCTGTTCGCCCCGGCCCTGGAGGAGGAATTCCAACTGATGGCCGACACCGACCTGGCCAAGCGCGAACTCGCCGCGATTTACCGCTGCGACATCAGCCTGATGATCTCCGACGTGGAAATTCGCCTGCTCACCGAACAGTTCAAGCTGCCCGCCGCCCTGCTCCACTGGTACCCGCTGATGATGACGCCGCCAACCGAGGCCTTCGTACCGTTCGAAGAGCGTGCGCACTTCCTCAGCATCGGTAACTTCCGCCATGCGCCGAACTGGGACGCCGTACTGTGGATGAAGAACAGCGTCTGGCCATTGATTCGCCAGCAATTGCCGGGCGCCCAACTGCATATCTACGGCGCCTATACCCCGCCCAAGGCCACTGCCCTGCACAACCCGGCGCAGGGCTTTCATGTGATGAACTGGGCCGAAGATGCCCTGCAAGTGATGAGCGCCGCGCGCATCTGCCTGGCGCCCCTGCGCTTTGGCGCGGGTATCAAGGGCAAGCTGGCCGATGCGATGCTGTGCGGCACGCCCAACATCACCACCCCCATCGGCGCGGAGGCCATGGGCGATGAGCGGCCATGGCCCGGCGCTATCGAGCAATGCGCCGAAGCCCTGGCGGCGGCGGCCGTGGCGCTTTATCAGGATCGCGAACGCTGGACCCAGGCCCAGCAGGATGGGCGCCAACTGATTGCCGGCCGATATGACCGCACTGTCCACGGGCCTGCACTGGTGGAGTGCCTGCAACACTGCCGCAACCACCTCGCCGCCCATCGCCGCCACAACTTCACCGGCAGCATGCTGCGCCATCATGCGCATAAAAGTACGCAGTACATGTCCCAGTGGATCGAGGCGAAAAACCGCAGTCTGTAAACCGCGGCGCTGGCGAGGTCATGCGCGAGGGGGCATTATCCCAAGCAGCAACCACAATAAAGCGACGGCAGCATGACCCGAGCAACGCGAATCACCGACCCTTCCTACGAGCTGATGGACGATCACAACGGTCTGTCCATCATCTATCGCCAGCATGGTTTCCCCTGCCCGCTGGTGCGCTGGCATTTCCATAAGGAATACGAACTGCACCTGATCGTCGCCAGTTCCGGCAAGGTGTTTATTGGCGACTATATCGGCAACTTCTATCCGGAAAGCCTGTTCCTCACAGGGCCCAACCTGCCCCACAACTGGATCAGCCAGGTGGAGGAAGACGAAGTGGTGCCCAAGCGCGACATGCTGGTGAACTTCACCGATGAGCTGTTCGAGCAGGGCAGCCACATTTTTACCGAACTGAAAATGCTGGCACCGTTGCTGGAGCGCGCGCAGTCCGGCATTGAGTTTCGCTGCAAAAAAACCATCGCCCAGGCCATGACCCTGATGCAACGTATCGAAGACGCCCAGGGTATGGCGCGCCTGGGGCATTTCTTTATCTTGCTGGAAGTGTTGAGCAGCTGTGAGGACTACCAGTTGCTGTCCGGCGTCACCACGCCGCAATTGGCGGATGAACACAGCATCGACCGCACCAACCGCGCGGTGGACTACATTTTCGCCCACTACGCGCGCGAGTTGCCCCTGGAGGAAGTGGCGGAACATCTGGGGATGAAGCCGACGTACTTTTCCCGGGTGTTCAAGCAGGCGACCGGGCGCACGTTTATCGAATTCGTCAATCGGCTGCGCATCAGCAAATCCTGCGAATTGCTGGCTGACGGTGATAAAGCCGTGACGGACGTGTGTTTCGAGTCGGGCTTCAACAACATCTCCAACTTCAACCGGCGCTTTCAGCAACTCAAGGGTATGACCCCCTCTCACTACCGCCGCCTGGCGGTACAACGCTTGACCGAGCAGAACCTGGCCTAATGGAGATCGTTCCCAGGTAAGCATGGGCACGATCATCGAGTGCAAAAAAGTATCAGTCCAAGTGTTCCCAAGGATTTGTCACAACCCCATTTGAAGGCTGTAATCAACGCACACTCTTCCTGACTCCCTGTAGGAAGACACAACAACAATAACTGTCCTTCCGTAGCCCCTGGGCGCGGAAATGGAGTGCGCGATGAAGTTCACAGCAAAAGCTCTGCTTGCCTCTACCTGTATGACCCTCAGCGCCGTCAGCCTTGGCGCGCAAACCCTGACCATTGCCACCGTCAACAACAGCGACATGATCCGCATGCAGAAGCTCTCGAAAACCTTCGAGGCCGAGCATCCGGAGATCAAGCTGAACTGGGTGGTGCTGGAAGAAAATGTGCTGCGCCAGCGCCTGACCACTGACATCGCCACCCAGGGCGGGCAGTTCGATGTGTTGACCATCGGCATGTACGAAGCCGCACTCTGGGGCGCCAAGGGTTGGCTGGAGCCGATGAAGGACCTGCCGGCGTCCTACGACCTCGACGATGTATTCCCTTCCGTGCGTGACGGTCTGTCCGTCAAGGGTTCGCTGTACGCCCTGCCGTTCTATGCGGAAAGCTCGATCACCTACTACCGCACCGACCTGTTCAAGGACGCCGGGCTGAGTATGCCCGAGCACCCGACCTGGAGCCAGATCGGCGAATTCGCGGCCAAGCTCACCGACAAGAGCAAAGAGCAATACGGCCTGTGCCTGCGCGGCAAAGCCGGTTGGGGCGAGAACATGGCGCTGATCACCACCCTGGCCAACGGCTACGGTGCGCGCTGGTTCGATGAAAAGTGGCAGCCTGAATTCAACGGCCCCGAGTGGAAGGACGCGCTGAACTTCTACGTCGACAACATGAAGAAATCCGGCCCGCCGGGTGCTTCCAGCAACGGTTTCAACGAAAACCTGGCGCTGTTCAACAGCGGCAAGTGCGCGATCTGGGTCGATGCCAGCGTCGCCGGCTCGTTCGTCACCGACAAGACCCAAAGCAAAGTGGCCGACCATGTGGGCTTCACCTTTGCCCCCCACGAAAAAACCGACAAGGGCACATCGTGGCTGTATTCCTGGAGCCTGGCGATCCCGACCAGCTCCAAGGCCAAGGACGCCGCCAAGGTGTTCACCAGTTGGGCCACCTCCAAGGAATACGGTGCCTTGGTCGCCAAGACCGACGGCGTTGCCAACGTGCCGCCAGGTACGCGCAAGTCGACCTACAGCGACGAGTACATGAAGGCCGCACCGTTCGCCAAGGTGACCCTGGAATCGCTGAAAGTCGCCGACCCGACCAAGCCGACCCTCAAGCCGGTGCCGTATATCGGTATCCAGTTGGTGACCATTCCCGAGTTCCAGGCGATTGGCACCCAGGTCGGTAAGTTCTTCTCGGGTGCGCTGACCGGTCAGCAGACGGTCGATGCTGCACTGACCGCCGCGCAGACCACCACCGAGCGGGAAATGAAGCGGGCCGGTTACCCCAAGTAACCCCCGATCCTGTAGGAGCGAGCTTGCTCGCGAAAAAGGTACATCCGACGCCGCAATGCGCCTGAAATACCTTCGCGAGCAAGCTCGCTCCTACAGGGGTTTTGCGCACCTGTACCTGACTGGCCTTGATTATCATGAATACATCCGCCAAAAACCGCCTGGCCAACCCCGGCTGGTTCCTCGTCACGCCCTCGGTCGCCCTGCTGCTGCTGTGGATGATCGTGCCGCTGGGCATGACCCTGTACTTTTCACTGATCCGCTACAACCTGCTCTACCCCGGCGAGAACCAATTCGTGGGGCTGGAGAACTTCACCTACTTCATCACCGACTCGGGTTTCCTGCCCGGTGCCACCAATACGTTGTTGCTGGTAGGCAGCGTGCTGTTGATCAGCGTGGTGTTCGGCGTGTTGATCAGTGCGCTGCTGGAGGCCAGTGAGTTTCTGGGGCGCGGCATCGTCCGGGTGCTGTTGATTTCGCCGTTCTTCATCATGCCCACCGTCGGTGCGCTGATCTGGAAGAACCTGATTTTCCACCCGGTGTCGGGGATTCTCGCCGCCGTGTGGAAGTTCTTCGGCGCCGAGCCGGTGGACTGGCTGGCGCACTACCCGTTGCTGTCGATCATCATCATTGTGTCGTGGCAATGGCTGCCGTTCGCCATCCTGCTGCTGATGACCGCCATGCAGTCCCTCGACCAGGAACAGAAGGAAGCCGCACGCCTGGACGGTGCCGGCGCCATCGCGATTTTCTGGCACTTGACTCTGCCCCACCTGGCCCGCCCGATTGCCGTGGTGGTGATGATCGAGACCATCTTCCTGCTCTCGGTATTCGCCGAAATCTTCACCACCACCAACGGTGGCCCCGGCTACGCGTCGACCAACCTCGCCTACCTGATCTACAACCAGGCGCTGGTGCAGTTCGACGTGGGCATGGCCTCGGCCGGCGGCTTGATCGCCGTGGTCATCGCCAATATCGCGGCGATCATCCTGGTGCGGATGATCGGCAAAAACCTGACTGACAAGCCTTGAGGGCCGCGCCATGACGCTTCAACAATCCCGTCGCCTGCAAAGCCTGTTGCTCGGCACCCTGGCCTGGGCCATCGCGATCCTGATTTTCTTCCCGATCTTCTGGATGGTGCTGACCAGCTTCAAGACCGAAATCGACGCGTTCGCCACGCCGCCGCAGTTCATCTTCACGCCGACCCTGGAGAACTACCTGCACATCAACGAGCGCAGCAACTACTTCAGCTATGCCTGGAACTCGGTGCTGATTTCATTCAGCGCCACCGCCCTGTGCCTGCTGATTTCGGTGCCGGCCGCCTACTCCATGGCGTTCTACGAAACCAAACGCACCAAGAGCACGCTGCTGTGGATGCTCTCCACCAAGATGCTGCCGCCGGTGGGCGTGCTGATGCCGATCTACCTGCTGGCCAAGAGCTTTGGCCTGCTGGACACGCGCATCGCGCTGATCATCATCTACACCCTGATCAACCTGCCGATCGTGGTCTGGATGGTTTACACCTACTTCAAGGACATCCCCAAGGACATCCTCGAAGCCGCGCGCCTGGACGGCGCCACCCTGTGGCAGGAAATGGTCCGGGTGCTGCTGCCGATCGCCAAGGGCGGCCTGGCCTCCACGGTGTTGCTGTCGCTGATCCTGTGCTGGAACGAGGCCTTCTGGTCGCTGAACCTGACCTCGTCCACCGCCGCGCCCTTGACCGCGCTGATTGCCTCCTACTCCAGCCCCGAAGGCTTGTTCTGGGCCAAATTGTCTGCCGTCTCGACCCTGGCCTGTGCGCCGATCCTGATCTTTGGCTGGATCAGCCAGAAACAGCTGGTGCGCGGTTTGTCCTTCGGCGCAGTTAAATAATAATTTCTAGCGGAGGGCCCATCATGGCCAACCTCAAAATCAAGAATCTGCAAAAAGGCTTCGAAGGTTTCTCGATCATCAGGGGCATCGACCTGGAAGTGAACGACAAGGAATTCGTGGTCTTCGTCGGCCCGTCGGGCTGCGGTAAGTCCACCCTGCTGCGCCTGATCGCCGGCCTGGAAGAAGTCACCGAAGGCACCATCGAACTCGATGGCCGCGACATCACCGAAGTGACCCCAGCCAAACGCGACCTGGCGATGGTGTTCCAGACTTACGCGCTGTATCCACATATGAGCGTGCGCAAAAACATGTCGTTTGCCCTGGACCTGGCCGGCGTCGACAAGCAGCTGGTGGAGAGCAAGGTCAACGAAGCGGCGCGCATTCTTGAACTGGGCCCGCTGCTGGAGCGCAAGCCCAAGCAACTCTCCGGTGGTCAGCGCCAGCGTGTGGCGATTGGCCGGGCGATTGTGCGCAACCCGAAGATCTTCCTGTTCGACGAACCGCTGTCCAACCTCGACGCCGCCCTGCGCGTGCAGATGCGCCTGGAACTGGCACGCCTGCACAAAGAGCTGCAAGCGACCATGATCTACGTGACCCACGACCAGGTCGAAGCCATGACCCTGGCCGACAAGGTGGTCGTGTTGAACAGCGGGCGTATCGAGCAGGTCGGCTCGCCGCTGGAGCTGTACCACCAGCCGGCCAACCTGTTTGTGGCGGGTTTTCTCGGCACGCCGAAAATGGGCTTTCTCAAGGGCAAGGTCACCCGCGTCGACGGCCAGGGCTGTGAGGTGCAGCTGGACGCCGGCACCCTGATCAGCCTGCCGTTGAGCGGCGCCAGCCTGAGCGTGGGCAGTGCGGTGACCCTGGGCATTCGTCCGGAGCACCTGGAAATCGCGTCACCTGGGCAAACCACCCTGACCGTCACCGCCGACGTCGGCGAACGCCTGGGCAGCGACACTTTCTGCCATGTCATCACCGCCAACGGCGAGCCGCTGACCATGCGGATTCGCGGCGATATGGCCAGCCAGTATGGGGAGACGCTGCACCTGCACCTGGATCCGGCGCACTGCCATCTGTTCGACACCGACGGTGTTGCCGTGGCCCGTCCACTGCGCGCTGCCGCCTGATTTGCGAGATTTGCGATGAAACTGAATAAACAGAACCTCACCCAACTGGCGCCGGAAATCAAACTGCCGGCCTACGCCATTGCGAGTACCTCCCAGGGCATCGCCCATATCGGCGTCGGCGGCTTCCACCGCGCGCACCAGGCGTATTACACCGATGCACTGATGAATACCGGCGAGGGCCTGGACTGGAGCATCTGCGGCGTCGGCCTGCGCAGCGAAGACCGCAAGGCCCGCGACGACCTGGCCGGCCAGGACTACCTGTTCACCCTGTACGAACTGGGCGACACGGACGACACCGAAGTGCGCGTGATCGGCTCGATCAGCGACATGCTGCTGGCCGAAGACGGCGCCCAGGGGCTGATCGACAAACTGGCCAGCCCCGCCATTCGCATCGTCTCGCTGACCATCACCGAAGGCGGCTACTGCATCGACGACAGCAACGGCGAGTTCATGGCCCACCTGCCGCAGATCCAGCATGACCTGGCGCACCCCAGCGCGCCGAAAACCGTGTTCGGCTTTATCTGTGCGGCATTGACCCAGCGCCGCGCGGCCGGCGTCCCGGCGTTTACCGTGATGTCCTGCGATAACCTGCCCCACAACGGCGCCGTCACGCGCAAGGCGCTGCTGGCCTTCGCCGCCCTGCACGATGCCGAGCTGCATGACTGGATCAAGGCCCATGTGAGCTTCCCGAACGCCATGGTCGACCGCATCACGCCGATGACCAGCACCGCCCACCGCCTGCAACTGCACGATGAACACGGCATCGACGATGCCTGGCCGGTGGTCTGCGAGCCCTTTGTGCAATGGGTACTGGAAGACAAATTCGTCAACGGCCGCCCGGCGTGGGAAAAGGTCGGCGTGCAATTCACCGACGATGTGACGCCCTATGAAGAGATGAAGATCGGCCTGCTCAACGGCAGCCACCTGGCCCTGACCTACCTGGGGTTTCTCAAGGGCTATCGGTTTGTGCACGAGACCATGAACGATCCGCTGTTCGTGGCCTACATGCGCGCCTACATGGACCTCGACGTCACGCCAAATCTGGCGCCGGTACCGGGCATCGACCTGACCGACTACAAGCAGACCCTGGTGGACCGCTTCTCCAACCAGGCGATTGCCGACCAGCTGGAACGGGTGTGTTCGGACGGCTCGTCGAAGTTTCCCAAGTTCACCGTGCCGACCATCAACCGCCTGATTGCCGACGGGCGCGAGACCGAGCGTGCGGCGCTGGTCGTTGCGGCCTGGGCCTTGTATTTGAAGGGTGTGGATGAGAATGGCGTGAGCTATAAAATCCCCGACCCACGTGCGGAATTCTGCCAGGGGCTGGTGAGTGACGAGGCGTCGATCAGCCAGCGACTGCTGGGAGTGGAAGAGATTTTTGGCACGGCTATTCCCAACTCGCCTGAGTTTGTGGCAGCGTTCGAGCGGTGCTATGGGAGCCTGCGTGATAACGGCGTCACCGAAACCCTACAAAACCTCCTGAAGAAACCGGTTTAAATGTGGGAGGGGGCTTGCTGTGGTGAGCGGGCTTGCCCCGCGCCAGGCTGCGAAGCGGCCGCGGGCACTCTGGAAACACGCGGCGTCAGTGAAATTTTCGCGAGCAAGCTCGCTCCTACAGAGCACTCCATCATGACCCAGCAAAACCTGTTCCTCGGCATCGACTGCGGCACCCAAGGCACCAAGGCCATCGTCCTCGACGCGTCCAGCGGCAAGGTGCTGGGCCTGGGCGCCGCCGCGCACACCCTGATCAGCGGCGCCAATGGCCGTCGCGAGCAGCACACCCAGGAATGGCTGGACGCCTTTACCGAAGCCACCCACCGCGCCTTGCAACAGGCCGGCGTGGACGGCCAGGACATCCTCGGCATCGGCGTATCCGGCCAGCAGCACGGCCTGGTGTCGCTGGATGAAAGCGGCCAGGTGCTGCGCCCGGCCAAGCTGTGGTGCGACACCGAAACCGCGCCGGAGAACGAGCGCCTGCTGGCCTACCTGGGCGGCGAGAGTGGCTCGCTGGAGCGCCTGGGCGTGGCGATTGCGCCGGGCTACACCGTGTCGAAACTGCTGTGGACCCGCGAGCAGCACCCGGATGTGTTCGCGCGCATCGCCCATGTGCTGCTGCCCCACGACTACCTCAACTACTGGCTCACCGGCCGCGCGGTCGCCGAATACGGCGATGCCTCGGGCACCGGTTACTTCAACGTGCGCACCCGCACCTGGGATATGGCGCTGCTCAAGCATATCGACCCCAGCGGCCGTCTCGAAGCTGCGCTGCCGACATTGATCGAAGCCGATCAAAGCGTAGGCACGATCCTGCCGGCCATCGCCGAACGCCTGGGCATCAACCCCAATGCCAGGGTGTCCAGCGGCGGCGGCGACAACATGATGGGCGCCATCGGCACGGGCAATATCGCCCCCGGTGTGATCACCATGAGCCTGGGCTCATCCGGCACCGTGTATGCCTTCGCCGACCAGCCCAATGTCAGCCCCCAGGCGTCGGTCGCCACCTTCTGCTCGTCCAGCGGCGGCTGGCTGCCGTTGATCTGCACCATGAACCTGACCAACGCTACCGGGGTGATCCGCGAGTTGTTCGAGCTGGACCTCAACGCCTTCAACTCACTGGTCGAGCAAGCCCCGATTGGCGCCGATGGCGTCAGCATGCTGCCGTTCCTCAACGGCGAACGCGTACCCGCCCTGCCCCACGCCACCGGCAGCCTGCATGGGCTGACCATGACCAACCTGACCCGTGCCAACCTGTGCCGCGCCGTAGTCGAAGGCACCACCTTCGGCCTGCGCTACGGCCTCGACCTGCTACGCCACACCGGCCTGCAAAGCCAGAGCATCCGCCTGATCGGCGGTGGTTCGAAGAGCCCGGTGTGGCGGCAGATGGTCGCCGATATCATGAATACCGAAGTGATCTGCACCGAACAAAGCGAAGCCGCCGCCCTGGGCGCGGCGATCCAGGCGGCGTGGAGCCAGTCCGGCGAGTCCCTGGCCAGCCTGTGCGACAAATGCGTGAGCGTCGACCTCGCCAGCCGTACCCTGCCGGTGGCGGCCAATGTCAGCGCCTACCAACTGGCTTACGAACGCTATCAACAGCACGTGGCAACCCTTTAAGAGCGAACGACTATGTATCTGGTGTGTGGTGAAGCGCTGTTTGATTTTTTCAGCGAGGAAGATGCCAGCGGGCAGGCCTCCAAGGTCACTTACAAGGCAATTGCCGGTGGTTCACCGTTCAACGTCGCGGTGGGTTTGCGCCGCCTGGGCGTCGAGGCCGGGCTGTTCGGCGGCCTGTCCAGCGACTTCCTCGGGCGCCGGCTGTTGCAGGTGCTCAGGGATGAAGGCGTCAGCGAGCAGTTCTTGGTGGAGTTTGCCGCGCCGACCACCTTGTCGATGGTCGCGGTGGGCGCCGATGGTTCACCGCAGTACAACTTCCGGGGTGAAGGCTGCGCCGACCGACTGCTGGAAGTGGCCCATTTGCCGGTCCTCGGCGATGAGGTGCGCGGGCTGCATGTCGGCTCGTTCTCCCTGGTGGTGCAACCGATCGGCGACACTCTGCTGAACCTGGTCCAGCGCGAAAGCGGCAAGCGCCTGATCAGCCTCGACCCCAACGTGCGCCTTAATCCGCAGCCGGATATCCAGCTGTGGCGCGACCGTGTCGCTGAGTTGGCCCAGCATGCCGACCTGATCAAGGTCAGCGACGAAGACCTGCACCTGCTCTACCCCGGCCAGTCGCCGGAAAGCGTGCTGCAGGGCTGGCTGCAACACCGTTGCCAGCTGGTGTTCCTCACCCGTGGCGGCGATGGCGCCAGTGTGTTCAGCCGTCAGCATGGCACCTGGTCGCAACCGGCACAGCGCGTGGTGATGGCGGATACCGTGGGTGCCGGGGATACCTTCCAGGCCGCATTGATTGCCTGGCTGACCGAGCACCAGCTGGACTCGGTGCAAGGCCTGCAACAACTCACCCGCGCGCAGATCGACGCCATGCTCGGCTTCGCCATCCGCGCTGCGGCACTGACGTGCGGCAAGACCGGGCCGGACTTGCCGTATCGCCAGCAGCTTGGATGAAGGTTTTGTCAGCCAGGGAAAAATTAATCGATGGTTAATCCCGCAAGTCGAGAGTGAAATTCCACTCACTTGCGGAGCACCACCATGAAACTGCACACCTTAATGCTCGGCGGCGCCCTGGCGCTGGCGGCAGTGTCGGGCCTGGCCCAGGCTGACGATCAAACCCAGTCGGTCAAACCCGTGCCTTACCATTACGGCATGCCGATGAACATTGCCAAGGTCCTGGCCATGAACGAAACCCCGACCAACGACTGCAAAGTCATCAACGCGGATATCAAGTTCCTGGACAAGGCGGGCAAAGTGGAAGACGTGAGCTACCGCAAAATGTCCGAAGCCTGCGACTTCCAGAATTGATGGGCAACTATAAGCAGCATTGGGCCTGGCATTTACCAGGCCCACCGTTCATGACTAACAATCAGTAGTAACCGCGCCCTCCGGCCCGCTGCTGGACAGGTGCATGGCTGTGCTTGAGGTCTTCACGCAACCCGGTAATGAGGTTGCAAATAGCTCGACTGCTGTCGAGTTTGTCGGCGTTTATACCTTTGACTTCCAAATCCACCCGGTCACGGTCGCGGTCGTCATAGACCTTGATCGTCAGCGAAGCATCTTCGGCTTTGGTGCATTCGCACCGTTTAGGCAGGAAACTTCCTTCAATAATGCTGCGAAGTTCTAATTCCGAAAGCATGGCCAACCTCTCCTTTTTTGAGACTTGCCAATCGATTGTTATAAGTCTGCAGGCGCGTGCCTGCCACGTCTCGCCAGCCCTGGAAGACGCTTACCTTTACCAGCCTACTCGGCAAATTCCGTTTTTGTTGTAACTTTTCTTCATAAGCAATGTAGGAATTTATATAGCTTAGGTCACCTCAGTTAAATCATCGTCGAACCGCTTCGATTAATCGTTTAACCCCACGCTTCGAATTAAACTGCAGCTTGTGCCGCCACTCTTTCAGCAACATATCGCAAACTATCAAAGTTGATATTTGCACCTGAGTTAACCGCGACCAAGGTCTGTCCACTCACCCCACGACTGGCCACGTACTTGCGAACCCCCGCCACCGCCAGCGCACCGGAAGGTTCGGTGATGGAACGCGTATCGTCATAGATCAACTTCATCGCGCTGCACAGTTCGTCATTGCTGACGGTGATCACTTCGTCGACCCAATCGCGGCAGATCTCAAAGCCATAGGCGCCGATCTGCGCGACTGCGGTGCCATCGGCGAACCCGTCGACACTCGGCAACACCACCCGTTCCCCGGCCCGCAGCGCGGCGAGCAGGCAACTGGAGCCTTCGGGCTCGACCCCGATGATGCGCACTTCGGGCCGCAGGTATTTGACGTAGGCCGCAATGCCGGCGATCAGGCCGCCGCCGCCCACGGGCACGAAGATCGCGTCCAAGGGGCCTTGTTGCTGGCGCAGGATTTCCATGGCCACCGTGCCCTGGCCGGCGATCACTTCCGGGTCATCGAAGGGCGAAACGAAGGTGCAGCCGGACATCTCGGCCAGTTGCAGCGCATGGGCCAGGGCAAACGGGAAGCTCTCGCCGTGCAGCACCGCTTCGGCGCCCCGGGAGCGCACGCCCAGCACCTTCAATTCCGGCGTGCTGCACGGCATCACGATCCGCGCCTGGAGCCCCAGCGTCTTCGCCGCCAGTGCCACGCCTTGCGCATGGTTACCCGCCGACGCCGTCACCACACCGCGCGCTTTCTGCGCGCCGGTAAGCTGCACCAGCTTGTTGTAGGCGCCGCGAATCTTGAAGGAAAAGGTCGGTTGCAGGTCTTCGCGCTTGAGCAGCACCTGGTTGCCGAGCATTGCCGAGAGTGCCGGCGCGGCTTGCAGGGGCGTACGCACCGCGAGGTCATAGACCGGCGCGGCGAGGATCTTTTTCACATAGTGTTCAAGCAATGCCGTATCAGCGGTAGGCGGTGCGGGGCACGTGCTCATGGGTGTCTCCTGGTTTTTAAAGGCCCTGGAGACGGAACAAACAAAACCCGCCTATAAGGCGGGTTGGGGTGCAGCCGTGTGCTATCCCGCCAAATGAGGAATGGCGGTAATAATGCTTGGCTGGCTGCGGAAGGCTGGATAGGTCATGCCTGGAAATTAACCGGCCATCCGGATCAAGTCAACATCATGTTTACTGACGACATATGAAACATATACGATTCGTATATCCAACCACTACAGTGAACCTCATGGGCATCGTCAAGATCAGCGACCAACTGCACGAACAACTCCGGCTGGCCAGTGCGGCCATGGACCGCTCCATCAACGCCCAGGCCGAGTTCTGGATCAAGGTCGGCCTGCTCGCCGAACTCAATCCCAGCCTGCCCTACCACGAGCTGATCAACAAACTGTTGCTGGACAAGCCCGACCTGATCCGGGGGCGCAGCTGATGATCAAGACCGCCGCCCAACTGGCTGTGATGCGCGAGTCCGGACGCCTGCTGGCCCAAGTGTTCGACATGCTCGACGGTTTTGTCGCCGCCGGCCGTTCCACCCTGGAACTGGACAGCGCCGTCGAAGCCTTTATCCGCAACGAATTGAAAGCCCGCCCCGCCAGCCTCGGGCAATACGACTACCCCTTCTCCATCAACACCTCGATCAACGAGGTGGTGTGCCATGGCATGCCCAGCGCCAAGGAAATCCTCAAGGACGGCGACATCGTCAACATCGACATCACCCTGGAAAAAGGCGGCTTTATCGCCGATTCCAGCAAGATGTACATGATCGGCACCGTCGCGCCCAAGGCGCGGCGCCTGGTGGACATGACTTTCGAGGCGATGTGGGCCGGGATCCGCCAGGTCAAGCCCGGCGCGCGCCTGGGTGATATCGGCCATGCGATCCAGAGCCATGCACAGGCCAATGGCTACAGCGTGGTGCGTGAATACTGCGGCCACGGCATCGGCAAGCAGATGCATGAAGAACCGCAGGTCCTGCACTTCGGCCGCCCTGGCACCGGGCTGGAACTGCGTGAAGGCATGGTGTTCACCATCGAACCGATGCTCAACCAGGGCGGCGCCAAGGTGCGCAGCCTGAAAGACGGCTGGACGGTGGTGACCAAGGACAACAGCCTGTCGGCGCAGTGGGAGCATACGGTGGCGGTGACGGCGGATGGCTTTGAAGTGCTGACCTTGCAAACCCGCCCTTGATTCACCCACCGCCGTAGATACCGCCTTGAACCTCACCAGACCTGGCCCTGGCGTTTCAACTCCAGGCGCCGCACGAACTCTTCCAACACCAGGCTGTACAGGTCGTCCTGCAGGTAGGCATCTTCGATGCCGGCATCGAGGTTGGGGTTGTCGTTGACCTCGATCACCACCACCTTGTCGCCGGACTGCTTGAGGTCCACACCATAGAGGCCGTCGCCGATCAGGTTGGCGGTCTTCACCGCCAGTTCCACCACCGCCCGGGGCGCTTCATGGACAGCCAGGGTGCGGCATTCGCCGTTGATGGCCTGGCCGATGGCCTTGTGGTTATAGATCTGCCAATGGCCCTTGGACATGAAGTACTGGCAGGCAAAGATCGGCTTGCGGTTGAGTACGCCGATGCGCCAGTCATACTCGGTGTAGAAGAATTCCTGGGCCAGCAGCAGCACCGAATGCTCGAACAACTCGGCGGTGGCCTTGAGCAAGGCTGCCTGGCTTTCGACCTTGATCACGCCACGGGAGAAACACCCGTCGGGAATCTTCAACACCAGCGGAAACCCGAGGCGCTCGCCGACCCGTTCAAAGTCCTGCGGTCGTTCCTTGTAGAGAATCTCGGTGGCAGGCATACCTAACTGATGGCTGTTGAGCAGGTCGGTAAGGTAGACCTTGTTGGTACAACGCAGGATCGACGCCGGGTCGTCCATCACCACCAGGCCTTCACTTTCGGCTTTTTTGGCAAAGCGGTAGGTATGGTTGTCGACACTGGTGGTCTCGCGGATCAGCAAGGCGTCGTATTCGGCCAGGCGCGCGTAGTCCTTGCGCTCGATCAGTTCCACATCGATGCCCAGGCCCTTGCCGACGCGGATGAAATTCTCCAAGGCACGGGCGTTGGACGGCGGCAATTGCTCCTGGGGATCATGGAGGATCGCCAGGTCATAACGGGCCAGGCGCCGTGAACGGGGCTGGCGCCAGATCCTGCGGCTGAAGTTATCGAGGGCGTGGGCGAATTGATCTTCCTGGTCGTCGCGTAACTTGTGCAATACGCCGGACTTGACCCCTACGATATGCCAACCGTTATGTTTTCTGAACTCAACTAACAAGATCGGACATGGGAATGTTTCAAACAACTGGCGGGCCAATTCCTGCAACGGCTCTATAGTGGTCCTGCCGAAGTAAAGTGTCAGGGTAAACCCTTCGGTATTACTGTAGAGGTGATGACTCAAGGCTTTATCAAGGGTTTTATCCAAGTCGTCCAGCGCCAGGCCGTACAGCGACTTCCTGGTCAGCTCACTGATGGTGCGCACCGAAGGAATCACCTTGTGTCCGCGCGCTTCGGCCAGCAACGAGCAGTAGTAGCCGTGCCCCAGGTACTTGTAGCTGCGGCACAGGTTGATCACCTGCACCCGCTTGCCTGACTCGTTCTGGCGGGTTTGCTCCAGGTACTCCTGAGCGGTGACGATGTCTTCGCTGGGAAAGTAGGAGGCCCAATCTTCCTTGCGTTCAACAATGATCACCACTTGACTGTTACTTCGAGGCGGCGAAGAAAAAAAGCCCTTCGATGTTATTGTCGCCGCGACGATTTGCTCGGATACTTCACGCCAATGACCTTGTACCGCCGACATAATATTTGATCCGCTTTAGAGAACTCGACCTTTTCTATTAAGCACGATCTTTTAGGGAAGTCCCGTTTCGTTACGCAACTTTTACGGCGGTTATATGGCTCTTTTCTCTCGCATTGCATTACCCGGTGATATACCGGCATTAGTGGCATTGGAGCACCAGTGTTTCACCACCGACCGGCTCTCATCGCGCAGTTTTCACTGGATGATCAGCCGCGCCCACGGCCAGTTGCTGGTGGCGGAACAGGACGGGCAGTTGCTCGGTTATGCGCTGGTGCTGTTTCGTCGTGGCAGCGTGTTCGCGCGCCTGTATTCCATCGCCATTGCCGAGCACGCACGCGGCCTCGGGCTGGGCAAGCAGTTGCTCAGCCATGTCGAGGCCTGCGGGGTGACGCACGGGTGCGCCCACCTGCGCCTGGAGGTGCGCACCGACAACCGCGGCGCCCTGGCGCTGTATGAACGCAACGGCTACCGGCGTTTCGCCCAGGTCAACGACTACTACGCAGACCACACCCCGGCCCTGCGCCTGGAGAAAACCCTGGTCAGGCCACCTGCTTGATCCCGGCCTTGGCTTCCAGCTCGCGCACCAGCGGCAATACACGTTTGCCGAAGTACTCCACTTCTTCCTGGAAGTGCAGGAAGCCCGCCAGCACCAGGTCCACGCCCACTGCCTTGAGTGCGACGATGCGCTCGGCAATCTGCTGCGGGGTGCCGATCAGGTTGGTCTTGAAGCCATCGTTGTACTGCACCAGGTCTTCAAAGCTCGACTTGGCCCAGTTGCCCTCGCCTTCGGGTGATGCCTTGCCGGCCTGCCTGGCCGCGTCGCCAAAGGCGTTCACGGCGTCCGGGTCGGCCTTGTCGATGATCTCTGCGAGCACGGCGCGGGCTTCTTCCTCGGTGTCGCGGGCGATGATGAACGCATTCACGCCGACCTTGACCGAATGGTTGTTGGCGGCGGCCTTGGCGCGAATGTCATCGACCTGGGCCTTGATGCCTTCCGGGGTGTTGCCGTTGGTGAAGTACCAGTCCGACACGCGCGCCGCCATGTCTCGTGCGGCCCGCGAGCTGCCGCCCTGGAACACTTCCGGCTGGCCCAGGGGCTTGGGCTTGAGGGTGTAGTTGTTGAAACGGTAGAAGTCGCCCTTGAAGGTAAAGTCGTCCTGGGTCCAGATGCCTTTGAGGGCGCGGATGAATTCTTCGGAACGGCGATAGCGCTCGTCGTGCTCCAGCCAGTGTTCGCCGATGGCCTGGAACTCGCCCTTGAACCAGCCACTGACGATGTTCACCGCAATGCGGCCATTGGTGAGCTGGTCGATGGTCGCCAGTTGCTTGGCCGCCAGCGCCGGTTGCCATGGGCCGGGCAGGATCGCGGCGATAACCTTGAGCCTGGTGGTAGCGGCCAGCAAGGCATGGCTGAACGCCACGGACTCATGCTGGTTCTCGGCGCCGTAGCCGGCGGTGAAGCGGATCTGGGTCAGGCCGTATTCGAAGCCGGCTTCCTCGGCCAATTGCGCCAGTTTGCGGTTGTAGTCGATGCCCCAGTGGGTACGTTGTTCGATCTTGCTGACCACCAGCCCACCGCTGACGTTGGGCACCCAATAGGCAAATTTCACGGCTTGCTGACTCATCGAACGGTACCTCGCACTAAGGAATGTACTGAGGGGTTGAGCAGCAAGCGTGCCAGACGCGGGCAAACGCCCGCGCCACAAGGGTTGCGACACGAATTCGGGGCTGGGAAGCTTGGAATGCCAATGTCAGGGATTGCAACGCTTTGTCGGTTTGCTGTTGCTGGAGCAACAGTAAACAGCGCGCATCCCCCCGTAAACATTGGCCCTGGCACCCGGCACGGAGTGTGCAATCACTCCCGGCACCGATCACTGCCCCGGAGCCTTGCTCATGACCGAACACCACGTTATCAACCCGTTGTCTGTCGGCGTCGACTACCCCACGCTGGCGGCGCGCTTTCGTCCGATTTTCCAGCGCATCGCCGCTGGCGCGGTGGAGCGCGAACAAACCCGCGCCCTGCCCCATGAGCCGATCCAGTGGCTCAAGGAGGCCGGCTTCGGCGCGGTGCGAGTGCCGGTGGAATATGGCGGTGGCGGTGCGTCGCTGCCGCAGTTGTTCGAACTGCTGATTGAACTGGCCGAGGCCGACTCCAACGTGCCCCAGGCCCTGCGCGGGCATTTCGCCTTTGCCGAAGACCGCCTGAATGCGCCGCCCAGTGCCGGCCGCGACCTGTGGTTCAAGCGCTTTGTCGACGGCGACATCGTCGGCTGCGCCTGGACCGAAATCGGCACCGTGGCCATCGGCGACGTTGTCACCAAGGTCAGCCCGGACGGCGATCAGTGGAAACTCAACGGTGAAAAGTTCTACAGCACCGGCAGTATTTTCTCCGACTGGATCGACGTGTACGCCCAGCGCAGCGACACCGGCGGCGATGTGATCGCCGCCACCCGCGCACGCCAACCCGGCGTGGAGCACAGCGATGACTGGGACGGCTTTGGCCAGCGCACCACCGGCAGCGGCACCTCGCGCTTTACCGATGCGGTGGTGGAGGCGGAAAACGTCATCGACTTTGCGACCCGCTTCAAATACCAGACCGCGTTCTACCAACTTGTCCTGCTGGCCAGCCTCGCCGGTATCGGCCGTGCCGCGTTGCGCGATGTGGCCCACCAGGTGCGCAGCCGCAAGCGCATCTACAGCCATGGCAATGCCCAGCACGTCAGCCAGGATGCCCAGATCCAGCAGGTGGTGGGCGAAGTCGCCGCGTTGGTCTACGCCGCCGAAGCCAGCGCGTTGAAGGCTGCGGTGCCAGCACAACGGGCGTACCTGGCGCGGTTCGGTGGGGATGAAGTCGCCGAGCGCGAAGCCAACGTCGCGGCCGAAATCGAGTCAGCCACCGCGCAAGTGGTGGTGTCGGAGCTGATCCAGCGCGCCACCAGTGAGTTGTTCAACGCCCTGGGGGCGTCGGATGTGCGCCAGGGCAAGTCCCTCGACCGCCATTGGCGCAATGCGCGGACGGTGTCGTCGCACAACCCGGTGATCTACAAGGCGCGGATCGTGGGGGACTGGGTGATCAATCGCACCGAGCCGCCGTTTGTGTGGCAGATCGGCAATGGCCCGGCGAAAGCCTGAGGCTGGGCGGGTTCAAAAGGCCAATTTGTAGCCGATGGTCATCAACATGATCGCCAGGCACGGGCGCAGTACGCCGTCCGGGACCTTGCCGGTCATGTGGCTGCCGAAGTAAATGCCCGGCAGCGACCCCATCAACAGAAAGCCCAGCAGGTGCCAGTCCATATTGCCCATGCCGGCATGGCCCAGGCCCGCCACCAGGGTCAGGGGCACGGCGTGGGCGATCTCGGTGCCGACCAGGCGGCGCGTGGCCAGGAACGGATAGAGGATAAACAGGGCGACCGTACCGAGGGCGCCGGCGCCGATGGAGGTGAGCGCTACCATGGTCCCCAGCACCGCCCCGGTCACCACGGTCAGGGCATTCAGGTTGCGCGGGTTCATATGGTAATGATCGCCCGCGTGGCGCTGGGCGAATGCCAGCAGGCGTTGCTTGAACAGGATCGCCAGGGCGGTCAGCAGCAGCACCACGCCGAGGGCCTGCTTGATCACCGCGTTCATGGCGCTGGGGTCGGTGTGCAGGCTGGCGAGGAACCACAGGGTCAGCAACACCGCAGGCACGCTGCCCAGGGTCAGCCAGCCGGTGATGGTCCAGTCGATGTTTTTGTTCTTGCTGTGGACCAGCACACCACCGGATTTGGTGATGGCCGCGTACAGCAGGTCAGTACCCACGGCCGTGGCCGGGTTGATGCCGAACCACAACAGGATCGGGGTCATCAAGGAGCCCCCGCCGACACCGGTCATGCCGACGATAAAACCAACGATCAGGCCCGCAATTACAAAACCAAAGTTACCCACTTCCATCAACGCTACCCGCGGCCTTATAAATTTCTGGCCGCAGGATAGCGATTTTTCTTATAACGACTTATATCAATATGATCTGACTTTATGCCTTTTATGACAGTCGACGACAGACATACGCCTGGGTCTGATAAGGAAACGCCACCGTGTCGCGGCCCTTCAGGGCCGGATGGCTGGCGATCAAGCCACGCAACTGCTCGGTCACAAGGGCTTTTTCAGCCTCGGGCAACGCAGCAATAAAGCTCACGGAGAGGAAGCGATCCATGATCACTTCCTGGGGGCTGCCGACGTGGCTATACGGGAAACAGGTCATTTCGGGGTCGGAAAAATACTTGCCGTCGAAGGCTTCACGCCAGCGTCCGGAGTGAAAACGCGGGGTGTCACCCTCGTAGGGCGTAATGATCGCAGTGATCGCCGCCACCCAGTCCACCGACTCATCGCGCACATTCCACACCAGCCCGAGGCGCCCTTCGGGCTTGAGCACGCGGTGGATTTCCGCCAGCGCGGCCTGGGTGGAGAACCAGTGAAAGGCTTGCGCGCAGACCACGGCGTCGGCGCTGGCGGTTTCCAGGGGGATGGCTTCGGCGGTGCCGTTGACCAGGCGCACGTCCGGCAACAGCCGGGTCAACTGCGCACCCATGGCCTGCACCGGTTCGACGGCGATCAACGTCGGTGCCAGGGTGCTGAGCAGGCGCGTGAACTTGCCGGTGCCGGCGCCCAGGTCGATCACCCGTGAGTGCCCATCGACGCCGAGTACATCCGTGAGCCAGCCCGTGAGTTGCCTGGGATAATTCGGCCGGCCCTGGGCGTAGGTGGCGGCCTGGGTAGAGAAACCTTGTTGAGCAGACGTGTGGACACCAGTCATTGCCAATCTCTCCTCGGGTAAAGCGGGGGCACAGTGTGCGCCTTCCCCAGGAGATTTTCTAATCGGCAGCCGTGGGCAACCACACCCGGAACCGTGCGCCGCCCAACGGCGAGGCCAGTGCGCTCAGGGTGCCGCCTTGGGCCTCGAGGGCTCGCCGGCTGATGGCCAACCCCAGGCCAAAGCCACCGGTGGCGCGGTCGCGGCTGCGGTCGAGGCGGTAAAAAGGCTCGAAGATACGCTCGCGCTGGTCCAACGGAATGCCGATGCCATCGTCATCCACCCAGATTTCACAGCCGTTGGCGCAGACCTTGACGCCCACCTGAATGCGCTTGTCGCAGTAACGCGTGGCATTGCGCAGCAGGTTCTGCAGGGCACGGGCGGTGAGGCGCGGGTCGAGGCTGAAGCGTTCCACAGCGCAGTCGAGTGCTACATCGATGACGATCTCGGGGTTTTCCAGTTCGTCATCGACACTGCCCAGCACGCTGTCGATAAACTCATCGAGCACCACCTCCACACGCTCGGGCAATTGCGCCGGGTTTTGCAGGCGGCTGTAGGACAACAACTCCAGCACCAATTCATCCAGCTCGCGAATATGCGCAACCAGGCCATGCAGGCGCTCGCGACTGGCCTCCGGCAAGTCTTCCGACAGCGCCAGGGCCAGGCCGAAATCCAGGCGCGTAAGGGGGGTGCGCAGTTCGTGGGAGACCGCGTTGAGCAGGTCGCGCTGTTGGTTGAGCAGGTGTTCGATGTCGTCGGCCATGGTATCGAACACCGCCGCCAGGCTGCCGATGTTGGAGCTGGCCGGGATGTGTGTGCGCTCGGCCAGGTTGCCTTTGCCCAGTTGCGTGGCGGTGCTTTTCAGGCGTTCGAGATCGCGCCAGTGCGGACGCAGCCAGAACAGCAGGCAGGCCAGCAACGCGGCGCCGATCAGCACATTCATCGACCAGTACAACAGGTTCATGTCCAGCGGGTCCGGGGGAACAGTCAGCTTGACCACGAACTGCTCGTTGAGCGGCGAGCTGATGTCCTCCATCCAGCCCCACTCCCCCAGGTGAATCACGGGTTTACCCTGCTCCAGCAGTTTGGCTTCCTGTGCGGTGTAGCTGGCGTCCTGGCGCAACAGCAATTGCACTTTGAGGGGCGCGAAGTCACGTCCCAGTTGCTCGGTCACCTGGGACCAGCGCTCCACCGGCGCGCGCAGGTACTGCTTGACGATCAGCTTCTGCATGCCTCGGGACTGCTCGACGTTGTAGTCCAGGTAACGGTGCTCGAACAGTTGGATCACCAGCTTGGGAATCAGGAAGATCGCCGCGCTGTAGGTAATGATGGTGATCAGGTAAAGGCGTAGCAGTACACGAAACATCGGTCAGCATTCCCACTCGGAACGGCTGAACAGGTAGCCTTTGCCCCATACGGTCTTGATCTTGCGCGCTTCACCGGCGTGGTCGTCGAACTTGCGCCGCAGCTTGGAAATGGCCACGTCCACCGAGCGGTCGGTGCCGTTGAACTCGATACCGCGCAGGCGTTGCAGGATCTGGTCGCGGCTGAGCACCTCGCCCGCGTGCCGGGCCAGTACCACCAGCAGGTTGTATTCGCCGCTGGACAACTCCACCGCCTGCTCGCGCCAGGTCACGGTGCGCTCCGACAGGTCGATGCACAGGTTGCCCATCAGGATCTGGTCGTTGGCCACCTGAGGCTCGGACAGGCTGCTGCGCCGCAGCAAGGTGCGCACCCGCGCCAGCAGCACACGCGGCTCGCAGGGTTTGGTCACATAGTCGTCGGCGCCCATTTCCAGGCCCAGCACCTGGTCGTGGCTGTCGTCGCGGGCGGTGAGCATCAGGATCGGCAGGCCCGCCGAGTCGGCGCGCAGCAGGCGGCACACTTGCAGGCCGTCGAGGCCGGGCAGCATCAGGTCGAGGATCACCAGGTCCGGCGGGTTGAGGCGCGCGCGCTCGCGGACGTGGTCGCCACGACTGAGCACACTGACGTGGTAGCCGTTGCGTTCCAGGTAGCTGGCAATCAGCTCGGAGAGTGCGGCGTCGTCTTCCACCAGGAGGATGTTGGGCATGGTGTTTCCAAATAATGCGGTTTGTTGGTGTGTTGCAGGATTGTGCAAGGATATACGCCCTCGGCGCCCCGCGCGCCGCACCTTACATTTCTTCACAGACGACCTACACAGCTTCACAGCACCACGGCGCAGGTGCCTTTAGGATGCGCCAGTCAATATTGGGATAAGAGCATGTCGAAGAATCTGTTTGCGCCATTTTGCCTGTTGGCCCTGACGCTGGCCCTGAGTGCCTGTGACCAATCGGCCGACGAGGCGCCGCCAATGCCCCTGGCCAAAGTGCGCATCGAAACCCTTGAGGCCAAGCCCCTCTCCATCACCAGCGAATTGAGCGGACGCATCGCCGCGCCGCGCATCGCCGAAGTGCGCGCACGGGTGGCCGGGGTGGTGATGCAACGGGTGTTCAAGGAAGGCCATGACGTCAAACAGGGCGACGTGTTGTTTCGCATCGATCCGGCACCGTTCAAGGCTGACCTGGACAGCGCCCAGGCCAACCTGAGCAAGGCCGAGGCCAATGCGTTCCAGGCGCGCCTGCAAGAGCAGCGCTACAGCCAGCTGGTGGAAGGCAATGCCATCAGCGGCCAGGACTACGACAACGCCCGCGCCAACCTGCGCCAGACCAACGCCGAAGTCGCCGCCAACAAGGCCGCCGTCGAGCGCGCCAGGTTGAACCTGGGCTATGCCACCGTGACCGCGCCGATTTCCGGGCGCATCGGCCGCGCCCTGGTGACCGAAGGGGCACTGGTGGGCCAGAACGAAGCCACGCCCCTGGCGATCATCCAGCAACTGGACCCGATCCACGCCGACCTCACCCAGTCCACCCGCGAGCTCAACGACCTGCGCCGCGCCTTCCGCGCCGGCAGCTTGAAGCAGGTCGGCCAGGACCAGGCCAAGGCCACGTTGATCCAGGACGATGGCAGCCTCTACCCGCTGCCGGGCAAGTTGCTGTTCGCCGAGATCAGCGTAGACCCGGGCACCGGGCAGATCATCCTGCGCAGCGAGTTCCCCAACCCGGACCTCGACCTGTTGCCCGGCAGCTTCGTGCGGGTCCGCCTGGAGCAGGCCGTCGACAAACAGGGAATCAGCGTGCCGCAACGCGCCATCACCCGCGACAGCGCCGGCATCCCCATGGTGCTGCTGCTCGACGCCGAGCAGACCGTCAGCCTGCAGCCGGTGGAACTGGGTGCGGTGATCGACGACCGCTGGGTGGTCAGCCATGGCCTCAAGCCCGGCGACCGTATCGTCGTCGAAGGCCTGCAGCACGCGCGCCCGGGTGAAAAAGTCGAGGTCGATGACAGCCCTACACCCGTTGCCCAGGCTTCCGGCCAATAAGGATCTTTGACAATGCCGCAGTTCTTTATTGACCGCCCGATCTTCGCCTGGGTGGTCGCCCTGTTTATCCTGCTGGCCGGCTTGCTGGCCATCCCGCAGTTGCCGGTGGCCCAGTACCCCAACGTCGCGCCGCCGAAGGTGGAAATCTACGCGGTGTACCCGGGCGCCTCGGCCCAGACCCTGGATGAAAGCGTGGTCAGCCTGATCGAGCAGGAGCTCAACGGCGCCGATCACCTGCTGTATTTCGAATCCCAGAGCAGCCTCGGCTCGGCAACGATTACCGCCACGTTCCAGCCCGGCACCAACCCGGAAATGGCCCAGGTCGATGTGCAAAACCGCCTCAAGGCGGTGGAGCCGCGCCTGCCCCAGGCTGTGACCCAGCAAGGTTTGCAGGTGGAGAAAGTCTCCGCCGGGTTCCTGCTGCTGGTGACCCTCACCTCCAACGACGGCAAGCTCGACGATGTGGCGCTCAGCGATTACCTGGCGCGCAACGTGATGAACGAGCTCAAGCGCCTGGACGGGGTCGGCAAGGCCCAGCTGTACGGTGCCGAACGCGCCATGCGCATCTGGATCGACCCGCAGAAACTGATCGGCTTCAACCTCACGCCGGCCGACGTGAATGCCGCGATCAGCGCACAGAACGCCCAGGTCTCGGCCGGCAGCATCGGTGACTTGCCGGGTACCAGGACCCAGGAAATCACCGCCGCGATCCTGGTCAAGGGCCAGCTGTCCACGCCGGCGGAATTCGCCGATATCGTGCTCAAGGCCAACCCGGACGGCTCCACCGTGCGCATCGGCGATGTGGCGCGGGTAGAAGTGGGCAGTCAGGAATACCAGTTTTCCACGCGCCTGAACGGCAAGCCGTCCACCGCCGTCAGCGTGCAACTGGCGCCCGGGGCCAATGCGCTGAACACCGCGACCCTGGTGCGGGCGAAGATGGACGAGCTGTCGCGCTATTTCCCGGCCAATGTGGAGTACAAGATCCCGTACGACACCTCGCCGTTCGTCAAGGTCTCGATCACCAAGGTGGTCTACACCCTGCTCGAAGCCATGGCCCTGGTGTTCGCGGTGATGTTCCTGTTCCTGCAGAACGTGCGCTACACCCTGATCCCGACGCTGGTGGTGCCGATCGCGCTGATGGGCACCTTCGCCACCATGCTGTTGCTGGGCTTCTCGATCAACGTGCTGACCATGTTCGGCATGGTGCTGGCCATCGGCATCCTGGTGGATGACGCCATCGTGGTGGTGGAGAACGTCGAGCGGATCATGGCCACCGAGGGCCTGTCGCCCAAGGACGCGACGAAGAAAGCCATGGGCCAGATCACCGGCGCCATCGTCGGCATTACCCTGGTGCTGGTGGCGGTGTTCCTGCCGATGGCCTTCATGGCCGGCTCGGTGGGGGTGATCTACCAGCAGTTCTCGCTGTCGATGGCCACCTCGATCCTGTTCTCGGCCTTCCTCGCCCTGACCTTGACCCCCGCCCTGTGCGCCACCTTGCTCAAACCGATCGCCAAGGGCGAGCACCATGCCAAGGGTGGGTTCTTCGGCTGGTTCAACAAGCGCTTCGAGCAGCTCACCGACCGCTACGAAGGCTGGGTCGCCTATGCCCTCAAGCGCAGCGGCCGTTACCTGCTGATCTACCTGGTGCTGCTGGTGGGCCTGGGGCTGATGTTCAGCCGCCTGCCCTCCTCGTTCCTGCCGGTGGAAGACCAGGGCTATACCATCACCGATATCCAGCTGCCGCCGGGTGCGAGCAAGAACCGCACGGTGCAGGTGGCCGAACAGATCGAGGCGCACAACGCCGGCGAGCCTGGGGTGGGCGATACCACCATGATCATGGGTTTCAGCTTCTCCGGCTCCGGGCAAAACGCGGCGTTGGCGTTTACTACGCTCAAGGACTGGTCGGAACGCGGCAGCGATGACTCCGCCGCCTCGATTGCCGACCGCGCCAACATGGCCTTCAGCGAACTCAAGGACGCGATTGCCTATGCAATCCTGCCGCCCCCGGTGGACGGCCTGGGCACCTCCAGCGGTTTCGAGTTCCGCTTGCAGGACCGCGGCGGTGTAGGCCATGCAGCCTTGATGGCGGCGCGTACCGAATTGCTCGACGCCGCCGGAAAAAGCCCGATCCTGGCCAACGTGCGCGAAAGCGCCCTGGCCGAGGCGCCGCAAGTGCAGCTGGAAGTCGACCGCAAGCAGGCCAACGCGCTGGGCGTCTCGTTTGCGGATGTGGGCAATGTGCTGTCTTCGGCCATCGGTTCGGCCTATGTCAACGACTTCCCCAACCAGGGCCGCATGCAGCGCGTGGTGGTGCAGGCCGAAGGCGACCAGCGCAGCCAGGTGGCGGATTTGATGAAGATCCACGTGCGCAACAAGGATGGAAAGATGGTACCGCTGTCGGCGTTTGTCGAAGCCAAATGGACCCAGGGCCCGGCGCAACTGACGCGCTATAACGGCTACCCTGCCATCGCCATTTCCGGCGAGGCCGCACCCGGCCACAGCACCGGCGAGGCGATGGAGGAAATCCAGCGCCTGGTCAGCCAATTGCCGGCAGGCCTGGGCCAGGAGTGGACCGGGTTGTCGTTGCAGGAACGTTTGTCCGGCTCCCAGGCCCCAATCCTGTTGGGCCTGTCGCTGCTGATCGTGTTCCTGTGCCTGGCGGCGCTGTATGAAAGCTGGTCGATCCCGACGTCGGTGTTGCTGGTGGTGCCGCTGGGCGTGCTCGGCGCAGTGCTGGCGGTGACTTTGCGGGGCATGCCCAACGATGTGTTTTTCAAGGTCGGCCTGATCACTATCATCGGCTTGTCGGCGAAGAACGCGATCCTGATCATCGAGTTCGCCAAGAACCTGTATGACCAGGGCGAAGACCTGATCGACGCCACCCTGAAAGCCGCACGGCTCCGGTTGCGCCCGATCATCATGACCTCGCTGGCGTTTATCCTCGGCGTGGTGCCGCTGGCGATTGCCACCGGTGCCAGTTCGGCGAGCCAGCAGGCGATTGGTACAGGGGTAATCGGCGGGATGATCACCGCGACCCTGGCGGTGGTGTTTGTGCCGGTGTTCTTTGTGGTGGTCATGAAGCTGGTGCGCAAAAAGCGCTAAGGCTTTTGGGGGGACACTGTAACGGTGGCGAGCCCGCTTGCCACAACAAAAATGCGCTAAGGTGCTCACAGGTAACCATCTGTGAGCTGCCATGCCTTTTCTAGCCCGTACCCACCCTCGCCTCTCCGCCGCCGCTGTGCTCGGCCTTGCCGTCGGCATCCTGGCGCCGGCCGACACCCTCGCCAGCAAAATCCTCATCGGCTGGAACGCCGGGGTCTGGACTTACCTGGTGCTGATGCTGTGGCTGACCAGCCGTGCCAGGGCCGACGATGTGAAGCGCATCGCCGAAATCGAGGACGAAAACGCCGGGCTGGTGCTTTTCACCGTGTGCATTGCCGCCATCGCGAGCCTGGCCACCATCACCTTCGAACTGGTGGGCAGCAAAGACCTGGCCACTTCCGAGCGCCTGTTGCACTACGGGTTTACCGGGCTGACGGTGATCGGTTCATGGTTGTTGATCGGGGTGATTTTCAGCGTGCATTACGCGCGCCTGTATTACACCTGGAACGGTAAGGAACCGGCGTTGCGGTTTGCCGAAGGGTTGCTGACGCCGAACTACTGGGACTTCCTGTATTTCTCCTTCACCATCGGCGTGGCGGTGCAAACCTCTGACGTCGGCGTCGCCACCCGCGGCATGCGCAAGGTGGTGCTGGGGCAATCGCTGATCGGCTTTCTGTTCAATACGGCAATCCTGGGGTTCTCGATCAACATCGCCGCCGGGCTGTTCGGCTAGGCTGCACAAACCTTCTAGACGCCAGGGGGCCGGCAGGCGCTAATACCCTTACACATGCATGCTGGTGTTTTATGGCCGCGCACAATTGGATCGACTTGTCCCAGGACGCCGACACCGGCATCGAGACCCTGCGCGCGCATTTCGAGGGTCACGCCTATGACCCCCACTGGCATGACAGCTACCTGGTCGGCGTCACCGAACAAGGGGTGCAGCAGTTCAACTGCCGCCGCACCCGGCACAACAGCGTGCCCGGCCAGGTGTTCCTGGTGGAGCCCGGCGAACTGCATGACGGCGACGCCCCCACCGCTGACGGCTTTACCTACCATATGCTGTACCTCGACCCGCAGTGGCTGGCGCGGGAAGTGAGTGCGGTGTTCGAAGAGGCGCCCCTCAACAGTCAACTGGGGTTTACCAGCACCTTGACCAGCGACCCGCGCCTGGCACTGGCCACCAGCCGTGCGTTCCAGACCCTGCACAGCGGCGAACTGCGCATCGTGCGCCAGCGCGCCATGGACCAATTGCTGGAGTGCCTTACCGCCCAACTCCAATGGCGCACCCGCTACCGTGAAGACCCGCGCTTGCCGCAGGTGGCCTTTAGGGCGCGGGACTATCTGCATGCTCACCTGCAGCAAGACGTGGGCATGGACGAACTGGCCTTGACGTGCGGCGTCGACCGCTTTCGCCTGACCCGCGCCTTCAAGAGCGCCTTCGGCCTGCCGCCCCACGCCTACCTGGTGCAACTGCGCCTGGCCCGCGCCCGGTATTTGCTGGCCAAGGGCGAACAACCGGCAGACGTGGCGATTGCCCTGGGCTTCGCCGACCAGAGCCACCTGGGCCGCTGGTTCGTCCGCGCCTACGGCCTCACGCCCGCCGCGTACCGCAAGCGCTGCTCAAACCTTCCAGACACGCAAGGCGCCGGCTTGTAAAGATCGACTCCATCAATTGGTTTACCGGAGTCCCCCGCCATGCTGTCCACCTTGCTGCCGTTCATGCTGTTCGCCTTCGTCGCCTCCATCACACCCGGCCCCACGAACATCCTGGTGCTGAGCAACAGCGCCCGCTACGGTCTCAAGGCTGCCATGCCGATCATTCTAGGCGCCTGCGCCGGGGCGGCGGGGCTCGTGCTGCTGGTGGGGTCAGGCGTTGGACAATCCCTGGTGCAATGGCCCGGCGTGCAAACGGCGATGCGATGGGTTGGGGTCGCCTGGTTGAGCTGCCTGGCGTGGCAGATTTTCAGCGCACCGGCACAGGCGGTCGATGCGCAATCGACGCAAAAACGCCTGGGTTTGACCGGTGCCGCCAGCCTGCAACTGATCAACCCGAAAACCTGGATGATGGCCGTGGCGGTGGTCAGCGTGTTTGCCGGCAATAGCACTGAACGCCAGAGCCAGGTCCTCACGCTGTCCCTGGTATTTTTCCTGATATCGCTGCCTTGTCTCGGCGCCTGGGCCGTGCTGGGCGCGGGATCCAGCCGGGTCTTGCGCTCGGCGCAGGCCATGCAACGCTTCAACCGGTGCATGGCCTTGCTCTTGTTGGGGTCGACCTGGCTGGGCGCACTGATCTGAAGGCGAAAAAAAGGGGAAGCCGAAGCTTCCCCTGTTCAAGTGAGTGCGTGCCTTAGAAGTCGTAACGCAGGCCGAAATTGACACCCCACGGCTGATCGATCTTCTTGCCTTTGCTGGTTTCGACGTCGGCATGCAGCTTGACGTTTTTCGATACAGACATCGCCACGCCAGCCGCCAGCTCGATCCGCGAGCCCGACAGATCATTGTTGAAGCTCTGATCGTTGACGAACACCTTGTTGCTTTGGTCGAACTCATGGGCGAGCGCGGTGCGCAGGTACGGCTGCAACACACTGCCGCTGTCCAGCTGAATGTTCTTGCCAGCCGTCACGCCCACCTTACCGACCACGGAACTGGAGCGATCACCTTTGGCCTGCAGGCCGTTGGACAGCTCGTAGCTCTGTGCCTGGGTGATGGTTGCCGACAACTGGCCGTAAGGCTCGACGAAGAAATCCTCATCCAGCTGGATATGGCGACCGAATTCCGCCGACACGCCCACCGCGTTTTGCGTGTAGCTGCCCTTGGCTTTCTTGCCGTCGCTCATGGTCACATTGACCTCGTTGTGCAAACGGTTGAGCTTGGCGACACCATCGAAATACAGACCGCTCTCATCATCCAGCCACGTGGCATAGGCGCCCAGGTAGTAGCTCTTGACCTCGCCTTTACTGCCGCGGTTCAGATTCAGGTCCGAGGTGCTGTGACCGGCCATCACACCCGCCAGCCACTGGCCATCGCCGCTGGACAACGGCGCATCGGCGCCCAGGGTGAAGCCCTTCTGGGTTTGCGCATACCCGGCACCGTTCTTGTTGGCGGCGACCTCATATTTGTTGCCGTAGCTGCGCATCCACAGGCCATTGTCCTTGCCATCGCCGAAACGCAATTCCCCCATCCGCGTACGCAGGAGGGACGACTCACCGTACAGAACGGTCGGCGCACTGTTGAACAAGGCCAGTACCGAATGGGCGCTGGTGCTGGTGCCGCGACGCGTCGGGTCAAGCAGCCAGTCGGTGCCATCCTTCTGCAGGCCATAGGCGTAGGCGCCGATGTCCACGGTGTCGCCCACCAGGGAGAAGTGGGCATCGCCGCCCTCGGTGTGCACCACCTTGATCGGCTGGCCGCTGGCCAGTTCCGAACCGGTGGCGTCCAGCAACAGGCTATGGTTACCCTCGGCCTTGCCTTCCACGTTCAGGAAGTCGGTTTGGTGGGTGGAGAAGTCGGTGTGCATGACAAAGGTGCCATTGCCTTCCAGGCTCTTCACGTCCAACTGGTAGAACTCATCCGGCCCACCAAAGTGTACGGTGCCGCCGCCCATCTTCAAGGCGTCGACATTGCTGTCGCCCACCAGCATCCAGTTGGACGCGGTGTTCACGCTCAACTCGGCCACGTTCTTCAACTGGCCGGTCAGCCAGGAGCCATTGTTGAGCTGCACCTTCGCGCTGCTGCCGTCTTCGACCACGATGTCACCCACCAGGAGGCTGCGGTCAACGTTCATGTTGGCGGAGGAACCGCCGGTGACTTCCAGGATATTGCCGTTGCCACCGCTCAAGGTCGAACCGTTGAGGACATGGATATCCGCGTCGGTCGCGCCGTATGCATCGCCCTCCACCAACAGTGCCGCGCCATTGCGGCCCTCGACATGAGAGCCGTTCAATACCAGGCTGCTGTTGTTCAAGTCCGCACTTTCATAACTCAGGCGTACACCATTCTCGCCACCGGTAATGAAGCTGCCGACAGCGTTCGCAGCCCCGCCCAGCAATAACACGCCGATGCCATTTTCATCAGTAGCAATGACATCCGAGTCAAAGAAGTTGAGTTGGCTGAACGCAGTGGCCCGCGCACCTTCAGTGGAGCCGATGATCGTGCTGTCGAAAACAGTGGCTGTCGACCCCTCATCCGTGAGGAAGTTACGTGCAGCCACAAGGCCGATACCATTGTTATTGATGACCTGGCTGCCCCTGATGTGGGCGCTGCTGCCTTGCAGGTTGATAGCAAAGGCGGCAGAGCTGCGCGCCTCTACCGTGGCACCATCGAGGTTGATCTGCGCACCCTGGGTCGCGTAAATGTCCTGCGCCTTGGTACCGGCATTGAGGGTCAGCGTACCGGCAGACACTCGGGATTGACGCAGTTCGGCACCGTTGGATGTCAGGTGCGCATTCTCGCTGATGACCCAGTCATCAACACGCGCACCCGCCTCAATGGTGCGGTCCATGCCCGGATGTAATGTCGTGGTGGCATGGGTGAATGTGGCACCCAGCAACAGGAAGCCGACAGCAGGCGCCTGGAGCGCCAGCGCCAAAGGATGTTTTTTGAACTGTGCATCGATAGTCATTGCATGTATACCCGTGAAGAACCTTCCCGAAAGGGAACGAATTGACCGGCACCAAGCGAGATAGGCCCAGGTCATGACGGGGCGCAGATTAGTGAGGAGGAGGGAACAGGTATGTAGGATTTTTCTTTGATTACCAGGTGAGTTGCCCGACGTTTCGGTAGCCAATAAAAAAGAGGAGCCAGGCTCCTCTTTTCCAGTACCACCACGCCGGCGCTCAGCTGGAACCTGGCCAAGGTGAACTGTCACAGTAGACCAGACCTGGCCGCACGCCTCTCACCAACAGGATGGCTTCGGCGGAAACGACGGGGGACGGGACACCGATGACGGGTACGCTGTAGGTGATATGGACCGACCCCATATCGTACGCCGCCGCATTGATGGGTTTCACGTAGGTCGCATAGGGCCTGACGGGGACCGTGAAGCCCACTCGAGTCTGCTCGAAGTTCAGCGGACCGAACGGAAACTGCCCGGTCGCACCCGTAATGGCATCCTTGCCTTCATCGTCACTGCAGCCCGTCCAATTCACCGTGACAATCATCCCGACCGCCAACTGTTCATGAGGGGGCACAAATACATGCACCTCACGGTTCGGCCCTTGCAACGTATTGCACACGATTTCTGCTGGCGCACCCGGGAGCTCAGGCAAAGCCCCTGTGACCCTGGGTGGAGGGAACGCAATCACGTTGGCATTGGCGTTGATGTCCTGGTGCGGTGATGAAACCCGGTTGTGGGTAGCCGCGATCGCGATTTCATAGCGCAATGGGATTAGGTTATTGGAATGCTTAAGGATGTATGGCCACGGTACGACCATAGGGATCTCATCACCTGGCATGGCCGTCGACGGGTCCACCGACTTGCGATCGACCTGTTCGTTCTGGTAGTACAGCACGATATCGAACGCTTGTGCCGAAGGCAGTGGAGCTGCACTCCACAGGCGAACCACGACGTCGGCATCCATCTGTGAGTCGCGCTCATCCAATTCGTTGGTCAGTCCGGAACCGCGCCCCGTCAGGATCGGCAGTGGCAGGTTGGGATTGATCAATTCCGGCTCCCAAGGGTTGATCGGGCCGCCCACCTGCAGTTCGAGCTCGATATTGGTAGGCGTGGGTACCATATACGTCATCCCCCCTCGCACCACCGCATATTCCACTCTCAAGTTGATGCTACCGGTACTCGTACCGTACAAGGCGACCAGCGTCGCAAAGTCCACGTGGAAGTTGTAAGGCAGTGGGGACCCACCCAGTGCGTAGGGCCCCACGTCCCGAGTGCCATGGGTGGTGGTGAGGCGCACCAGAAGCTGGTCCAGCGTACGGTCAGCGTCGTAACTCGGAATAATCACAAACATACCGGCAGAGGCTGCGGTATCGCGACGATCAATCAGGCGGTCACCCACGCCCGTCAAGGAGACGGCATCCCTCACACCTGCCGGCTCGAGTACTGGCGCAGGCCGCAACGCCACAGAGATAGGCAGCTCAAACGAAGGATCGCTGATATTGCCGGCGACATCGAGCAAACGGTACACCAACTTACGCGGGCCATCCGCCGCATCGGCCAGAGCCTGGGTGAAGCGCACCACCCTGTCAGGGAACACCGGCCCCTCAGCGATCACCTCCATTGAGTCGCCGTAGTACAGGCGCCATCTGTCACCTGGATCAGCCCCTTCCGCGGCATACGCCGGAATGCCGAAGGGCACGCCCGTGGGGTTTGCATCCAGAAGCGCCTGTGTGACGCTGCCTGTCCAGCCAGGCGGCAGGGTCAAACGGCGAGGCCCGTCGGGAATGCTGTCGTAGGGAGCGGTTCGATCAATCCGCAGTGGCGCTTCAAAGGAGCCTGAGTCATTCAGGGAGGCCAGGATTACCCTGTAGCTGAGAGTGTGGGCGCCTTCAGTGAGGAATCGCCGCGGAATATTGACCGTATAAGTCAGCGGAATGGGCGCCGTGAAAAATATCGATTCACTGCTGATGCGCCCACTCTGGAAATCACCGATATCGTCCAAATGAACATCCAGGGTATCGGACCTGGCGGGATTGGTCGAAGCGGGAGACCACACTTCAATATCCACTTCAAGAAAGTTTCTATCGGCGGCTTCTCTGGACACCAGACCCGGGTACTCGTCCGGGTCAACAAGCCCGTGAATAATCGGTGCAGGGAGCACAATGGGAACCGTTGCCGGCCCCACACCTTTTTCTTTCGACTTGGGAACTATTTTTTTCATGCGAGCTACTCTCTTTAGTATAAAAGATTACTCTGCGGAGCGTCCGACGACGCTCATAGAGCCACACAACGTGTGCAACTTTTTATTCTTTACTCCACCCCTCGCTTACTAAAAAAAGTTTAAGTAATGCCACAACCGAAGAGTGCCGACGGCTGGGTAATGGATACAGGTTCACTCAAATAACCCCGTTGATTTCACCTTCCCGGCAATCATCCATGACTGTCCGGATACTCATCGTCCAGCGAATCACAAAAGCCGACGTCGCCCGGCTGGCAAATCCTTCCACTGCCGGAGATCCCGCGATCAATACGCACGAGCCCCGGGGCAGACTGGCCGATCAGCGCCCCCCGTCGAATCACAAAGAACTCGGCGGTTGCCGATGCATAGATACGCATCGGTTCAATCTTCGTCTCCCACGGCCACACCCTGACCGCTTGACCGTTCGCGACATAATTGACCGTCACGCTGAAGTCAGTGTCGGGAATGGGGTTTTCCCAGTTATTACTTGAATAGCCCTGCCAAAAAAACCGGATTTCATCCCCCGATTGAAATCGGCTGTCATCGCGTATAAACCAATACACGCCATGACAAATAGCAGGTCGAGATTCACAAGTAAGATAGTTACCACCGCCATGCAGGGTATGTTGTATCAATGGCGCATCGAACTTAATTAACGGTGCGGCATGAACATTGACGGGTGTAGCGTCTGACTGTTGTTCGTTCACTCCGTTACTGGTGGTGTAATGCACCGGCAAGTCCGGGAAGTTACCACCTTCGACAATCACCCTGCCGGGCACATCCGTGAACTGCACCGGCTGATCGAACACATCCCCTGGCTGCACATCATAGTGAGCCACTGGCCCCGTACCGTTCCAATACAGCTCCAGCCGCTCTCCAGCCACCGGGTTCTGATAGAGACGAACCCACACCTCAGCGCCCGCAGTCGCATCACGAAAATCGAGTTCATTGTGTAATCCGGAGCCTTTGCCGAACACATCCACCAGCGCCAGCGTGGTATTGAGCAGCGCCGGCGCGTTAGGGTGGTCCTGTCCGGCAATAGTCAGGTCGACCCAGAAAAAACTCGACGGCGATGGCATTGGCGGGCGCCCCGCACGATGAATCTCATACCGGACTTGCACCTCGGTGCGTGCCAGAGGGTCGGGCCCGCGCAGGATAGTCCAGGGTATCTCGACCGGAAATGGGAACCTGGTGATGGGTATTGCCGGCAGAACAGGGCGACCGTCCCAGACCATCACGACACTGTCGCCCGCTGCAAAATCATCGTACTCACGGGGAATCCGCGCTGCGACAATCGCACGTGCATCATCACGCTTGATCAGAAAATCAAGATAGGCCGGCGGACGAATATCAGGCGCAGGCAAGTTGCTCGGATCAGCAATGAGGTTGACCTGAAAGTCCATCGGCGCACTGAGCGCCAACGTAAAGTTCCCGGCACGATCATATAAGCGGTAGTGCAAATAGGCGATTCCGTTACTGAGGCCGCGAAAGTGTTCGGCGGGAATCCTGAGAATCAGTGGGTCGGTGATCAGGGGGAATTCCGGCCTGCCGTTCTGGATGGGCGGAAACGGTGGCGTGGTGTTGCTCAGGTAATACCCGATGCTGTCACGACCTGCACGGCCGATGTAGGGCGGCACCTCGACTTCGATAAATGGGTTGGCGGCCAGCACGGCTTCCGTGATCCCGGACGCTTCTATGGCTGGGTCAACAAAACGTGCCTTGTCGTCCGGATCCTGAAACCTCGGCGGATTGTTATCCACCGTCAACGTCAACGGGAAAGATGGCGTCACGTCATCGCGCTCATCTGTCACCGTGTAAAAAGCTTCCACCACCGCATCGATTTCCCGCATGAAATCGGCAGGGACATACAACGAGTACGGGAAAAGCGCCGGATCCAGCGGCCCGGTGAAAGACTGCGCATCAGCTTCGACTTCCACACCGCGCACACGCCACAATAGCGTGAGGGTATGGGTCCTTCCGATTGAAGGGCCTGGCACCCACTGGGGAATACGGCACTCCAGGGGCTGCAACGAAACCGGCAGAGGAATCAGCCCTTCCGGGTCGGCAGGATCGACCCCCACCACCTCGTCGAAAGGCGGTAATACCCTGGCCTGCCCCCCCGGGGTAGACAGTACACTGGGTTGGGCGGCGGCTTTGAGTGAGCTGGGCATTTTCTCTTCCCTCCCAAGAATCCTGGAGAGAATTAAGCGCTCAAACACCCGCAGCGGATACTGTCAAAAGTAACAGGTACCCCTTGCCACTCGTCGGATTCGATCAGCACGAGGGGCAAGACAATTGCCACCGGCCCTTGACGAGACAGCCCCTGATGGTGTCTGCTGAAACCGGTTTCAGGACCTGTCTCACGGTCGCTGGATCCCTTGACTCCAATAAAAAGGTCCAACCGTCGTGACTCCATTTTCCGCCGCCCAGCGCAGCCGCGTCACCATGCTCGACGTCGCCCAACACGCCGGGGTCTCCAAGGCCAGCGTGTCGCGCTTTATCGGCGAGGACCGCGCCCTGCTCTCCGATGCCATCGCCCTGCGCATCGAACACGCCATCGAACAACTCGGCTATCGCCCCAATCAGATGGCCCGCGGGTTGAAACGTGGCCGCACCCGCCTGATCGGCATGCTGGTGGCCGATATCCGCAACCCCTACTCCATTGCCGTGATGCACGGCGTCGAAACCGCCTGTCGCCGGCACGGCTACAGCCTGGTGGTGTGCAACACCGACCGCGATGACGAGCAGGAACGCCAGCATTTGGCGGCGCTGCGCTCGTACAACATCGAAGGGCTGATCGTGAACACCCTCGGCCATCACCTCGACCAATTGCTGGAACTGCAACGGGAAATGCCCCTGGTGCTGGTGGACCGCAAGGTCGAGCCGCTGCACAGCGACCTGGTGGGGCTGGATAACCCGGCGGCGGTGCGCATGGCGGTGGAACACCTGGAACAGCAGGGTTACCGCGATGTATTGCTGGTGAGCGAAGCCTGCGATGGCACCAGTTCACGGCAGGAACGCCTGGACAGCTTCAAGGGCGAAATCGCCCGGCGCCCGGCGCTGACCGGCGCGGTGCTGGCGCTCGATGACGGGCTGGAACAACGCCTGCAAACCTTTCTCGCCAAACCCGGCCCCAAGGCGGTGTTCTGTGCCAACGGCGTCGCCACACTGGCCTGCACCCGTGCGCTCAAGGCGCTGGACTGCAAGCTGTTCGACGACGTGGGGCTGATCGCCCTGGATGACCTGGACTGGTACCCGCTGGTGGGCAACGGCATCACCGCCCTCGCCCAACCCACCGAAGCCATTGGCGCCAGTGCGTTCGACTGCCTGCTCAAGCGCTTGCGCGGTGACACCGAACCGACCCGCACCCTGGACTTTTTGCCCCAGTTGATCATTCGAGGTTCGACCCAGCGTCCTTACACGTAGCAGAGTCGATTCAACCTTCACAACGTGAAAAAATGAAACCGGTTTCAGAGGTAAACAACAATGCACAAATACCCCGTTTCCATCAGCCTTTCCAGCTACGGCGCCGACCTGGTCCGCCAGCAAGGCCAATTGAGTTTTGTCGAGTTGCTGGCCGCCGCCGGTGCCCGGCGCATCGAGTGGCGCGAAGAACTGCTGACCAGCGAGCAACCTGCACAACTGGCCCAGGCTGCCGCCGAGCAAGGCCTGGAGTGTGTGTTCTCATCGCCTCTGGAATTGTGGGTCGCCGGCCGCGCCCAGCCGAATGCCGACCTCAACGCAACCCTGGACCGTGCCCAGGCCTTTGGTGCGCGCTGGCTGAAAGTCTCCCTCGGTTATTTCACCGATACCAACGACCTGGAAAGCCTGCACGCCCTGCTCGCCCGCCATCCGGTCAAGCTCTTGGTGGAAAACGACCAGACCCTGCACGGCGGGCGGATCGAGCCGATGCAGCGCTTCTTCACCGAGGTCGAACGCCTGGGTCTGACGGTAAAGATGACCTTCGATATCGGCAACTGGCAATGGCAGGACCAATCCGCCCTGACCGCCGCACGCCTGCTCGGCCGGCACGTCGACTACCTGCACTGCAAGGCCGTGGCCCGTCGCGCGGACGGCAAGCTGGTGGCGCTGCCGCCCGGCGCCACCGACCTGCATCTGTGGGAACAACTGCTCACCCACATGACTCAAGGCATTACACGGGCGGTGGAATTCCCGTTGCAGGGCGATGACCTGGTCGACGTCACCGCGCAACAGGTGGCAGCCCTCACCCTCCTTGGCCAACCCCGTGGGGAGAATGCCCATGTCTGAGATCGATATCCTCTCGTTCGGCGAAACCATGGCGATGTTTGTCGCCGAGCAGACCGGCGACCTGGCCCAGGTGGCACAGTTTCACAAACGCATTGCCGGCGCCGACAGCAATGTCGCCATCGGCCTGTCGCGCCTGGGTTTCAACGTCGCCTGGCTGAGCCGGGTGGGCAATGATTCCCTCGGGCGTTTTGTGGTCGACACGCTGAAAAAAGAAGGCCTGGATTGCCGGCATGTGGCGATCGACCCGTTGCACCCCACCGGCTTTCAGCTCAAGTCCTGCGAAGAAGCCGGTGATGACCCGCAGGTGGAGTACTTCCGCAAGGGTTCGGCCGCCAGCCATCTGTCCATCGGCGCCATCAGCCCGGCGCTGCTGCAAGCCCGCCATCTGCACGCCACGGGCATTCCACCGGCGTTGTCCGAGGCCACCCGCGAGCTGTCCGTAGAGCTGATGACGCAGATGCGCAAAGCCGGTGGCAGCGTGTCGTTCGACCCAAACCTGCGTCCGTCGCTGTGGGCCAGCCAGGAACAGATGATCCGCGAAATCAACGCCCTCGCCGGTCTCGCCGACTGGGTCCTGCCGGGCCTGGGCGAAGGCCGTCTGCTCACCGGTTTCGACGACCCGGCGGATATTGCCGCGTTCTACCTCGACCAGGGCGCCGAAGCCGTGGCGATCAAGCTCGGCCCGGACGGCGCCTACTTCCGCACCCAGCTGGACCAGGGCTTTGTCGCCGCCGTGCGCGTGGACAAGGTGGTGGACACCGTCGGCGCCGGCGATGGCTTTGCCGTGGGCATGATCAGCGCTCTGCTGGAAAACCTCAGCTTCCCCGAGGCGGTACAACGCGGCAACTGGATCGGCAGCCGCGCCGTGCAAAGCCGCGGCGATATGGAAGGCTTGCCCACCCGCTCCGAATTACCCACCCGATCCGTCGCTTGACCCACACCCTGTTGCCACAACTACAACAAGCTCAGGAGCAACCTTATGGACACCGTGAAACTCGCCACCCGTCGTTGGTGGTACATCATGCCCATCGTCTTTATCACCTACAGCCTGGCCTACCTCGACCGCGCCAACTATGGCTTTGCCGCCGCCTCCGGGATGGCCGAGGACCTGATGATCACCCCCGGTATGTCGTCATTGCTGGGTGCACTGTTTTTCCTTGGCTACTTCTTCTTCCAGGTGCCGGGTGCGATCTACGCGCAAAAGCGCAGCGTCAAGAAGCTGATTTTCGTCAGCCTGATCCTCTGGGGCGGGTTGGCCACCCTGACCGGCGTGGTGTCCAACGCCTACATGCTGATCGTCATTCGCTTCATGCTCGGCGTGGTCGAGGCCGCCGTGATGCCGGCCATGCTGGTGTACCTGTGCCACTGGTTCACCCGTGCCGAGCGCTCGCGGGCCAATACCTTCCTGATCCTCGGCAACCCGGTGACCATGCTGTGGATGTCGGTGGTGTCCGGCTACCTGGTGCAGCATTTCAGCTGGCGCTGGATGTTTATCATCGAAGGCCTGCCGGCGGTGCTGTGGGCATTTATCTGGTGGAAGCTGGCGGATGAAAAACCCGCGGACGCCAAGTGGCTGAGCGAGCAGCACAAAAAAGACCTGGAAAGCGCGCTGGCCGCCGAACAGGTCGGTATCAAGGCGGTGAAGAATTACGCCGAAGCGTTCCGTTCGCCCAAGGTGATCATCCTGGCGCTGCAGTTTTTCTGCTGGAGCATCGGCGTGTACGGCTTCGTCTTGTGGCTGCCGTCGATCCTCAAGAAAGGCCTGCAGATGGACATGGTCGAAGCCGGCTGGCTCTCGGCCCTGCCCTATCTCGCCGCCGTGATCGCCATGCTGGCGGTGTCGTGGGGCTCGGACAAACTGCAAAAGCGCAAGCGCTTCGTATGGCCGCCGCTGCTGGTTGCCTCCATCGCGTTCTATGCCTCCTACGCCCTGGGCGCCGAACATTTCTGGTGGTCCTACACCCTGCTGGTCATTGCCGGAGCCTGCATGTATGCGCCGTACGGGCCGTTTTTTGCCATCGTCCCGGAAATCCTCCCCGCCAACGTCGCCGGTGGCGCCATGGCGCTGATCAACAGCATGGGCGCCCTCGGCTCGTTCGGCGGTTCCTACCTGGTGGGTTACCTCAATAGCAGCACCGGCTCGCCCGGCGCCTCGTACCTGCTGATGAGCGGCGCACTGATGCTGTCGGTGGTGCTGACGATTTTCCTCAAGCCCGGCGCCAGTGACCGTGAACGCGCGCCCATCTCGACCCTCGAATTGAAGGTGAAAACCCCATGAAAAAGTCTGTGGTTCTGTACAAGAAGCTCTCCGCACCGTTGATGGCGCGCCTGCATGAACAGTGCGACGTCACCCTGATCGACGCACTGGACGAGACCGGCCTGGCCAAGCTGCGCGATGCCCTGCCTACCGCCCACGGCCTGCTGGGTGCCAGCCTGCGCCTGGATGCCGGGTTGCTCGACCTCGCGCCGCAACTGGAAGCCGTGGCCAGCGTGTCCGTGGGGGTCGACAACTACGCTATCGACTACCTGACCCGGCGCGGCATCCTGCTCAGCAACACCCCGGACGTGCTCACCGAAACCACCGCCGACACCGGCTTCGCGCTGATCCTGGCCACCGCCCGGCGTGTGGTGGAGCTGGCCGACATGGTGCGCGCCGGCCAGTGGAACAAGAATATCGGCCCGTCACACTTCGGCAGCGACGTGCATGGCAAGACCCTGGGCATCATCGGCATGGGCCGCATTGGCGAAGCCTTGGCCCAGCGCGGGCATTTCGGTTTTGGCATGCCGGTGCTCTACCACAGCCATTCGCCCAAACCAGCGGTGGAACAGCGCTTTGGTGCGCAGTACCGCAGCCTTAACGATTTGCTGCAACAAGCCGATTTTGTCTGCCTGACCCTGCCGCTCACGGCTGAAACCGAGAAGCTGATCGGCGCCGAGCAGTTTGCGCTGATGGGCCCGGAGACGATCTTTATCAATATCTCGCGGGGCAAGGTGGTGGACGAGGCGGCGTTGGTCGAGGCATTGCAGCAACGCACCATACGGGCGGCGGGGTTGGATGTGTTCGAGAAAGAACCGCTCAGCCACGACTCGCCGTTGCTGCGTTTGAACAACGTGGTGGCGACGCCGCATATCGGCTCCGCGACCCATGAGACGCGGGAGGCGATGGCCAAATGTGCGGTGGATAATCTGTTGCAGGCGCTGGCGGGTGAAAAACCCAAGAATCTGGTGAACCCAGGGGCCTGGAAGCAATAGCTTCTGACACCACACAGAACACATGAGGGAGGGGGCAAGCCCCCTCCCTCATTTGATTGCATTGCAAAAAGTGGGTCAGATAACGAACCTCGCCACCATCCCATTCAAATCCACCGCCAGGCGCGACAGCTCGTGGCTGGCGGCGCTGGTCTGGTTGGCGCCCGCCGCCGACTGGGTCGCCAGGTCGCGAATGTTCACCAGGTTGCGGTCCACTTCGCGGGAGACCTGGGCCTGTTCTTCCGACGCGCTGGCGATCACCAGGTTGCGTTCGTTGATCAGGCTGATGGACTGGGTGATCTGCTCCAGGGCCACGCCGGCGGCGCGGGCCATTTCCAGGGTGTCCTGGGTGCGCTGGTTGCTCTGTTGCATCGACTGCACCGCTTCACCGGTACCGTTCTGGATGCCGGCGACCATCTTCTCGATTTCCTGGGTCGACTGCGCCGTGCGATGAGCCAGGGCCCGCACCTCATCCGCGACCACCGCAAAGCCGCGGCCGGCTTCACCGGCGCGGGCCGCTTCGATGGCGGCGTTGAGCGCCAGCAGGTTGGTCTGTTCGGCAATCGCGCGGATCACGTCCAGCACCTTGCCGATGTCACGGCCCTGGGTGGCCAGGCCTTCGATCATCGCGGCGGTGTTTTGGACGTCCTGGGTCATGGTCTGGATCGCGCCGACGGTTTCCATCACCCGGTCGCGACCCGACCGCGCGGCCTGGTTGGACTGGTTGGAGGCCTCGGAGGTGGACACCGCATTGCGCGCCACTTCTTCCACCGCCGCGGTCATCTCGTTGACCGCCGTGGCGGCCTGGTCGATTTCATTGTTCTGTTGCTGCAGGCCCCGGGACGCTTCCTCGGTCACGGCGCTCAACTCTGTCGCCGCCGAGGCCAACTGCGTGGCCGAACCGGCAATGTGCTGGATAGTCTGGCGCAGGTTGGTTTGCATGGTCGACAGGGCGTTGATCAGGCGCGCGGGTTCATCGTTGCCATTATCTTCAACGACGCTGGTCAGGTTGCCACCGGCGATGGTTTCAGCCACCTGAACGGCTTTGCGCAACGGCGTGACAATGCTGCGGGTCAGCAGCCAGGCCAGCAGCACCGTCAGCAGTGCAGCACTGACCGAGACCACGATAATCCCGGTGATGGCGCTGGTGTAACTGTGCCCTGCTGCGTCGCTGGCTTGCTTGGCGTTGGCGGCATTGATCGCAATCAGCTTGTTCAACTGCTCGCCCATCTGATCGGTGCCTTCCTTGATCCGGGTATTGATCAGGGTGCGCATCTGCTCGACGTCGCCTTGCTTGGACAGCGCCAGCATGTCCGCCTGGGCCTTGAAGTAGTTATCCAGGGTGCTGACAAACGTCTTGTACAACGCCGCTTCCTCAGTACCGGCGGGTAATGCCGCGTAGCCGGCCTGGGCCGTCTTGACCTTGTCGACCAGCACGCCGATGCGGGTTTCGGCTTCCTGCAGGCCGGCTGGCTCGCGGTTGACCAGCACTCGAAATGACAGGATACGCATGCGCAGGACGTTCTCCGTCATCTGGGCCAGGTACGTCACGCTGGGCAGCTGGTTGCTGCTCATGTCCACCGAGGCCTGGCGGATCAACGTCATGCGGTTGGCCGCAAACCCGCCCAACACCACCACTAACAGGGCGATGAAGGCGAAACCGAGGGAAGCGCGAGGGGCGATATTCAGGTGACGGAGCGACATAAGGGCGATCTCGATATGGAGTGGCGGCGCGCGTCCATGCCACGAAACGATCAGCCAGCGTCAACACACTGCCTGACACCGGCCATCACTGTTGTTTTTGATAGATGGGCCTATAAGCAGTATCGGCAGGAATCGGGGTTTTATGCAGGGTCTTTATAAATATTTTTTTACACTTCTGACGCCGGGCCGTTTCTGGCATCCTGCGCCTCCATTTTCTGACCCGAGCCCTCATTTTGTCTGACGCTCAAGCCCCCCGCCCCCGCTATAAATCCGACCTGATCTACGGCCTCGAGGACCGCCCGCATTTCAGTGCGGCGATATTTGCCGCGTTGCAGCATGTGCTGGCCAGTTTTGTCGGCATCATCACCCCGACGCTGATCGTCGGTGGTGTGCTCGGCCTGGAAAGCGAAGTGCCCTATCTGGTGAGCATGGCGCTGTTTGTGTCGGGGCTCGGCACCTTTGTCCAGGCGCGCACGTTCGGCCCTATCGGTTCGGGGCTGCTGTGCCTGCAAGGCACCAGTTTCTCGTTTATCAGCGTAATTCTCAGCGCGGGTTTCATGGTCAAGGCCCGGGGTGGCGGCACCGATGAGATCCTCTCGACGATCTTTGGCATCTGCTTTTTCGCGGCGTTTATCGAAGTGGTGCTCAGCCAGTTCATCGGCAAGCTGCGCAAGCTGATCACCCCGGTGGTGACCGGCACCATCATTACCCTGATGGGCCTGTCGCTGATCAAGGTGGCCGTTACCGACATGGCCGGCGGCTTTGGCGCCAGCGACCTGGGCGCGGCGAGCAATATGGGCCTGGCGGCCCTGGTGCTGCTGACCATCGTGGTGCTCAACCGCTTCAATAACCCGTTCCTGCGCCTGGGTTCGATCGTGATCGGCCTGGCCCTGGGCTTTGTGGTGGCCTGGTACCTGGGCCGCGTCGATATGGCGGCATTGCCCCAGGTGCCGCTGATCAGCGTGCCGGTGCCGTTCAAGTACGGTTTCTCGTTCGACTGGGTGGCGTTTATCCCGGTGGCGGTGATCTTCCTGATTTCGCCCCTGGAAGCGGCCGGTGACCTGACGGCCAACTCGATGATTTCCCAACAGCCGGTCAAGGGCCCGCTGTACATCAAGCGCATCAAGTCGGGCCTGTTGGCCGACGGCCTCAACTCGGCGATGGCGGCGACCTTCAACAGCCTGCCGATGGTGACGTTCGCCCAGAACAACGGCGTGATCCAGTTGACAGGCGTGGCCAGCCGCTACGTGGCGTACTTCATTGCCGGCCTGCTGGTGCTGTTGGGGCTGTTCCCGATGATCGGCGCGGTGCTGCAACTGATGCCCAAGCCGGTGCTGGGCGGCGCGACCCTGATCATGTTCGGCACCGTCGCCGTGGCCGGCATCAAGATCCTCGCCGAAGCCGGGCTGCACCGCCGCAATGTGCTGATCGTGGCGATCTCCCTGGGCATGGGCCTGGGCGTGGCCGCCGTGCCGGAAGTGTTGCGCGACCTGCCCAAGGCGCTGCACAACATCTTCGAATCGCCGATCACCGTGGGCGCGTTCTGTGCAATCCTGCTGAACATTTTCCTGCCGGAAGCGTTCATAGAGCTGGAAGAAGATGAATTTGATCCGGAGTCCTCTACCCTCAAAGTGATGCAGGACCCGGACGTCACGAAATAGGAGCACCCTTTGCATGCGCAAGCTCATGGTTCTATCGCTGCTACTGCTGAGCCTGAGCGCCTGTGCGCTGTTCCCCAACCGCGACCCGGTGAATATCAATGTGGTGGGCATCGAGCCGCTGCAAAGCCAGGACCTGGAAGTGCGCTTCGCCGTGAAACTGCGGGTGCAGAACCCCAATGAAACGGCGATCGACTACAACGGCGTGGCCCTCGACCTGGAGGTCAACGGTCGGCCGCTGGCGTCGGGGGTGAGTGACCAGCGCGGCAGCATCCCGCGTTTTTCCGAGACCGTGCTGATGGTGCCGGTGAGTGTTTCGGCGTTTTCCGTGCTGCGCCAGACCTTGGGCCTGAGCCAGACCCAGAGCTTGAACAACCTGCCCTACGTGCTGCGGGGCAAACTGGCGGGCGGGCTGTTCGGCACGATGCGCTTTGTAGACCGTGGCACGCTGGACTTGCCGAATACCGCGACCTGGTAATGACACCATGCAACCGACACTTTTTACCGAACGCCTGATCCTGCGCCCGCTGACCCTGGACGATGCCGAAGGGATCCAGCAGCAATTCGCGCATTGGGACGTGGTGCGTTACCTCAACGCCCTGGTGCCGTGGCCCTACCCGGCTGACGGCGCGCGCACCTACCTGGAGCACATCGCCTTACCCGCCATGGCCCGTGGCGAGGAATGGCACTGGTCGCTGCGCCTGAAAAGCGCGCCTGGACAGTTGATTGGTAACGTCAGCTTGATGGACGAGCAGGATAACAACCGCGGGTTCTGGCTGGGGCCGCAATGGCAGGGGCAAGGGTTGATGGCCGAAGCCAGCACGGCGGTGACCGACTACTGGTTCGGCGTGCTCAAGCGCCCTGTGTTGCGGGCGCCCAAGGCCGCACCCAACCTGGGCTCGCGGCGTATTTCCGAGCGCACGGGCATGCGTTTGATCAGGACGGATGAAGGTGAGTTTGTGGCAGGCACTTTCCCACGGGATATCTGGGAAATGACCCGCGAGGAATGGCTGGAAAACCAATCCTCTAAACGCTGAGGGGCCCTGCCACATTTCCACCGGCTTTCAGTCGGTGATATAGCGCACACCTGGCTTGGCGCGCTCATCCACCACCAGCTCGAACACATCCGGGCGGGCGTAATGCCCCACCACGTCATAGTCGTACCGCGCTCGCACCAGGTCATCGGTGTTGATCTGCGCCGTCAGCAGCCCGGCCTCCCCCACCAGTGGCCCGGCGAGGATGTCGCCCATGGGGCCGACAATCACGCTGCCGCCGGCGATCAACGGGCGTTCTGCAGGCCAGTTGGCGACCTCGATGCCCAGTGCCTCGGGCGAGGCCTGCACCTGGCACGCGCTGACCACAAAGCAACGCCCTTCATGCGCCACATGGCGCATGCTCACCTGCCACATCTCGCGCTCATCCACCGTCGGCGCGCACCATACCTCGACGCCCTTGGCGTACATCGCGGTGCGCAGCAGCGGCATCATGTTTTCCCAGCACACCGCACCGCCGATACGCCCTACCGCCGCGTCGATCACCGGCAAGGTCGAGCCGTCGCCCTTGCCCCAAATCAGCCGTTCGGTGCCGGTGGGCATCAGTTTGCGGTGCTTGGCCACCAGGCCGCCGGTGGGTTCGACATACAACACCGTGCAATACAAACTGCTGCCACTGCGCTCGATCACACCCAGCACCAGGCTGGCGCCGGTACGCGCCGACAGGCCGGCCAGGGCCTCGGTCTCGGCGCCCGGCACATCGATGGCGTTGGCAAAGTAGCGGGCAAAGGCTTCGCGGCCTTCGGGCAGGCGATAGCCCAATTGGGTGCCGAATCCTTCACCTTTGGGATAGCCACCGAGCAGCGCTTCGGGCATCACCACCAATTGCGCGCCGCTGCGCAGGATCTCGTCTTCATAGGCGAGGATTTGCGCCAGGGTGTCGGCCTTGCCGCCAGGCAGGGAACCGATTTGCAGGGCCGCCACAGTAGAAACGGGCATCACGATCACTCCAGATAAGGGGGGTTGCCCATTCTCTCGCCAGGCTCGATCATGAATAAAGCCCACCTCAGTGCTGAATGATATGAGCCAGATGAATATCGCCCAGGTCGACCTGAACCTGCTGAAAACCTTCGAAGCCCTGCACGATGAGTCCAGCGCCAGCCGCGCGGCGTTGCGCCTGGGAGTCACGCAGTCGGCCATCAGTGCAGGCCTGCGACGCCTGCGCGACGTCTATGGCGACCAACTGTTCGTGCGCACCGGCCGTGGCCTGGCGCCGACGCTGCGGGCCAACCAATTGAAACCGGTGATCAGCGAGGCGCTGGAGCGCTGTCGGCAAAGCCTGGCGATGGTCAATCCGGACAACCCGAACTATCAAGGCCGCTCGGTGGTGGTGGGCCTGTCCGACGACTTCGAGATTGCCTATGGCCGCCGCTTGATGGACGCCATCGCACAGCGCTTGCCGAAGCTGCGGGTGATCTTTCGCCAGACCCACAGCCAGATCGTCGCCGGCGCCCTGCTCGATCGCACCCTGGACCTGGCAATCACTGCGGGCGGCTTTGCGCAAAGCCGATTGAGTCGGCAGGTAGTGGGAGAGGGGGATTATCGCTGCGTCGTGGACCCACGCAGTTTGGCGCCGGGCCAGGACAGCCTCAGCCTGGATGAATTTGTCACCCGCGAGCATGTGCTGGTGTCGTCAGGCGGGTTCATCGGCATCACCGACGAAGGGCTAGCGGCGCAGGGCCTGAGCCGTCAGGTGTGCGCCTCAACCAGCCATTTTGCCGCACTGCCGTTTCTGCTCAAGGGCAGCCAGGCGGTGGCGACCATTCCCGGGCATGCGGCGCAGGCCATCGCCGAGATGACCGGCCTGCGGGTATTGCCCTGCCCGCTGGCGCTGCCGCGCTACCCGGTGGAACTGGGTTGGCGCACCCAGGCCCAGCTTGATCCGATGTTGCTTAAAGTACGCGAAGCGATTGCCGCCGGTTTTACTTCGCCGCCGCCATCAACTTGTTGACTTCGCTGCGCACCATGTTGGAAAACTCCGGCGGCGACATGCCGTCCAGTTCGGCGCGGACCCATTCGGCCCACTTGCCCTTGCGCTTGGCGCGCTCACCGAACAACCGCGCGGCTTCGCCCTTGGCCTTGCCCAGGTTGGTTTGCCACAGGTCGTAGAGGCGGGACTTTTCATCTTCCAGCTCGGCGCGCTCGGCGAGGGTTTTGTTGGCGAGATTGAAGCTCATGTTGAAATTCCTGCTGCACAAATAGTCGACATCTTACACTGTAGGCCGAATTTTCCGGATTCGGATTTCGTTCGCCAGTGCCGACCCGGCAAAAAAACTGCAACTTTTGCCACCGCCCGGCACTCCATTGTTCACTGTCACATTCACCTGCAAGGAGTCACACCCATGGCCCGCAAAACTGCCGCCCAAGCTGTTGAAGATCAAATCAAGGATCAAGCATTCAGTGAACTGACGGCCCTGATCGAAGAATCGGACAAGCTGCTCAAAAGCAGCGCTGCCCTGGTGGGCGAAGAAGGCGAAACCCTGCGCGAACAGGTCGCCATCAAACTCAAGCAGGCACTGGACTCGGTATCCAACGTGCGCGAGCGCAGCAAGCCGGTGGTCGATGCCACCGAAACCTACATCGGTGGCCATCCATGGCAGACCGTGGCCATCTCCGCGGGCTTTGGCCTGGTGGTTGGCCTGCTGCTGGGTCGCCGTAACTGACCGACACATGCCCGTAGCAGCTGACGAGCCTCGTCAACTGCTACGTAGCCCAGTCCCGCAGTTGGTTCAGCGCTTCCAGATCCACCACCACGCCCTCCTCCAACGACTTCGCCCGTGTGCGATGACGTCGATCCCCCGGCAAGCGCCGCAATCCCGCCGCATGCATCTGCCGCACCAGTTCCTGGCTGCGCTCGGCGAAGCTTTGCCCGGCGGTTTTGCTCGGATCGATCACAATCAGCAATTGCCCGGTCCAGGGCGTACGTGCGCCGGGGTGATCGGCCCAGTTGAACTCGAAGGAAAAGTTACCTCCCGTCAGGGCCGCCGCCAGCAATTCGACCATCATCGACAACGCCGAGCCCTTGTGCCCGCCAAAGGGCAACAACGCGCCGCCTTCCAGCACAGCCTTGGGGTCGGTGGTGGGCTGGCCGAGGCTGTCGACCCCCATGCCCGGCGGCAAGCGCTCGCCCTTGCGCGCGGCAATCTGCACATCGCCGTGGGCGATGGCGCTGGTGGCCAGGTCAAACACTATCGGCAAGCCGTCGGCACGCGGCGCGGCAAAGGCAATAGGGTTGGTGCCGAACAGCGGCCGGTCGGCGCCATGGGGCACCACGCAAGTCATGCTATTGACCACGCTCAGCGCCACCAATCCTTGCTCGGCGAAGGGTTCGACATCCGGCCACAAGGCCGCGAAGTGATGGGAATTGTGGATCGCCAGCAGTGCGATACCGGCACTGCGGGCCTTATCCACCAGCAGCGCGCGCGCCGCTTCAAGGGCCGGCTGGGCAAATCCGTTGCCGGCGTCCACCCGCACGAAACCGGACGCCACATCCGTCACCACCGGCACCGCCTTGCCATTGACCCAGCCACTGGCCAACGTGCTGAGATAACCGGGGATGCGGAAAATGCCGTGGCTATGGGCACCGTCGCGCTCGGCACTGGCGCAATTGCGCGCCAGGATTTCGGCCACTTCCGGCGCGGTGCCGTGCTTCACGAATACCGCACTCAGCAACCTCACCAGGTCGTTGAAACCGATGAGGGCTGTGGCGTTGTCGACTATCGGGGACTGGGCAGGCATCTGTAGCTCCGATTTTATAATTGGAAGAGACAACAAGAATCCAGGCCGATGATTAAACAACGCCTGCCGTGCCTGCTGTCAACGGGCGCTTGCGATCTGCACCAGTTATCTACCGCCCTCCACGTGATGCCTGCACCTACTTTGGAGCCTCCTACGCGCCATACCGATGGAGAGTGCAGCATGGCAAACGTCACCCCGCCCTATTTCTTCGAAGAGCTGTTGCGCCCGGACCGACGCAAGGAGCCGACGGAACGGGAGCGTGCGCTCGGGTTCACCGTCAAGGACCTTGATTGGCTGAACACGCTGTATTACGCCACTGACGCGATACGCATGGCACCGACGGAAAACGGCTATCCCATGCGGGTGGAAAGGCTGCTGGTGGGCCTCGCCGGCCAAGCTGCCATCCCATTGGCCGGTGCCTTCATGATGAGCCCGACACCTGACGAGGCCAAGGCCGTGCTCTATACGCCCTATGGCGGCCTGGAGCTGTTCGCGAGCCACGCAGGGCTGCTCGATGCACTCGGCGACCGCCTGGCGCAACCGCAGTACCGTGCCGATCTACTGGGGTTCCTGTCGATCGGCGAACGTGATGCGCTGCCGGCACACACCCGACTGACAGTCACCACCGCCGTGATCCAGGGCGCAGTGATGGAGGACCAGGAACGCGTGATCCTCGCGGCCCAGCAGAAAAATGTGCTGGCGATGTTCGCCGAGCTGCGCAAACTCCCCAGCCTGCGCGAGATGCTCGACACCTTGCTCGGCATCATGGCCCGCACCTATTTTCCAGGGGTGAACCAGAGCAACACCCGGGTGAACTTCTTCCGCCGTGCGGCCACGGCCGAGGACATGCACTGGGTCGCCTCCGAGCCGTTGCGGGATGCGCTGTTGCGCTTCTATGTGCAGCAGGCCTGGCCCACGGACCAGACCCACACGTATTTCAACATCGGGCATGACACCCGTGCCTTCAGCGCCGAGCAACTGGCCCAGGAGCAACAGCGCTGGGACAGCGTGGTCGAACAAACCGCCAGCATTCTTTCGAAGTTATTGAACAGCCTGCTGCAAACCTACTGGAACGAAGACTTCAAGGATGGCCAGTCGCGCGTGCGCTTCTTCAGCCGGGTCATGGCTGACAAGTTTCGCGCCGACCTGTTGTTCAAGCACCAGGCAACGATCCTCAGCAGCGCTGAAAGCCTGCGGCTGCGCACGGTATTCCTTCCGGACCAAGCCGCGCGCAAAGCCGTTGACAGCCAGCTGAACATCGAAAAAGTGCGGGTGCATGCGCCTTTTCAGCATTACGTCGAGCTGGCCAGCACCCTGATGATCAGCACTGCCCACGCGTACCTCTACACCCAATCCCGTGGCTTGCAGGTACTCGCCGACCTCAAGGAACTCAACGACACCCTGCTGGCCATGCTCAAGACCGCGGGGCACGAAGACGAGCTGCTCAATTTCCTGTCCATGGATGAGCGCAGCGTGTTCGTCGGCATGGATCACATCCAGGTGACCGGAACACCTGTCGCCGGCGATGTGTTCCAGGAAACGGTCGAGGACATCGTCGCCAAACAGCTCGGTAACCTTGAGCATGCGCTCGGGCTTTATCGGCGCAGTGCAGGCAACGTCGACCTGGCCGCCCTGCTCGACAGCGCCCTGGACATACGCAGCATGCTCGACAGTCGGTTGCTGGAGCAGGAAAGCGACGGGCGCTGGTCCGTCCATCCGATTAGCAGCGGCAATGGCCGCCCCTCCACCGTCCAGGCGGAAAAAGCCAGGCTGCACCTGCAACGCCTGCAGGCGGTCGAGGCGGCAATGGCACGGGAGCGCAGCCAACTTCCAACCCTGCGCACCCTGGCCGCCCATGCCCTGCAGGTGGAGTTGAGCAGACGAAACCTGGACCTGCAGCCCGAAGACGTCTACATCAATACCTACCCCACCCAGGCCCAGGAGCGCGAAGAGCGCTTGCCCCAGGCGTCTTCGAGCATGGTCGAGCACTTTATCGCCCGCCTGGCCAGGCAAGCCGATGCCCTGCGCGCGTCCTACCTCACCTGGTTCTACGGCAGGCGCAGCGCCGGTGCCGCGTACAAACTGAACAACCTGACCCTCGCGACCTTCAACGCGATCATCGACCAGGTCTTAAGCACGTTTGCCCGCAATGACCTGCGCAGCTTGCCGAATGTGCTGCTGGAGAATAACCAGGCGCACCTGAGCCAGGGCATGCTGCAAGGCCTGAACGGCGAAGCGCAACTGCGGGCGCTGAACAAGAGCCTGTCGCCCGCCGGCCTGGCGTTGCTGGACAGCACGCTCCAGGCCGACAGCATGACCCGCCTCACCCGCCATGGCTTGAACGGCTTTATCCCGGACGCGTTCGGCCTGACTGTCCGCATCGGCTCGGATGCCACGCCCCATGCCCTGGCCAATTGTTTTGTATTGACCGAACGTGGCGGCTTGGACAACGTGCATTCGGGCATGGCGCTGTTGTGGACGCCCCATGGCGGCTATGAAGCCTTCGCATCGATCAAGGCCCTGCGCGATGACCTGGAGCAACGCCTGCAGGATCCCCGACGGCGACTGCCCCTGATGGAAAACCTGCGCGTCTCCAAGCGCGTGCCCCATCAGGCCTGTCAGCTCGGCCCACTGCTGCGTATCGACGATCACCTGCTGCATGACCGGCAACAGACCTACAGCGACTTTACCCGTGACGAGATCAATCATCTGTTCTCGATGGGACTGAAGGCCGTGCGTTTGCAGACCGGCATGGACAACCTGATCCGCCGCCCGCCACCGAGCAACCTGCCCAGGGCCATCGCCATCGCGCATGCGCTGGTCCGCCAGCAAGCGCTGCCGGTAGGGCTGGGCATGGCGCCGCCCCATGAACAAATCCTCCACGCCGAACTGCTGGAGCAATACCGCATCAGCGCACCGGACGCACGTGACTACCTGCACAGCATCACGCCGATGCGCAATGAAGCCCGGCGAGTGCTTGCGGAACTGCTCAATGCGCGTTTTCCGGGGCAAGTGGTCAATCCGGATAACGTATTGATACCTGGCCGTATCGACCTGAAAGGCAACGCCCAGACCCTCACGGACTTTGCCTTGCGGCACTTGCCCGAACTCAGTGGCGACGCCATACGGCCACGTTCGCGTACCGCCACGCCGCTGCCGGCGGCATTGGACGGCAATGCCATCGTGCAACTGGTGCGCCAGCTGGACTTGAAACGCCTCTACCAGACCCGGCTCAGCCCCCTTCTCAAGGGCCAGACCGAAGAGGCCCGCGAACGGCGTCGATTGTTCTGCCGGCAATTGCCCTGGCAATTGCTGCAATACGCCCATGGGCAAACCCTCGATGAGCGGCTGTCCGCCTCGGCCTGGGGCTTTATCCAGCAAGCCTTCGACATGCCCGATGCAGTGGCGCGGGCCGCCGTGGGTGGCGCGACCGCGATCGTTCGTCCGCTTGAGTTGATCGCCACCGAGGGCGCGGCGCGGGTCAAGGCGCTGGGCTGCTACCTGATCGGGCCGGCCGCCGGCGCCCGCGGCCCACTGGTCCTGTACGCGCCCTACAGTCCCAGGCATCTATTGCGCGAATACGCGGATGAAGCCGCGCTGCTCCATGAGTTCACCACCCCGGGCGCACTGCAGGATTGGATAGTCGGGCAGCTGGACGCGCCCCATCAAGCGACTTACCGCAACTTGCTGGGCGAGCGTTGGAGCCAGGGATTGTCCGAGATTCGTCTTGGCGTATCGCCCATCGGCGGCAACCTGCTGAACCAGTTGTTCGATGACAATAGCGAGATGCTGCTGCGGATGCTGGCCCGCCAGTTCGAGCGATTGGGCAGCACCCAATGGGACGCGGTCACCAGCCTGTTCAGCGAGGAAATCCCCAAGGGCCTGCAATTGCTCGCCGGCAAGCTCGCCTATCCGCTGGTGGTGTGGCGCAGCTATGAATTGTTCAAGGCCTCCGCTGAAGACCTGCAGCAACATCGCTGGCAACACGCGCTCAAGACCTTTGCCGCCGGGGTGGCCGAGCTGGCCTCCTTGCGCAGGGACATGGACAAGGCCTTTACGCCGCCCTCACCCGCCAGGCCGGCCGACCTGGAGCAATGGCTGCACGCTGCACCGCCTGCCCCAGGCACCTTGGCCGACCTGGACCTGACCGCTCCCGGGCGTACCCATTTACAAGCGTTCGAAAACCATGGGGTGGCCTTGGCCGATTTGAAGCAAACCTCGCCCGACAGCCCTTACCAGGATGAGGCTGGCAGCCGCAATTTTGTGGCGGTGGCGGGCAAGGTCTACCCCGTGAAAAAAGCCGGGCAACGCTGGCGCCTGAGCAACGGCGAATTGCACGGCCCTTATGTACAACACCATGCCCAGGGCGGCTGGACACTGGACCTGGATCGACATCATCCACGCTACGGAAAAACCTTGAGTCGCTACACAGGCAGGGTGCAAACACGGGCGGCCGAGCGCGATGCCATCAATATCGAAGCGGCGGGCATGCGGGAAATTGCGGCGTTGTCGAGTTGGAAAGCCCAGTGCATCGATGAAGCGCTCAATGTCGCGACGTACTATGCGGTCAACTGCAAGCGCAACCTCCTGCACTTTGCCACGCATTTGGACCCCAACAGCCGCGCGGGGCGGTTTTTCAGCGAGTTGTTCGGCGTGGTCACGCTGACCTCCGATCAAGTGCAAAGAGTCGAGCGACGCGTCGACGAACTGCTCGATGAGTTGACGAATCACACCCTGATCGGTCCCGACTCACAGCGTTTTGTCGCCGGCACCCATCGCTACAGTGCACACAACACCTTTGCCTTCGTGCTGCCTGAGGACGCGGAGCAGAAAATCTACCTGCTCGACCGCTTCTTCGACCCGCCGCTGGACAATTATCAAAACCGTTTGAATACGCCGTTCAATATCTCGGCCCATGCGCGGGCGACCGTATTGATCCACGAGATCACGCACCTGAAATCCCTGACCGAAGACCTGGCCTACCTGGACAGCATGCGGCCGTTCCACGACCTGATCAATGTCAGCATCCGCGGCGCCAGGCCGATGCAGACCGACCTGGCCGACTTGCGCGAGACCGCCTTATCCACCCTCACGCCCGCCGCCCTGCTGTTCAAGACTTGGGACGACTTTTCCCAGGCATGGGAAGACTTCGGCAGCAATCGCGGGACCACACCGGCCAAGGACAAGGTGCTGAGCACCACCGGCACTCGCACCCTCAGTGATGCCCGTGCCATCTTCATGAGCGACGCCGATAAACGTATCGATACCATTCTGGCGAATGCCGACTCGGTGACCTACATGATCAGCCAACTCGGCCGGGAACTGGATGCGGGAGCCTGAACAGGCTCCCGGCGGGTCTATCAGTCTTTCTGGTCACGCAGGATATTGCCCGAAGCGCCATCGATGCGCGCTTCATACACGGTGCCGTCTGACTTGCGGCCCTTGACTTCCCAATAGCCGTTGTCATCGGCTTCGGCCGCATAGACTTCGATGTAGCCGGCCTTGGTCTTGGCCATTTCAATCGCCTTTTCGATGGTGATCCAGCCCGCACCGGGCTTATCGGCCATAGCGGCGCCGGCACTGAGCAGCGCAGTGGTTGCACACAGGGCGGCTAAGGTTTTCTTCAGCATATTCGTACTCCATTGTGGGAATGTCCTGAATTTTTTAGGTCCTGGCAAATAAGAATAAGTTCCAATTGATGTGCAATCGCCATGACGCCTGTTCTCGCGGTCCACCTCGGGAGGTTAGAATGTGCGAAATCAGGATGAGTTAATGAGCGAAAAGTCCGTTTCAGAAGCCGAATATGACGCCATCACCGACGCTGCCGCGCATTGGTGCATGCGCCTGCACGCCAGTGATTGCACCGCGGATGAACGTCAGGCTTTTGCGCAATGGCATGACTCCCATCCGCTGCACGCCTTTGAATACGCGGCCATGCTGGAAATCTGGGACGTCGCCGACCACCTGCCGCGCCACGAGATCCCGTCGGTGGTGGTGCCGTTCAAGCCGCGCAGCCGGCTGCGCACCTACGCGGTAGCGGCGGCGATCTGCCTGGTCGCCTTGCCTCTGGCCGCCTTCACTGGCTGGGAAGCCGGCTGGCTGCCGAGTTCCTATGAGCGCTTCCAGGCCGCCAATGGCTTACGCCAGGTCACCCTGGGCGACGGCAGCGAGGTGGAACTCAACCTGGGCACCGAGCTGGTCTACAGCAACTACAAGGATCAGCGCCGCGTCACGTTGAACAAGGGCGAGGCGTTCTTCAAAGTCAGCCATGACAGCACCCATCCATTTATCGTGCGCGCAGGCGAAGGCCAGGTGCGCGTCACGGGCACCCAGTTCAACGTCTGGAAGTATGAAGACCAGGTGCGGGTGATGTTGCTCGAAGGCTCGGTGCAGATTACCAGCGACCGGATTCACGGCAGCGTGCCCCTGACGCCGGGCATGCAGGCCAGCTACCAACAGGGCGATGCAACGCCGCGCGTACAGGCAATCACCGCCAATGACCGTGCCCTGGCCTGGCGTCAGGGCAAGCTGGTGCTCGACAACCTGGCGCTGGTGGATGCGTTGCCGTTGATCAACCGCTACCTGAACAAACCGGTGATGCTGGCAGACGCCAACACCGGGACAATTCGCATCGGCGGCATCTACAACATCACCGAGGTCAATAACCTCATCCCCTCCTTGCCCAAGGTTTTGCCGGTCTACCTGACCCAGAACCAGGATGGCAACCCCGTACTCAATTCCATCCCGCGTAAATCCCCCAAAGGCTGAGCTTGCCCCCCCGGCTCGGGCGTCGTTGCGCCTGAAGTGTCCATTTTTGAAACACTCGACGCCTCTGGACCGCCCGTGCCATGCGGATTCATCGTTTTGTCATACGCGGTGTTACAGCGCTGATACAGCGGGGTGAATCGTTTGTGGTACGGCGCTGTGTGTATACCTGGGCAGCAGGTGTCTCAGCGCTGAAACAGCACTGACATCACTTTGCCCACAAATAACTACAACCTATTGAATAACAACAATAAATAAAAATCGGCACGGCTTCTGCTCTATCCCTTGCAGCGCTGTTTAGGGTCAGCGCGACGAATAAGGAATGCCGCCATGGCCACACTCACTCAAAGTTCGATGAACGTGCTGCTGATCAGCTGTGTACTCAGCGTCGGCATCAGTGTTCCCAGCTTTGCAGAGGATGGCGTGATCGTGACAGGGCGCAACGTGCAGGCTCATATGTACGGCCGCGCCGCCTTCGGTAAAGACCCCTACCCCACCACCGCCAACGCCAACCCCAGCCGGGACATCATCGGCGCCACCGGCGAGCTCAGTGATAGGGATATCGGCGGCATCAGCAGCGGCTCAAGCATTGTCCGCGCAGTTCAGACCAACGGCACCTTGACCGGCGTGCACGCCACACAGAACAGCATGTCCACCCTGGGGGCCGGTTCCGCCGCGGGCCACGGTGCGGGCAGCAGCATGGGCGGGCAGATCAGCGACTCGGTCCAGCGCGGCATGGCGCCGTTGAACAACATCGGCAGCATGCTGGGGGGCAAGTGATGAATCGTTCCCTGCTCGTTCTCGCCCTGCTGACCAGCGCCCCGGCATTCGCCGACGACACGGCGGTGATCCACAACAGCGGCCAACAATACCAAGGTGTCGTGTCGATCAACCAGGCGGCCGGCAACCAGCAACAAATGTCCAACAGCCGCGCCATCGCGCTCGGTGGCCAGGCCACCAACGTCAACATCCAGCGCCTCGACGGCAAGGTCGACCCGTCCCTGAACGCCAAGGCGGCGATCCAGGGCAGCTCATTTACCAACGGCAACGGTGTACTGGGCATCAACCAGTCCGCCGGGGCCAATAACCAAACGATCAATGCCGTGCGGATCAGCATCAACCCTGGCCCGCAAAGCATCGATGACAGCGTCCTGTTGCAACAGAACACCACGACGCTGGCAACCGACTCAGGGCTCACCCCCACCACTGGCAGCCGCCTTGTCGTTACAAGCGACCAGGCCTTCACAGGCAGCCGAGGAGTGATTCAGGTGAACCAGAGTGCCGGGGTGGGGAACCGAGTGGCTAACACCCTGGGCATCACTATCAAGTAAACGCTTGGTAGCCCTCGTTAGACCGTACCAACACTTAACCAACTAATTAGAAGCAAGGAGAAACACCATGAAACCTCAAATGGCTCTGAAACCACTGGTTTTCGCTCTGGCCGCACTCATGGCTGCTGCTGCTCAAGCAGGTGGTGGCTGGCACCCTGCACCTCAACCCACCGGTGTGGTTGCCTCTGTGGTGACCGATGTACAAAACAGCGGCGGCAACAAGTTCGATGACACCAAGACCGAAAACAATGCCTCTGCCGATAACTCGGTCAATGGCAACAGCGGTAACACTGGGGTCAACGTTCAGTCGGGCAGTGGTAACCAGGCCGACAACTCCGGCGCCATCTCCAGTGCCAAAGGTGACTTTGCAACGGTATTCGCGGTTGTCGATGTCAATCAAAACAGCGCGCTGAACAACTTCGTCAACAAAGGCACCCAGAACAACGCCTCTGCGGATAACTCCCTTAACGGTAACTCCGGCAACCTGGGTTACAACGGCCAGGCCGGTCAAGGCAACCAGGGTAAAAACAACCTGGCAATCACCACCGCTGATGGCAAAAACATCGCAGCGGCCGCCAACACCGAGCAAAACTCGCTCGCCAACAGCTACCTGAACACTGCCGCAACCAGCTACGGGTATGGCCATGGCAGCAAAGCCCAATATGTGTCCAACAACTCCAGCCTCGACAACTCGGTTAACCGCAACTCCGGCAACGTGGGTGTGAACCTGCAATCCGGCTCGGGCAACCAAGGCAGCAACAGCCTGTCGATCGGTCAAGGTTGCAGCGTCTGCGCCAGCGGCGTGCGCTTCTGATCCAGCGGGGCCTTGGCAACAAGGCCCTTTTTTATTCCAGTGTCCAGCAGGTCACATGATCATGCGCCTCGCGACCCTCACCCTCCTGATGCTGCTCACCGGCCCGACCTGGGCAGGCACCATGGCGATCTCCGCCCTGCCTGGCGGTGCAGTGATCTACAAGAAGGTCGAGAGTATTCGTGAGCGCCGGTTCGCCAACCTGGTGGAACAGAAAACCGACTTCAGCTGCGGTGCTGCGGCACTCGCTACCATTCTGCGCCAGGGTTATTGGCTGGATGTAGACGAAGATCACGTCATCAAAGGCATGCTGGTCAATGCCGACCAGGACCTGGTACGTACCCAGGGCTTTTCCATGCTGGACATGAAACGCTACCTCGAAAGCATCGGCATGCGTGCCCGGGGCTACAAAATCGCGCCAGAAACACTGGTCACCGTAAAGATCCCCGTGGTGGTGCTGCTGGAAATTCGTGGCTACAAGCACTTCGTGGTGATGCAGCGGGCCGACAAGGACTGGGTCTATATCGGCGACCCGGTACTGGGCCATAAGCGCTATTCCCATGATGACTTCGTCAAGGGCTGGAACGGCATCGTGTTCGCCGTGCTGGGTGAGGGTTATGACAAGGCCAATGCCCTGCTCGACCCACCCACACCACTGACCGCCAAGAACCAGTTGAACCAGTTCAGGCCCGTAGGTGATGCCGAGTTGATGGATTTCGGTTTTATCCAGAGCGACTTCTTCTAAGAAGCGCAATAAGGGGCAGGACGCTCCAGGAGCAAAAGATGAACACTTCCCGTTGGCTGACGGTCTTGTGTCTGGCAGCCTCAATGCCCGCTTATGCTTCGTCGGGGTTCAAACCCATCGAACTCAAGGATTCGGAAATGGCCGACCTGCGCGGTCGTTACGTGATGCCGGGGCGAATCATCAGCTTCGGCATTGTCATGAGCAGCACCTGGACCAACGCCGTGGGTGACAGCATCACCGGCAAGGCCAGCATGCAGATCGATTCGTCGACCGTTACCCCGCAATTCTATGTACAAACCACCGGCTCGACCGGCAACGGCACGAACCCGAATACCGGCACCGGCACGGTTACCGGCGGCGCCGGCCTGGGCACTGGCCAGGGTGTGACACAAAGCGTGCGCACCGCCGGCGATGGCAACACCGCCTACAACAATGTGGGTATCACCGTCGAGAACGGCTTTGCGCCCTCCAACATCGTGCAATCAGGGCAAGTGCTGGTCGCCGGCGGCACCGTTACCGGTGACAGCGCGGCAGGCCGCGTGAGCGTGTCGGCCAACAACGGCGGCTTGCAGATGGCGATCCAGGCCAACCACAACCAGGGCAACAGCCTGCAGCAGATCGGCGGCGGGAATGTGCTGCAAGGCACGGTGCTGACCGGCAACACTAACTTCGTCAACAACATGACCCAACTTAACGTCGTGATGAACAATAACGGTTTGAACAACGGTGCATTGAACTGCAATCTGGATCAACTCAAAGCCCTACGCACGCTCGGTTATTGAACTACGCTGACCGTCGACACTTACGCATTAGAAAAGGACGGCTTATTTCATGCATCGATCGTTATCGCTCCGTGCTGTGATCTGTTTAAGTACGCTCTTGCCCGCATCCGTTCTGTATGCAGCGCCAGACAGCGACATCGAAACCCTCAAACAGGAACTTCTGGAACTCAAGCAGCGGTACGAAGTGCAGCAAAAAGCGCTGGCCGTGCTGGAGCAGCGCGTGCGTCAGGTCGAAGACCAACCGGCCACCCCGGCCCCCAAACGCTTGGCCAAGTCGCCGGCAGACTTTCAAAAAGCCAACGGCACCACCGTCGCGGGCACGGGGGCCGCGGCGGCTTCCGGTGGGGCGGGGGGCGGCGGCAGTTCCTACGGCCAGTCCCTCAAGGATGATTCGGCCCCGGCGCAAAGCGTCAGTAACCTCTACAACGAAGCCAGCGGCTTTTTCGGCAACGGTAAGTTCAGCTTCGAAACCGGCGTTACCTATGCCCGTTACGACGCCCGTCAGCTGACCCTCAACGGCTTCCTGGCGCTGGACTCGATTTTCCTCGGCAATATCAACCTGGACCGGATCAAGTCCGATAACTGGACCCTGGACCTGACCGGGCGCTATAACGTCGATAACCGTTGGCAGTTCGACGTGAACGTGCCGGTGGTGTACCGCGAGTCGACTTACCAGTCTGCCGGTGCCGGCAACAACGGCACCGCCACATCGGAACAGTCGGTCACCCGCGACCCGACCATCGGCGACGTCAACTTCGGCGTGGCCTACAAGTTCCTCGACGAAACCCCCACCCTGCCGGATGCCGTGGTGTCGGTGCGGGTCAAGGCGCCCACCGGCAAAGAACCGTTTGGTATCAAGCTGATCAATACACCCGGCAACGACAACCTGTTCGTGCCGGAAAGCCTGCCTACGGGCAATGGCGTGTGGTCGATCACACCGGGCATTTCCTTGGTCAAGACCTTCGACCCTGCCGTGTTATTCGGCTCGCTGTCCTACACCCATAACTTCGAAGAATCCTTCGATGACATCAGCAGTGACGTCAACCAGAAGGTCGGCGGCAAGGTCAGCCTGGGCGACAGCTTCCAGGTCGGGGTCGGCGTGGCCTTTGCCCTCAACGAGAAGATGAGTATGTCGTTCTCGGTGTCCGACCTGGTGCAACGCAAGAGCAGGCTCAAGCCCAACGGCGGCGACTGGCAATCGGTGGTTTCCAGCGATGCCAACGCCGGTTATTTCAACGTGGGGATGACCATTGCCGCGTCGGATAACCTGACCATCGTGCCGAACCTGGCAATCGGCATGACGGACGATGCGCCGGACTTTACGTTCAGCCTGAAATTCCCGTATTACTTCTAAGCCGACGCCTATAGGCACACAAGGAAAAGCCCCGCAACGATAAGGGTCGTTGCGGGGCTTTTCGGTTTACCCGCCCTAGCGGATCTGGTGTTTGTGCAGCAACCGGTAGAACGTCGGCCGGGAAATCCCCAGCACACGGGCCGCGACACTCAGGTTGTCGCTGTGCCGATTGAGCACATCGCACAGCGCCTGGCGTTCAGCACGGTGCTTATAGTCTTCCAGTGTAGCCATGGGTGGCGAAATTGCCTGTTCGCCCAGCAATCCCAGATCGGCGGCTTCGATCTGGCGCCCTTCGGCGAGTACCAGGCCGCGGCGCACGCGGTTGGCCAGTTCGCGCACATTGCCCGGCCACGGGTGTTGCCCCATGGCCACCAGGGCGTCATCGCTGAAGCTGCGGGGGCGGCGGCCGGTTTCCTGGCTGTAGAAGCGTGAAAAGTGGTTGGCCAGCATCGCCACATCACCATGGCGCTCGCGCAAGGGCGCGGTGACCACCTGCAGCACATTGAGCCGGTAGTACAAGTCTTCGCGGAAAGCGCCCTTGGCGACGGCCGCTTCAAGGTCGACGTGGGTGGCCGCCAACACCCGCACGTCCACCGGAATCGGCTGGCTGCCACCGACCCGCTCGACCTGCTTTTCCTGGAGAAAGCGCAGCAGGTTGGCTTGCAGTTCCATGGGCAAATCGCCGATTTCATCAAGGAACAGGGTGCCGCCATGGGCCGCTTCGATGCGCCCGACCTTGCGTTGATGGGCACCGGTAAACGCGCCCTTCTCATGGCCGAACAGTTCGGATTGGATCAGGTGTTCGGGAATGGCGCCGCAGTTGATCGCGACAAAGGGCCTGGCATGGCGCTGGGATTGGCGGTGCAGGGTCTTGGCCACCAGCTCCTTGCCGGTGCCGCTGTCGCCACGGATCAGCACCGGGGACTCCGTGGGCGCCAGCTTGGACAACAACTTGCGCAATTCGCGAATCGGGCGGCTGTCACCGAGCAGCTCATGCTCGGGCTCATCGACCGGAGTGTGCCCCTTGCCGCGCAAGCGTGCCATGCCGAATGCCCGGCCCAAGGTGACCTGGACCCGAGACACATCGAAAGGCAAGGTATGAAAATCGAAAAACCACTCGCAGACAAAATCACCGACATTTTGCAAACGCAATACATCCTGGCTGAGCACAGCAATCCATTCGGTGCCGCTGCGGCCAATCAGTTCCTTGACCGCTTCCGGACGCTCCAGATGGTAAGGCTGCAGCCGCAGCAAACCGACATCACAGGATCGGTCACCTACCGCCTCCAGGGCACAGCTGTCGACCTCCCAGCCTGCCGTGCGCAAACCGGGTAATAAGCCATGGCAGTCGTCACAGGGGTCAACCACGAGTAAGCGGCGCTGCACGGGTGTAACAACCATGACTATTCCTTGGCGTCAAAATTGTTAAAGTTATTTAGAAACAATGTGTTGTGACGACCAGCGCTAACACTAGCAAGATCTTGACGCAGGCCTTGTACCATTTCGCTATAACAGCCGGTAAAAAGCCATCAAACAATGCATTGAGCTAAAAAGTTGCGCCGCGCTAAAACTTTCATTCAGCTTTCAAAACAGCCGCTTACATGACATCAATCAGGAAAAGTTGAAATTTGTTGCTCTAACATGTGACCCGCACCCCGTCATCGCGCATCAGTACAAGTAACCCGCCGCACGGTCAGCCCAACCGCCGGTACTCACTTGAATGGGCATTTAGAGAGAGACCCACATGAACGCCCCGCTCCGCATCAACGAAGCTCTTTTGATCGCAGACCGTGCTTTCCAGCCCTTTCAATGCGTGGCCTGGCACGACGGCAACGGCGCCCTGAGCCTGAGTGTCATCGACCGCACCAATACCCGTATCGGCAGCAAACAACTGTCGTCGAACACCTATAGCGACCCGGCGCAATTGGAAGACTTGCTGTTGCAAGCCCGAGCCGAGCTCGACAAAGATGGCTACCAGTTGCAGTCCTGGGCCATGCCGAAGTAAATAGCAGCTAACTTGCGATCACTGCAAAACAGTGGTCGCAAGTTGCGCAGTACAACGTTAGAGGTTTATCGCGCCGTGAGAATAAACCGCTCGATTGCTTCGGCAGCGCCATCCTCGACATTACTGCCGGTGACCACGCTGGCCTGACGCTTGACGGCTTCTTCCGCCTGCCCCATGGCAATCGACAACCCCGCCACTTGAAACATCGCCGGATCATTACCCCCATCCCCGATGGCCGCCGTCTGCTCCAGCGGCACCCCAAGATGCGCCGCCAGCGTCTTCAACGCCTCGCCCTTGTTGGCCAGCATGGCCGTCACATCCAAATAAATCGGCTGCGAACGCGACACCTGGGCCAAGCCCTGGACCTTGGGCTGCAATTGCGCTTCCAACGTCACCAGCAATGGGGTGTTGTTGCTCGCGGCGACGATCTTGTCGATACGCTCCAGGTAGGGCTCGAAACTCTCCACCACTACCGGCCCGTACCCCAGGCCATGGACTTCGCGCGGTTCCACCGGCCCTGGCGGACCACGGCGCAGCCAGTCACCGTCGGCAAACACCCACACTTCCACATCCGGCTCGGCCGAGAACAGCGCCAAGGTCACCAGCGCCGCCTCCGCCGGCAGATGGTGGGCAACCAGGATGCTGCCATCCGGGTTGATCAAGGTGCCACCGTTGAAGCCTGCGACCGGCACATCGATCCCGAATGTCTCGATCAGGTGCAGCATGGCCTTGGGTGGTCGCCCACTGGCCAGGCTGAAAAACACCCCGGCCGCGCGCAGGGCGCTCACCGCATCGGCGGTGCGCTGGCTCAGACGGTGATCCGGATGCAGTAAGGTGCCGTCCACGTCGCTGAGGATAAAACGGATGGGATGAATCGCTGCATCACTCATCCGAGCGAGTGCCAGGTGCGGCCATCGCGCGCCAGCAATTCGTCAGCCGCTGCAGGCCCGTCTTCACCGGCCTTGTAGGTCTGGATCCCGTCGTCCTCCTTCCACGCATCGAGGAACGGTTGCACTGCACGCCAGCCGTTTTCGATGTTGTCGGCGCGCTGGAACAAGGTCTGGTCGCCGGTCATGCAGTCGTAGATCAGGGTTTCGTACCCGGTCGACGGTTGCATCTCGAAGAAGTCCTTGTAGGCAAACCCCAGCTGGATGTTGGCCATGTCGAGGGTCGGCCCGGGCTTTTTCGCCAGCAGGTCGAACCACATGCCTTCGTTGGGCTGGATCTGGATCTTCAAGTAGGTGGGTTTGACCTCGTCCACCTCGGTGTCACGGAATTGCGCATAGGGCGCCGGCTTGAAGCAGATCACGATCTCGGTATCGCGCACGCTCATGCGCTTGCCGGTACGCAGGTAGAACGGCACGCCGACCCAGCGCCAGTTATCGATCATCACCTTGAGGGCAACGAAGGTCTCGGTGCTGCTGTCGGGAGCGACGTTGGCTTCTTCGCGGTAGCCGGGCAGCGGCTTGCCGGCGATTTCGCCCGCGGTGTATTGCCCGCGCACCGAGTTGGCCCGCGCGTCTTCCAGGGACCACGGGCGTACCGCACCGATGACCTTGGCCTTTTCACCACGCACCGCATCGGCACCAAAGGCAGCCGGGGGCTCCATGGCCACCATCGCCAGCAGCTGGAACAGGTGGTTGGGCACCATATCGCGCAGGGTGCCGGTTTTTTCGAAGAAATTGCCTCGCGTCTCCACGCCGACGGTTTCGGCGGCGGTGATTTGCACGTGGTCGATGTAATGGTTGTTCCAGAACGCTTCGAACAGCACGTTGGAGAAACGGCTGATGAGGATGTTCTGCACCGTCTCCTTACCCAGGTAATGGTCGATGCGATAGATCTGCTTCTCGCTCATCACCTTGAGCAGGCTGGCATTCAGCGCTTCGGCGGTGGCCAGGTCGGAGCCGAAGGGCTTCTCGACCACCACGCGCCGGAAACTGTCATCGGTTTCCGTCAACAGGCCGGCACTGCCCAGGCGCTGCACCACGTCACTGAAGAAGCGCGGTGCGGTGGCCAGGTAGAACACCGCGTTGCCGGTACCGCTGCCGGCGATCTTCTTGCCGATGTCGGCGTAGGTGCTGTCATCGAGGAAATCGCCCTCGACGTAGCTGATGCCTTTGGCCAGTTGCGCCCACAATGCCGGATCGAGGGCGTTATCCCCATTGCCCTTGACCTTGCTCGCCGCCTCGGTGCGGATAAAATCCTCGAGTTTCTTGGCGAAGTCGGCATCGCTGATGGCGTTGTGATCGACGCCAACGATACGCAGGCCATCGCCCAGCAAGCCATCACGACCGAGGTTGTACAGCGCCGGCATCAGCAGGCGCTTGACCAGGTCGCCATGGGCGCCAAACAGAAACAGGGTGGTGGGTGGAGCAGGTTCGGCCTTGAGTTTCTTGCCGTTGGCGGTCATTTTTTGGAAGTCTCCACGTGGCCGCCAAAGCCAAAGCGCATGGCAGACAGCATCTTGTCACCGTAGGTGCTCTGCTGGCGCGAGCGGAACCGCGCGAACAACGACGTGGACAGTACCGGCACCGGCACGGCTTGTTCCATGGCGGCTTCGATGGTCCAGCGGCCTTCGCCACTGTCGGCCACGGAACCGGAGTAACCGTCCAGCTTGGGGTCGGTGGCCAGGGCGTCGGCGGTCAGGTCCAGCAACCAGGACGAGACCACGCTGCCACGGCGCCAGACTTCGGCGATATCGGCAACGTTGAGGTCGAAGCGCTGGTCTTCGGGCAGGTTTTCCGAGTTCTTGGTCTTGAGGATGTCAAAACCTTCGGCAAACGCCTGCATCATCCCGTACTCGATGCCGTTGTGGATCATCTTGACGAAATGCCCGGAGCCCGCCGGGCCGGCGTGGATGTAGCCCTGCTCGGCACGCTTGTCAGCCGACGCGGAACGGTCCTTGGTGCGCGGGATGTTGCCCAGGCCCGGCGCCAGGCTGGCGAAGATCGGGTCGAGGCGCTGCACCGTCTCGGTGTCGCCGCCGATCATCATGCAGTAGCCACGCTCCAGGCCCCAGACGCCGCCGGAGGTACCGACATCGACATAGTGCAGGCCCTTTTGCGCCAGGGCCTTGCCGCGACGTACGTCATCCTTATAGTTGGTGTTGCCGCCGTCGATGATCACGTCACCGTCTTCCAGCAGCTCACTGAGTTCATTGATGGTGTTTTCGGTGGGGTCGCCTGCCGGCAACATCACCCAGACGGCACGCGGTTTCTGCAGCCCGGCCACCAGGGCCTTCAAGTCGGCAACGCCGGTGGCGCCCTCTTCGCTCAAACCTTTGACAAATGCTTCGTTACGGTCGTAAACAACGGTGGTATGCCCATTGAGCATCAGGCGCCGTGCAATATTCCCGCCCATGCGGCCTAGTCCGATAATCCCCAGTTGCATGTGCTGATGCTCCCAACTACTGAATAAATGTGTGACATAGTTTATAGCGCAATGAGGCTAATGAGGGTTAGTCCAGGGCAGATCCGTGTAGTTTCATGGGAAAAAGTTGCCATCGTTTCACCATCACGCCCCCGAAAGTCACACGACCACCAAAAATAAAAAAGTTCCATTGATGTGAAAAAGAATTCAGAATTGCTTCCGACTGTTGCCGAGAACCTCGACTCAAGCGTTCTGGCACACCGCGACACACCGGCTATTTGCGAGGCAAGCAATGAGCACAGCACAGATGACCCGTCCTCCACAGACCCTCTACGTCACACTCCGTCGCGATGAATTGCGCCAGTTGAAAGACGAACGCGATCAGTTGCAGCTTGAGGTCATGCGCCTGCGTGCCCATATCATTCAGGCCCAGCTGGACCAGCCTTCCGGTGCGCAGCCCGCGCTCTGCTGAGCCCGTCATCACTTTGTAAGATAACGGCTACATAAATCTCACAAAGTTTTCACATGCCCTTCCCGATACTCCCGCCCCCAAGGGCCATCCCATGCAAGGGTGGCCTCTGTTGCGTGCAGCCCTGCGCGTCGACTGAAAAATTACCGGGTTGGAGCGCTGGATGGCAATGTTCGAACGCAGCACCACGTCTGCGAAAGGCTTTGATTGGGCCGGTCTTGCCTGGCTATTCGTGTTTTTCTGGTACTTCTCCGGCATTACCCAACTGCTGATCCAACTCAGCGGCACTTCCGGCTTCAGTGGTTTTCGCCAAGCCTTCTTCATGAGTGCGATATGGCTCGCACCCCTGCTGGTATTCCCCCGCCGGACGCGCTTGCTTGCTGCCCTGATCGGCGTGGTGCTGTGGGCCTGCTCCATGGCCAGCCTGGGTTACTTCTTTATCTACCAGCAGGAATTCTCCCAAAGCGTCATCTTCATCATGTTCGAGTCGAACATCTCCGAAGCCGGCGAGTACGCCACCCAATACTTCGCCTGGTGGATCGTGCTGGCGTTCATTGCCCACACCGCCGTAGCTATTTTCCTGTGGACCCGGGTACGCCCGGTGTATTTGCCGCGCGGCCAGGCCCTGGTGGCGGCCACGGCGATCCTGGTGGCGATCATCGGTTACCCGCTGGTCAAGCAGATTGCCCGCAGCGACACCCTGGACGACGCCATCGACCGCTTCGAATCGCGCATCGAACCGGCCGTGCCCTGGCAGATGATCGTTGCCTACCGCCGCTACACCGAACAACTGGACAACATGCAAGGCATGCTCGACAGCGCCAGCCAGATCGCGCCCTTGACCAACCTCAAGGACACCATGGCCGGCCAGCCGTCGACCCTGGTGCTGGTGATCGGCGAGTCCACCAACCGTCAGCGCATGAGTCTCTACGGTTATCCGCGCAACACCACGCCGGAGCTGGACAAGCTGCGCGACCAACTGGCGGTGTTCGACAACGTCATCACCCCGCGCCCCTATACCATCGAAGCCCTGCAACAGGTACTGACGTTCGCCGACGAGGAGAACCCCGACCTTTACCTCAAGACACCGTCGATCGTCAGCGTGATGAAACAGGCCGGGTACAAGACCTACTGGATCACCAACCAGCAGACCATGACCAAGCGCAACACCATGCTCACGACCTTTTCCGAACAGGCCGACGAGCAGGTGTACCTGAACAACAACCGCAACCAGAACGCCCGCCAATACGACGGCGATGTATTGGAGCCATTCTCCAAGGCCCTGGCCGACCCGGCCGAGCGCAAGTTCATCGTGGTGCACCTGCTCGGCACCCACATGAGCTACCAGTACCGCTATCCGCCGACCTTCGACAAATTCACCGACCGCCAGGGTGTACCTGCCGGGATCAGTGACGATCAACTGCCCACCTACAACAGCTACGACAATGCGGTGCTGTACAACGATTTCGTGGTGTCGAGCCTGATCAAGGACTACGCCAAGACCGATCCCAACGGCTTTTTGCTGTACCTGTCGGACCACGGCGAAGACGTGTTCGATTCCGCCGGCCACGCCACCCTGGGGCGTAACGAAGGCAAGCCGACGGCACCGATGTACACCATTCCGTTCATGGCCTACGCCTCACCGAAATGGCGTGAAACCCACGACTGGAGTTTCGCCGGCGACCTGCAACGCCCTTACACCAGCTCGCAGTTGATCCACACCTGGGCCGACTTGGCCGGGCTCAGTTTCAACGAGCTCGACCGCAGCAAAAGCCTGGTGAGCGACAGCTTCAAACCCCGCCCGCAACTGATCGGCAACCCCTATATGCGCCAGCAGAAGGCGTTGATCGACTTCAGCCTGATCAAGCCGAAAAAGGCCAATCCGACCGATGTGGTCCTGCAGGAACCGCCGGCCTTGTAACAGAAAGATAACAATCATTCTCGTTTAGCCCTAAAGTTCCCCCGCTCCTTTCGTCTTTGAGCCAAGGCCTTCCCTTTCCGGGGTGGCCGCAAAGACGACAAGGAGTCTTCCGCGATGTTCGCGCCTTTTACCCGCTCCATGACCCTCACGCTCGGCCTGTGCGGCGCCGCCCTGAGCCCGGACCTGCTGGCTGAAACCGACCCCGAACACACCCCGCTCGAACTCGGCGCGACCAACATCTCCGCCGAAGGCCTGGGCGCCACCACCGAACACACCGGTGCCTACACCACCGGCTCGATGAGCACCGCCACCCGCCTGAACCTGTCGGTCAAGGAAACCCCACAATCGATCTCGGTGATCACTCGCCAGCAGATGGATGATTTCAATCTCAACACGCTGACCGACGTGCTGCGCCAGACCACCGGGATCAACGTCCAGCACAACGACTCCGACCGCGTGTCCTATTCCTCCCGCGGCTACGGCATCACCAACTTCCAGATTGACGGGATGCTCAATACCTTCGGCTACATGAAGTCCGACGCCGATACCATCATCTATGACCACATCGAGGTGGTACGCGGTGCCACGGGCTTGACCACCGGCGCCGGCGACCCCTCGGCCACCATCAATATGGTGCGCAAGCGCCCGACGGCCCAATGGCAGGCGAAAACCGGCGTCAGCGCCGGCAGCCATGACAACTATTACAGCTACGTGGACGTGGGCGGCCCGCTGGCGTTCGACGGCAAGCTGCGCGGACGCACGGTGCTGGCCTACCGTGACAGCCAATCGTTCCGCGACAACTATGGCCTGCAGCGGGCGGTCGGCTACGGCATCCTGGAAGGCGATCTTTCCGACGATACCGTGCTGGCCGTAGGTTTCGATTACCAGAACAAGCAGGTCCAGGGCACCTCCTGGGGCACCGTGCCGTACTGGAACAGCGAGGGCGGCAAGGCCGGACTGTCGCGTTCCACCAATATGGCGGCGCACTGGAGTTCCTGGCCGCTGACAGACAAGACCACCTTCGCAACCCTCGACCATCGGCTGGGCGGCGACTGGCACGTGAAGGCCGCCTACACCCATCGCCAGAGCGACACGGACGGCAAGGTGTACTACGGCGGCGCGGGCTTCCCCAACGATGACCGCCTGGGCGAGCCATATGCGTGGCACCTCCAGAATGGAGGCGGTCGACCTCAACCTCGCCGGCAGCTATGCACTGCTGGGCCGCGAACATGCACTGATGATGGGCTATGGCGAGGCCACGCAGCGGGACGTCTCCCCCGTGATGCGCAGCAACCTACCCGCCAGCTACTACACCATCGAAGACTGGAAATACATGGGCGGGATCGCCAAGTTCGGCGACACCGTCACCGACCTCAAGGGCGAGCACAGCAGCAAGCAACAGAAGGCCGGCTACCTGGCCACGCGACTGAGCCTCACCGACCGCTTGCATGCGGTGCTGGGCAGCCGCTATGGCAGTTGGGAACTGAAAAGCGCCGCCCCCCAATACGATGCCAACGACCAGCTTACCGCCGCCGGCAAAAACAGCCAGACCCACAATGATATGTGGACGCCCTACGCCGGCCTGCTCTACGACCTGACGCCGGAGTACACCGTCTACGCGAGCTACACCGACATCTTCAAGCCACAAAGCCTCAAGGATGCCAGCAAGAAGTACCTTGAGCCCGTGGTGGGCAGCAACTATGAGGTCGGCCTCAAGGGCAGCGTGCTCGATGAACGCTTGAACCTGGCGGCGGCGTATTTCTGGAGCACCCAGGACAACGTCGCAGAGCGGGACGATTCGGTGCCGCGAAACCCGACCACCGGCGAGGAGTACTACAAGTCCGGCGGCAAAGGTAACAAGGTCAACGGCTTCGAATTGGAAGCTGCCGGGGAAGTCCTGCCCGATTGGAACCTGACGGCCGGTTATACCTACACCCATTCGGTCAACGGCTCGGGTAAACGCAACAACACCGGGCAGCCGCTGAACCTGCTGAAAGTCTCCAGCGCCTACCGTTTGCCGGGGGCATGGCGCAATCTCACGGTCGGCGGTGCGGTGAACTGGCAGAGCGACATTTACGATTGGAGCGATCGACCTACGGGGGTACGCGTCGGCAACACACCGGTGACCGAACGGGCGAAGATCACACAACAGGCCTACACGGTGGTCAACCTGATGTCCCGCTATCAATTCGACGAGCACGTCTCAGCGTCGCTTAACGTCAACAACCTATTCGATAAAAAGTATTACGAACGCGTCGGCTTTTATAACGGCGTGTATTGGGGCGACCCACGCGCCATTACGCTGGCCTTGGACTGGAAGCTTTAAAGCCCGCCATCCGAAGTTAACGATATTGTTAACTTCGGATGTTTCTCGCGTTAATTCCCACTTAATAAGATCACACCAGAATCGCCCCACGATTCTGATCAAGGACAGAGCAGATAACCGATCACACTTAATGAGTAAACACAGATGAAACTCTCGACCTTGATGCTTGCCAGCCTGATGACCCTGGGCTCCGCCGCCGCGTTTGCCGAAGGCGGCTCGGAGCGCTCGAAGGAGTTCTACAACAACTTCACCTTCACGCAGCAAACGCTTCACGGCACGACTGAACAAACGGCGTCCGCCGACGGCAAGACACCGAACACCAATACGACCGAACAGGAACAACCCAAGAGTTAAGTTAATCGTTAGTTAATCCGCAACACCCTGGGCCATTCCGCTCCGTTGGCAAAGGTTTATTGGGCGCCCTCTGCTGGCGCCCTTTTTTTCGCCGGTTATTTATTAAAGCGGCTTGTTCCAGAACAACATGCGCCCATGGGCCGGATCAAACTTCGCATCATCAAAACCAAACTTGCGATACGCCGACTGGGCGACGGCATTACCTTCCAGCACCTCCAGGGTGATCTTGCAGCAACCACGCTGGCGGGCGATGTCCTCGACCTTCAGCAGCATCTTCTGGCTCAGCCCCAAGCCGCGAAACTCATTCATTACCACCACGTCGTGAACGTTGACCAAGGGGCGGCAGGCAAAGGTGGAAAACCCTTCAAAGCAATTCACCAGACCCGCCGGCTCACCGCCGACAAACGCCAGCACACTGAACGCATGGGGGCGCTTGGCCAACTCGGCCGGCAGTTGCTCCAGCAGGTCGGCTGGCAGGCTATGGCCGCCGCCCATGGGGTCTTCGGCGTAATGGTTAAGCACCTTGGCAATGGCTTCGGCATGTACAGGATTGGTGTAGCTGGCTTGCAGCACCAGGATATCTGGGGTGTCCATTTCCGTCCTCGATCACGACTACAAGGGAATCTGTTCCCTTTGAGGGGCACGATTGTAAGCGTGGAGTCAGCACCAGATGAAGGAGATTAACTACAAATGTGCGCCCGAAAGCGCGAAGGCTTTGGCACTAAAAAAACCCAAAGTGCCCATTCAGGGCTTTTTTCGTACAGGCCTCAGCCGAAGCGCTGCAGCTGCATTTCTTGCAACCGGCTCAGGGTGCGACGGAAAGGAAACGCCAGGTAACCGTCGGTATACAGGCGCTCCAGCGGCACCTGGGCGTCGATGAACAACGGCACCTTGCGGTCGTAGCACTCGTCCACCAAGGCGATGAAGCGACGCACACTGTCGTCGTACACCGACAACTGCGGCAACTCGCGATCACCGGCCACCACGCGCTCGACCCCATCCTCGGTGCCGCGGGAAATCCGGCCTGGGCGCTGTTGCGCACTCAGGTTGGGCACGTCCCCCAACAGGATCGCCTTGAAGCGGTCGCACAGCAGCATGAAATCCATTGCCGCCAGGGGTTGTTCGCAGAGGTCGGCATAGCGGCACCACAGTACGCTGTCACTGGCCTGCACGCACACGATGGAACGATGGCCGACGGTGACCGGGCCACGACTCACCGCCTGCCCTTCGGCCAATTGCGCGAACACGTTCGCCAGCGCATCGGGCTGGTTCACCCAATAGCGCTGCCGGCCCACACCTGGATGCAAGCGATGATCCTCGCCACCGTCGACCGCCACCACGTGCATATGCCGCTCAATCGCCGCAATGCCCGGCAGGAAGCGCTCCCGATTGAAGCCATCGGCATACAGCTGGGCCGGTGGTTGATTGGAGGTGCAGACCATCACCACACCTTCCTCGAACATGACCTGGAACAGCCGGCCGAGGATGATCGCGTCACCGATGTCATTGACGAACAGCTCGTCAAAACACAACACCCGCACCTCCCGGCTCAGCTCCCGCGCCAGGGCCTGCAACGGGTCATGGGTGCCGGTGAGCTGGAACAGACGCTGATGCACCCAGCCCATGAAGTGGTGAAAATGCTGACGCCGCGCGGGCACCCGCAGGCTTTGGTAGAACTGATCCATCAACCAGGTCTTGCCGCGCCCCACCGGCCCCCACAGGTAAACGCCAGTCACGGGCGAACGGCCTTGATGCAAGGCCGCATGACAGGCTTGCAGGGCATCCACCGCCCGGCGCTGGGCGTCGTCGGCAACGAAACCCTGTTGGGTAATGGCGTGTTGGTAAGCAGCGAGGGGCGAGTCGAAAGTCATGCCCGCGATTATGACCTACAGGGAGATGTCCAGCCGTGAAATCTTGCCCTGCGCGTCCAGGCGAAAGGTGTAGCGCAACTCCAGCGGGCTGCCGGGAAAATTGCCGGAGACCACATTGCTGACCAGCACCTTGCCGGTACGGTGCTGCACCTTGAGCACCTCGACACGCGGCTGGTAGCGGCGCCCGGTGTCTTCCATCCAGCGTGCAATAGCGGCGGTGCCCACCTGGTGCTGGCCTTCATCGAACACATTGGCATCGTCGGCAAAACACTGGGCAATGACCGAGGTGTCGCGGGTATTGGTCGCCGCGATATAGGCGGCGATGGCGGGGGCCAATTCAGGCGGGGACATGGCAAAGCTCCTGTTCAGGTGGTTGTAGCTGCATGCTAAGCCAGGGGTGTGTCAGTTTTTGTCAGGAGTGAACGGCCCGGATTGATTCTGCTCCATCAGCTTGCGCCAGGCCCGCAGCCAGTCGCTGCGCCGCCCCGGATAACGTTCGCCGACGACCTCGGCACTCGCCACACGATCGGTGCGAAAGGTGCGATACGCGCCGCGCAGCTCACACCAGGCCACGATCACCCGCACCTCATTGAGAAATCCCAGGGCCAGGGGCCAGATCAGGCGCTGACTCTGGGTCTGGCTGGCATCCGCGTAGTCGATCTGCAACTTGTCCTGATGCCGAATCGCTTCGCGAAATACATCCAGCGGCACGCGGTTTTCCGGGTAGCCAAACCCTGGCGGGCCGGGCAGCAACGTCGGGTTGCGCAAGGCTTCCTGCGCCGCCGGGTCGAGCACATCGGCGATTTTCGCCAAGGCGTTGGCGGCGGCACGGCTGAGCACGTCATCGCCGCGCTGGTCCACATAACGCAAGCCCAGCACGATCGCTTCGGTTTCTTCGGCGTTGAGCATCAAGGGCGGCAAAAACAGGCCGCTGCGCAGCACATACCCTACCCCGGCCTCGCCGAAAATCGGCGCGCCCAGGGCGGTCAACTCGGCAATGTCGCGGTACAGCGTACGCTCGGACACCTCCAATTGCGCCGCCAGCATGGCGGCGGTCACCGGGCGTTTCTTGCCCCGCAGGGCCTGCAACAACGTCAGTAAACGAGTGGTACGTGACACGTTGATCCCACCGAATAAGGAAAAGTGCCGCAGCTTAGCAGAGCCTTCTGCCAGGAAACGTCAGCAGCAAAAAAGCGCTCCTTGAACGAAGCTCCCAGGCAAAAAAAACGGCCTGAACAGGCCGTTTTTTTTTACCGAAGCGGTTTATTTAAGCAAGACTCTTGCTCACCACCTCGAACACATCGCTGGACAACTCACCCGACCCACGAATGCGCTCCAGCTCCGCCTTCATCAACGCCTGGCGCGCGCTGTCGTATTTACGCCAGCGGGTCAGCGGCGCCAACTGGCGCGAAGCGATCTGCGGGTTGAAGGCATTCAACTGGATCACCAGGTCCGCCAGGAAGCGGTAGCCCGAACCGTCGGCGGCGTGGAAGTTGATCAGGTTCTGCCCGGCAAACGCGCCGATCAGAGCCCGCACTTTGTTCGGGTTCTTGAGCGTGAACGCCGGGTGCTCCATCAACGCCTTGACCCGCGCCAGCCCACCCGGCAATGGGCTGCCGGCCTGCACGCTGAACCACTGGTCCATGACCAACGGGTTGTCCTTGAAGTTCTCGGCAAATACCGCCAGCGCCTGGGCCTTCTCCGCTTCGAACGGCGAGTTCACCAGCACCGCCAGCGCGGTCAGGCGCTCGGTCATGTTGTCGCTGGTATCGAACTGCTCAAGGGTCGCCGCCAGCACTTCGGGCTTGCCGCTGAGCATCAGGTACGACAGCGCGATGTTCTGCAAGGCCCGCCGGGCGAAGTGCTCGGCCGCCGCCACATAAGGCGTCTGCTTGGACAGTTCGCGGTTGGCCTGGTAACGCAACCACAGCGGCTCATGCAGGTTGTCAGCCAGTTGCCTGCGCGCAAACTCACGCGCGGCGTGGATGGCATCCACGTCCGCGACGTCGCTGATTTCCGTCAGGTAGGCTTCGCCCGGCAACGACAGCATTTCCGCAACCATGGCCTGGTCCAGGCTTTCGTCGCTCAACACACTGCGCAAGGCCGTGATCAGGCGCTGGTCCATCTGCAACGCCTGGCCCTGCTGATGCTGGCCGATCAGTTCCTGCAACACCTGCACCGACAGTTGCTGGCCCGCATCCCAGCGGTTGAAGCCGTCGCTGTCGTGCTGCATCAGGAACATCAGTTGGTCGCGGTTGTACGGGAAGCTCAGTTTCACCGGCGCCGAGAAGCCGCGCAGCAGCGACGGCAACGGCTGTTCGGCGATATCGACGAAGGTGAAGGTTTGCTCGGCTTCGGTCACCGAGATCACACGGGACGTGGCGCCGGCCGTGGCTTCACCGGCCAGGCGCAAGGCCATGCCCGCGCCCTGCCCGTCCAGCAAGCCCAGCTCGACCGGGATCACGAACGGCAGTTTCTCGACCTTGTCCGGGGTTTCCGGGCAGCTCTGGCGGAAGGTCAGGCTGTAGGTTTTGGCCGCAGCGTCGTAGGACTCGCTCACCGCCAGGCGTGGCGTGCCGGCCTGGCTGTACCAGCGCTTGAACTGGCTGAGGTCGGCGCCGTTGGCGTCTTCCATGGCCTTGATGAAATCGTCGCAGGTCACGGCCTGGCCGTCATGGCGTTCGAAGTACAGGTCGCTGCCTTTGCGGAAGCCTTCGGCACCGAGCAAGGTGTGGATCATGCCGACCACTTCCGAGCCTTTTTCGTACACGGTCAAGGTGTAGAAGTTGGAGATCTCGATAAAGCTGTCCGGGCGCACCGCATGGGCCATGGGGCCGGCATCTTCCGCAAACTGGTGGGTACGCAGGTAGGCCACGTCCTGGATGCGCTTGACCGTGGCGGAGTTCATGTCGGCGGAGAAGCCCGAATCACGGAACACGGTAAAGCCTTCCTTCAGCGACAGCTGGAACCAGTCGCGGCAGGTCACGCGATTGCCCGACCAGTTGTGGAAGTATTCGTGGGCGACGATCGCCTCGACCCGCTGGTGCGCGGCGTCGGTGGCGGTTTCGGCGCGGGCCAGCACCGCGCTGGAGTTGAAGATATTGAGGCCCTTGTTCTCCATGGCGCCCATGTTGAAATCGTTGACCGCCACGATCATGAAGATGTCGAGGTCATACTCGCGGCCGTAGGTTTCTTCGTCCCAGCGCATGGATTTTTTCAGGCTGGTCATGGCGTGCTGGCACTTGTCGATATTTTCCGGCTCGACGTAGATGCGCAGCGCCACTTCACGCTGGGTCATGGTGGTAAAGCTGTCTTCGACACACCACAGGTCACCGGCCACCAGCGCGAACAGGTAGGCGGGTTTCTTGAACGGGTCTTCCCAGGTTGCCCAGTGGCGGCCGTCTTCACCAGGACCGCTGGCAATCGGGTTGCCGTTGGAGAGCAGCACCGGGTAGCGGTGTTGCTCGGCGATCACGGTGGTGGTGAAGGTGCTCATCACGTCGGGGCGGTCGAGGTAATAGGTGATTTTGCGGAAGCCCTCGGCCTCGCACTGGGTGCAGAACATGCTGCCGGATTTGTACAGGCCTTCCAGGGCGGTGTTGGTTTCCGGGTGGATGCGCACGCTGGTGTCGACCGTGAAGGTCTCGCGGGTCGGATGCAGGGTCAGGTGGCTGTCCGTCAGCTGGTAGTCAGCCTCGCTCAGTTCCTGGTCGCCGAGGTTGACGGTCAGCAACTCCAGTTGCTGGCCGTCGAGTACCAGCGGCGGCAGGCCGGCGCCACGCTCAGGGTTACGGCGCATCACCAGCTGCGCGTGGACCAGGCTGTGGTCCTCGAACAACTCGAAGGTCAGGTGCGTCTCTTCGATCAGGTAGTCCGGCGCCTGATAGTCCTTCAGGTAAATCATCTTCGGTTGTTCGGTGCGCATGGGTGGCATCCTTCTACTGATGCACGGCGAGCTGGTAGGCCGTGTACTTACGAATATTGATAACGCCGGTGTCGAAGATCAGGTATTGGCCCTTGATCCCCAGCAGCGTGCCTTCGGCAATCGGGTTCTTGTCCAGGTTGAAGCTGACGATCTTGGCTGGATACTGCTCCACCGGGTAGCGGATTTCCAACGGTTCGAGGTCGGTTACCGGTTGGATGGCCAGCAGGCCGAAGCGTTCCTGCAATTGCAGCAGGCCATCAGCACAGGAGGCGAACAACTCGTCGCGCACCTGCTTGAGGTCCACCGCCGCCGCGTCGCCCTTGAGCAACGCACGCCAGTTGGTCTTGTCCGCCACCTGGCTGCGCAATACATCCTCGACAAATCCGGATTGCTGGCGCGTGGCCACGCGCATGATCGGCAGCGCCTGGCTGGCGCCCTGATCCAGCCAACGCGTCGGCAATTGGGTGGCACGGGTGATGCCGACCTTGATGCCCGACGAATTGGCCAGGTACACCACGTGATCGGTCATGCAGAATGTCTCGCCCCAGCCCGGATCGCGGCAGGTGCCGGCGTCGTAATGGCAACGCTCGGGGCTCATGATGCACAGGTCACACTGGGCCAGCTTGGTCATGCACGGGTAGCAATAGCCCTGGCTGAAGCTGGTCTTGGTCTTGCGGCCGCAATGGCTGCAATGGATGGCACCGAGGTATTCCAGGCGTACATGGGTGCCGATCAGGGGGTTGACCGGCACCTCGGTATCGCCCAGGCGAAACGCATATTGAACGGTCGGCTCACCGAGTTGCGCCGACATTTTGCTGACTGCACCGCGACCAATTTCAATCAATGGATCGCATCCGACTTGAACAGGATGTTCGGCACGGTGGTCGATTTCGACTGGCATTCCTGCGGGCCCATGTAGCCGGTGCGCTGGTCTTCCGGCAGGTTCTGGATCTCCCAGGCGATCATGGCCTGCAGGGACAGTTCGCGCTGCTCGGCACTGAGCTTGCGGCCATCGGACCACTTGCCGATTTCCACGGCGAGCTTGAGGCTCGCGTAGATGTCCGGGGTGATGTTTTCGATCATTTCAGCAAAAGAGGACATAAGGCTCTTCCTTATCAAAGAGAGGATTTGCGACGGTTATACAAACCGCCGAGCAAACCGGTAAGGCAACCGATAACCAGGCCGCCGACATGGGCAGCGTTGGCGATTTCGCCGAAGCCGATCATCGACACCAGCCCCGACAGGCACAACACCAGCCACACCAGCATCATCACCAGCACCCCACGGGGCAAGCGATAGGCCGGGTTGGGCGAGAGCAGTTGAAAGATCCAGCAATGCCCGAGCAGGCCATACAACACCCCGGACAAGCCACCGAACAGGCCGGGGCCACCGTAGGCATATTGCGCGTAGTTGGAGACCAGGCTGAACAACAGGGTCAGGCCCAGCAGGTTGATGCTGCCCTGGCGCACTTCGATACGCCGGCCCAGCTCCCAGTACCACATGCCGTTCATGGCCAGGTGCAGGATGCCGAAGTGGATCAGCATCGGCGTGAACAGCCGCCACCATTGGCCGGAAGCCAACATGTCGGCGAACGGCGTGAACTGGATGTACTCGCCCACCACCCGGAACGGCAGGAAGGTCAGCCAGCTCATGGCCTGCAGGTTTTCCCCGAGCAAGGTCACGGCGCCGACGATGATGCTCGCCAGCAGCACCAGCGCCGTGACCGGGCTATGGCGCACCTGCTGGGCAAAGCCGGGACGCGTGACCGGCGCCTGTTCGGGAATATCCAGTTGCCGGTCCGGATCACCGGCCGGAAAGCGCTGGTACAGCACGCGCACGTCGTCAATGAGGGTCTCGGGCACCCACAACACCTGCTCGCCGGCTTCCTCGCTGACGCGATGGGGCACTTGCATGCGTTGCAGCAGTTTCACGAAACCGCCCAGGTCGACGCTCAACGGCAAGCGCAATACGGGCACGGCACTCATACAATCACCTCGGGTCGCTCAACGTCGACCCATACGAATTTACGCGGATCCAGGCGGGTTTCCTGGTCCAGGCGGTACGCCACCAGCTTGCCGTACAGCACTGCGCTGTAGTCCAGGCACGCCAGGTTCGGGCGGATCGGCGCCGGTTTGCCGCTGCGCCAGTAATGGCCGACGAACAGCAAGGGTTCGTCGGCGCCGTAGCGCAGCAGGGAATTCTTTTCATGGGGCGACAATGGCGTGCGCGCCACCGGCTCAGGCAGTGCGTCGGGCTGGAATACGATGTCACCGTAGGTCTTAGGGTCGTCTTCCCAGAACTTGGTGCGGAAGAACGAGCGCGTCAGGCCATCGCCACCGGTCAGCGTCAGGCCATCCGGCAGGCGCATATCGGTGCCGCGCAACAGGCGGTCGAAGGCATTGCAGGCAAAGCTGCCGGGCACGGCGGCGGCCTGCAGGAAGTGCTGGTCGATGCAGCCATCCGGGAACGTCGCGCGCAGCGGCTGGATAAAGCCGTCGTCCCAGCACGCATGCACCACGCGGAAGCGCCCGGCATCGACAAACAGCGGCATGTCGTAGAACCAGGCGAGGAAGTCGTGCCAGTCGGCCGGGTGCTGCTCGAACTGGGTCAGGGTCTCGTGGATCAGCCGCTCATGCCGTGGGGTGTGCTCGCGCACGAACTGCCTGCCACTGCCCGGCGGCGCCGGTGTGGCCCAGCCCAGGGCATTGAACTCGTGGTTGCCCATGATGCACAGCGCCTGGCCGGCCTCGGCCATGTCGTGGACGATATGCAGCGCCTCGCGAATGCGTGGGCCACGGTCGATGATATCGCCGAGGAACACCGCCATGCGCGAAGGATGGCGCCAGGTGCCGCCCTCCTTGTGGTAACCCATCTGGTCGAGCAAGTGCTCAAGGGTATGAGCGCAACCGTGCACGTCACCAATCAGGTCGTAGCTACGCGCGGGATCGAGCATCAGTCGCCTCCACCCCCCAAGCGGCTGCCCCAGCCCAACTTGGTGCGGCACACTTCGTAGTAGTTGTGATCCAGCGGGTGGATCAAGCGCAACTTCTGTGCCTTCTTGCTCACGGTGATGGTGTCACCGGGGGCGCAGGTGAAATGGTTCTGCCCGTCGCAGGAGACTTGCGGGTAGATCTGCATGTCTTTGGACACCACGATTTTCAGCTCACTGTTGCCATCGACCACAATCGGTCGGCTGGACAACATATGGGGGTACATCGGCACGATCACAATGGCATCGAGCTTGGGATGCATGATCGGGCCACCGGCCGACAGCGCGTAGGCGGTGGAGCCGGTCGGGGTGGCGACGATCAGGCCGTCGGCCTTCTGGCTGCACACGAACTGGCCGTCGATGTACAGCTCGAATTCGATCATCCGCGTGGATTTGCCCGGGTGCAGCACCACGTCATTGAGCGCATCGCCCTGGCCGATGGCTTCGCCATGGCGGCGCACTTCGGCCTGCAGCAGGAAGCGGTTTTCCACCAGGTAATGGCCGTCGAGCACCTTGGCCACTTCGACTTCCAGCTCATCGGGGCGGATATCGGTGAGAAACCCCAGGCTGCCACGGTTGATCCCCAGCACCGGCACGTTATGCCGCGCCAGGGCCCGGGCCGCGCCGAGCAGGCTGCCGTCGCCGCCGACCACGATGACCATGTCGCAGACTTCGCCGAGCATCTTGCGCGAAGAGGTTTGCAGGCCGTGGCCGGGGAGGATTTCGGCGATGGTGTCTTCGAGGATCACATGCAGGTGGCGTTCCAGCAGGAATTTTTTCAGCCGGCGGACGGTGTCCAACACCTGGGTACTGCCCAGGCGACCGATAATGCCGATATTGCGAAATTGCTCCATGGGGCTCCTGCGGGATTGGGGGTGGGGCAAAAAAGAAACGATTATGGGCGAAAGGCTGGCTCAGGCAAAATCCTTTGTCGCCGTGAAGCCTGGATGACAACGGTTCTCAGCCCCCTGCGCAACGGTTAAAAGGCTATGCTCGGACCATGACTGTGTTCCCGGATTTGCACAACCTGCCCCGCCAGCTGCGCCACCCCGAGGTGCGCGACCTGGCGTGGGTGATGCTCGCCCCACCGATGCTCGCGCAGACACCGTGGCCACAGCGCCACCCGCTGGCGGGCAGTGACTGGGTGCAGGCGCCCGACCTCCTTGAACACTGGCTACGTGCACTCGACCGGGACAGCCGTGCCTTGCAGCACTGGTTGAGCCTGTCACGCACCCGGCGCCTGGGCCTGTACTACGAACGCCTGTGGCAGTTCGCCGTGCAGCATGCGCCGGGGGTGGAACTGCTCGCCGCCAACCTGCCGATCCGCCGCGCCGGGCACACCCTGGGCGAGCTGGACATGCTGCTGCGCGACCGCGATGGCGTGCATCACCTGGAATTGGCGATCAAACTCTACCTGGGCCCGCAGGACGGCAACGGCCAAGACACCGCGCAGTGGCTGGGCCCAGGCTGCCATGACCGACTGGACCGCAAGCTGGCGCACCTGGCCCAGCATCAACTGCCGATCTCGGCGCGGGCAGAAAGCCGCGAGGTGTTGGCGGCCCTGGATATTCAGCGGTTTGATGCGCACCTGTGGCTCGGCGGGTATTTGCTCTATCCCTGGCCTGGGCTGGCCGAACCGCCCCACGGCGCCCATCCGCAGCATTTGCGCGGGCGCTGGTTGCATCAACGTGATTGGCGGGATTTTGTCAGCGCCAGCGCGCCAGGTCGCTGGCAACCATTGCCCCGGCACGCGTGGCTGGCGCCGGCGCACTACTCGGCGGATGAAGTGTGGAGTGAAGCACAGATGCAGGCCTGGCTGGCAGACCTTGATCCGATGGCGCCTGCGCAGTTGCTGGTGCGCATGGTGCAGAACGGCGAGGATTGGGAGGAAGCCGAGCGCTTGTTCCTGGTGGCGGATCTTTGGCCGAATGTGCCGGGGGCTGGCTGATGGAGTGTGTGGTGTATGTGAGGGCCTCATCGGGGGCAAGCCCCCTCCCACACTGACCGCATTCCAAAGGGTGTACTCGATCAAATGTGGGAGGGGGCTTGCCCCCGATGGCGGTGGTACCGCCACTACACCTCATCGATATGCCGGTAATCCAACTGCAACCCCACCGCCAGTTCCTGGGCCCGCCCCAACCTGATCGGCCCGCGCTCGAGATCCACCAGCACCCCCGCACACGCCAGTAACGGCAACCCGCCGATATCCTTGAGGCGCCCATCCGTAATCACCAGTACACGCTGCTGCTCGGCCGGATAACGCTTGCGCCGCGCCACCAGCCAATGCGCGGCCTCGGTCAGCGCCGCCAGCAACGGCGTACCACCGCCCGCGCCCAACTGATCCAGCCAGCCCGCCAGGCCTTTCGCAGCTTTCAACCCCTGTACCTGCCACTTCGGTGCCTGGCCGCTGGCGGTCAACAACGCCATGCGCGCCCGTTGCCGGTAGGCGTCGTCAAACAGCTGGGCGAGCAAGCCCTTGGCGTCGGTTAATGCACGATGCCGCCGGGTGGACGCCGACGCATCCACGATCACCAGCCACAACTCATGGGCCGAGCGGCTGCGCAGGTGGTAGCGCAGGTCTCCATGGGAGTGCGGCCGGCCGCCGAGCAAGGTTCCCGGCCAGTTGATCGAACCCTGCTGTGCGCTGCGTGCCTTGCCCTGCCTGCCGTTGTCCAGTCGCCCCGCCTTGGGCCGGGCATCCGCCCCCGCGTCAGGTCGGGGGCGAATGCCTAGGGCTTTTTTGGCCAGCTGGGCACGTCTCGGCGCGTGCCCGTGGGCAGGGCCGGCGCGGGCATGTCGCCCCATTGGCCTTGGCCGGGCGACGTGTCCGAGGGTGCCGGCGATTGCCCTTGATGGGGTGGGCTGGCCGGTGGGGATTGCTCTTGGCGACGGTGGCGCAAGGCAAATTCCGCCACCGCTTCGATGTCTTCTTCGGCAATTCTATCCGCGCCCCGCCACGCCGCATGGGCCCGGGCGCCCCGCAGCCAGACCAGGTCGGCGCGCAAGCCGTCGACACCGGCGGCAAAGCAACGCTCGGTGATCTGCGCCAAGGCCTGATCATCCAGTTCGATACTGTCCAACTGCGCCCGCGCCTGGGTGCAGCGCTCGCGCAACGCCGCCTGTTGTTCGGCCCACTGCGTGCAGAAAGCGGTGGGGTCGCTGTCGAAATCCAGGCGACGCCGGATGATCTGCCCACGCTCGGCCGGCACCGTCTGCCCGCTCAGCGCCACGTTGAACCCGAAGCGGTCCAGCAGTTGCGGGCGCAACTCGCCCTCCTCCGGGTTCATGGTGCCGATCAGCACAAAGCGCGCCGAATGGCGATGGGAAATGCCGTCGCGTTCGATCAGGTTGGTGCCGCTGGCGGCAACGTCGAGCAACAGGTCCACCAGGTGATCGGGCAGCAGGTTGACTTCATCCACATACAACACGCCGCCGTCGGCCTTGGCCAGCACCCCAGGGGAAAACTGCGCGCGGCCTTCGCCCAGCGCGGCATCCAGATCCAGGGTACCCACCAGGCGCTCTTCGGTGGCGCCCAACGGCAAGGTGACGAACTGCCCGCTGGCCAGCAGATCCGCCAAACCACGGGCCAAGGTGGATTTGGCCATGCCACGCGGGCCTTCGATCAGCACACCGCCGATCTTCGGGTCGATGGCGGTCAGGCACAGCGCCAGTTTCAGGTCGTCGGCAGCGACCACGGCGGACAGCGGGAAATGGGGAATATCGGTCATCCGTTCTCTCTTTAAATTCTGCTGTACAAGTAATCACCCGGTCATGAGCAAGCTACTTGTGGTGAGCGGGCTTGCCCCGCGCTGGGCTGCGAAGCAGCCCCAATAGGAGCGCTGCAGTGTGCCAGGTAGCTCCGGGACTATGTTTTTGGGGCCGCTTCGCAGCCCAGCGCGGGGCAAGCCCGCTCACCACAACAAGCCCGCCAGCCACAACAAGCCACATCTCGCGCTCTAGCTGTCTTCTTCTATATCCAGCAACAGGTTTTCCAACGCCTCGCGGTACGCCCCCGGCTCCTGCCACAGGCCACGCTGCTGGGCTTCGAGCATGCGCTCGGTCATATCGCGCAGCGCCGCGGGGTTGTGCTGCTGCACAAAGGCCCGGGTGTCAGGGTCCAGCAGGTAGGCGTCGGCGAGCAATGCATATTGATGATCGTCGATCAGCGCCGTGGTGGCGTCGAAGGCGAACAGATTGTCCACGGTCGCGGCCATTTCGAACGCGCCTTTATAGCCATGGCGCTTCACCCCTTCGATCCACTTGGGGTTGGCGGCGCGGGAACGGATCACCCGGTTCAGCTCTTCCTTCAAGGTGCGAATCCTCGGCAGGTCCGGCTGGCTATGGTCGCCGTGATAGCTGGCGGCCTTGTCGCCGCTCAGGGTTTCCACGGCGGCGAGCATGCCGCCCTGGAATTGGTAGTAGTCGTTGGAGTCGAGCAGGTCGTGCTCGCGGTTATCCTGGTTCTGCAACACCGCCTGCACCTGGCTCAGGCGCTGGGCAAACTGTGCGCGGGCAGCGGTGCCTTCGTCGGAGCCGCCATAGGCGTAGCCGCCCCAATTCAGGTAGAGCTCGGCCAGGTCCTCGCGGCTTTGCCACAGGCGCCCGTCAATGGCGCCCTGCACGCCCGCGCCATAGGCACCGGGCTTGGCCCCGAAGATGCGCCAGCCGGCCTGTTTCGCCGCCGCCTCCGCATCCAGGCCGGAGGCCAGCAATGCCGCGCGCTCACTGCGCACCCTGGCGGCCAGCGGGTTCATGTCGTCCGGCTCATCCAGGGCCGCCACCGCCTGTACCGCCGCGTCGAACAGGCGGATCAGGTTGGCGAAGGCATCGCGGAAAAACCCAGACACGCGCAAGGTGACGTCCACGCGCGGGCGGTCCAACAGGCTGATGGGCAGGATTTCAAAATCATCCACCCGCTGACTGCCGGTGGCCCACACCGGCCGCACGCCCATCAGCGCCATGGCCTGGGCGATGTCGTCGCCCCCGGTGCGCATGGTGGCTGTACCCCACACCGACAGGCCGAGCTGGCGCAGGTGATCGCCGTGGTCCTGCAGGTGCCGCTCAAGTATCAGGTTGGCGGACTGGAAGCCGATGCGCCACGCGGTGGTGGTGGGCAGGTTGCGCACATCGACGGTGAAGAAATTGCGCCCGGTAGGCAGCACATCCAGGCGCCCACGGCTTGGCGCACCGCTTGGGCCGGCCGGGACAAAGCGCCCGCCGAGGGCCTCCAGCAAGCCGTGCATCTCCGCCGGGCCGCAGGCGTCCAAGCGCGGCGCCACGACGATGCGCAGGCTTTCTATCACTGCCTTCACATCCTCCCAGCCAGGCTCTTCAAGTTGCTCGACCGCCCCTTCCAGCGCCTGCTCGATCAGTCGCGCAGCGTACAGTTCCAGGCGCTCGCGGGTATCCCCGGCGGTGCGCCACTGCTGCCCATCGATCTTCTGCAACACCGCCGGGCGTCGCCCGGTCCAGGGCTCGGCCAGGGCGCAGTCCAGGGGGTCAAAACCCAGCGCGAACGCCTTGGCCAACACGCGCAGCAGGCTCGATTGCGGGCCACGGCCGTCGCCCCGGGGGATGCGCAGCAAGGCCAGCAAGGTGTCGATGCGCAAGCGGCCCACGGGGGATTCGCCAAAGATGTGCAGGCCGTCGCGGATCTGCGACTCCTTCAAGTCGCACAGGTAGGTGTCGAGGCGCGGCAGCCAGATCGCCGCATCGGCGTCGCCATCCAATTCAAGCTCCTGGTCGATGCGGGTTTCGCGCACCAGCTTGAGGATGTCTTTTTGCAGCTCGCGGGCCCGGCGTGGGTCGAGCAGTTGGGCTTCGTAATATTCGTCCGCCAACAGCTCAAGGTCCCGCAGCGGCCCGTAGGTTTCGGCGCGGGTCAGCGGCGGCATCAGGTGGTCGATGATCACCGCCTGGGTGCGCCGCTTGGCCTGGGCGCCCTCGCCCGGGTCGTTGACGATAAACGGGTAGATGTTCGGCAGCGGCCCCAGCAGCGCATCCGGCCAGCAGTTTTCCGAGAGCCCCACGCCCTTGCCCGGCAGCCATTCGAGGTTGCCGTGCTTGCCCACATGGATCACGCCATGGGCGCCGTAGGTGTGGCGCAACCAGAAGTAGAACGCCAGGTAGCCATGGGGCGGCACCAGGTCCGGGTCGTGGTACACCGCGCTGGCATCCACCTGGTAACCGCGCGCAGGCTGGATACCGACGAAGGTCTGGCCCAGGCGCAGGCCGGCGATCATCAGGCGGCCGTCGCGGAACATTGGATCGTTGTGCGGCGCGCCCCATCGCTCCAGCACCGCCTGGCGGTTGGGTTCAGGCAAGCGCTTGAACATCGCCTCGTAGTCGTCCAGGCCCAGGCTTTGATGACAGGGGCGCAGGTCGAGGCTGTCGAGGTCGTTGGTGACGCCGCCGAGCAGGTCATGGATCAGCGCAGTGCCGCTCTCAGGCAGTTGATCCGGCACCGGATAGCCTTCGGCCTGCAGGGCACGCAGGATATTCAGCGCGGCAGCCGGGGTGTCCAGGCCCACGCCATTGCCGATACGGCCGTCGCGGGTCGGGTAGTTGGCAAGGATCAGGGCGATGCGTTTATCCCCATTCGGCACCCGTGCCAGCTCGACCCAACGGCGCGCCAGTTCGGCGACGAAATCCATGCGTTCGGGCGCTGCGCGGTAGCACACCACGTCCGACTGGCTGCGCTCGCTGCGCCAGGCCAGATCCTTGAAGCTGATCGGCCGGCTGATAATCCGTCCGTCCAGCTCCGGTAAGGCAATGTGCATCGCCAGGTCGCGCGGGCCCAGGCCTTGCTCGCTGGCCTGCCAGCCCGGCTGGTTATCCTGGGCGCAGATCGCCTGGATCACCGGGATATTGCGGCGAAACGGCCGCAGATGCGGGGCTTCGGGGCTGGATTGGGCAAAACCGGTGGTGTTCAAGATCACCGCCGCGCCGACCTCATCCAGCAGGTCCTCGACCACCGTCAGGCAGCCGGGCTCTTTCAAACTGGCCACCGCCATCGGCAACGGGTTAAGGCCCGCCGCCTGCAAGCGCTGGCAGAACACATCGATAAAACCGGTATTGGCCGCCTGCAAGTGGGAGCGGTAGAAGAGCACCGCCGCCACGGGCCACTCCGCGTGCCAATCGGTCTGCCAGTCATTGAGGCGAGGGTTGGCTTTGTGCGGGTGATAGATCGCGGTGCGCGGCAAGGTCTGCGGCTCGGCCCACGGGTAATCGCGGTCCAGGTAGCCGCTGGCCAGGCAGTGGAAAAAATCCAGCGCGTTAGCGAGCCCGCCCTGGCGCAGGAAGTGCCACAGGCGGTCGCGCTGTTCGGCACTCACCGTGCTCAGGCCGCTGAGTTCCGGGTCCGGGCGGTCATCCCCCGGCACCAGGATCAGCGTAACGCCGCGCTCGCCCAGCTCCACCAGGCGCTCGATGCCGTAGCGCCAATAACCGATGCCGCCGTGCAGGGAAATCAGGATGACCTTGGCGTGGCGCAGCACCTCATCGACATACAAATCGACCGAGGCGTGGTTCTGCACCTGCATAGGGTTGGCCAGGCGCAGGCTGGGGTAATCCTCGGGCAACTGCTGGGCCGCTTCGGCCAGCAGCGCCAGGCTGGAATCGCCGCTGCACAGGATCACCAGTTCGGCGGGCGTTTGGCCAAGGTCGGCAATATTGTCGTCCGCGACGAAACCACCGGGCTGAGTCCTGAGCAGGTGCATGGGTTAAACGCTGAGGGCGGCGCGCAGTTGCGCTTCGAGGCCCGCCGCGTCCAGCTCCTGGCCGATCAGCACCAGCCGCGTGATGCGCGCTTCGTCGGCGCCCCAGGCACGGTCGAAGTGCTTGTCGAAACGCGTACCCACACCCTGGATCAGCAGGCGCATCGGCTTGTTCGGGATGGCGGCGAAGCCCTTGACCCGCAGGATGCCGTGCTGAACCACCAATTGGTTCAGGGCGTCGAGCAGCAGCGCTTCGTCGGCTTGGGGCAGGTCGATGGAGATGGAATCGAAGGCGTCGTGATCGTGATCTTCCTCACCTTCGTGGTGATGATCGTGGTGGCTATGGCGAGCGTCGATATGTTCTTCGGACCCCGCGCCCAGGCCGATCAATACGTCCAACGGCAGGCGACCGCTGCTGGCTTCGATGATCTTCACCGCCGGCGGCAGTTCTTCGGCGACTTCCAGGCGCACACGGGCCAGGTCTTCGGCGCTGATCAGGTCGGATTTATTGAGGATCACCAGGTCGGCGCTGGCCAACTGGTCGGCAAACAGCTCGTGCAGCGGCGATTCATGGTCCAGGTTCGGGTCGAGCTTGCGCTGGGCGTCGACCTGATCCGGGAACGCGGCAAAGGTGCCGGCGGCCACGGCCGGGCTGTCGACCACGGTGATGACCGCATCAACCGTGCAGGCGCTGCGGATTTCCGGCCACTGGAAGGCCTGTACCAAGGGTTTTGGCAGGGCCAGGCCCGAGGTTTCGATGAGGATATGGTCGAGGTCGCCGCGACGGGCAACCAGTTCGCGCATCACCGGGAAGAACTCTTCCTGCACGGTGCAGCACAGGCAGCCGTTGGCCAGCTCGTACACGCGGCCGTTGGCCTCTTCTTCGGTGCAACCGATGGAGCACTGCTTGAGGATCTCACCGTCGATGCCCAGTTCGCCGAATTCGTTGACGATCACCGCAATGCGACGGCCCTGGGCGTTGTCGAGCATATGGCGCAGCAAGGTGGTCTTGCCCGAGCCAAGGAAGCCGGTAACGATGGTGACGGGGAGTTTGGCCAGTGTTTTCATCGGATGCCCTTTGGGGCGGGCATACGGGACGATGGGCCCTGCGGCGCGCAGAAGCGGATTTCGTCACCGGATCACCCCGCCCGGTTGAATTGGAAAATCGGTGGCGAGGCAGGTCTCCTGGCTTGGGGCTTGCGGGTCTTGCGACCGGCGCCGACTGCGCCTTCCCGCCGCAGTGGCAGTGGCGTGGCAGTCAGATAAACCCTTCACAGTTGCGGGGGCAGCCGCGGCTTGGACCGCGTTCCCTTCTTAGCTTCGGCCTGGGCCGAAGAACCTCGAGGGTGCAAGGCTACAGGGGCTCGCCGCATTTGACTACCGTCCCCGGCCCATGCTCTCCTACACATCTTGTTTCGGGTGCCCTTCACAGGGTGAAACGGGAAACCGGTGAGTCATGGCGTCATGACGAGTCCGGTGCTGCCCCCGCAACGGTAAGCGAGTGAAGCGTCAGATCCACTGTGCCTGTACGGCATGGGAAGGCGACGTTTTATAGACCCAGTGTCCCTCGCAAGCCCGGAGACCGGCCCGAATAACATCGAATAACAAACCCGCGGTGGGCGGGCGCTGTTAAAACCCTGCGTGCCTGGCTCGCGGGGTTTGCATGCGCTCGTGTCACCCTGACACCTGAAAGGGACGCGCCATGTCGATCATCAGCAGCACCTCGCACACCGCCAGCAGCTCCGCCACCCTCAGCCAACGCCTGACCGCCGCCATCGGCGCGTCGATCCTTGGCGCGTGCCTGGTGTATTTCGCCGGTTTCTCCCATATCGAGGCGGTGCACAACGCTGCCCACGATACCCGCCACAGCGCCGCGTTCCCGTGCCACTGAGGCCTGCCGACATGATCAAGCGTATTGCGCAAACCGCAGGGTTCACCGGCTTGCTGGCCGCCCTGCTGCTGACCCTGCTGCAAAGCTTCTGGGTCGCTCCGCTGATTCTGCAGGCGGAAACCTTTGAAAAAGCCCCGGCCGCGACCGAAGTCGTGCATGAGCACGCCGCTGGCGCCGCTGCACACTCCCACGACGCCGAAGCCTGGGAGCCGGAAGACGGCTGGCAGCGCGTGCTGTCGACCACCGGCGGCAACCTGGTGGTGGCCGTCGGCTTCGCCCTGATGCTGGCCGGCCTCTACACCCTGCGCGCACCGACCCGCACGGCCCAAGGCTTGCTGTGGGGCCTGGCCGGTTACGCGACTTTTGTGCTGGCGCCCACCCTGGGCCTGCCGCCGGAGCTGCCGGGCACTGCCGCCGCCGACCTGGCGCAACGGCAAATCTGGTGGATCGGCACTGCTGCTTCCACGGCGGCCGGGATTGCGCTGATCGTGTTTGGTCGCAACTGGCTGCTGAAAGTCTTGGGCGCGGCGATCCTGGTGGTGCCGCATGTGATCGGTGCACCGCAGCCGGAAACCCATTCGATGCTGGCGCCGGAAGCCCTCGAAGCGCAGTTCAAGATCGCTTCGCAGTTGACCAACGTGGCGTTCTGGCTGGCCCTGGGCCTGATCAGTGCCTGGTTGTTCCGCCGTAACCGCGACGATCAATACTCGGCATGACCCTGGTGGTCGGCCTGGGTTGCCAGCGGGGTTGTGATGTAGACACCCTGCTGGGCCTGTTCGACAGCGCCCTGGCCGAGGGCGGGGTCGAGCGCCAGCGTGTCACCGCACTGGCCAGCATCGACCGTAAACAGAACGAGCCAGGGTTACTCGCCCTGGCCCGACTGCTCGACCTGCCCTTGCAGTGCTTCAGCGCCGGGCAACTGGCCGTTTACGAAGCCCGGCTGAGCCACAAATCGGCGGTCGCGTTTGCCCATACCGGCTGTTACGGCGTCGCCGAAAGTGCCGCCCTAGCCCTGGCCGAACAGCTCTGCGGCGGCCCTGCCCGCTTGATGATCACCCGCCAGAAAACCGCCCAGGCCACCTTTGCATTGGCCTGCGCCGGCTAAAATCCCGATAATCGCCATTCCCGATCATGAGCAATCTTCATGCTCGCCCGTTTTTCCACAGGAATTCTCCATGACCATCTACTTCATCGGCGCCGGCCCCGGCGATCCGGAATTGATCACCGTCAAAGGCCAACGCCTGATCCGCAGTTGCCCGGTGATCATCTATGCCGGCTCACTGGTGCCGGCGGCGGTGCTGGAAGGTCATCAGGCGCAACAAGTGGTCAACAGCGCTGAACTGCACCTGGAACAGATTATCGAACTGATCAAGACCGCCCACGCTAATGGCCAAGACGTGGCACGGGTGCACTCCGGCGATCCGAGCCTGTATGGCGCGATTGGCGAGCAGATCCGTTATTTGCGTGAGTTGGGCATCCCCTTTCAGATCATTCCCGGCGTCACGGCGGTGGCCGCCTGCGCAGCCTTGCTGGAGACCGAACTGACCCTGCCGGACATCGCCCAAAGCGTGATCCTGACCCGCTACGCCAATAAAACCCGCATGCCGGCCGGGGAAGACTTCGACAGCCTGGCCCGACATGGCACGACCATGGCGATTCACCTGGGGGTCAATCATTTGGAGAAGATCGTCGCCGAACTGCTGCCGCACTATGGCGCGGACTGCCCGATTGCCGTGGTGCACCGGGCGACATGGCCGGATCAGGATTGGGCGGTCGGCACGCTCAGCGATATTGCCGACAAAGTCGCCGCCAAGGGCTTTCGGCGTACGGCGTTGATTGTGGTGGGTCGAGTACTGGCGAGTGACAGTTTCAGTGAGTCGTCGTTGTATCGGGCCGGGCATGCGCACCTTTATCGGCCTTGATTATTTACTTCAAAAAATCAAAGCAATCCATTGATTTAAATAGCTAAATACAAAACAAAATGTGGGAGGGGGCTTGCCCCCGATGGCGGTGTGTCAGCCTGCTCATGAGTCGACTGAGGCACCGCTATCGGGAGCAAGCCCCCTCCCACACTTAATCCTACTTGTTAGATAGATGGCATAACTGCTTGAATTTTAACAATAAAAAACGGCGCTCACGGGCGCCGTTTTTTGTTCGCAGTGAACGCCTTACTCAGTAGTAGGCGTTTTCTTTCTGCGTGTGGTCTGTCACGTCACGGACGCCCTTGAGCTCCGGAATACGCTCCAGCAGGGTCCGCTCGATGCCTTCACGCAAGGTCACGTCCGCCTGGCCGCAACCCTGGCAGCCGCCGCCGAATTTCAATACGGCGATCCCGTCTTCCACTACATCGATCAAGCTCACCTGACCGCCATGGCTGGCCAGCCCCGGGTTGATCTCGGTTTGCAGGTAGTAGTTGATGCGCTCGTTGACCGGGCTGTCGGCATTGACGTTAGGCACCTTGGCGTTGGGCGCCTTGATGGTCAATTGGCCGCCCATGCGGTCGGTGGCGTAATCGACCACGGCATCGTCCAGGAAGGCTTCGCTGAAGTTGTCGATATACGCAGTGAAGCTTTTCAGCCCCAGGGCGGTGTCTTCAGGTTTCTCTTCACCGGGCTTGCAGTAGGCGATGCACGTCTCGGCGTACTGGGTGCCAGGCTGGGTGATAAAGACGCGGATGCCGATTCCCGGGGTGTTCTGCTTGGACAGCAGGTCAGCCAGGTAATCGTGGGCGGCGTCGGTAATGGTTATGGCAGTCATGGAAACTCCTCACAGGCTTGCCGGCAGTTTACGCCAAAATATTACGCAGGTACAAAGTCCTAGTAATTTTGTCGGAAAAGACGTTCGCCTCTGTCAGAGGTTTTCATAACGGTTCATATCCAGCACCCCTTCTTCCACCGGCGTCGTCTCGCGGATGTACTGGGACAAATCGTGGAAATACTGCCAGAACAACGGGTGGCTGCGGCGCACGCCCCAGCGGTCGACAATTTTCTCAAAGCGATTGGCGTCCTTGGCCCGCTCCATTTCGGCGACGAATTCGGGCACTTCCTGGGCAGGGATGTTGAACATGAAGTTCGGGTAACTGCTGAGCACTCCAGGGTAAAGGGTCAGCGTGTCCAGGCCCGGCTGATAGCGGTAAGCCTCACCCAGCAGAAATGCCACGTTACTGTGAGCGCGGTTGCGCAGCAGGCTGTAGACCGCGCGCTTGCCGCTGGCGGTTTCGACGCGCAGCATCGTCGCTTCGGGTAACTGGTCAATCACCTTGAGCCCCGCCGCCGGGCGTGAAGTCAGGCGGCTGAGCGCCTGTTCGGCGTCCTGCAGCGCCGGGTCGATACCGTCGCGCGAACAAAACGCGCCCCCGCAACGGTTGATCGGATCCGGGCTGGCATTCAGGTCACCGTAGCGGGCAAGCAACTGGTTGGCGAAGTCGCGCTTGGGGTCCTTTTTATCCAGGTGCAAGGCGGTAGGCGTGTCGTCGTCGATGGCTTCGTAATCCAACCACAGCTTGATCTTGCCGCTGTTCTGGTACCAATCATCCATAAAGGCATCGCGGCTATCGGCCGGCATCAGGCGCAGGAAGTTCTGCTCGGCACCGTTGCGGATCAGGTCGAAGTACAGCCGGGTCTGGGCCTGGTGCGATACGTTGCCGAACACATCGAAATTGACCACCAGTTGGTAATAGGTGCGTTCGAGCAACGGATAGTCGAACAACCACAGTGTCTGCGGGACTTCACCGATCAGGCCCTTATTGACCGAGGCGCTGTCGAAGTGGCGGAAGATGCTTAACAGGGCATTGTCATTGCCGGCCCACAGGGTCGACCAACTGGGCGCCGGCAACTCGGCATAGCTATCTCGCCGCAGGGCTTCGTACTGGTTGCGCTTATCGCGGTATTCGAGCCACAGGCTGAGCACACTGCCCACGTCGTCATTCTGCCCTGGCATCGCCAGCAACGGCGTGGCCTGGCCGCGATAGCGGGCATCGGTGATGTACAGGTCGTGGTCGGGCGCCTGGAACAACGCCCAGAAATTGTCGCGGATCACGTCCGTGGCAATTTGCCCGCGACACACCGGCCCGCGAATAAACGTGCGCACAAAGTATTCGGCGTTATCCAGCATGAACTGGTAACGCGCCTGGGCCGGAATCGCCTCGAACGTCTCGAAAGGGTTGGCCCGCCGGCCAGGGCCGTAGCCGGGCAAGGCGCTGACCTGCCAGTCGCCGCTGTAGAACAGGGCTTTGACCCGCGCCATTTTCTCCGCGCTGAGGGGGTAGGTGATGTGGGTCTTGTGGACGATCACCCCTTCCACCGGCCACAGACGGTAGTACACGCGGGTGCCGGGATCGTCATTGGGGCGGCGGGTATTGATCAGGTCAATCGGCTGGCCGCTGGGGGTACGCGAGCGCACCCACTGGAAGAAATGCCCAGGCTCACCGTCTTCGAAATACAGATGCGCAATGAACAGGTGCTCGAACAACCAGCGGGCCACCAGGCTTTCCCGCGCGCCGGGGGCGTTGAGCAGGTTCTCCCATTGCAGCACCTGTGCGGCTTCACGGGCGCTGGGGGCCACGCCCTGCTGGTCAATCGGTGCACCGGAGGCCAGCCAGCGTTGCAGGGTCTGGTACTGCTGGTCACTCAGGCCGGTGACCGCCAACGGCATGCCTTCCTTGGGATGGGCACCGGCGTAGGCGTTGAACTCGCCGGGTGTGGCGCACATGTTTTCGCGGTTCAGGCCCAATACGATCTCTTCGGGCAACCTGGCATTGGGCTTCAGCGCTGCGGTATGCCCCAGCTCCAGCATGCGCGCCATCAACGCGGCCTGGCTGCCCTGGGCGTCGAGTACCGAATAAAAGCTCTTCTGCTGCCAGGCCTGCTTGCCGAAGGCATCATAGAACAAGCGCGTGGTGGGTGTGGCCTGGCTGCGCTCGCCGTCGTAGACCGGCACTTTGGTCGCACCGCGCGCCGCGCCCTCGGCACTGCCCAGGTTGAGCTGGCACGCGGAGTCATAGCACGCATGGCAGGCCACGCATTTCTCGGTGAAGATCGGCTGGATGTCGCGGGTATACGAGATCGCCGGAGCGGGACCTTCTGCCAGAGCGCTGCTGGCTATCAATGCCAGGACGGCGCTGACGATAAGACGAAGTGACATGTATCCAGTCCCGATTCAATGCGTGCGATTTAAAGTGGCGGTGATTCTACCGGGCCATGCACCCGCTCAACATGAGCGATATTCATGCAAAACCCCGGCATGCCGCAAATCCGCACAGGTTTGTTATGATCCACGCCCTCCGTAATGCCTGACCAGAGTAGTCCCATGTCCGATCGTAGCGCTCGTCTGCAAGCCCTTCACCACGCCCTCAAGGAACGCATCCTGATCCTCGACGGCGGCATGGGCACGATGATCCAGAGCTATAAACTGGAAGAACATGACTACCGCGGCAAACGCTTCGCCGACTGGCCGAGCGACGTCAAGGGCAACAACGACCTGCTGGTGCTCACCCGCCCGGACGTGATCGGCGGGATCGAGAAGGCCTACCTGGATGCCGGTGCCGACATCCTCGAAACCAACACCTTCAACGCCACCCGTATCTCCATGGCCGACTACGGCATGGAAGAGCTGGCCTATGAATTGAACGTCGAAGGCGCACGCCTGGCGCGCAGGATCGCCGATGCCAAGACCGCCGAGAACCCGGCCAAGCCGCGTTTCGTTGCCGGCGTCCTCGGCCCGACCAGCCGCACCTGCTCGCTGTCGCCCGATGTGAACAACCCCGGCTACCGCAACGTTACCTTCGATGAACTGGTGGAGAACTACACCGAGGCCACCCAAGGCCTGATCGAGGGCGGTGCCGACCTGATCCTGATCGAGACCATCTTCGACACCCTCAACGCCAAGGCCGCGATCTTCGCCGTGCAGGGTGTGTTCGAAACGCTCGGTATCGAATTGCCGATCATGATCTCCGGCACCATCACCGACGCCTCCGGCCGCACCCTGTCGGGCCAGACCACCGAAGCCTTCTGGAACTCGGTGGCCCATGCCAAGCCGATTTCCGTGGGCCTGAACTGCGCCCTCGGCGCCAGCGAGCTGCGCCCGTACCTGGAAGAGCTGTCCAACAAAGCCAACACCCATGTGTCCGCGCACCCCAACGCCGGCCTGCCCAATGAATTCGGCGAGTACGACGAATTGCCGTCGGAAACCGCCAAGGTCATCGAAGAGTTCGCCCAGAGCGGCTTCCTCAATATCGTCGGCGGCTGCTGCGGCACCACCCCGGGCCATATCGAAGCCATCGCCAAGGCCGTGGCCGGCTACGCGCCGCGCACCATCCCGGACATCCCCAAGGCCTGTCGCCTGTCGGGCCTGGAGCCGTTCACCATTGATCGCAGCTCGTTGTTCGTCAACGTCGGCGAGCGCACCAATATCACCGGTTCTGCGCGTTTCGCCCGCCTGATCCGTGAAGACAACTACACCGAAGCCCTGGAAGTCGCCCTGCAACAGGTGGAAGCCGGCGCCCAGGTGATCGACATCAACATGGACGAGGGCATGCTCGATTCGAAGAAGGCCATGGTGACCTTCCTCAATCTGATTGCCGGCGAGCCGGACATCTCCCGCGTACCGATCATGATCGACTCCTCCAAGTGGGAAGTGATCGAAGCCGGCCTCAAGTGCATCCAGGGCAAGGGCATCGTCAACTCCATCAGCATGAAGGAAGGCGTCGAGCAGTTCATTCACCACGCCAAGCTGTGCAAACGCTACGGCGCCGCCGTGGTGGTGATGGCCTTCGACGAGGCCGGCCAGGCCGACACCGAAGCGCGCAAGAAGGAAATCTGCAAGCGCTCCTACGACATCCTGGTGGATGAAGTCGGCTTCCCACCCGAAGACATCATCTTCGACCCGAACATCTTCGCGGTCGCCACCGGCATCGAAGAGCACAACAACTACGCCGTCGATTTCATCAACGCCTGCGCCTATATCCGCGACGAGCTGCCGTATGCGCTGACCTCCGGTGGCGTGTCCAACGTGTCGTTCTCGTTCCGCGGCAACAACCCGGTGCGGGAGGCGATCCACTCGGTGTTCCTGCTGTATGCGATCCGCAACGGCCTGACCATGGGTATCGTCAACGCCGGCCAGCTGGAGATCTACGACCAGATCCCGGCCGAGCTGCGCGATGCCGTGGAAGACGTGGTGCTCAACCGCACCCCGGAAGGCACCGACGCCCTCCTCGCCATCGCCGACAAGTACAAGGGCGACGGCAGCGTAAAAGAAGCCGAGACCGAAGAGTGGCGCGGCTGGCCGGTCAACAAGCGCCTGGAACACGCGCTGGTCAAGGGCATCACCACCCACATCGTCGAAGACACCGAAGAATCGCGGCTGTCGTTCGCCCGCCCTATCGAGGTGATCGAAGGCCCGCTGATGTCCGGCATGAACATCGTTGGCGACCTGTTCGGCGCCGGCAAGATGTTCCTGCCCCAGGTGGTGAAATCCGCCCGCGTGATGAAGCAGGCCGTGGCCCACTTGATCCCGTTCATCGAGCTGGAAAAAGGCGACAAGCCGGAAGCCAAGGGCAAGATCCTGATGGCCACGGTGAAGGGCGACGTGCATGACATCGGCAAAAATATCGTCGGCGTGGTACTCGGCTGCAACGGCTATGACATCGTCGATCTCGGCGTGATGGTGCCGGCGGAGAAGATCCTGCAGGTGGCCAAGGAGCAGAAGTGCGACATTATCGGGCTGTCCGGCCTGATCACGCCGTCCCTGGACGAGATGGTGCATGTGGCCCGCGAGATGCAGCGCCAGGACTTTCACCTGCCGCTGATGATCGGCGGTGCGACCACCTCCAAGGCGCACACGGCGGTGAAGATCGAGCCCAAGTACAGCAACGACGCGGTGATCTACGTCACCGACGCCTCCCGTGCGGTGGGCGTGGCCACGCAGCTGCTGTCCAAGGAATTGAAGGCCGGCTTCGTCGAGAAGACCCGCCTGGAATACATCGACGTGCGTGAGCGCACCTCCAACCGCAGCGCGCGCACCGAGCGCCTGAGCTATCCGGCGGCCATCGCCAAGAAGCCGCAGTTCGACTGGAGCAGCTACACGCCGGTCAAGCCCACCTTCACCGGCTCAAGGGTGCTGGACAATATCGACCTCAACGTCCTGGCCGAGTACATCGACTGGACACCGTTCTTTATCTCCTGGGACCTGGCCGGCAAGTTCCCGCGCATCCTGACCGATGAAGTGGTGGGTGAAGCCGCCACCGCGCTGTATGCCGACGCCCAGGAAATGCTCAGGAAGCTGATCGACGAAAAACTCATCAGCGCCCGCGCGGTATTCGGTTTCTGGCCGACCAACCAGGTGCAGGACGATGACCTCGAAGTCTACGGTGAAGACGGCCAGCCGATTGCCAGGCTGCACCACCTGCGCCAGCAGATCATCAAGACTGACGGCAAGCCGAACTTCTCCCTGGCCGACTTCGTCGCGCCCAAGGACAGCGGCGTGACCGACTACATCGGGGGCTTCATCACCACCGCCGGCATCGGCGCCGAGGAAGTGGCCAAGGCCTACCAGGACGCGGGCGACGACTACAACTCGATCATGGTCAAGGCCCTGGCCGACCGCCTGGCCGAGGCCTGTGCCGAGTGGCTGCACCAGCAGGTGCGCAAGGAACACTGGGGCTACGCCAAGGACGAGCAACTGGACAACGAAGCGCTGATCAAGGAGCAGTACAGCGGTATCCGCCCTGCCCCCGGTTACCCGGCGTGCCCGGACCACACCGAGAAAGCCCAGTTGTTCCAACTGCTCGACCCCGAGGCCCGCGAAATGCACGCTGGGCGCAGCGGCGTGTTCCTCACCGAGCACTACGCGATGTTCCCGGCGGCGGCCGTCAGCGGCTGGTACTTCGCCCACCCGCAGGCGCAGTACTTTGCCGTGGGCAAGGTCGACAAGGACCAGGTGACCAACTACACCGCGCGCAAGGGCCAGGACCTGGCCGTGACCGAGCGCTGGCTGGCGCCGAACCTGGGCTACGACAACTAAGCCGGCCTGGATTGTCTATGCTGTCCCTCACACACCTTGTGTCGAGGGATGTATGGACGATCCGGTCAACAACAAGCCGCCGACCTTCTGGCAGATGCTCCACAGCGTCATGGCCGCCGCCTTTGGCGTGCAGAGCGGCAAGAATCGCGCGCGCGACTTCACCCACGGCAAGCCCAGCCACTTCGTGATCCTGGGCATTCTGTTCACGGCGGTGTTCGCCTTGACGCTGTTCGGCATCGTCAAGCTGGTGCTGCACCTGGCCGGCGTCTAGCGCAACAGCAGGTGCAGGCTGAACGGGTAACGGTAGGACACGGGCTTGCCCTGGGCGGACAACGCGCGGAAATCCACCGAGGGTGTCGGCCCCAACAAGCGCCGCGCCTGGCCGGCATCGATCAATTGGAATAGCGCCAACTGCCGGTCGCGTCCGCCATAGGCGCCAATGTCCAGGCCCTTGGCATCGTCATGGACCAACACCATGGCCCAGCCGCCCACGGTGAAATGCCCGGCGACCAGGGACGACAAGCGTCCATCCAGGCGTGCCTGCAGGATCTCCGGCGAGCTGTTGAGCGCGCTGAACAGCACGTCCCTGCCCGGTAACCGCCCACTGCCCTGCAGCGCCTGCATGGCGCCCAGCGCCATCTGATCGTTGGCCGACCACACCAGCGCCGTCTGCGGGTAGCGCTTGAACAGTTGCTTCGCTTGTTCGAAGGCGCGTTCGCGGTTCCATTCGCCGTAGACCAACTGACGCAGGCGCACCTCGGGATGCTCGGCCAGCGCCCGACGCATGCCGCGCTCACGCAATTGCGCCCCCGGGGTGGACTTGGTCCCGGAAAACGCCAACAGGTCGAGGGGCTCGCCCGGCGCAACCGGACCGTGCTGGCGCAACAGATCACGGAGCATCAGGTAACCAGCCTGTTCATCGTCAGCCACCAGGCTGCCGATCAAACGGATGCCACGGCGGGTTCCCAGCAATTGCGCCTGATCGGAGGTCAGCGCGCTGTTCACCAGCAGCAGCTTGACACCGCTGCCTTCGGCCATGCGCAGGATCTGCGGAGCAACGTACTGCTCATTCACCAGCACCAGGTAATCGGGCCGCTGGCTGCCTTGCAGCACCTCACGCGCCTGGGCCAGCGTGTTGTCGGCATCACGCTCGCCATAACGCACGCGCAAGTCCAGGCCGAGGTCCTTGGCGGCGGCCTGCATGAATTGCGCGTAGCTGACCCAGAAGGTTTCCGTCGACATGCCCGGATTGAGAAACACCACCGACGTTGCATGAGCCATCGCCCCACACGTCGATCCCAGCAACCAGACACACGTAATCAACACCTTCAACATGGATGCTTGAGCCTCGAAAATAGGCCGCCATGATAGTGGCAATGCCTGAACCAATCGAGGCTCAATCAACGTCCTTTATTGGTGGCTGACCCAGAATACGGCCGTTCCCACCACCAGAATGATCAGGAACAGAATGGCCCAGGCATCAACGGTACTGTCAGGTTTACGGGCTTTGGTCGGATTGCTCATTGCATCGCCTCTTGTCGGTTTTATAGGTGATTGCACTCAAACACGCTCACAGTAAAGTTCACGATTGCCCGCATGACAAATGTGGGTATCGCGATAACCTTTCTCATTAGTCATTTTGGTTATGTGCATATACTCAAACATCACTTTTGCGCATAAACGCAAACTGGTATCGTGCGCCGGCTCCGTTGGGAGTGCGCGGCCGTGCGCGCAGATTTGCCGAGAACAGGACCTATATGTACGTATACGACGAATACGATCAGCGCATCATCGAGGACCGCGTCAAGCAGTTCCGTGATCAGACCCGACGCTACCTAGCAGGTGAACTGAGCGAAGAAGAGTTCCGCCCTCTGCGCCTGCAAAATGGCCTTTATGTCCAGCGCTTTGCGCCGATGCTGCGGGTGGCCGTGCCTTATGGCCAACTGACTTCGCGCCAGACCCGCATGATGGCCAAGATTGCCCGCGACTTCGACAAAGGCTATGCCCACATCAGTACCCGCCAGAACGTGCAGTTCAACTGGCCGGCCCTGGAAGATGTGCCGGACATCCTGGCTGAACTGGCCACCGTGCAGATGCACGCCATTCAGACCAGCGGTAACTGCCTGCGCAACGTGACCACCGACCAATTCGCCGGGGTTGCCGCCGACGAGCTGATCGACCCACGCCCGTGGTGTGAAATCGTCCGCCAGTGGACCACCTTCCACCCCGAATTCGCCTACCTGCCGCGCAAGTTCAAGATCGCCATCAATGGCTCGACCTCGGACCGTGCCGCCATCGAAGTACACGATATCGGCCTGGAGCCGGTGTACAACGCGGCCGGCGAGCTGGGTTTCCGTGTCCTGGTGGGTGGCGGCCTGGGCCGTACCCCGGTGGTGGGTGCGTTCATCAACGAGTTCCTGCCATGGCAGGACCTGCTGAGCTACCTCGACGCCATCCTGCGCGTCTACAACCGCTACGGCCGTCGTGACAACAAATACAAGGCGCGGATCAAGATCCTCGTCAAGGCGCTGACCCCTGAGGTGTTCGCCCAGAAAGTCGAGGCCGAGATGGAGCACCTGCGCGGCGGCCAGACCACCCTGACCGACGCCGAAGTGCACCGTGTGGCCAAGCACTTCGTCGATCCCGAGTACAAGGCCCTGAGCAATCAGGATGCCGAGCTCGCCGCGCTCGACCAGCAGCACCCGGGCTTTGCGCGCTGGCGCACCCGCAACACCCTGGCGCACAAAAAGCCGGGCTATGTGGCCGTGACCCTGTCGCTGAAACCGACCGGTGTTGCACCGGGCGACATCACCGACAAGCAGCTGGACGCCGTCGCCGACCTGGCCGAGCGCTACAGCTTCGGCCAGCTGCGCACCTCCCACGAGCAGAACATCATCCTCGCGGACGTTGAGCAGAGCCAACTGTTCACCCTGTGGGGCGAACTGCGCGAAGGCGGTTTCGCCACGCCGAACATCGGCCTGCTGACCGACATCATCTGCTGCCCGGGCGGCGATTTCTGCTCCCTGGCCAACGCCAAGTCGATCCCGATTGCCGAATCGATCCAGCGCCGTTTCGACGACCTGGACTACCTGTTCGACATCGGCGAGCTGGACCTGAACATCTCCGGTTGCATGAACGCCTGTGGTCACCACCATGTCGGCCACATCGGCATCCTGGGCGTGGACAAGAAAGGCGAAGAATTCTACCAAGTGTCCCTGGGTGGCAGCGCCAGCCGCGATGCGAGCCTGGGCAAGATCCTCGGCCCGTCCTTCGCCCAGGAAGCCATGCCCGAGGTGATCGGCAAGCTGATCGACGTGTACATCGAACAGCGCACCGAAGATGAGCGTTTCATCGACACCTACCAGCGCATCGGCATTGACCTGTTCAAGGAGCGCGTCTATGCAGCGAATCATTAAGAACAACGAAGTCCTCGACGAAACCTGGCACCTGCTGCCCAAGGATGCGAGCTTCGACGGCATCTCCAACTGCGACGACCTGATCGTGCCGCTGGCGCTGTGGCGCGAACACGGCCACGCGCTCAAGGCCCGCGACGGCGGCCTGGGTGTGTGGCTGGACGCCGATGAAGAAGCCGAAGAGATCGGCGCTGACGTGGAGCACTTCCAGGTCATCGCCCTGAACTTCCCGGCCTTCACCGACGGTCGCAACTATTCCAACGCACGCCTGCTGCGTGACCGCTACGGTTACAAAGGCGAGCTGCGGGCCATTGGCGACGTGCTGCGCGACCAGTTGTTCTACCTGCGCCGTTGCGGGTTCGATGCCTTCGCCTTGCGCGCCGACAAAGACCCGTACGAAGCACTGGAAAGCCTCAAGGACTTCTCGGTGACGTACCAGGCTGCAACGGATGAACCGCTGCCGCTGTTCCGTCGTCGCTGAGTCTGCACACATGAAAAAGCCCTGGCATGCCAGGGCTTTTTTATGAGTTGAGCTTGATCGACGCTAGCACCTGCTTCTGCCCCATCGAACACGGCACACCTTCCGGTTGCGCGCGTACCGCGTCGATCACCCCGACTAACTGCGCCTTGCTGTGCGCCAGTTGCGCCTGCATCGCTTCAATCTGCTCGACCTTGCGCTCGAGCGCCTCGATCAGCTCGGCGCGCTTGTGCTCGCCTGGGGCCGGCATCAGCGCCTTGAGTTCCTGCAAGGTGAAACCGGCCTGCTGCGCGCTCTGAATCAAGCGCAGCGTCTGCAAGGCCTCCGGTGCATAACGGCGATAGCCATTGGCCTGGCGCCCCACCTGGCTGATCAGCCCTTCGGCTTCATAGAAGCGGATACGCGACGCCGCCAGCCCGCTCTGTTTTGCCAGCTCTCCAATATTCATCAAAACGCCTGCTTGACATTAAAGTTAACTTTAAGCTTAGCCTGAGGCCTCCCCTGCTCAGGAGTCAACCCATGTCACCCTTTGAACCCTTGCAACTGCCCAATGGCCAAGTCCTCGCCAACCGTATCGCCAAGGCGGCGATGGAAGAAAACATGGCGGATGCGCAACAGGCGCCCTCCCGCGAATTGAAGCAGTTGTACAAGACCTGGGCGGACGGCGAGCCCGGCCTGCTGCTGACCGGCAATGTGATGATCGACCGCCGCGCCATGACCGGTCCCGGCGGCGTTGCCCTCGAAGACGAACAGCACCTGGACAGCTTTCGCGAGTGGGCCGCCGTGGCCCGCGACAAGGGCGTGCACTTTTGGGTACAGCTCAGCCATCCGGGGCGCCAGACCATGGCCAACCTCGGCCAGCAGGCCCTGGCGCCCTCCGCGATTGCACTGGACCTCGGCGGCTTTTCGAAGATGTTCGCCAAGCCCAGGGCCATGACCGAAGACGACATTCAAGACGTGATCAAACGCTTCGCCACCAGCGCACGCCTGGCCGAGAAAGCCGGGTTCACCGGGGTGCAGATCCACGGCGCGCACGGCTACCTGCTCAGCCAGTTTCTCTCCCCACTCAGCAACCAACGCACTGACCGTTGGGGCGGCCCCCTGGAAAACCGCGCACGCCTGCTGCTGGAAGTGATCCACGCCGTGCGTGCCAGCGTCAGTCCTTCATTCTGTGTGGCGGTCAAACTCAACTCGGCCGACTTCCAGCGCGGCGGCTTCGACGCCAACGACGCGCGCGCCGTGGTCGAGCTGCTCAACCCGCTGCCCATCGACCTGCTGGAATTATCCGGCGGCAGCTACGAAGCCCCGGCCATGCAAGGCGAAGCACGGGACGGCCGCACCCTGGCCCGCGAAGCGTATTTCCTGGAGTTCGCCAAGGAACTGGCGACCATCGCCAAGATGCCGCTGATGGTCACCGGCGGCATTCGCCGCCTGCCCATCGTGCAACAAGTGCTGGACAGCGGTATCGCCATGGCCGGCATCGCTACCGCCCTGACCCTGGAACCGCAACTGATCAAGCACTGGCACGAGGGTCGCGACCTCAACCCGCAACTCAAGCCGATCAGTTGGAAACGCAAACCCTTGGCCGCCCTCGCCACCCTGGCCGTGGTGCGGGACCAGATGCGCCGCCTGAGTCGTGGCCGACTGCCTAAACCCAATGTCGTGCCATGGCTGGCGCTGGCGTGTGACCAATGGTTTATCGCTCGGCGCACCCGGCAATACCGCGCGGCCATGACGCAATCTTCACATTAAAAGCGGAGCATTCGCCGTGATCGAACTGTCCCCTATTGATCAGCAGCTTTTAACCTCACTGACGATTGGAGTTCTTCATGGCGAAAATCAACCTGGCCCAGCAATTGGCGACCACCCTTGAACAGGCGGGGATCAAGCGTATCTGGGGCCTGACCGGCGACAGCCTCAACGGCCTCACCGACGCCCTGCGTACCATGGACAGCATCGAGTGGATGCATGTACGTCACGAAGAAGTCGCCGCCTTCGCTGCCGGTGCCGAAGCTGCAGCCACTGGCGAACTGACCGTATGCGCTGGCAGCTGCGGGCCGGGCAACCTGCACTTGATCAATGGCCTGTTCGATTGCCATCGCAACCATGTGCCGGTGCTGGCGATTGCCGCACAAATCCCCTCCTCCGAGATCGGCCTGAATTACTTCCAGGAGACTCATCCCCAGGAACTGTTCAAGGAGTGCAGCCACTTTATCGAGCTGGTCACCAACCCCGAACAGATGCCGCACGTGCTGCACCGCGCCATGCGTTCGGCGATCCTCAACCGCGGCGTGGCGGTGGTGGTGATTCCGGGGGACGTATCGTTGCTGGAAGTCGAAGACAAGCTCAAGCCCTGGCCGGCCCTGCACACACCGCGTACCCTGCCGGCGGAACAGGACCTGCAGCGCCTGACCGAGATCCTTGAAAACAGCGAGAAAGTCACCCTACTGTGCGGCAGTGGCTGCGCCGGTGCCCACGATCAAGTGGTGGCCCTGGCCGACACGCTGGGGGCTCCGGTGGTGCACGCCCTGCGCGGCAAGGAGCATGTGGAATGGGACAACCCATTTGATGTGGGTATGACCGGCCTGATCGGCTTCAGCTCCGGCTACCACGCCATGCTCGACTGCGACACGCTGATCATGCTCGGCACTGACTTCCCGTACCGCCAGTTCTACCCCACCGCTGCCAAAATCATCCAGGTCGACCGCAACCCGCAGGCCCTGGGCCGTCGCGCCACGCTGGACCTGGGCATCGCTGCCGATGTGAGCGAGACCCTCGACGCGCTGCTGCCGCGCCTGACCCGCAAGACCGACCGCAGCTTCCTCGAGACCTCTCTGAAGCACTACGAAAAAGCCCGCCAAGGCCTGGACGACCTGGCGCAACCGTCAAAGGCCAACCGGCCGATCCACCCGCAATACGTGGCGCGCCTGCTCAGCGAACTGGCGGACGACGATGCAATCTTCACCGCCGACGTGGGCTCGCCGACCGTGTGGGCGGCGCGCTACCTGAAGATGAATGGCAAGCGTCGCCTGATCGGTTCGTTCAACCACGGCTCCATGGCCAATGCCATGCCCCAGGCGATCGGTGCGCAGGCGGCCTTCCCTGGGCGCCAGGTGATCTCAATGTCCGGCGACGGCGGGTTTGCCATGTTGATGGGGGATTTCATTTCACTGGCGCAGTTGAAACTGCCCGTCAAAGTCATCGTGTTCGATAACTCGTCCCTGGGCTTTGTCGCCATGGAAATGAAGGCTGCGGGCTACCTGGATGCGGGCACCGAGCTGAAAAACCCGGACTTCGCCGCCATGTCCAACGCCATGGGCATCCTCGGCATTCGCGTGGAGCAATCCGAAGACCTGGAACCGGCCCTGCGCCGCGCCCTGGCCCACGATGGCCCGGTGCTGGTGGATGTGGTGACGGCCACCCAGGAACTGGTGATGCCGCCGAGCATCAAGCTGGAACAGGCCAAGGGGTTCAGCCTGTACATGCTCAAGGCGGTGATGAGTGGGCGTGGAGATGAAGTGATCGAGTTGGCGCGGACTAACTGGTTGCGCTGATCCAATACTGTGGGAGGGGGCTTGCCCTAATGCCAGCCAGTTAAGCGTACATCGCCTCCTGTAGGAGCGAGCTTGCTCGCTCCTACAAAAGCCTTAACTGAACGGCGAGAGCCGATTCAAGCTGCCTGTTTTTCTACCCATTTGCCGTAGGCATCAATAAATGCCTGCAGGAACGGCCTGGTCTTTTCCGACACCTTGCCGGCGTCGTCGAACACGCTGCCCGCTCCGCCCAAGTAGGCTTCCGGCTGCTGCATGCATGGCACATCGAGGAACACCAGGGACTGACGCAGATGGTGGTTGGCGCCAAAACCGCCAACGGCGCCCGGCGATACGCTGATGATCGCTCCCGGCTTGCCACTCCAGGCGCTTTGGCCATACGGACGGGAGCCGACGTCAATCGCATTCTTCAATGGCGCGGGTACGGAGCGGTTGTACTCCGGCGTCACAAACAACACCGCGTCGGATGAACGTACCTGCTGACGGAAAGTACTGTAGGCTGCGGGCGGTGATGCCCCATCGATGTCCTCGTTGTAGAGCGGCAAATCGCCAATTTCCACAATGCTCAACTTCAGGTTGGCAGGGGCCAGTTCGGCCAATGCCAGGGCGACCTTGCGGTTGATCGAGTCTTTTCTCAGGCTGCCAACCAGGACGGCAATCGTATAGACCTTGCTCATTGGGTTTCTCGACGTCTGACTAAGGGAGCTTGTAGTTATAAAGGCTTCGCAGTGCGTTCACCAGAAGGTTTTGATAATCCTCCAGACGTTCGGCCCGCGATTTGATGCGTAGGAACTGTCTGAAAATGTCAGCGAATAGTATTTTTTTTCAATAGGTAAACTCCCCCTCTTTATGACGGTCTACAGCACCGCGAATTGAGTGTTTATCTCCAGAGGTTCTAAACAGATGGCAGCAGTACTAGTCGGACAGTTTCATGCCAGAGACGCAGAAGGACGCGTGTATTCGGTGCATGAGTTCCAGGAATCCAACCCGGCGCAAGGCGACCTGGCTGGCTCGGCACCCACCACCACCTACAAGCTGGCCATTGGCGACCGGGTAGAAAAACTCGAAGGCGATGAGTTCAAGCTGATTCAGTCGGGGACCATTATCGTCCGCGAATCGCAGACCGTCCTCGCCTCATAAGCTTGATCGCCCAGGCGTACCTGCTCAGTCCCGGCCATTGACGGCATCGACTGGGCCGGGCGGTCACGGGCTGCGAATTTCCGTCACTTCAAGCCCCGACTCACCGTCCACTTGCTTGAGCGTCACCATCAACCGGCCCCGCTCGCCTTCCACCGCGTACATCACCCGCCTGTAGCCCGGCGAGTTGTACCCCGGATACGCCACCACCTGCTTGACCTGCGTCATGCCCAGCACTGTGCCGACCTGCGCGGCGACTTGCTCCTGGGCACGGATAAATGCCTCAAGCGTGAGGTTTTCCGGGGCCGATTCATCGTGATTGCTGAAGAGATAAGCAGCCACGCACCCTACGGTCACCAGGACCAGCAGTTGCTTGACCGTTACCCCGAGAACTGTCGAGGGCAGAGGCATATGAGACCAGACCTGTTTTTGTTGTATGTGCCGGTAATCGGCATTGGTCGTTGATGATCAGACTCGCCATTCTAGTGAGGTCCTGGCTGAACGCCAGCGATGTACACGACCCACACCGTCTTTTTTGCGCACGACGGCATGCACCATTGAATCCCCACGGCGCTGCACATAGACTCCGGCCATGCGTTTACGTCATATCGAAGTGATTCAGGCCATACTGCAGACCGGACACCTCGGCACCGCCGCCGAATGGTTGCAACTTCCCGTGGGCGATGTAGACGCGGCACTCAAGGAGGCCGAGCGGCAATTGGGCTTCATGCTGTTTGCCAGTGTCCGCGGGCGTTTGCAAGCGACACGGGAAACCCTGGAGTTGCAGGCAGAAATGGCCCATGTGTACGAAGCCCTGGAACCGGTGCAACGCTTGGCCAGCCGCTTGAAACACCATCACGCCCCCACGTTGCGCGCCTTGTGCACGCCGCCCCTGGCCAATCAACTGCTGCCCCAGAGCGTTGCGCTGCTGCGCCGACGCTTCCAGGACACGCCGTGCAACCTGTCGAGCCAGCCAACCCGGGAAATCGTGCGCAGCCTGCTGCTGCACGAGGCCGAGGTGGGCCTGAGCCTGCATGACCCGGAACACCCGCAAATCCACAGCACGGTGCTGGCCCAAGGCAAATTGCAATTGCTGGCGCCCCACGGCTGGCTCAAGCCCAAGCAGAAGTACATTGCGCTGCAGGACCTGGCCGGGCAAGCAATGATCGGGCTCGAAGGACACGACCCGCTCAGCCGCCTGCTGGACGCCAAGCTGCAAGCCTTGCGCCCGCTGCCGGTGGTGCAGACGCGGGTACAGACCTACCAGATGATGCGCAGCATGGTGGAAGCCGGCGAAGGCCTGGCGATTGTCGACCCGTTCACCGCGTTTGGCGCACGCGAGGCGGGCCTGGATACATGCCCGGTGTCGCCGCCGATCCTGGTCAGCCTGTATGCGCTGACACTCAAGGATGGCGTGACCTCGCCTGCGCTGAATGCGTTACTGGAGATCGTCACGCAAAAGGCCCAGGGCCTGCTGGAGAGTTAACGCCGCTCGGCGTCGGTCTTGAACAACCGATACCAGAAAATCGCCACTTCACGGGTTTGCGGGTCGATGCCGCGATAGCGCAGGTGGTCGATCCCGCCCATCACGTAGCCGCAACGCTCATACAGTCGGCAGGCGCCCAGGTTGTTGTTCTGGGTCTCCAGCATCATGCCCGGCAGGTTTTTCTTGCGGCTCCAGAACTGCGCCACATCCAGCAGCGCCTTGGCCACCCCGTGCCGACGGGCAGGCAAGGCCACCGCCAGTTCGTCAACGTGGGCAAAGCCGTTCCAATTGGTGCTGACCACGATATGCCCGACCGCACGATCATCCAGGTAGGCCATGAAGATCGCACTGTCCGGCGCATCGCGAAAACTGGCGAATTCTTCCGGGTCGATGCCATAGCACTTGCGGTACGGCACGATGCGCTCCACGGGCCATTGATCGACCCGCCTGCCCATCTCCGGCACGCCATAGGCACTGACCTCAAAGCTGAAATCATTGCCCCACACGTAGGCGTCGAAGCCCTCGTCGGCGACCCGCACACTGAGCCCTGGATACTTCGGGTTCATTACAGCTTGCATAAACATCCTTAACCCTTGATGCAATCGACGGTGTAACAACGACCACTGCCGTCATCTTCGTGTTGTAGCCCGTGAACATCGGCAACAAAACCGGGGAAACTGCTATCGAACGTCCGGGCAAACGCCAGGTAGTCGATGATCGACCGGGTCGACTCGGTAAAGCGCTCGCCTGGCATGATCAACGGAATCCCCGGCGGATAAGGCACCAGCATCACGGCTGCAATGCGTCCTGGCAAGGCATCAATGGACACGGCCTCTACCTCGCCCCTTACCAATTGGTCGTAGGCGTCGGCGGGTTTCATCGCGATTTCCGGCAACACCGTGTACATGCGCTTGAGGTGCCTGGCGGTGGCGTTGCTGCGGTAACAGCCGTGCAATTGATCACACAGGTCGCGCAAACCCAGGCCCTGATAGCGAGCCGGGCCCTGGGCAAACACCGATGGCAAACAACTGGCGAGGCTGACATTCCCGTCGTAACTGCGCTTGAACTCAAGCAACTCGGTGAGCAAGGTACTCCATTTGCCCTTGGTGATGCCCATGGAAAACAACACGAGGAACGAATACAGCCCGGTCTTTTCCACCACCAGTCCGCGTTCCCAGAGGAATTTGCTGACCACTGCGGCGGGAATCCCGCGCTCGCTCAAGGCACCACCGGCGGTGAGGCCGGGCATCACCAGGGTCACTTTGATCGGGTCCAGCAGCACGTAGTCTTCGGCCACGTCACCAAAGCCGTGCCAGTCATCCTGCGGCAGCAACAGCCAATCCGCGGTGGCGACGCGGTCGATGCCCGCCACCGACGGCGGCTGCCAGATGGAGAACCACCAGTCTTCGGCGGCAATGTGTTGACGCAGGTTGGCCAGGGCGCGGCGAAAACTCAGGGCCTCGTCGAACATTTCCTGCAGCAGCGAGCGCCCGGCCGGGCCCTCCATCATCGCCGAGGCGACGTCCAGGGAGGCGATGATGCTGTACTGCGGCGACGTGGAGATGTGCATCATGAAGGCTTCATTGAAACGGTCGCGGTCCAGTTGGCGCGCGCCGCCGTCCTGCACATGGATCATCGAGGCCTGGCTGAACGCCGCCAGCAGCTTGTGGGTGGAGTGGGTGGTGAACACCAGCGGGCTGTCCGGGGTACGGGAGGTGCCCATGCCGTAACGGCCGGCAAAGAACTCGTGGAACGCCGCGTAGGCATACCAGGCTTCGTCGAAGTGCAGCACCTCGACACTGTTGCCCAATTGCTGCTTGATCAGCTCGGCGTTGTAGCACAGGCCGTCGTAGGTGGAGTTGGTGACCACGGCCAGCTTCACCTTGGGGGGCCGGCCACGGGTCAAGGGGCTGGCGTCGATCTTGGCGCGGATCGATTCCGGGCTGAACTCGCTCAGGGGAATCGGACCGATGATGCCCAGTTCGTTGCGCTCCGGGCACAGGTACAGCGGGATGGCACCGGTCATGATGATCGAATGCAACACCGACTTGTGGCAGTTGCGGTCCACCAGCACCAGGTCATCGCGCCCGACCATGGAGTGCCAGACGATCTTGTTGGCGGTGGACGTGCCGTTGATCACGAAAAAGGTATGGTCGGCGCCGAAGTTGCGCGCGGCACGGGCTTCGGCTTCGGCCAGGGGCCCGGTGTGATCCAGCAGCGAGCCCAGTTCGGGCACCGAGACCGACAAGTCCGAGCGCAGGGTGTTCTCCCCGAAGAACTGATGAAACGCCTGCCCCACCGGACTTTTGCGATAGGCCACGCCACCGCCATGGCCGGGGGTGTGCCAGGAATAGTTGGAGTCGGCGGTGTGTTGCACCAGCGCCTTGAAGAATGGCGGCAGCAGGCCATCCAGGTAAGTGCGGGCAGCACGGGCCACCTGACGGGCGAGAAACGGTACGGTGTCTTCGAACAGGTAGAGAATGCCGCGCAGCTGGTTGAGTTCGCTCATGGCATCGGCCGGGGCGTTTTCCAGGGTGACCTGCTCGCCCAGGGCAAAGATCGGCAGGTTCGGCGCTCGCAGGCGCGCCAGGCGGATCAGCTCGACCATGTTTTGCAGCAGGTGGGTATTCTCACCGGCGCCTTCGGCCGCGATCAGCATGCACGCCAGGCCGTGATGGGTCGACGCCACCAGCCGGCCTTCGGCGTAGTCCACGGCGGAAAAGATACTGAAGCCCTCTTGTTCCAACTCCCGGGCGATGCCGCGAACCCGGTCACCGGCAACGGTGTCGGCCTTGATGTCGCGGTGCACGATAAGCACGGGGAACTTCAGGTCTTTGTACATGAGGGCGTGTAGTCCTGAGGGCTATGCACTCAAGGGTAGAAGCTCGGGGACGATGACGCGAATGAAGATTCTGAAAGCAACGGAGATCAACTGTGGGAGGGGGCTTGCTCCCGATGTAGGTATGCCAGCTCATATTTTATTGGCTGATACACCGCCATCAGGGTGTAGCCCCCTCCCACATTTTGATCATACCTACGCAGGGCTATTGTTGTGTTAGCTGGGTCCACAACGCCGGCGCACCCGCCGACTTGGCAATCGCCTCCAACCGCGCCGCATGCTCGGCCATATCCTGCTCGCTGGCGCGAATGATGGTGGTGGGCTTGCGATCGGCCGGCAGGCGGCGGATTTCCGAAGGGCGGTTGCCCGAGCCTTCCGCCGAGCCACTGCCGTCGGAGGCGTTGCCGGCCAGGGACAGGCTGGTCTGCCCGCCGGTCATGGTCAAGTAAACGTCGGCGAGAATCTCGGAGTCGAGCAAGGCGCCGTGGAGTTCACGGCCGGAGTTGTCGACGCCATAACGCTTGCACAAGGCATCGAGGCTGTTGCGCTGGCCCGGGTGACGCTCACGGGCCATCATCAGGGTGTCGAGGATCGAGCAGTGCTGGGAAATGTCCGCGCGATCCATCTGCCCCATCAGGGCAAACTCGTTATTGATGAAGCCGACGTCGAACGCCGCGTTATGGATGATCAACTGGGCGCCGTTGATGAACTCGAAGAACTCATCGGCCACTTCGGCGAAACGCGGCTTGCCCTTGAGGAACTCGTCGGTGATGCCGTGGACGCCGATGGCGCCTTCGTCACTGTCGCGGTCCGGTTGCAGGTAGACGTGGAAGTGACGACCGGTGAGGCGCCGACCCATGAGTTCGACACAGCCGATTTCAATGATCCGGTGGCCGTCTGTCACCGGCATGCCGGTGGTTTCGGTATCGAGTACAACAGATCGGATCGCCATCAGGGTTCAGCTCTCAACGGTGTGGTGTGCAGTGTGGTGTGGGTCAAGGAGCGCGATGTTAACACGTCAGCCAGCATCAGCTCTGCTTGTAGCCCCGCACTTCGTCCACACCTCTATTGGCAAGCTGGTCGGCGCGCTCGTTCCCCGGATGGCCGATGTGCCCGCGCACCCATTTCCAGGTGATGTCATGGCGGTTGCATTGCTCATCGAGCAATTGCCACAGGTCGGCATTCTTGACCGGCTCCTTGGCCGCGGTCTTCCAGCCGCGCTTCTTCCAGTTGACCATCCACTCGTTGATGCCTTTCATCACGTATTGCGAGTCGGTGACCAGCAGCACGTTGCAGCGGCGCTTGAGTTCTTCCAGGCCGCGAATGGCGCCCATCAGCTCCATGCGGTTGTTGGTGGTGTTGGCTTCGCCGCCCCACAACTCCTTCTCTACGCCCTTGCACACCAGCAAGGCGCCCCAGCCGCCGGGGCCGGGGTTGCCCTTGCAGGCGCCATCGGTGAAGAGTTCTACGCTATCGGTCATCGGTTACATCCATCAAGACGGGCAGGTCTGAAATCAAAAAAGTTTTTACGGTTCGCTTTGCTTGCGGTTGACCTTGGCCATCGGCATCGGCACCAATTTGCCCATGGGCTGGCGCAGCACCTGGCGCACCGGCCGCAGCCCGACCACGATCTTGCGCGCCACCAATAAATAGAAGCCGCCACCCGACAGTTGCCAGGCGCCCGCGCGACGTTCCCAACCGGCCAGGCGGCCTTGCCACTTGGCCGAGGCAAGCGGCGGACGATAGCACCCGAAGCGGCGTTTCTCCAGCGCGAAGCCCAGCAGGTTCAGCCAGTCCCCGACCCGTGATGGCGAGATGCAGCGCGCCTGGCGCAGGCCATCATGGGCGAATACATGGCGCAGGCCCCAACTGCTCCAAGGGTTAATGCCGACAATCAGCAAATGGCCGCCAGGGCGCACGCTGCTCGCCGCTTCACGCAGCAGACCGTGGGGCGACAGGCAGAAATCCAGGCCATGCTGCAACACCACCACATCGGCGGCGTGCTCGCTCAATGGCCAGGCCTGTTCTTCGCAGACAATCTCCACCCCCGGCAACGGCGCGCCCAGGCGCACATTGCGTTGCACCTGGGGCGCGGCGGGCGGGGTCTGGGCCGACGGACCGTAATGCACCAGGTAGCCGCCAAAGAAACGACCCAACTCGTCTTCGAGCATGCGCCGCTCTTCATCCAGCAAAAATTGCCCGATGGGCCCGGACAGCCATTCACGGGCTGCGCCGATCAGGGCCAGCCACTCAGGATCGGCCTGGGCGAACGCTTTATCAGTCATTGCATTCTCCAACTCGCCTAGACGTTCTAAGATGCACCAATGTGTTCAGCTTGGCGAATCGAAGAATGATACAGATCAGTGCCCTGCCCGCCTTCACCGATAACTACATCTGGTTGCTGCAGGACCCGCAGACCCAACGTTGTGCCGTGGTCGATCCCGGCGATGCCGCGCCGGTACTGGCCTGGCTCGAGCAAAACCCGACGTGGACCCTCAGCGACATCCTGATTACCCACCATCACCACGATCATGTCGGCGGTGTCGAGCAACTCAAGCGGGTGAGCGACGCCAAGGTGTATGGTCCGGCCAACGAGACGATCCCGGCGCGGGACATCGCGCTGCAGGATAACGACCGCATCAACGTGCTGGGCTGGGACTTCGACGTCTATGCCGTGCCCGGCCACACCCTGGGCCATATCGCCTTCTACCACCAGGGCGTGCTGTTCTGTGGCGACACCCTGTTCGCCGCCGGTTGTGGCCGCCTGTTCGAAGGCACGCCGGAACAGATGCACACCTCCCTCGAGCGCCTGGCCGCCCTGCCCGCCGATACCCTGGTGTACTGCACCCACGAATACACACAAAGTAACCTCAAGTTTGCCCAGGCGGTGGAACCGCAGAATGCCGACATCTCCGAACGGGTGGAAAACGTCCGTCAGCTGCGGGCCCGCGGCGAGATGACGCTGCCGTCCAACCTGGCCCTGGAAAAGCGCACCAACCCCTTCCTGCGTACCTCTGAAACATCCGTTAAACAAAAAGCGGACGAACGGAATGGTCGTGACAACCGCTCTGGGGCCGAGGTATTTGCTAGCTTGAGGGCGTGGAAAGATAAGTTCTAAAGGGATGCAATCTGATACGTAATTTCTGAATGGTTGACCGGAACCAAAGTGCTTTCTAGAATCGCCCGACATTTTTGCCCGGAACTTACTTCCAGCCAATGTCGTCATCTATTCGTAAAGCCAACCATTCAGACGCATTGACCCGCCTGGCTCAAGCTGTGGCGGTGGCTGTGTCCGCCACGCTGGCGGGCTGCCAATCGACAAATTTCGCCGCACAATCCACCGTGCAACCCAAGCCCAACCTTGCCGCCAAGATCAAACAGAAACCCGTCATCTGGCTTTCAGAGAAACCTGCTCCAGAAGTGCCCCAGGATGTCTGGGAACGCATGCGCCGGGGCTTTCAATTGCAGGACAACGTGGGTGTCAACCCGCGCATCGAGCAACAGCGCCTGTGGTTCGCCAGCAACCCGTCCTTCCTGGAGAACGCCGGTGAACGCGGCAGCCTCTACATTCATTACATCGTCGAACGCCTTGAAGAACGCAACATGCCCCTGGAGCTGGCGCTGCTGCCGGTGATCGAAAGTGCCTACAACCCGATGGCGTATTCGCGCAGCGATGCCGTCGGCCTGTGGCAGTTCATCCCCTCCACCGGGCGCTACTTCAACCTGCGCCAGACCCGCGCCTACGACGGCCGCCGCGACATCACCGCCTCCACCACCGCCGCCCTGGACTACCTGACCCGTCTGCACGACATGTTCAACGGCGACTGGCTGCTGGCCCTGGCCGCCTATAACGCCGGCGAAGGCACGGTGAGCCGGGCCATCGAGCGCAACGAGAAGCTCGGCCTGCCCACCGACTACTGGAACCTGCCCCTGCCCCAGGAAACCAAGGACTATGTGCCCAAGTTCCTGGCGCTGTCCCAGGTGGTGCTGGCCCCCGAGGCCTATGGCGTCAACCTGAACCCGATTGCCAACACGCCGTACTTCGAAGTGGTCGAGGTCAAGCAAAGCATGGACCTGTCGCGGGTTGCCGCGCTGGCCGAGATCGACGAAGACGAACTGTTCCAGCTCAACCCGGCGCTCAAGCAACGCACCACCCTGGATGGCCCGCAGCACCTGCTGGTGCCGAGCTCCAAGGCACAATTGCTCACCAGCACCCTTTCGACGATGAAGCCGGAAGAATTGCTGGCGATGCGCCCGAAAAAGCAGGTGTTCGACGAAGTCGAGACCGCCCGGGTGGCCGGCCGCACCCGCAGCTACAAGGTGCGCAGTGGCGACAACCTCACGCTGATCGCCAAGGCGAACAAGGTCGACGTGCATGACCTGCAGCGCTGGAACAAACTCAACGGCCAGGCCCTCAAGGTCGGCCAGACCCTGGTGATGCAGGACACCCGCAAGCTGGTGGCCAAGGCCGACAGCAAGAAGCCGGTGCAGTACAAGGTCAAGAAAGGCGACTCGCTGTACATCGTCGCCAAGCGCTTCAACGTCGAGATGCAACATCTCAAGCGTTGGAACCCCCGTACTGGCCAGGCGCTGAAGCCGGGGCAGATGCTGGTGGTTTCCGGGCCGCGCTAAGGTTTCAAGAACCCCGGAGAACCAATGTGGGAGGGGGCTTGCTCCCACATTGGTTCTACATCATCCCGACTGGCTTTTTCCATCCGGAACAAGCTGTTACTGTACCGATCATAAAGCCCAAGCCGCCTGGATCGGATCCCTGACTTGAAGCGTCCCCTCCTTCTACTAATAAGTCTGGCCTTGAGCTTTGGTGCGAACGCGACAATAACCGAGAGCCACGGTTACACGCAGTTCGGCACGCTCAAGTACCCGGCCAAATTCACCCACTTCGATTGGGTAAACCCTGCAGCGCCGAAAGGCGGGACCTTGCGGGTCATGGCATTTGGCACCTTCGATACCCTCAACCCCTACACGTTCAAGGGTTCAAGCCCGGTTTCCACCCCCAACTTCCTGCAATACGGCGTCAATGAGCTGAACGAGCCGTTGATGGTCGGCACCGGCCAGTACGCGCCGTCCGGCGACGAGCCCACCTCCAGCTACGGGCTGATTGCCCAGTCGGTGGAATACAGCGAGGACCGCAGCTGGGTCGTGTTCAACCTGCGTCCGCAGGCGCGCTTCCACGATGGCAAGCCGATCACGGCCTATGACGTGGCATTTTCCTATCGCACCCTGCTGACCGAAGGCCACCCCCAGTACCGCACCAACCTGCAGGAAGTGGCGCGGGTGGACATCCTCAACCCTCACCGCATCCGCTTTGTATTCAAGCGCGCCGGCAACCCGTTGCTGATCCTGCGCCTGGGCGAATTGCCGGTATTGCCTCAGCACTATTGGAAAAACCGCGACTTCAAGGCGACCACCTTCGAACCGCCCCTGGGCAGCGGGCCGTACCGTATCAGCAAGGTCACCCCTGGACGCCAACTGGTGTTCGAACGGGTCAAGGATTACTGGGGCAAGGACTTGCCGGTCAACCAGGGTTTCTATAACTACGACAAGGTCGAGGTGGAGTTCTACCGCGACAGCGATGTGGCCTTCGAAGCGTTCAAGGCCGGCGAGTTCGACATTTATATCGAGCACCAGGCCAAGAACTGGGCCAATGGCTACAACTTCCCGGCGGTGAACCGTGGCGAAGTGATCAAGGCGCAGATCGCCCACCAGATCCCGACCCAAAGCCAGGGCCTGTTCATGAACACCCGGCGCCCGACCTTCAGCCAGACCAAGGTGCGCGAAGCCCTGGGGTTGATGTTCGACTTCGAGTGGACCAACCGCACCCTGTTCAGCAGCGCCTACAAACGCACGCTCAGCTATTACCCCAACAGCGAATTCGCCGCTACCGGGGTGCCAACCGGCCATGAATGGCTGATGCTCTCCCCCTACCGCGACCAACTGCCGCCCAACCTGTTTACCCAAGCCTTCAGCCTGCCCCAGACCGACGGGCGCGGCATCCCCCGCGAAACCCTGCGCCACGCCCTGGCGCTGCTGGGCGAAGCCGGCTGGAAGCTGTCGGGCCAACGCCTGCTCAACAAGGACGGGCAACCGCTGCGCTTCGAGATCCTGCTGGTCAACCCGAACCTGGAGCGCATCCTGCAGCCCTATGTCGAGAACCTGATCAGCATCGGCATCGACGCACGCCTGCGCACCGTCGACCGCGCCCAGTACAAGCAACGCCTGGATCAATTCGATTTCGACATGATCCTGATCACCCTCAACCAGACCTTGAGCCCCGGCCTCGAACAGTGGCAGTACTTCCACTCCAGCCAGGCCGCGATCAAGGGCAGCAAGAACTATGCGGGCATCGCCAACCCCGTTGTCGATCACCTGCTGGAACAACTGCTGGCGGCGCAGACCCGCGAAGAACAACTGGCCGCCGGCCGCGCCCTGGACCGGGTGCTGCTGTGGCAGCACTACAGCATTCCCAACTGGTACCTCAACTATCATCGCCTGGCGTACCGCAACCGGTTCGCCTTTGTCACCACGCCGCCCTACAGCCTGGGCCTGAGCGCGTGGTGGCTGAAAGCTTCGGAGAAAGCCCAATGATGTATTTGCGCAACGTACTGCTCGGCAGCCTGTTGCTGTGCACCACGGCCCACGCCGCGCCGCAACACGCGCTGACGCTGTACAACGAGCCGCCGAAATACCCCGCCGACTTCAAGCACTTCGACTACGTCAATCCGGATGCGCCCAAGGGCGGCACCTTCCGCGAGTCGAGCATGGGCGGCTTCGACAGCCTCAACCCGTTTATCAGCAAGGGCGTGCCGGCCGACAACATCAGCCTGATCTACGACACCCTGGCCATGCAGAGCCTGGACGAACCGATCACCGAATACGGCCTGGTCGCCGGCAAGATCGAAAAAGCCCCGGACAACAGCTGGGTGCGTTTCTACCTGCGGCCCGAAGCGCGGTTCCACGACGGCCACCCGATCCACGCCGAAGACGTGGTGTTCACCTTCCAGGAACTGATGAAGGAAGGCTCGCCGATCTACCGCACCTACTACGCCGATGTGGATGAAGTGGTCGCCGAAGACCCATTGCGGGTGCTGTTCAAGTTCAAGCGCACCAACAACCGCGAATTGCCGCTGATCCTCGGGCAACTGCCGGTACTGCCCAAGCATTGGTGGGCCACGCGGGACTTTGCCAAGGGCAACCTCGAGGTGCCCCTGGGCAGCGGGCCGTACAAGGTGGCCGAGGTCAAGGCCGGGCGCATGATCCGCTACGAGCGGGTCAAGGACTACTGGGCCAAGGACCTGCCGATCACCAAGGGTTTCTACAATTTCGACAACCGCATCACCGACTACTACCGCGACAGCACCGTGTCCCTGGAAGCGTTGAAGGCCGGGCAGTTCGACTACTGGCTGGAATTCAGCGCCAAGAACTGGGCCAATGCCTACAACATTCCGGCCGTGACCGAGGGCCGGTTGATCAAGGAAGAAATCCCCAACGGCAATCCCACCGGCATGCAGGGTTTTGTGTTCAATACGCGCAAGCCGATGTTCCAGGATGTGCGCGTGCGCAAGGCCATCAGCCTGTTGCTGGACTTCGAGTGGAGCAACAAACAGCTGTTCAACGGCGCCTACACGCGCACCCGCAGCTACTTCGAAAACTCCGAAATGGCCGCCACCGGCCTGCCCGGCCCGGATGAGCTGAAAATCCTCGAACCCCTGCGCGACAAGATCCCCGCCGAAGTCTTCACCCAGGCCTTCGAGCCGGCCAAAACCGACGGCAGCGGCATGATCCGCACCCAGCAACGCGAGGCCTACCAACTGCTGCAGGAGGCCGGCTGGCGCATCGTCGACGACAAGATGGTCGACACCACGGGCAAACCGGTGACCATCGAGTTCCTGCTGGCCCAGACCGAGTTCGAGCGCATCCTGCTGCCGTTCAAGCGCAACCTGGCGGACCTGGGCATCGACCTGGTGATCCGCCGGGTGGACGTTTCGCAGTTCGTCAACCGTGTGCGTTCCCGGGACTTCGACATGATGGTGGGCAGCTTCCCGCAATCCACCTCGCCGGGTAACGAACAACGGGAATTCTGGAAGTCTTCCAGTGCCGACAAACCCGGCAGCCGCAACTACATGGGCCTCAAGGATCCGGCGGTCGACCAGTTGGTGGAAGAACTGATCGACGCCGACTCGCGCAACAGCCTGATCGCCCATGCCAAGGCCCTGGACCGTGTGCTGCAGTTCGGTTACTACGTGATCCCCAATTGGCACATCAAGACCTTCCGCGTGGCGTACTGGGACCACCTCGGCCATCCGAAAACCCCGCCACGCTATGATGTGGGCACCGCCACCTGGTGGGCAAAACCCAACGTAAAACCTGCCGTCACCCTGGAAACGGCTACCGACACGAGCGCCGATGCGGCGAGCGGAGGCGATTAAATGCTGGCCTATATTGTTCGCCGCCTGTTGCTGATCATCCCGACGTTGTTCGGGATCCTGCTGATCAACTTCATCATTATCCAGGCCGCCCCCGGTGGCCCGGTGGAACAGATGATCGCCAAGCTCGAAGGCTTTGAAGGCGCCACCAGCCGCATTGCCGGCGGCGGTGCCGAAGTCTCGGTGGCCGGCTCCAGCAGCTACCGTGGCGCCCAGGGCCTGGACCCGGCGCTGATCAAGGAAATCGAAAAAATGTACGGCTTCGACAAGTCGGCGCCGGAACGCTTGTGGATCATGGTCAAGAACTACGCCCGGCTGGATTTCGGCGACAGCTTTTTCCGTGACGCCAAGGTCATCGACCTGATCAAGGAAAAGATGCCGGTATCGATCTCCCTGGGGTTATGGAGCACGCTGATCATGTACCTGGTGTCGATCCCGCTGGGGATCGCCAAGGCCACGCGCCACGGCAGCCACTTCGATGTGTGGACCAGCTCGGCAATCATCGTCGGTTATGCGATCCCGGCGTTCCTGTTTGCGATCCTGCTGATCGTGGTGTTTGCCGGCGGCAGTTACTTCGACTGGTTCCCCTTGCGTGGGCTCACGTCCAACAACTTCGATGAGTTGAGCTGGGGCGGCAAGGTGCTCGACTATTTCTGGCACCTGGCGCTGCCCATCACCGCGCTGGTGATCGGCAACTTCGCGACCATGACCCTGCTGACCAAGAACAGCTTTCTCGACGAGATCAACAAGCAATACGTGATCACCGCCAAGGCCAAGGGCCTGACCAACCACCGCGTGCTCTACGGCCATGTGTTCCGTAACGCGATGCTGCTGGTGATCGCCGGCTTCCCGTCGGCGTTCATCGGGATTTTCTTCACCGGCTCGTTGCTGGTGGAAGTGATCTTCTCCCTCGACGGCCTGGGCCTGATGAGCTTTGAAGCAGCGATCAACCGCGACTACCCGGTGGTGTTCGGCACGCTGTTTATCTTCACCCTGCTGGGGCTGGTGGTGAAACTGATCGGCGACCTCACCTACACCCTGGTCGATCCGCGTATCGACTTCGCCAGCCGGGAGCATTGAGATGAACCTGTCCCCCCTCAATCGCCGCCGGTTCGAGCGGTTCAAGGCCAACAAGCGTGGCTGGTGGTCGCTGTGGCTGTTCCTGATCCTGTTCGGGCTGAGCCTGGGCGCGGAGCTGATCGCCAACGACAAGCCACTGGCGGTGCACTACGACGGCGACTGGTATTTCCCGGCGCTCAAGCGCTACCCGGAAACCACCTTCGGCGGCGAATTCCCCCTGGAAGCCAACTACAAGAGCCCGTATATCCAGGAACTGCTCAAGGCCAAGGACGCCTGGACCCTGTGGGCGCCGATCCCGTTCAGCTACCAGAGCATCAACTACGACCTGAAGGTACCGGCCCCGGCGCCGCCTTCGCGCGTCAACCTGCTGGGTACCGATGACCAGGGCCGCGATGTGCTCGCGCGGGTGATCTATGGCTTCCGTGTGTCGGTGCTGTTTGCCCTCACCCTGACCGTGCTGAGTTCGATCATCGGCGTGATCGCCGGCGCCTTGCAGGGCTTCTATGGCGGCTGGGTCGACCTGGCCGGGCAGCGTTTCCTGGAAATCTGGTCGGGCTTGCCGGTGCTGTACCTGCTGATCATCCTCGCCAGCTTCGTGCAGCCGAACTTCTGGTGGCTGCTGGGGATCATGCTGCTGTTTTCCTGGATGAGCCTGGTGGACGTGGTGCGCGCCGAGTTCCTGCGCGGGCGTAACCTCGAATACGTGCGTGCGGCGCGGGCACTGGGGATGCAGAACGGCGCGATCATGTTCCGCCATATCCTGCCCAATGCCATGGTCTCGACCATGACCTTCATGCCGTTCATCCTCACTGGCGCCATCGGCACCCTGACCGCCCTGGACTTCCTCGGCTTTGGCCTCCCGGCCGGTTCGCCGTCCCTGGGCGAACTGGTGGCCCAGGGCAAATCCAACCTGCAGGCACCCTGGCTGGGCATGAGCGCGTTTGCCGTGCTGGCGATCATGTTGAGTTTGCTGGTGTTTATCGGCGAGTCCGCTCGCGATGCCTTCGACCCGAGGAAATGAGATGAATCAGGACAATCTGATCGAAATCCGCGACCTCTCCGTCGAGTTCGTCACGGGCGCGCATCACCACCGTGTGGTCAACAACGTCAGCTTCGATATCAAGCGCGGCGAAACCCTGGCCCTGGTCGGCGAAAGCGGCTCCGGCAAATCGGTGACCGCCCACTCGATCCTGCGCCTGCTGCCCTACCCGCTGGCCCGGCATCCGTCCGGCACCATCACCTATTCCGGCCAGGACCTGCTGACCCTGAAGGAAAAGACCCTGCGGCATATTCGCGGCAACCGCATCGCGATGATCTTCCAGGAGCCGATGACGTCGTTGAATCCGCTGCACTGCATCGAGAAGCAGATCAACGAAGTGCTCGGCCTGCACAAGGGTCTGACCGGCAAGGTCGCGACCCGGCGCACCCTGGAACTGCTGGAACTGGTGGGCATCCCCGAGCCGCACAAACGGCTCAAGGCCCTGCCCCACGAACTGTCGGGCGGCCAGCGCCAGCGGGTGATGATCGCCATGGCCCTGGCCAATGAGCCAGAGTTGTTGATCGCGGATGAACCGACCACGGCCCTCGACGTCACCGTGCAGTTGAAGATCCTGGAGTTGCTCAAGGAGTTGCAGGCGCGTTTGGGCATGGCCTTGCTGTTGATCAGCCATGACTTGAACCTGGTGCGGCGCATTGCTCACCGCGTCTGCGTGATGCAGCAAGGCTGCATCGTCGAGCAGGCAGAGTGCGAGACGTTGTTCCAGTCGCCCCGACACCCTTACACCCAGGAATTGCTGGCGGCGGAACCCAGCGGTGGCCCGGCCAGCAACGACGTCGGCCCGCCGTTGCTGGAAGTCGATGACCTGAAAGTCTGGTTCCCGATCAAGAAGGGCTTCTTGCGCAACACCGTCGATTACGTCAAGGCGGTGGACGGGATCAACTTCAGCCTGCCCCAGGGCCAGACCCTGGGCATCGTCGGCGAAAGCGGCTCGGGCAAATCCACCCTGGGCCTGGCGATCCTGCGCTTGATTGCCAGCAAGGGCGGGATTCGTTTCGAAGGCCAGCAGTTGGACACGCTGACCCAGCAACAGGTGCGCCCGTTGCGCCGGGAAATGCAGGTGGTGTTCCAGGACCCGTTCGGCAGCCTGAGCCCACGCATGTGCGTCAGCGAGATCGTCGGCGAAGGCCTGCGCATCCACAGGATGGGCACAGCGGCCGAGCAGGAAGCGGCGATTATCGCGGCGCTCAAGGAGGTGGGCCTGGACCCTGAATCCCGTCATCGCTACCCCCATGAGTTCTCCGGCGGCCAACGCCAACGCATCGCCATCGCCCGCGCACTGGTGCTCAAGCCGCGCCTGATCCTGCTGGACGAACCGACCTCGGCGCTGGATCGCACCGTGCAACGGCAAGTGGTGGAATTGCTGCGCAGCCTGCAGGCCAAGTACAACCTGACCTACCTGTTTATCAGCCATGACCTGGCGGTGGTGAAGGCGCTCAGTCACCAGTTGATGGTGGTCAAGCACGGGCAGGTGGTGGAACAGGGCGATGCGCGAGCGATTTTCGCTGATCCGCAGCATGGGTATACGCGTCAACTGCTGGAAGCGGCCTTTCTGGTGCCCTGCCCGGAGCGCCTCTGAGCGATGAGCACGCCCACCTCCTGCGTGGGCATGCCTCGCCATTGGATCACCGTGGCCGCCTACTCGACCTACAGCAACTCGGGATGACGCAGGCTATCAAGCGCAGGTAAAAACCCTCGACCATGAAGCTCCGCTCAAGAGCGTTTTCTTGGGCAACCTTGAAACGGAACTTCATTCATGTACGAATTTGCCCCGCTGATTGCCGCTGCGGCGACCGAGCCACTGCCTGCCAGCCCCGTCTTGTTTGCCACCCAGGATGATCTGAAGCTGATCAACAGCCTGGTTGCACTGCTGTCACCTGCCGTACCGCACAATTGGACGCTGCTGGGGCCTCCCGCGTTGATCGCGGTCGACCGCAATTCCAGGCTTGGCCAATGGATGGTGCTGTTCGGCAAGGCTATCAACCAGAGCGTGTTCCTGGCATGGGCCGACGCGCAGCACCTGGAGTATCGAAGCATCAAGGTCATGGGAAGCTCCCTGCACGCCAATGTCATTCACGAGGACCAACTGACTTCCAGGGCCTTTCATCTTCATGACGACCCAGGTTGGCTGGAAGTGTCCGCGCCGATCCTGGGCATCTGCGAGATCATTGATCCCAACCAACTGGGCGTGCCCTATATCGACTTGCCAAACGGCCACAGTACGTTTGAGTTGCCACTCGAATTGACGCTGGCGTTCTACGGCTACACGTTGCCCAAAAACCAGATCCAGGCACGGATGATTGTCGATGAGCTGCAGGCCTACCATGCCTTTCCAACGATGGGTGACAATGGCCGCGCGCAGTCGGCGACACGCCATGAAATGCACGCCCAGCACCTGGACTTGCTGCAACTGGCCGATAACCTCGAGCAATGCATGGCCAGCGCGGCAGCCACGGATGAACCCCATGACAGCTACCTCGCTTACCGCCAGCGCCTCACGCTGAGGTCTGACTCTTTCGTAGCGCACACCTTGAAAGAAGCCGCGCAATTACTGCAGAGCGTGATCAATTCGATCGAGTTCACGCAGACGTTCCCAACTGCGCTGGGCCCCGATGAATACTTTATTTATTCCGGCGAGGATCATTCCCTGCGTGCCTCATCCGCAGAGCTCCAGGGGATCAGCATCAGCCTGCGTACACACCTGGGCGGTGCGCCAGTGGCGGGTCGGCTGATTCGACTGGCGCAATATGCATCGTTGCTGGGAGAACAGGTAGCCTCCAATAACAGCCTGAGCCTGGCAGAGCTCATGCACTTCTACGCCATCGAGGTCCCCCTCCAGGCCAGCGATGTGCACGCCCTGATCACGCGCCTGCGCCAGTCATCCGTGCCTGGGCAGCCGTACTGCAGTGAAGCGGCCCAGGATGCGCAATGGCTCAAGCGCAAACAAAACAGCCTGAGCGCCCTGAATAACTTTAATCGCCTGCAGACAGAGTTGGAGCGCGTCAGCGCTGGCAAACAAGCCGATGAAAAGGTTGAGCTCGACGATACGGTCGAGCTGGACACTGACTCGATGTTCTACCAGTTGCTGGAGGAGAGCGCCGAAAAACTGCTGATGATGATCAAGCACAGATCATTTGTCGCCATTTGCGTGAAACGCGGTATCGACGACGAAAAGGCGCTGGTCCTGCTGACTGAAGAGGGGTATGTAGGCGCGGACGACAGGGACGGCAGGCGCAGAAACCTCACGGACGATATCGTCTCCAGTCCAGCGCTCAAGCACTATCTCACGCTCTTGCAGGAGCTGGCCAAACGCTTGGGCGGCGAGCTGCGCAGCGATATGAAGGCCACCCTCAAGCAGTTGATGAAATTCCTGCGCATGCCCGAAGTGAAGACAGCGGACCAGGCCCAACAGGCAGCGCACTACCTGAGGGCCGTCAGGGCTGCGACACCCCGGCTGGGCAACTACTGGCAGGGCCTGGGCCAGCCGCAGCCGTCATTGCTGACCTTATCCAGCACACAACGCCGACAGGTATACGAAGCGCAACAGGCGTTTGCACAGGCGCATGGAGCGCCCCTGTTCAAGTGGCTCGGCGAACCTTGTTGGGCGGGCAAAAGCGCCCCCAGGATCCGCGCCGAAGCGGACATGCTGCTGAACCAGATGGTGCAGAGCCCGCGCAGCCAGCTATTGGTCGAGCGCCTGAACACCCTCGTCATCTGGTCCGATGCCGCAGTGCATGGCACAACGCCGCAGCAGCGCCGGCAGACACTCTTGCTCAGCGCGTTGATTCTGAGCCTGGACGAACAGGCCGGCACACAACGCAACCTGGTCGGCGGGCTGGCCATCGACACCGATTACTACTGGGGTGACAACTGCGCACTGGTGCGCAGCAATCTGGAAGCCCTCCTGCGCCAGACGCTGCTGGAGGGGGCCCCACTGGCCGCGCATTTGCTGCTCAGTGGCAGCGCGCCACAATTGCTCGTACGCAACATCCCCGAAACCTTGCCTTACCTGTGTAACCAGAACTGGGTCGTGTTCAAGCAGTTCGTCGATTTCATCGAGCTGAAAACCCCTGGCGCCAGCCGGTACATGACACTTGAGAACATCATGACGCTGGTCCATAACCCTGCCACGACGCTCAACCGGGAATTCTGGGCGCTGCCTCCTACGGTCGATCCCGTCCTCGACTGGGCGCGTGCCAATGGCGTGGTGGATGCGACGGACACGGACCTGCCCTTTAAAGGCGAGCTCGCCGTGCGCACCTATGAGAAACAGAAGCGCACACTCAACGATGCCTTCGGCTCACTGCACACCCCCTATCCGGATCAGAAGGAGGCGGCATTGAGGTACCTGCGTGAGGTCTATCCGGATAACGCTCACCTGGACAAAACCGTGTTCATGCCGGCGCCCTTCCTTCCACCCGGTATTCGCTATCCGCAAGTCAGCACCCAGGATATTTCCTTTTCCCTGGCCGAACTGTATCTGGCCGGTGAGTTAAAGCACATGGAACGCTGGAGGGCGATTCAGCCACAGGTACGTGTCAACAGGTTTTCGCCGCCCTTGAGAACACTCAAGGACCACAACGCTGATGAAAACTTCCACGCCGCGCTCGAATCCATCCGTGAGAGCTATATCGTGTACAGTGCCTACCTGCTGTCCTGCCTGCCGCTGCCCAGGCGCGTCAGCCTGGAGCAAGGAAACATCGAACTGTACCTGCTGCGCAAACCGTCCCCCACAGCCCGGGACACGATGATCACCGCACATTTTGGATGCCTGTTGCGTGTTCGCTACCAGCGGGATCGCTACCTGCTGCAACTGCTTCCCAGGCAGATGCTGGTCACGCAGCTGGCCAACCCGCCATCCGGCCTGCTGAATGACCCGGTCGCCCCAGGCCCTGTTCAGTTGCAGATCGACTGGAGTGCTTATCTCACCGGTTCCGAACCCGTGGCGGGCGCCAGTTCGCAGGTCCTGCTCCATCCCCTGGACACCACCCTCATAACGGATACCCAGGGTGACCCCGCCCCCATACCGAAGTCCTGGCAATCGGCACGACTCGAAGCGATTGCCAGGATGGTCGTTGACCAGTGCCTGCTCAGTAACCACCGGGATCTGAGTGAGTCCACGCAGAACCTCAACAATGTGGAAAAGGTCCTGCTGATCAACAAACACCGAAACGAGCGTTTGCACAATCTGAAACCCTATTAAGTCATCGGCTACCCAAACGCCAGGGTCTGTGCAACGATCCGTTTCTGATCTTGACTGCCCTGGAGTCGCGCCCATGACACCGCCCGCCCCTTTCCCCGCCGCACCGCGCTTCTGGCGCGACGAGCGCCTGCCGTTCATCGAAGCGCGCACCATCGCCGACGGGCGCAAGGTCACTTACACCCGTCACGCCCATGAGCATTTCTCCATCGGCGCGATCACCACCGGGCGCAGCTATTACCATTACGGCGCCGATACATTCCAGATCAGCGCCGGCACCGTGGTGTTGATGAACCCCGGCGATGTGCATGCCTGCAACCCTATCCACGACCAGCCCTGGTCCTATCACATGCTCTACCTCGATACGCCCTGGCTGACCGAATTACAGTACCAACTGGGCTTCAGCACCGACCAGGGTTATCGCGCTTTCAATACGCCGTATACCCGTGACCCGCTGCTGTACAGCGGCTTGCTGGCGTTGTACCGGATGCTGGTGAACGAGCAGGCCGAATTGCTGCAAAAGCAGAGCGCACTGGTGAGCTACTTCACTGAAGTCCAGCAGCGCCTGAACCCTTCACCCACACCGGTGCGCGAGGTCAACCACAAGCTGGAGCGGGCCGCCGAGTACATCCGCGAGCACTGCACCCAGGCGTTGAAGCTCGACGACATCTGCCTGGCGGCCGAACTGTCGCCGTCGTACCTGATCCGCGCCTTCAAGCAGTATTACGGGCTCACGCCCCACGCGTTTCTGGTCAACCAACGCATCCAGTTTGCCCGCACCCGGTTGCGCAATGGCGAGTTGATCGCCGATGTGGCCCTCGCTGCGGGCTTTGCCGACCAGGCGCACTTCCAGCGCACCTTCAAGCAACATTTCGCCGCCACCCCCGGGCAATACCGCGAGGTGCTCAAGCCATCAGCAAATAACCCACACTGGCCACCAGCAACGCGGCCATCGAGCGGTTGAACAGGCGCACGCCTTGGGGATTGTCCAGGTAACGGCGTAGAAAGGTCCCGGCATAGGCCCAGCACGCCACCGATAGGTAGCAGATCACCAGGTAGAGACTGGCAAACAGCCAGACTTGCCGCCCATCGCCGTCGGCCACAAACAGGCCCATGCCCGCCACACAGGCCAGCCAGGCCTTGGGGTTGAGCCACTGCATGATGGCGCCGTAGAGCATGGATGGCGCCGTCGCGCTGCCATCCGCGTCGAGCTGGCCGTTATCCACCGCCAGTTTCCAGGCCATGTACAGCAGGAACGCGACCCCGCCCCACTGGATCAACTGGGTCAGGATGGGCCAGCGCACCAGCACCTCGTGCAGTCCCAGGCCGATCAGCACCAACAGCAAGGTAAAGCCAACGGCAGCGCCAAACACATGCTTCTGGCTGGCGACAAAACCGAAGCGCGCGCCTGAACTCAGGGCGACCACGTTGACCGGTCCCGGCGTGATGGACGTGGCCAGGGCGAAGGCGGCCATGGAAATGATCAAGCTCATTGCGGTTCCCTTTTTATGATGAGGCGTAAACTGGGTTCCACGGTATAAGGCCGGGTCAAATCGGTATTGAACAAAATCACCCTGGGGCGTGGATCACACAGTCTTCGACGCCACACACCCGCCCATCCTCAGCCAGGATCTCGACCTAGTGCAGTGGCTTGGGCAAAGGTGTGTGGATGCCGGCGTTCAACGCTGCGTGGGGATGCGAATTTCACCATCACGGCATTGGGTTTTCACACTGCGCGGGCAACCGGCGAAGGCCAGGTCCTTGGTCAGGCACACACGCACCTCCGACAGCACCTTGCCTTTGCAGATCACCGCCAGCCCATGGTTGCCCATGCGCGGGTTGCTTTCGCGAAACAGCGCTTCGATCTCGCGGGCCGGCAACGACGGTGGCGTGTTGAACGGTTGCAGTTGCGCAGGGATGGCAACCACGCCCAGCGCCGCATCGGTTTTCTCCAGGTACGCCAAGGGTTCCAGCCCGCTGCAGGTGCCGTGCTTGGCCCATTCGTGGGTGAGCAGTGAGCGCGTCGGGAACAGCGCCGCGCCTTTGTCCATCTCTTCGCGGCTCAAGCGCGATTGCGGCGCGCAGGTCGCCGGCCACCCTCCCCGCGCGTATTGCGGCCACAAGCCGTGCAGCACAAAGCCGTAGCCCTTGCCCGAACACTGCTCGTTGTCCGGGTGCGTCAGGCAGAAGGTCGGCGACCATGACAGCGACAACACATAAAAATCAAATTCCCCAGGCGTCCCTTGGCTACGCGGGGCCGCCATCGCCGTTGTGGCAAGTGCCAGCCACAGGACCATCCAGTATTTCATTCTGCTATTCCTTGGAAAATCATCCCGGCAGATTGGGATTACGTTGCAGGACCTTGTCCAGGATCCGATCGGTCTTCAACGCCTCGATGGCCAGCGACGGATGCTCGGCTTCGCCGCGAATATGCGCGTTCATGGCCACTACGTGGTGCCATTGGATATGCGGGTGGCATGGCACTTCCAGCACCTCGTTGGTCTCGCCCTCCAGGTGGAGCGGCTGGTCTTCGAAGACCGAGAACTGGATGCGCCCACGGCTGCCGATCAACTCGACCCGGTCCTCACGGCGGTCGGCGACGAAGTTCCAGCAGCCCATGCCCAGCGCGCCCGAACTGAAGGTCCAGCAGGCCGTCACGGCATCCTCGGCGGCATAGTGCCCGGCCTGTCGTGCGGTAAAGCCCGCGACCTCGACAATATCCCCGGCCAGGTACTGGAACAGGTCGAAACCGTGGCTGGCCAGGTCGGCAAAGTAGCCGCCACCGGCAATGGCCGGGTCGGTGCGCCAGTTGGCGGCGCTGGCATCTTCGACGGCCGGCGGCTTGCACAGGGTCCAGGTCAGCTGGCGTAACGTGCCGATGCGCCCGTCCTGCAGCCACGCGCGCACCTGCTGGAAGCGTGGCAGCGAGCGCCGGTAGTAGGAAACAAACAGGTGCAGCCCGGCACGCTCGAAAGTGCGCTGCATCAGCGCGCTCTGTTCGGCATTCAGCGCCATCGGCTTCTCGACACAGCAATGCTTGCCGGCCGCCGCCACCATCAGGCTGTATTCCAGGTGGCTGTCGGGCGGCGTGGCGATGTACACGGCGTCCACTTCGGGGTCGTTGATCAGTGCCTGGGCGTCGGTGTAGTAACGGGCAATCCCATGGCGCGATGCATAATCGCGCACGGCCTCCTCGCGCCGCCCCATCACGGCCACCAGCGCCGAACCTGGCGCTTTGTAGAAAGCGGGTCCACTCTTCAATTCAGTGACACTGCCACACCCGATCATGCCCCAACGTACGCTGCTCATCTGTTTTCCTCGTCCGTTTTCATCAATCGGGCAGTATCCACATCCCCACCGCGGCGCGCCATAACCACTTAGCATGACAATTGCATTACACTTTTATGACATTCATCCCGCTGCGGGGGCACAGACGATGAAAATACGCGCAACGGTCATTTGCGAACACGAGGGGCATATCCTCTTCGTGCGCAAGGCCAGGTCAAAATGGGCCTTGCCGGGCGGCAAGGTGGAGCGGGACGAGCGCCCGGTCGGTGCGGCCGAACGGGAGCTGGAAGAAGAAACCGGATTGAACGTGGACGGGCTGCTGTACTTGCAGGAGCTGAAGGCCCGCGACACCGTGCACCATGTGTTTGAAGCCTCGGTGGTGAATATCGCGGATGCACGGCCGCTGAACGAAATCGTCGACTGCCAGTGGCACGCCTATGGCGCCGTGGACGAACTGGACACCACCGACGCCACGCGGCACATCGTCAAATCCTTTCTGCGTCGCCTGTAAAACCGCATGAGGGGCTCGCAACTCACGACCGAGGCTTGATGCCTGCCGACTTGGCTTGAGCCTTCGCCTGTCCGCGCATGTACAAGGTCTCTACCAGCTTCTGTCGCTCATCCTGAGGCAAGGTGCCGGCGAACTGCGCCAAGGTACCGTCCACCAACGCCCGCAGCGCCATATCGGCCTCCCGTGCCTTGGCCAGTTCCGCTACCAACGCCTCACGATCCAGGCTTGGCGCTTCCAATTGCTTGATCACCCCCAGCCGCGCCTCACGCCCGGCCATGATCAGCGGCTGGCTGTCGTCGCGATTGCGGCGCAGCAGTTGGCGCAGTTCCCTGCGCCGCTCCGGCGGCAACTTGACCATCGCCTGGCGCAGGCCGTGTTGGTTAACCACCACTTCGGCAGGCCGGGCGTTGGCCATCCAGTGGTAGAGACCGCCGCCCACCCCACCGATCAAAAATACGTTGAGCAGGATCGAGACAAACAACCACGGTTTCAGGGATCTGGCGGTCATTGTTCGGTTTCCTCGGCGTTGACGCTGAAGACGACTTCCGCGTCGCCCTGATCAAAGACACTGGGCAGCACGTCGGAGGACAACATCGGCAGCGGCACGCTCATGGACGCCACCAGCATCCCGGTGACGATGCCGGCAATGCCCGCACCGACAAGGCCGGCGGGCGATAACCAGTTGGCATAGCGTGACCAGAATGAGCGTGGGGCGGATTGGCGGATCTGCCGGACCAACGCCGGGTCGGGGAACGCCAGTTGATGGCTGTCCAACTGGCTGTCGAGCCAACGCGCCTGCTGCAAGGCTACACGGGCATGGACGTTGCCGTTGTCGAGCAGCGCCTGGGCCGTTGCCCGTTCTGCCGCGGGCCAGCGACGCAGGTCCGCCCCATAGACGTCGGCCAGGTACACAAAGCGTTCGGGTGTCATGATGTTCCCCTTCCTGGGCGGGCGAGCCCGGGTGTATCGGCAAGTTGGCTGCGCAACTGGCGTCGGCCCCGCGACAGCAGGCTCTCCAGTGCCTCGACGCTGATATTCATCAGGGCCGCGGCGTCGATGTTCGACAGCTCCTGGTAGTACTGCAACACGATGGCTTCGCGCTGGCGTTCGGGCAAGGCCGCCAACGCGGCGGCCATGCGTGCACTGCGGTCCTGGGTCTCCAGTTGCTCTTCAGGCGATGGCGAGCTGTCTGCCACCTCCACCGCCGCCTCATCGCTCAGCGGGCGCTCCTTGCGTCGCCGCAAGCGGTCGTGGCACAGGTTCAGCGCGACCCGATGCAACCAGGTGTCGAAACGCGCCTCGCCACTGCGCCAGTGGGCGGCCTGGCGCCAGATGCGCAGGAAACTTTCCTGGGCCACGTCCTTGGCCTCGTCGGCGTCCCCCAGGATCCGACTGGCGAGCGCCAGCAAACGCGGGAGCTTGCGCGTCACCATTTCGTTGACGGCGGCAGGTTCGTTATTGCCGATACGCGCCAGCAGCTCAACGTCCGGATCAGTCTCGTTCAATCGGGCAGTTCTCAGGGCCAAGGGTCAGGGGTCAGGGGTCAGCGGATCCAATGCCCTTCGCGCCAGTACCAGTTCGGGCCATGGGCTTCCCAATGGCCAGGCTCCCAGCGCGCATGGCGCATTACCGGCTGCCAGTGGCCCGGCACCCAGCCGTAACCGCGCCCTTCCCAACGCCAGTGGCCCCGGTCCCAGGCATAGCCGGGGCGCTCGGCCGGGATCATTTCCACACGTGGAGGCGGCGGCGCCTGCTGAATGATGATGTCGGTCTGGGCAAACGTCGGGGTGCTGACAAACGCGGCGAAGGCCAGCGGAACAAGCACGGTTAAACGCAATGTGGCCAGGGCTCTCATGGCAACTCCTCCATGCAACCCGCGAAAGTGCAGGTTGCTGATGGGTTGAACGGCGCGTGCGCAAAAATCCGTCGCGGGCTGCGCAGATTTTTTCAGCAGGGGGCGAGACCAGTATTGCTCAGGGGCTGGCGGGGCTTGATGAAATGTTTGAAAGGCGTGCGACGGATTTTCGCCGGTTGCCGCGTTGAAGGATTAACCCCGGCCAACCCAAGAGGAAACACCATGTACCGTCGACTTACCCTGCTGGTTGCCGCTGTGCTGATCGTCAGCCTCAGCGGCTGCGTGATCGTGCCGGAGCACCGTCATTGCTGCTGGCGTTATTACGGCGCAGTGGATGCGCCCAGCCATGCTGTCATTGGCTAGCTGGCCGCCGCCATGCCCGTCACACGACCTCTCGTCTGCTGCCTCGGCAAGCGCTTGACTCCCACCGTCGATCACACGACGCTCTGGGCACTTAGCCATCATTCGAGCCGTCCACCATGAGCATTGCCCCTCCGAGCCAGCCCGACAGCGACGTATACCGCACGCTGCTGGAATCGACCAAGGCCATCCCGTGGCGTATCGACTGGCAGAGCATGACCTTCAGCTATATCGGCCCGCAGATCGAAACGCTGTTGGGCTGGACCCCGCAAAGCTGGGTCAGCGTCGACGACTGGGTCTCGCGCATGCACCCCGATGACCGCGAATACGTGGTGAATTTCTGCGTGTCGCAATCCCGTGCCGGGGTGGACCATGAAGCGGATTACCGGGCCCTGACGGTGAACGGCGACTACGTATGGATCCGCGACGTGGTGCATGTGGTGCGCAAGGACGGTGAAGTCGAGGCGCTGATCGGCTTTATGTTCGATATCAGCGAACGCAAGAAGACCGAAGAACACCTGGTGCGCCTGCAAAAGCAACTCGAGGAATATTCCTACCAGGATGGCCTGACCGGCATCGCCAACCGACGCATGTTCGACACCGTGCTCGAACGCGAATGGGCCAGCGCCCAGCGCAGCCAGTTGCCGCTGTCGTTGATCATCCTGGATATCGATTTTTTCAAGCAGTACAACGACCACTATGGCCACATCAAGGGCGACGAATGCCTGCGCCAGGTCGCGCATACCCTGTCACTGGCCGCCAACCGGCCGCGGGACTTCATCGCTCGCATCGGCGGTGAGGAGTTTGTGTGGTTGTTGCCGGAAACCGACGCGGCGTCGGCCAAACAGGTCGCCGGACGTTGCCTGCACCTGATCCGCCAACAACAGATCGATCATGGCTTTTCAGCGGTGTCGAACCTGCTGACCCTGAGCCTGGGCGTAGGTACGCGCATCGTCAAACCCGACAGCCCGATGCTGGGTTTTGTCGAAGATGTCGACAAGTTGCTCTACCGGGCCAAACGCAACGGGCGGATGCGTGCGGAGTTTGCAGAAGGTGAAGTTTGACGCCGGGGGTTAAATTCCAGGCAAAAAAAATCCCAAGTAGCTGATGGAAACTTGGGATTTAAAAATGCATAAACCGTGGGAGGTGAACGCCCGGCTATAGTAACCAGTGTAAAAAGCTGTAACAAGAAAATTTTATATCCTTTCGTCGGATTAAAAGCATTGTAAGTCCTTAAATAACCACATGTTTTTTAAGGTAGCGACGCATATAAGTGCCACTTTTTGGTGCAACTACCGCCAATATTTCCACTTATAAAAAAGGGTTATTAGTTAAGGCGGCGTGACACTCTTCGACCCGCTCTCCCCCAATTGCTTGCAGGTATCGCGAAGTTCCAGACCCGCGGAGGTGGCCACACTGGCGACCCGCTCAACCTGCCGGCAAAGTGCCAAACGCTCGGCCGCTTCTTCGCGCTGGCGATCCGCCTTGGCATTGAGCTGCATGAAATAGCCCCCGAGCAACCCCGCCACGCAGAGCACGCCAAGCGCAAAATAGCGCAGGCTGTTGGATGAAGGGGGGGTTGCCGGGGTCACGGGCTTACCCTGCCCGGCTCTGTTTTGACAGCAAACCTGGAGCGCCTCGGGCAGCCCCCTCCCGGGACCGGCGTCGCGGCGCGAATAAGCGTGTGCATACCTGCCTCCTCTACCAAGGGAGCAATTGTATGCAAATAGAAACATCGGTTTGTCGTGGTTTTGTAAAGCCTGCACTCGATTACTTGCGTGCCACTTTGTAACGCACGCAATCCTGATAGAAACTCTGGCGAATCGCTTCAGGCTTGAGCCGTGAACGACTGTCATAGGTCTGTTCGGTGATGCCCATGGCCATCATGCGCATCCAGGATTTACTGAACTTGATGGTCTGGATCTTCTGCCGCGCCGCGTACAGCGACACCCCCGACAGCTTGAGTTCCTGGGCCCTGGCGGCCGTGCCGGCGCCCCAACTGCACATGTACTTGTCACCCTCGCGCAGCTCCCGTGCCTGCACGGCAGCCGCGCCGCCGGCCAGGGAGCAGGCGATCAGCATGATTCCAACAGTGCGCATTTGCTTCCTCACCTAACCACCTGAAAATAAAAGCGATTCTGGCGAGAATTTTGTTACAGAGGGGCCATTAAATTGCCTTATCGTCGTGCCATCACCATTGGTAGGTCGCACTCGCCTGCACGGTGCGCTGCGAGCCGTACCAGCACCACGAGTAGGAATAGCACGACGCGACGTACTCTTTATTCGCCAGGTTGGTGGCGTTCAGGGCCAGGCGCAGGTTGTCCTTGAGGTTGGCGATGTTCGGAATGTCGTAGTGCACCGCCGCATCGAACAGGGTGTAGCCCGGCACCTTCAAGGTGTTGGCGGTATCGCCCCAGGACGAACCGACATACCGCGCACCCGCGCCGGCACCGAAGCCCTTGAGGTTGCCATCATGGAAGGTGTAGTCGGCCCACGCCGACGCCGTGTGGCGCGGTACCGCGTAGGTGGTGGTGCCCTCGGCGTTGATGGCCGGGCCTACGCCGATATCGCTGATGGGGGCGTAACGCACGGTGTTATTGGACTTGCTGATGCGGTTATCCAGGTAGGCATAGGCCGCCGTGATGTCCAGGTTGTCATTAAGGCTGGCCTTGCCTTCCAGTTCAAAACCACGGGATTGCACTTCGCCGTCCTGGCTCTGGCAGCGACCGCTGCCGCACAGGTGGGTGGGGTCCGGGTCGGTGGTGAGGACGTTGGTCTGGCGCAGGTCGAAGATCGCCGCCGTGATAAAGCTGTTGCTGCCCGGCGGCTGGTACTTGATGCCGATTTCATACTGCTTGCCTTCGGTCGGCTTGAACACCGAACCGCCGTAACCGGTGCCCGACTGCGGGTTGAACGACTCCGCATAGCTGGCATACGGCGCCAGGCCGTTATCGAAGAGATAGACCAGGCCAATACGCCCGGTAAAGGCCTTGCTGTCCAGGGAGGACTGGCTCTTGGTCCCGGTGCGCAAGGTCTTGGTGGTGCTGTCGGTGCTGGCCCAGTCATAACGACCGCCGAGCAACAACACCCATTTGTCCCACTTCATCTGCTCTTGCAGATAGACCCCGGTCTGTTCGCTGCGCGACGTACCGTCGGTGGTGTACGCCGGTACCGGCACCGCCGCGCCATAGACCGGGTTGAAAATATCCAGGGTCGGCCCGGCGGTATACGTCCCTGAGCCCAACAGGGTGTCGGTGCTGGTGTTCTGGTAGTCGAGCCCCATCAGCAGGGTGTGTTGCAGTGGGCCCGTGTCGAATTTGGCCTGCACCTGGTTATCGAGGGTGTAGGCATCCATGTCGACGTCACTGGCAATGGTGGAACGTCGAATGGTGCGGTAATCCGCCATCAGGTAGTTGCTGTAGAGGCTGCGATAACGCCCTTCGCTGCGCAGGTAACGCGCGTTCTGGCGCACTGTCCAGACATCGTTGAGGTGATGCTCGAAGGCCCAGCCGATGGAGTAGTACTCGCGATCGCTTTTCTCGAAGTTCTTTTCGCCGTCGTAGAAGTCCACGTCGATGCTGCGCCCGGTCGGGCTGTGCAATACCGAGCCCCAGGCCGGCACCGAACCGTAGGACGCGCCCTTGGGGTCCTTCTGGAAATGCCCGAGCAAGGTCAGCGAGGTGTCTTCGTCCGGCCGCCAGGTGAACGCGCTGGACAACGATTGGCGACGGGTTTCGGTGTGTTCGACCTGGCCATCGGCATCGTCGAACAGCCCCGCCACCCGGTAGGAGTACACGCCCTGATCGTCAAGCGGCCCGCTCAAATCGAAGGTGGTGCGCTTTTTGTTAAAGGTGCCGTATTCGACGCCCACTTCATGGAAGGGCGTATCCAGCGGGCGCTTGCTGACCATATTGATCACTCCGCTCGGCGTGCCCTGCCCGTACAGCACCGACGCCGGGCCGCGCAGCACTTCGACGCGCTCCAGGTCAAAGGCATCCTTTTGCGGCAAGGCATCACGGCTCGACGGCATGCGCAGGCCGTCGAGGTAAGTGGCCGGGGCAAACCCACGAATGGTCAATTGGTCGAGACGCGACGCCGTGGCACCGCGGGTTTCCGGGATGACCGCGGCGCTGTAGCGCAGGATCTGGTTGAGGCTCTCGGCGTTCTGCGCACGCATCTGGTCTTTGGTGACGATGGAAATCGACTGCGGAGTCTCGATCAGCGCGGTATCGGTCTTGGTGCCCGACAAACTGCGCGTAGCCACATAACCGGACACCGGCCCGGTAGGGCTTTCGGCCTGGTACGCGCCGCTGATGGTGGTGGCCTGCAACTCCATGGCACCGCCGTTATCCGGGATGGCTTCCAGGCGGTAGCGGTCGGCCGAGAGCTTCAGCGCCTGCAGGCCGCTGCCGGCGAGCAACTGGGTCAGCGCCACGTCGGTGGCGTACTGCCCGCTCAAGCCGTTGCTGCGTTTGCCGCGTGCCAGGCTCGCATCAAACGCCAATACCAGGCCCGCCTGCTCGGCCAGGCTGTTGAGCGCCTGGCTCAAGTCACCGGCCGGAATCTGGAAACTGCGTACAGCGCTGCGGCTTTCTTCGGCGAAGGCGGATTGGACGTTCAGCAACGGCACGGCGGCGAAAGCCAACGCCACTGACAGGGCCAGTGGGTGCAAGGGGCGAGCAAGGCGCGACATGGGAAATCCTGGGTAATAGAGGTTCTATTAACCATGACGGCCAGGTCGGCAAATCGGGCAAGGATGAGAGCAGTTTTTATTTGAGCGGCGTAGATCGGTGTGTTGTGTTTCCCTCATTAACCCCACGCCACCACCAACAACCCCACCCCCAACGCCAGGCACAACGGCGAATAGAACCACGTATCCCACCGCGCAAACCGTGACCCGCCGACTTTCTTGAAAAACCCCACCAACTCCGAATCCCCAATCGCGCGGGCAAACATCAGCAGGGCAATCGCGCTGATTCCCCATTGCAACGCCGCATGGGAGACCGCCGAAAAGTACAGCCCGGCCCGCAGGCACACCAGCAGCGCAATGCCGACCAAGCCCATCGCCACCAGAAAGGTACCCAGCGCCGAGGGCCTGAATGCAAGGCGAGGCCCGCTGGCGAATTCGCCGGGCAGTTGGGGGATGGCGGCGAGGCTGCCGAGTTTGCCGCCGGCAGCCCAGTACAGGTGCACCATGCTGATGCAGGTAAAAATGCCGACGATCCAGCGTGCGATGACAAAGCTCATGGCGGGCGCTCCCAGAAAAGGTGCGAAACAGGATAGTCGCCCTGGGATTTTTTGCAGGCATTTCGTCGGCGGCTGATGGTAAAGTGCCGCCCCATGAAACTCGCCCGCGCCGACCGCTCGCTCATTGCCTGGATGCTCTATTGCTGCGTCCTGTTCAATGTGTTCGCCTGCAGTATCGGTCACGGGCAGATGGTGGGGATGCAGCTCAATGGCATCGGCGGGCAGTTCTGTACCGTCGACCCGCGTACCCAGGCGCCCACGCCGTCCAACTCCAGCGATGAGAACCTGCCGACGCTGGCCAAGGCGTTCGGTTGCCCGCTGTGCTCCACCGGCGGCATGGGCCCGGCGCTCAGTTCCAGCGTGAATGTGGCGGTGTTGCCACAACCCCATGCGCCACCGCCGGCCGTCGTGCTGGCTGCTGACCTCCCTGCCTGCTTCACCTGGCCCACGGCTAACCCGCGCGCGCCGCCCGCCTTCGCCTGATCCCTTTGCTTTCCAATCTGCACTGACCACCGGTTCCACACGGAATGACGGACGGCCGTGCGTTGTTTTCAAGCCAAGTTTTTCAGGATTCAACCATGAAACATCTACCCCTGTTGGCGGGCCTTTTCGGCTGCCTGCCTGTCTGCGCCTGGGCCCTCGAATTGGCTCCGACCACCATTGATGGCGAATCAACTGCCGAACCCGGCCTCACCCTGGATCAATCCAGCGGCGTGGCGTCGCGGCTGGGACTGAGCGTGCGGGAAACCCCGGCATCAGTGGCCATCGCCAATCGCAACGACATCGAACGCCATGGCGCCAAGACGTTCCGCGATGCCGCCAACACCCTGCCCGGCGTCAACGCCAGCGCGCCGCCGGGTTTTGGCGGGTTTGTCTCTTACCGTGGGTTTACCAGCAGCCAGATCACCCAGATGTTCAACGGTATCAATGTCGCCACCGGCCTGGCCCGCCCCGTGGATGCCTGGATCTATGACCGCGTGGAACTGGTGGGCGGCCCCTCCTCCCTGATCAACGGCGCCGGCTCCGTCGGCGGCTCGCTCAACTATGTGACGAAGCTGGCCACCCGTGAGGAGCAGGCCGCCGAAGGTCAGCTCACCTATGGCAGCTACGACACCACCGGCATGGCATTCGGCGTCAATCACGCGCTGACCGAGCCCGGCGCCGAAGTGCAGCATTACGCGCGCCTGGATGTGAGCCGCAACACCAACCACAGCTACATCGACCGCGACCAGCGTGAGGCCTGGAGCCTGGCGTTTTCCCTGCTCAGCGACCTCACCCCCGACCTGTCCCATACCCTGGCCCTGGAATACCAGGATGAACAGGAAGACAGCCCTTACTGGGGCACGCCGGTGCTCAATCCCAAGGCCGGCGAGCTGAAGATCGACAAACACAACCGTTTCAACAACTACAACGTCGCCGACGGCCGCTACGAGCAGCGCACGATCTGGGCGCGCTCGATCATCGACTACCGGATCAACGACAGCACGACGCTGAAAAATACGCTCTACCACCTCGACAGCCAGCGCGATTACCGCAACCTGGAAACCTACCAATACAACGCCAGCAACAGTGCGGTAAACCGCTCGACCGCCTACCAGGTGCGCCACCAGGGCGAACAGCACGGCAACCAGTTCGAACTGCGCCATGACGACCGTCTGTTCGGCCTGTCGACCACCTGGTCCGGCGGTTTTGAGTACAAGGTCAACAGCACCACCAACACGCCGCTGAATGTGCCGGGTAACAGCACCGTGGACCCGAACGGCTTCAACCCCGGGCACTTCTACGACATCCCGCGTACCCGGGAGAATTTTGGCAAGGACAAGACCAATGAGGTCACCACCAAGGCGCTTTTCGTGGAAAACCGCCTGGGCCTTACCGAAAAACTCTCGCTGCTGAGCGGCCTGCGTTACGACGCCATCGACCTGGATGTGACCAACCACCGCGCGATCACGGCCACCAACCCACGGCACGTCAAGCGCCATTGGGAACCGGTGACCGGTCGCGTCGGCCTGACTTACCAGTTCATCCCATCGGCCAATGTCTACGTGCAATACAGCACCGCCGCTGAACAACCGAGTACAACCACCCAGGTGTTCGATGTGTCGACCGGCAAACAATGGGAGATGGGCAGCAAGTTCGACTATCTGGACGGCCGTGGTTCGGCCACCGTTGCTGTCTATAAGATCGAACGCAAGGACTTTGCCGTAACCGACCCGCAGGACCCGACCACGAGCATCCCGGTCGGCGCGCAGTCATCGAAGGGCATCGAGCTGGCCAGTTCATTGCGCATCACGCCCAGGCTGCTGGCGGAAGGCAACGTCGCCTGGGTGGATGCCGAATACGATGAGTTCAACGAGAAAATCGCCAGTGGCGAGGTGGTCTCGCGCAAGGGCAATACACCGACCAACGTGCCCAGGCGCGTCGGCAACCTGTGGTTGACCTATGACTTTGCCGAGGACTGGCAAGGCGGCGTGGATGCGCGCTACGTCGCCGAGGTGTATGCGGACAATGCCAACACCCAGACGGTGCCGGCCTACACGCTGTTCGGGACGTTCCTGCGCTATCAGGTGGATTCACACACCTCGGTGACCGGCCGGGTGCGCAACCTGACCAATGAGGTGTATGCCGAGTTTGCCCATGTGTCCCCGGCGTATTACCTGGGAGCGCCACGGACATTCGAGCTGGCGGTGCAAACCAGATTCTGAAGCGACACTGCAAACAACATGTGGGAGGGGGCAAGCCCTCTCCCACATTATTTTTGATCTCCGCTCAGCAATAAGCGCCGTGCTTACTTCAAGCTGGCTTCGACCTTCTGCGCCACATCCTCGGTCAACCAGGCCTTCCACACCTCAGGATGCTCCTTGAGAAACGCCTGGGCCACCTCCCGGGGCGCGGTGTGGTTCTCGCTCATGGTCGCCAGGGCTTTATTCAGCGGCTCGATCGGAAACTCGACCTTCTCGAAAAACCCGGCAATCTGCGGATGTTCCTTCTGGAACGGCGTGGACACGCCAATACTCAGCTTGGATGCCAACGACCGAGTGGGCTTCGGATCGGGGTTATCCGCATCCGTCAGGGTCTTCCAGGCCTCGGCATCGAACGGTGGCTCTTCCAGCTGGATCAGCTTGTAGCGCCCCATCAACGGCGTCGGCGACCAGTAGTAGAACAACACCGGTTTGCCACGACGGATGGACGAGGCAATTTCGGCATCCAGTGCAGCTCCCGAACCGCTGCGGAAGTTCACGTAGCTGTCATCCAGGCCATAGGCCTTGAGCTTCTGCTTGTTGACCACTTCCGAGGTCCAGCCGATGGGGCTGTTGAGGAAGCGCCCCTTGCCTGGGGATTCGGGGTCCTTGAACACGTCCTTGTAGCGCGCAAGGTCCTTCACGCTCTTGAGGTCCGGTGCCAGGGGCTTGATACCTTTGGACGGATCACCCTTGACCACGTATTCGGGCACCCACCACCCTTCGGTGGCCCCCTTGACCGTATCCCCCAGGCCCACGACCTTGCCTTCGGCCTCGGCCTTGACCCACACCGGGCTGCGGCCGGCCCACTCTTCACCGATGACCTGGATGTCGTTCTTGGCCAGGGCGGTTTCCAGGGTGATGGTGGTACCGGGCAAGGTGTCGGTGGGCAAGTCGTAGCCCTTCTCGACGATGACCCGCAGTATTTCGGTGATCAGGCTGCCGCTTTCCCAGTTCAGGTCGGCAAAGTGCACCGGCGCTGGCGCGGCCGAAACGGGCAGCGAAGCCACTGCTAGACCCAGGGTCGTCAGCGATGCAGCCAACAGCGTTCTCAATCCTTTCATGCCCTTGCACCTCGCGATGTCGCAGCAAACAACGAACGGCTTTGCTGCCTATGCGCGAAGCCTCTGAATAGTTAAGTCAACTCAACTGTAGTAGAGGTTCCGGGAGATAGGAGATGTTCGCAGTATTTACCGATTATTCACTGGCCTTGAACGTCACCAGCTCACCCTTGCGCCATTTGGCGGCCTTGCCGGTCACGGCCTTGAGGGTCTTGGTCAGGCCTTCCTGCAGTTGTTCATTGGCGGCAAACACCAGCATCACACTGTGGCCTTCCTTGAAAACGATGCCCTGGCCCTCGGGCGAGGACACAAAGGCATAGTCGCCCAAGCCATACACCGTCAACTTGATGTCGCGGAACTTGAGTTCGAACTTGCCACCTTCGCGACTGGGCAATACCGCAGCACGGAAGTGGTCGCCCACCTTGAGCTCCAGACGGGGTTTGTCATCCACAACCATTGCCGCTTCGGTATCGATTTCGGCGATATAGATACCTTCCGGCGTCTGCTCGGTGATGTAAACAAAACGGGATTGAAACTGCTTGACCAACTTTGCGCGCAAATCACCCAGCACGAACAACGCGTGCATATCCAGATTACTGACTGCCAAGGAAACGCCCCCACATCGAAATAAAGCACTGACCGCCAGAGCGGGCAGCACAAAGAAACGGCCATCTCGGCACGATCACACAACACATTCATTGAAAAACTGAAGAAGACCCCGTTGCTGCGCCCAAAGCCCCGGACAGGCATGCACGATTGACCTTGTGCAGGGACATCAGGCATCGCAGGAAATCACAGGTTCAATAACCGGAGAATACCGGTCGACCCGCTTCAGAGAATAACACTATTAAAAACGCAGTTTCCGACAGCTCATATAAACAAAAACATCTCGGCGTGGAACCAGACGCCGACTGCCGACAACAATACTAAAACAGCGACACGGGTCAAAACCACCTGTAACGCTGCTGGTGGGTCAACAAGATCGATCGACAGGAGCTGACCATGCAACGACGCCAATACGACGCTACGTCTTCCCGCACTCGCTCATCATGTCAGGACGAACAGCAATACTACTGCTTACGCAGTCCCAACGGGTACCCCAATTCGGTTCTTTACCAAGTTGTACCCGCCGGAAGAAACTTCTTCCATATCCGCGAAGTCACCAGTGGCAGGATCAAAGGCTTTCGCAGCGACCACATCGAGGCCTGCGAACTGGCCAAGCGGCTGGAGGCCTCACTGCACGGCGGAATCGTTTCGTCACCCGGATGACTTTACTGCGCCGCCGCCCTTCAACAACTGCCATACTGGCCTGTCCATTGGAATTTGCCCCCGCACGGGCCAGGTTTCATCAGTGCTGTTGGTTACCTCGAAGGGAAGGCGATACGTGACGGAATTTGATATTGGCGAATTTTTCATCCATGGCGACGCAAGGGAAGTAGACGGTGAGTTTCAAGCAGTGATCGTGATGCGCGCCAAGCCGCCGTTGACCACCGTCACCACGCACCAGGTCGAAAAAGACCGTTGGTTCAAGACCCTCGATACTGCCGCCAGCGCCGGAAAAGAATCCGCCCAGGCACTCAAGGCTGCAGTGGATTCAGGGGCACTGACCTCCTGACAATCCGATCGAACTCTACCGCGCCACAAGCCTCCCATGCATAACGATCCCGAAACCCGCACGGAGACTGACATGGACGCGCCAATACCGACACTCGAAACGTTATTTGAACAACTGGGCCTGGACTCAACCCCCGAAGCTATCGACGCCTTCATTGTCGCGCACCCGCTGAGTGACGACGTCAAGTTGATCGACGCGCCGTTCTGGACGCCGCAGCAGGCACAGTTCCTCAAGGAAGAACTGCGTGAAGACGCCGATTGGGCCATGGCGGTGGATGAGCTGAACCAGCGCCTGCATCAACCGCAGTAATCCACACAATGCCGGCTGCCTGGGCGCAATAGCGCTAGCCAGGCAGCTGGTATTTCCCCGCCTCACAGACAACAACACGCCCTAGCCCGCAGCCTTCGCTCCCTCCGGCTTATACCCCAGGCGCAGGCCACCCCAATGCCGCCCCCGGACCATGATCGGCACCGACAAGTCGTGCATCAACTCGCCGGTATCGCGGGTGTAGGTCTGCAATAGCATCGCTTGCTGGTGGCTGCCGCAGCGGATCCCGGTGCGGTCTTCGAACTTGCGCTTGGTGCGGTTCTGCACCGCGTCGACCTGAGCATCGCCGGTCAGCGCCTGGGAAAACGCCTTGTTGTGCGTCGGCACATAGCCCTGGGGCGTGCAGGCAATGGCAAACACCAAACCTTCATGGCGTGGCAACAGCGCTTCCTGGATGGCCGGCAGCACTTGGTCGGTGTAACCATCGAAACGGCTGTGGTACTTGCTCGGGCTGGTGTTGGGGATCAAGGTGTAGCTGCGGTCGAACAAGTCATCCAGGCTGATGCGGTTCTGCTGTACATCGGCTTCGAATTGCGCGGCAATCCGGCTCGCGCCTTCGCGCGCCAGGTCGTAGATGCGCTGGTGATAGTCATCCAGCCCGACTTCCGCCAGGCGCTCACTGATCGTTTCGGCCTGCCCTTCCATCTGCACAGCGGCATCGGCCAACTGGCGGGTCTGCTGGTCGCTCACGATAAGATCGCTGCGCATTTGCTCCACGGCATGGAACAGGCTGTCGAGTTGGGCGCGGTTGGTGTCGGTGCCCTGGGCGATTTCATTGACCTGGCCTTCCACGCCCGCCGCCAGGCCGGCAATGTTCTCCAGGTGCTCGCCCGCGTGCTCCACCTGCTCGACACCGGTGTGCAAGTCTGCCGAGAGCTGGCGAATCTGCTCAACTACCTGGGCAGTGCGTTGCTGGATATCCGCCACCATCACCCCGACTTCATCGGTGGCCGTGGCCGTGCGGCCCGCCAGCCCACGCACTTCATCCGCCACCACGGCGAACCCGCGACCGTGCTCACCAGCCCGCGCCGCTTCAATCGCGGCGTTGAGCGCCAACAGGTTGGTCTGGCTGGCGATGGACTGAATCACCAGGGTCACCCGCTGGATTTCTTCACTGCGTTGGCTCAGGGCTTCAATCAACTCCCGACTGGCATTGGCGCGCTGGCTGAGCTGATGCATACGAATGATCGACTGGGCCAGCACTTCACGGCCTTCAGTGCTGCGCTGATGGGCCTGGCTGGCCGCCTGCAGGGCCTCGCGACTGAGTTGGGAGGTGACCTTTTCAGTGCTGATCATCACCTCCGCACTGCTGACGATCTGCTTGGCCGCGCCCAATTGCGATTGCACACGAGCCGCCAGTTGCTTGACCGAATAGGCGACGCCGGCAGCGGACAGTGCGTTGTGGCTGGTGGTATACGACAGATCGCGGGTCAGCTCGCCAATGGCATCGGCAGTAGCGGGCGGTGCCGTGCGGGAGGTGCGGTTCATAAGGCGTGGCAGCCAGATCACCAGCAAGGCAATGGGCAGGCAGAGGTAGATCGGCAGGCTGGCAAACGTCAGGCCCAGCAGTACCAGCACCAGGGCGGCGCTCTGCAGGAGCGGCATCAACCAGCCGGGCAAACCGCGCACCACCGGTTGCGGTGGCACTGCTGCGCCCATCAGAGATCCATCTCCAGCCATTGTCTTTACCCCACTGTTTGTCATTTTTGTCCCTGCATTAAACGCCACTATCCAGCCATTATCCATGGGCCTTTAGTGGGGTAGCTTGCAGCAGATCAATAGACGGGGCGTAACGGGTCTTTCTCCGGGGAACCGCCCAGGCGATCCCCCAGCTTCAGCGCATCAGGCTTGGCGCTGGTGCTTGTCGATCTGCTCGTGGCGCTCTTGCGCTTCGATGCAGTACTTGGTGGTCGGGCTGATCAGCAGGCGCTTGAGGCCGATAGGCTCGCCGCTGTCATCGCACCAGCCGAAGGAGTCTTCCTTGATGCGTTCCAGTGCACGCTCGAGCTGCGGCAGCATGCGCTGGTCGCGGTCGATGGCGTTGACCAGCCAGGTGCGTTCTTCTTCAACGGACGCGGCGTCGGCCGGGTCGGCCGGGGTGTCCAGGCTTTCAATGGCGATGCGGTTCTGCTCAATGCGCTCGTGGTGTTCCACCTTCATGTCCTGCAGCAACTTCTCGAAAAAAGCGTGCTGTTCGGCATTCATGTAGTCATCCGCCGGCATGGCCAGCAACTTTTCCTTTGTCATTGATTTCTCTATAAAAAATACGTGCATTAAGGCGAATAAGGGAGCGTTCCGGTCGACCCCTGCAGGTCTCGGAAAGGCGCCATCCATTCCAAGCGCCACCCGGCACTCAATTTACGAGGGGCGGCAGTCTAAGGCCGACTTGAGGGCACAGCAACTGAAATGACAGGCATTTTTTCCGATATAACCCCCAAAGGCACCAGGACGGGCTTGGCGAATGGTCATCGGAGTGCGTTTATAGCAGGAAAGTTCGTACAGCAGCTATAAGCCGCAGGCTGCAAGCGACAAGCTGTAGAGCTCATCGAACTTGCAGCTTGCAGCTTGCAACTCAGCGCTTGAGCTTGCGCTTGTTGCGGTACTGGTCGATCACCACCGCCACCACAATGATCAGGCCCTTGATGATGTCCTGGATATACGCATCCACCCCGACAAAGGTAAACCCGCTGGCCATCACCCCAAGGATCAGTGCGCCGATCACGGTACCGGTGATACGCCCTACCCCGCCCGCCAGGCTGGTGCCGCCGATCACCGCGGCGGCAATCGCATCCAGCTCATAGGACATACCCATGCCCGCCTGGCCGGTGGCGGCGCGTGCCGAGGCCACCACGCCGGCCAGACCGGCGAGCAACCCGGCGATGCTGTAGACGATGATCAGGTGGCGCTTGACGTTGATCCCCGAGGTCCGCGCCGCCTGCATATTGCCGCCGATGGCGTAGGTGTACTTGCCGTACTTGGTGTAGCGCAGGGCGATATGGAAGATCACCGCCACCACCAGGAAAATGATCACCGGCATCGCGCCATGACCGATGGCCGTGTACGAATCCGAGAGCATGCTCACCGGCTGGCCTTCGGTGTAGTAGCGCGCCAGGCCACGAGCCGAGACCATCATGCCCAGGGTCGCGATAAACGGCGGAATACCGGTGACGGCGATGATGCTGCCGTTGATCGCCCCCGCCAGCAGCCCCACACCCAACCCCATCGCCACCGGAATCCACACCGGCAAGTCCGTCAGCGAAGGGAACACCGCCCGGGAAAAGTCGGAGGTTTGCGCCAAACTGGCGGCGATCATCGCCGACAGCGCCAGCACCGAGCCCGACGACAAGTCGATCCCCGTGGTGATGATCACCTGGGTCACCCCGATGGCCAGCAGGCCGATGATGGACACCTGCAGGATCATCAGCACCAGGCGCTGGGAGTTCATCAGGAAGCTCTGGTCCCGCACGATCCAGCCAAACAGCTCAAACACCAGGCCGATGCCGATCAGCACCAGGAAGATGCTCAGCTCGGTGGGCAAGCGCCGACGGTGCTTGACCGGGGCCGTGGCAGGCTTGTTGTCCGTTATTGCGTTCATAGCCAATCACCTTCTTATTCTATGGCGCGGGCCAACCGCAGGCCCGCGCGGCTGTTCGTCAGTGGACCGCGGTCATACCGGAGGCCAGCTGCATGACTTTTTCCTGGGTCGCATCGGCGCGGTCCAGGGTGCCCATCAGTTCGCCTTCGTGCATCACCATCACCCGGTCGCTCATGCCCAGCACTTCAGGCAGCTCGGAGGAAATCATGATCACCGCCATGCCTTCGCTGGCGAGGAAGGCGATCAAGCGATAGATCTCGGCCTTGGCCCCTACGTCGATGCCCCGGGTCGGTTCATCGAGGATCAGCAAGCGTGGGTTGGTCATCAACCAGCGCGCCAGCAAGGCTTTCTGCTGGTTGCCGCCGGACAGGGTGTCGATGCACTGCTCCAGGGACGGCGTCTTCACCCGCAGTTTCTTGCACATGTCCTCGCACAGGGCGCGCAAGGCTTTCTGCTGGATAAAACCGTTGCCCGAATAGTGCGGCAGCACGGCCATTTCCATGTTTTCCAGCACCGACAGGCAGGGGAACAGGCCACTGAGCTTGCGGTCCTCGGTCAACAGCGCAAAGCCTTTTTCGATGGCCATGTGCGGGTCGCTGATGCGCACCGCCTCGCCATCCAGGGTGATCTGCCCACCGCTGCTGGGGGTGATGCCGAAAATGGTTTCCGCCACATTGGTACGCCCCGAGCCCATCAGCCCGGCGATGCCGAGGATCTCACCGGCATGCAGGTCGAACGACACGCCCTTGAATACCCCGTCCAGGCGCAGGTCGCGCACCGACAGCAGCAGCTCGCCAATGGGCGTCTCGCGCACCGGGAACAACTGGCTCAGCTCACGCCCCACCATCATCGAGATCAGGCTGTCACTGTTCATGCTGTCGGCGCGTTGCAGGCCGATGTACTGGCCGTCGCGGAACACCGCCACTTCATCGGCAATGGCGAACACTTCGTTCATTTTGTGCGTGATGTAGACGATGCCTTTGCCCTGGGCCTTGAGGTCGGCAATGATCGAAAACAGGTGGGCCACTTCCTTCTCGGTAATGGCCGATGTCGGTTCATCCATGATCAGGATGTCGGAGTCATAGGACACAGCCTTGGCAATCTCGACCATCTGCCGCTCGGCGATGCTCAGGTTGCCCACGTGTTCCTCGGGGTCCAGGTTGATGCGCAGGCGCGCCAGCAACTCGGCGGTGCAGCGGTGCATTTCGCGGTGGTTGACCATGTGCAGGCTGTTGAGCTGCTCGCGGCCGATCCAGATATTCTCGGCGATGCTCATGTGCGGCATCAGGTTGAGCTCCTGGTGGATCATCGCGATCCCGGCTTTCTGCGCCGCCAGCGGCGTGTCAAACACGATGGGCTTGCCGCGCAGGCGGATTTCACCGGCGTCGGGCTGGTAGATGCCGGCGATGATTTTCATCAAGGTCGACTTGCCCGCACCGTTCTCGCCCATCAGCGCCAGCACCGTACCGGGGCGAACACGCAGTTGTACGTCGGCCAGGGCCACGACGCCGGGAAAGCCTTTGCTGATGTTGACGATTTCCAACAGGTAGGGTTCGTCCAGCGGCAACGGCTGGATCCCGGGAGGCTGCGAGACAGTGGCTTGAGCGAGCATAAGACGGTACTCCATCAGCAGGGCGGGCACGACCGCCCTGCCGGTTCATTGTTGTTATGTCAGGGCTACTTGAACGTGGCGACGTTTTCCGGGGTGATCAGCTGGAACGGGATGATCACGTTCTGCTCGACCGGTTCCTTCCTGGCCATCTTGCGCGCCGCTTCCACCGAGCCCACCGCCTGGCCCTTGGCGTCCTGGAACGCGGACGCGGCCATGTCACCCTTGGTGATCGCATTCAAGCCATCCGGCGTACCGTCGACCCCCGCGATCAGCACACTGCCCTTTTCCTTGCCGGCCGATTTCAGCGCCATGGACGCACCGATGGCCATCTCATCGTTGTTGGCCAGCACCGCATTGAACTCGCGGCCCTGGGTCAGCCAATCGTTGACCAGGGTCATGCCCTTGTCCCGCAGCCAGATACCGGTCTGTTCCTGTTCGATCTTGATGTCCGGGTACTTGGCCAACACTTCCTTCACGCCCTTGGTGCGGTTGGTGGTGGAGTTGTTCGCCAGGTCGCCCAGCAGGATCACGATCTTGCCCTTGCCGCCAAGTTTCTCAGCGATGTATTGCATTTGCAGCTTGCCGGCCTCGACGTCATCGGAGGTCACAGCCACCACGTCCTTGGGCAAGTCCTTCTGGTCGGGACGGCGGTTGACGAACACCAGCGGGATGCCGGCCTTGGTCGCGGCATTGATGATGTTCTTGGTAGAAGCCGTGTCGACCGGGTTGACGATAATGGCGTCGACTTTCTGGCTGATGAAGTTCTCCACCTGGCTCAGTTGCTTGACCACATCGGCACGGGCGTCTTCGAACTGCAGCTGCACGCCGTCACCCTTGGGATAGGACTTGGCCTGCTTGTCCATGTCTTCGCGCAGGTAAGTGAGGAAGGTGTCATCGAAGGCGGACATGCTCACGCCGACCTTGATGTCGGCGGCACTGGCAACACCGCTGGCCAGCAGCATGGATAAAGCCAGCGCGGTAAAACGGATCGGGGTCTTCATGAACGGTCTGTCTCCACTTTCTTGTTGGTTTTTTGGACGTTGCGTTTATCAGAGCTCGGCAGGCACGCGTACGACCGGTGCGCCTGGAATGCAGCAGACCAGGGCGCCCTGGTTTTCGACGCACAGCACATTAAGGAAGGAGAAGTAGAACGGCCGGGCGCGGGGCAGGCCGCGGGGCGTGTGGGCAGGGCGTAAAACTCGCAGTACAGCGTTGAAGATTTTCATCTGACGGTACCTGGTTGTTTTTGATCTTGTTTTTGTTGAGTCGTGCGAATCGAGTCCGAACGTACTTTATGCAACCTGGAAAAGACTTTATTGGAAAATAATTTCCATATCAACCTGTTTTAGAATTTTATTCTATTTTTGTTGAAACCACCTGCTGGCGCTCGGCGCTGAGGCGTGCGGCGTCCAATATACGCGTGGTTTCCAGCGCGTCATAAGCGTCCACGGGCAACGGGCCCTGCCCGTTTACCGCCGCTTGCAACTGGCGATGGAACTGGGTCCAGCAGCCCTTCTCCGACGGCACTCGCTCACGTTCCGGCCCCTGTTCGAACCAGCCCCAACGGCGATGTTCTTCTGCGCCCCAGTGCTCGCCCTCGGTTTTCGGCGACTTGCCGGCCATCAGCGCCTCTTCCTGGCCATCCAGCCCGTCCACGGTGTAGCAACCCGAGGTGCCACTGACGCGAAAACGCGGGGCCTGGCTGTTCTGCAGGGCGTTGCCCCACAAATGGGAAACCACCCCGTTGGCGTGGGTCAGGGAGACAAAGAAGCCGTGGTCGACAGTGGGGTATTCAGGGGTGAACTGTAACTGCGCAAAGACCCGGTCCACCGGACCGAACAGTTGCAGCGCCTGGTCCACCAGGTGGCTGCCCAGGTCGCGCAGCCAGCCGCCGCCGCTGGCATTGCCCACGGCCTGCGGGCTGTAGCGCTCGACGCGGGATTCAAAGCGGGTGATCTCGCCCAGGGCACCGGCGTCGATCAATTTGCGCAGGGTCAGGTAGTCCGAGTCCCAGCGCCGGTTCTGGTAGACGCTGAGCAACACCTCATGGCGCTCGGCGGCCGTGATCAGCGCCTGGGCCTGTTCGGCGTTGGCGGCAAAGGGTTTGTCGCTGACCACCGCCACGCCGTGCTCGATGGCTTCCAGCACCAACGCCGGACGGCCCTTGAGGGTGGTGGAAATCACCAGGGCATCGACACCGGCTTCGACAATCTGGCCGATGCTGTCAAAGGCCTGGACGCCGGGGTGGTCGGTTGCCAGTTGCTGGCGACGTTCGGGTGAGCGGGTGACGACACCGACAAACGTCGCCCCCGGCAAAGTTGCAATCAGCGGCGCATGAAAGAAGCGCCCTCCGTGGCCATAGCCGACAAGTCCGATTCTCATGATCAACTCCTGAATTGAATTGGAAACCAATCAACTGTGGGAGGGGGCTTGCCCTAATGCCAGTCAGTTAAGCGTACATCGCCTCCTGTAGGAGCGAGCTTGCTCGCGAAAAACGTCAACGATGACGCGTGCTTCCTGAATGAACGCGGCGCCTGTGAGTTTTTCGCGAGCAAGCTCGCTCCTACAAAAAGCCTTAAATGACTGGCATTAGGGCTTGCCCCTCCCACATTGACCGAGTGTTAACCGTAGAAGTGCGGGCGATCCGGCAGGCTGACCTTGACGATCTGCTCACTGCCCTGGGCCTCGATACACGCATCCGCCGCCACCGCCGCTGCAAAGCCATCCCACGCCGACGGCCCACCGACTTGACCAGCACGCACGCTATCGATGAAGGCCTGCAACTCCACGTCATAGGCCCCGATAAAACGGTCCTTCCAATCCATCAGGATCGCATTCGACAGCTTGGCACCGCTGCGCAGCTGTACCTGGGACGGCTCCGGCAATTTGGCGATGCCGGTCTCCCCCACCACTTCGCACTGGATGTCGTAGCCGTACTGGCAGTTCACAAACACTTCCACATCGATACGGGTGCCCTTGGCGGTTTCCAGCAGCACGATCTGCGGGTCGCGCAGATGGGCCAGGGCCTTGCTGGTCTTGCGCGGGAACACCACCTGCACCGACACGTAGTCGTCGTTGAGCAGCCAGCGCAGGACATCCAGCTCGTGAATCAGGGTGTCGGTAATCGCCATGTCGGTCTTGTAGTTCTCGCCCACCGTCGGGTTGCGGTGCGCGCAGTGCAGCATCAACGGCTCGCCGATCTGGCCGCTGTCGATCACCGCCTTGAGGGCGCGATAACCTTCGTCATAGGGGCGCATAAAGCCCACTTGCACCAGGCGCTTGCCGTAGGCCACTTCGGCGTCGACGATCCTGCGGCAGCCTTCAGCCGTCACCGCCAGGGGCTTCTCACAGAACACCGGTTTGCCGGCGGCGATGGCGGCGAGCACGAACTCCTCGTGGCTCGGGCCCCAGGACGTGACCAGGATCGCCTCGACCTGCGGCGAGTTGATCAGCCCATGGCCATCCGCGTACACCTCGGCATCCAGCTTCAACTCCGCGACCACCTTGGCGGCCTGCTCAAGGTTGATGTCGGTCACCGCCACCACCTGGCTGTTGAGCAGGGTCTGGCTGCAACGACGAATATGATCACGGCCGATGGCGCCGGTACCGATTACACCAAGCTTCAAAGACATACAAACGCTCCTCTTGTTATTAGTACTGCCGGGCCTTGGCCAGGTGTTCATTGAGTTTTTTTGCCGCCGCGTTGGTGCGTTCGCTGGTGGACACCTGCGCCACCCCCACCCGCCACCACGACAGGTAGCCGTGGACCATGGTCTTGGGCAGCACCTTGATGTCGATCAGGGTCGAGACGCTTTGCGTGCGCGCATCGGCCAGGGCCGCTTCCAGCTGCTCCACCGTGCTGACCTTGTAGGTCTTGCAGCCATAGGCCGCCGCACTCATGGCGAAATCCACCGGCACCAGGCCGCCGTCGAGCTTGCCGCTCTCGGGGTTGCGGTAGCGGAACTCGGTGCCGAAGCTGTCCATGCCGTTGCCGATCTGCAGGTTGTTGATGCAACCGAAGGCCATGTTGTCGAGCAGTACCACGTTGATCTTGCGGCGCTCCTGGATCGAGGTGGCCAGCTCCGAGTGCAGCATCATGTAGGAGCCATCGCCGACCAGCGCATAGACCTCCTTGGTCGGCTCGGCGAGCTTCACGCCGAGGGCGGCGTTGATCTCATAGCCCATGCACGAATAACCGTACTCGACGTGGTAGGTGTTGACGCCCTTGCTGCGCCAGGCACGCTGCAAGTCGCCGGGCAGGCTACCGGCCGCGGCGACGATGATCGCGTCGTCGGCCAGGCTCTGGTTGAGGACGCCGAGCACCCGGCTCTGGGTCAGGCACGAGCCGGTCAGTTCGATAAATTCACGCAGCACGGCGCGGTCCAGGTGGTCGTCGACTTCCGGTACGAAATCATCGCCGTGGTACTCGACCTGATGCACACGGTCCACTTCGGCGTCCAGCTGCGCCTTGGCGTCGGCGATCTGCTCGCCCCAGCCGGAACGGTAATCACCAAGGGCATCGGCCAGCGCTTCGAGGGCGACCTTGGCGTCGGCCAGCACCTGCACGCCGTCGAGTTTCAAGGCGTCGCAGGGGCTGATATTGAGGTTGAGAAACTTCACCTCGGCATGCTTGAACAGCGATTTCGACGAGGTGGTGAAGTCGGTGTAACGGGTGCCGATGCCGATGATCAGGTCGGCCTCGGGCGCCAGCAGGTTGGCGGCCAGGCAGCCGGTTTCGCCGATACCGCCCACGTTCAGTGGATGGCTGGAGACCACCGCGCTCTTGCCCGCCTGGGTTTCGGCGAAAGGAATATCAAAGCGCTCGGCAAAGGCTTGCAAGGCAGCATTCGCACCAGAGTACTTCACGCCGCCACCGCAGATGATCAGCGGCTTGCGCTTGCCCCGGAAAGCCGCCACCCCATCGCCGATCATTGCGTCGGTGGCCGGGCGGCGGTCGATACGGTGCACCCGTTTTTGCAGGAAGTAATCGGGGTAGTCCCAGGCCTCGGCCTGCACGTCCTGGGGCAGCGCCAGGGTCACCGCGCCGGTTTCGGCGGGGTCGGTGAGCACGCGCATGGCATGAATCGCCGCCGTCATCAGTTGCTCGGGGCGGTTGATGCGGTCCCAGTACTTGCTCACGGAACGGAAGGCATCGTTGGTGCTGATGCTCAGGTCGTGAAACTGCTCGATCTGTTGCAGCACCGGGTCGGGCTGGCGGCTGGCGTAGACATCGCCGGGCAGCAACAGCAACGGGATACGGTTGGCGGTGGCGGTCGCCGCAGCGGTGAGCATATTCGCCGCACCTGGGCCGACGGAGGCGGTGCAGGCGTAGATCTTGCGGCGCAGGTGCTGCTTGGCAAAACCGATGGCGGCATGGGCCATGCCCTGCTCGTTACGACCCTGATGCACCACCAGGTCGCCGCTGTCCTGCTCCAGGGCCTGGCCCAGGCCCAGCACATTGCCGTGGCCGAAAATGGTGAACACGCCGGCGACGAACTTGCTCTGCACGCCATCGACTTCGATGTACTGGTTGTCCAAAAACTTTACCAGGGCCTGGGCCATGGTCAGTCGGGTGGTGGTCATGTCGCGCCCCTTATCGTTTCTGCAGGTGGGCGATGCTTGCCCCCAAGGCCTGCTGGATATCCGCCAGCTCGTGCACGCTTGTCGCAAACGGTTCGAACGACAGGTAGCCGCTGTAACCGCTGCTGAGCAAGGTGTCGATCTGCGCGGCATTGCCGAGGATATCGCCCTCGCCCACCAGCACGCGGTGGCCGTCGCGGATCGAATTGAGCGGCGCCTGGGCGTCTTCCACGCCGGAGATATGCACCAGCCCGGTCAGTTCCGGGAAGAACTCATGCTCGCTGGCCAGGTGGTGGTGGAAGGTGTCGTGCACCAGGCGGAATACATCCAGGCCGCCGATGGACTGGATCGCATCCACCGCCACGCGCTTGCGGCGCATGGCACATTCTTCAAAGCCCAGGGGCTCGATAAACCCGAGAATCCCGTACTCGCGCAGGATCGGCGCCAGCTGGCTCAACGCGGTGCGCAAACCGGCGGCGCGCTGGGCTTCGTTGCGGGTGTCGCCGGGTTCATTGAACGGGCACATCACCAAGCCTTGCGCACCACATTCGCGGGCATAGGTGGCGAGCGCTATCGCCTGGGCGCGGCGCTCGTCATTCCACACATCAAAGGGGTACAGCGCGTTGATCGACAGCACCGTGATGCCCTGGGCCGCGCACAATTCGCGCACGCGGCCGGCCGGGGCGCCGTATTCGATCTGGCGATCCTTGAGGTCGTTGCGAATCTCGATGGCATCGCATTTCAAGGCCACGGCCAGCTGGATGAAATCCGGCAGGGACAGGTTGGGCGCGACCATACGGTTGAGGGCAAAGCGTAGAAGCGACTTCATTGTTGTTCTCCGTCCAACACCGTTTAAAGGTCCAGCAGCCAGCTGTGCTGCGGGTCGTTGTGGAAATGCCAGGCACGCTTGGGGCCGGCCATCACGTTCAGGTAGTAAGACTCGTAGCCATACGGCACGCTGACCGGGTGATAGCCCTTGGGCACCACCACCAAGTCGCTGTTTTCCACGGCCATGGCCTGGTCGATGCTGCGGTCGTCGGTGTACACCCGCTGGAACACGAAGCCCTGGGGCGGATTGATCTGGTGGTAGTAGGTCTCTTCGAGAAAGCTCTGGTGCGGCAGGTCGTCGGTGTCGTGCTTGTGCGGCGGGTAGCTCGACGAATGCCCGGACGGCGTGCGCACTTCCACCACCAGCAGCGAATGGGCCGGGTCGGTATCCGGCAGGATGTCGCACACGTAACGGGTATTGGCGCCTTTGCCGCGTACGCTGCGCTTGCACTGTTCAGGACGGATCAGGCGTGGCTCGAAACCCGGCGCACCCGGCGCGGCGCACACGGCAATCTGCACGTCGCTCAACGCGGTGACCTGGGCGTCGGTACCCGGCGGCAGGTACGCGGCGAACGGCGATTTGTCCTCGAACACCGACTGGCGATCACCGAGGTTCTGCCAGTTGAAGCCCTCGCCTTCGATATTGACCCGACCGCTGAGCAGCACCAGGCACAACTCCTGATCACCGGCGGTGACCGGCAGGGTTTCACCCAGGCTCAGGCGGTAGGCGGCAAAGCCTACGTACTCCAGGCGGCCCTCTTCCAGGGCAACCATGGTTTGTCCGCGTTTGCTGCTCTTTACCAGCAAGCTCATGGTTTGGTCCTCTCGTTGAGAAGCGTACGCAACGTGTCATAACCCTTTTTTGCATAGACATAGCTGGGCGCCACGGCCGGATCCTGCTCGGCTTCCACCACCAGCCAGCCCGCGTATTTCGCGGCCAGCAGCACATCGAGCAACTCTGCAAAGTCGATATCGCCGTCACCGGGCACGGTGAAGGTGCCGTTGACGATGCAATCGGGGAAGCTCCACATCTGGTTGCGTGCCAGTTGCACCACGGCTTTGCGCACGTCCTTGAAATGCACGTGGCAGACGCGGTCGATATGCTTGCGCAGCACCTCGATGGGTTCGCCGCCGCCCATGTAGCAGTGGCCCGAATCGAACAGCAGGCCGACTTCCGGCCCGGTACGGCCCATCAACTGATCGATGTCTTCAGGCGATTCGACGTACGCGCCCATATGGTGGTGGTAGGCCAGGCGCACGCCCTGGGACAGGGTAAAACGCGCCAGCTCGGTAAGTTTGTCGGCGTAGTCTTGCCAGGCCTGTTCACTGTGGAACCGAGGACGTTCGATCAGGCGAATGCGCGAGCCCTGGATCGAATCGGCCACCTCGCCGTACACCAGCACCTTGGCGCCGTTTTGTTTCAGCAGTTCAACGTGGCCGGCGATGGCCTCGATTTCTTCGGCCACCGAACGACGGGCCAGGCGACTGGAGTACCAGCCGGAGACCAGCGCCAGGTCATAGGGGCGCAGGACGTCGCCGACGCCCTTGGCGTCCTTGGGGAATTTGCCGTTGAGCTCGAAACCTTCGTAGCCGATTTCCTTGCCTTCGCTCAGGGCGGTGCTCAGCGGGGTTTCACCACCGAGGGCCGGAAGGTCGTCGTTGCTCCAGGAGATCGGGTTGATGCCAATTCGGATTGCGGGCATGGCTGCACCTTTATTATTTTCTGGTATCACTGAGATCTGCTTTCTGTGGGAGGGGGCAAGCCCCTCCCACATTGGATTGCATTTCAAATTAAGAACTTGGTTCAGCCTCGGGCACTGCGCCAGGCGTTGATCAACTGCTCAAAGGTCGCTTGGACCTGCTGGATCAACGTCTCATCATCGATCTCCCCCGCCATCCACAAACGGCTCGGTTCCTGGAAGATCGTGCGGCCCACGGCAAACCCACGGCAGGTGCTGCTCTGACTGGCTTGCTGGAAGCCGGCGGCCAGGCATTCGGCCGAGGCATTCAGGCCCAGCAACACCAAGCCACGGCAGTACGGGTCGCGTTCCTGGATCAGTTCGTCGAGCTTTTTCCAGTCCTCGGCCGACTGTGCCTCGATCTTCCACCACGCCGGGTAGATGCCCAGGTTGTACAGGCGCTTGAGGCTGCGGTAGAGCACGTCCGGGTAAGTGGACGGATGATCCTTGGGCGGGATGACCTCCAGCAGCAGTTCATGGCCGCTGGTCACCGACGCCTCGTACACCGCCTTGAGCTGCGCTTCCTGTTCCAGGCGCAGCATGGGCTCGTCGTCGGGGTGGTATTGCACCAGGCACTTGATGACCTGCTCCTGGGGCCAGGCAATCAGGTTGCTGCCGATCGAGCGGCCATGTTCGAACGCCAGGGGCCGCGAGTTCTGCACCTCCACCGGACGCGCGATCCACCAGCCGCGCCCGCTGGCGGCATTGAGCGCGTCCTGGCCGAAGCGCTGGTCGGCCAACAGGCCCACATCGGCTTCGACGCCCTGCTCGGCGAGCTTTTTCTCCACGCGTTCGATGGCCTGGATAAACAGCTGCTTGATCTCGCTGATGCGGGTCAGGTCCTGGCCGCCGCGTTGCGCCAGGTCGACCAGTTGCCAGCGGTGATCGAAGGCAAAGATGAACAGCTGTTTCCAGGCTTTGCGCGGCACAGTGACGCGGTGCAGGCGTTGCAGGGTCGCGTCCTGGTCAGGCCGGGTGATCGGCACCGGGCTGTTGAACAGGTAATCCAGTTCGGCCGGGGTCGGCATGGCCGGCGCACAGGCGTGGCGCGAGACTACGAGACCGCCACAGGCATTGGCCAACTGGCTGCAACGCTCATCGCTGGCGTCATTGATCCAGCCGCTGAGGAAGCCCGACATAAAGGCATCGCCGGCGCCCAGCACGTTAAGCACTTCAACCCGCACGCCAGGGTAGATGGCGCCCTCTTCCAGGCGCGCCGGAATTGCACCGTGGATCACCGTGCAGCCTTGCGGGCCGAGCTTGACCACCAGGGTCGCCGGGGTCAGGTCACGCACGGTGCGCAGGGCGGTGAGCAGATCTTCGCTGCCGCCGGCGATCAGGAATTCTTCTTCGGTGCCGACGATCAGGTCGAAACGCGGCAGGATTTTCTGCACATGCTGGCTGACGTTCTGGTCGGCGACAAACCGGGTTTCACCGTCAGCCTTACCCGCCAGGCCCCACAACACAGGGCGGTAGTCGATATCCAGCACGCGCTTGACGTTGTGCTTGGCCGCATAGTCCAGGGCCTGGAGGCTGGCCTTGTACACGCCGTCGGTGGAGAAATGCGTGCCGGTGATCAGCAAGGCTTTGCTCGAGGCAATAAAGGCTTCGTTGACGTCTTCGGCGCGCAGGGCCATGTCGGCGCAGTTTTCGCGGTAGAACACCAGCGGGAAGGTTTCGCGGTCCTTGAGGCCCAGCAGCACCATGGCGGTGAGGCGTTCCGGGTCGACCTTGATGCCGCTGACATCGCACCCTTCGCGGGCCAGGGATTCCACCAGGAAACGGCCCATATGGTCGTCCCCCACCCGGCTCAACATCGCCGACTTGAGCCCCAGCCGGGCAGTGCCGAACGCGATATTGGCGGAGGAACCGCCGAGGTATTTGGCGAAGCTGGACACGTCCTCAAGCCGCGCACCTACTTGCTGTGCGTAGAGGTCGACGCCCAGGCGCCCGAGGCAAATCAGATCCAATTGACGCCCACTGGCAAAACGAGTCTGGCCCATGCTGGCTCCTGTTATTTTTATCAGCCTGCGTTGTGCCGCCGTGGCGACGGCAAACGCTCTTGGTGGGAGCAGACTAGAACGTCCGGCGGCAGCAATCAATATTTATTCCAGAATTATTTTTAGTGGAATATTTTTTCCAATACGTCAGCATAGGGGCACGCCAGCCGCCGTGCATCGTTTCAGCAGGCCACGCGGGCCGTGATGCCGGGGTATTTTTTTGCGCCTACCCTGTAGACTTGCGCCACCCATCAGCGCATCAGAAGAACACGCCAGAAGGATTGCCCATGTCCCGCACCGATCCCGAGACCACCCTGGAAGACACCATCGCCAGCCCTCCGATCAACGCCGAACGCCTGTTGCAGCTGATCACCGACGAATACGAAAGCCTGCCGCGCCAGCTCAAGCGCATCGCCAGCTACATGAGCCAGCAGAGCGACCGGATCATGGTCGACCGCATCAGCGACATCGCCCGCGAATGCGAAGTGCACCCCTCGGCGATCGTGCGGTTTTCCCAGCGTTTCGGCTTCAGTGGGTTCAGTGAGATGCAGGCGCTGTTTCGCGAGGCCTACACCCACAAGACCACACCGGTGCAGAACTACCAGCAGCGCATCCGCAGCATGATCGCCAACAAGTCGCAGAAAGCCAGCGGCGGCGACCTGGCCCGCGAGTGCGTCAACGCGACCCTGTCGGGTATCGAGCGCCTGGGGCTGGAGCTCGATGACGTGGCCTTCGACAAGGCCGTCGACCTGGTGGTCAACGCCGACAACATCTACGTGGTCGGCGTGCGCCGGTCGTTCGCGGTGGCCGACTACCTGGTCTACAACCTGCAGCACACCAACAAGCGCATTCACCTGATTTCCGGTTTGGGCGGCAGCTATCGCGAGCAGATGCGCAGCGTGCGAGCCAATGACCTGGTAATCGCCATCAGCTTCACGCCCTACGGCAAAGAGACCCAGCACTGCCTGCGGATCGCCCAGCACCATCAGGCCAAGACCCTGATCATCACCGACAGCAACCTGTCGCCCCTGGCCAAGCGGGCCAACGCGGTGCTGCTGGTGAATGAAGGCTCGTCGTTTGCCTTCCGTTCATTGAGCGCCACCTTGTGCCTGTGCCAGGCGTTGTTTATTGCCGTGGCGTACCGGCTGGAGTTGAAGGTGGATGAGATTCACGAGCAGGTCGGGTTTGATGACTGACCGGCAGTAATTGGGCTAACGCACGCCCGTGAAAGCGGATCTGCGCCAGGGTCAACGCGGTGTAGCCGATGATGACCGCCGGCGGCAGGATCGCCTCGACGCAGAACGTGCCCAGAGGCTGTAACGTCAGCCCGGCTTGCGCGGCACGCGCACAGAATTCGCCTTCCTCGACACCGCTCGGCAACCACAACACAAAATGCAATCCGGCCTGCTGCCCACTGATCGTACAGTGCGACCCAAGGCAGTCGAGCAACACATCGCGCCGCGCCTGATAGGCCTGGCGCGAAGCCCGCAAGTGGCGCACGAAAGCGCCGCTGCCGAGAAACTCCAGCAACCCCGACTGATCACTGACGCCCACCGACTGCCCGGTGAGTTGCAGGGTGCGCAGCAAGGCCGGGCGCAGTGCCTTGGGCACCACCATGAAGCCGACGCGCAAACCGGGGAACAGGTTTTTGTTGAAGCTGCCGCAGTAGATCACGCGGTCATGGGCGTCCAGGGATTTGAGCGCCGCCAGCGGTGCGCTGTGGTAGTTGTATTCGCTGTCGTAGTCGTCTTCCACCACCCAGGCCTCGGCACGGGCAGCCCAGTCCAGCAGCGCCAGGCGGCGCGACACCGACAGGGTCATGCCCAGCGGTGCCTGATGGGCCGGGGTGACGTAGGCCAGGCGCGCCGTGTCGGGGAGTTGCGCGGTATCCAGCCCTTCGGCCGTGACCGCAATCGCCTGGACCTCTGCCCCCGCCAGCCCGAACAGGCGGCGCGCAGGTGGATAGCCGGGGTCTTCGACGCAGGCCGTGTCACCGGGCTTGAGCAGCGTGCGCGCGATCAGGTCAAGGGCGTGACGAATGCCGCTGGTGACGATCACTTCATCCGCCTCGCAGTGCATGCCGCGATAGCTGCGCAGGTAGTCGGCGATGTGCGCGCGCAGTTCCGGCAGCCCGGCGGGATGGCCCGCCTCCAGCGCCCCCGGCCCTGCCGATAGCAGTCCCCGGGAAACACAGCGGGCCCAGGCCTTCAGATCAAACAGGCTGGCGTCCGGTCGTCGCGCGACAAAAGGCACATGGCTCTGCACGCCGGCGTCCGGGCGATCGACGACCACTTCGCGACGCGGCATGGCACGGGGCGCGGGTGCCGCAATGAATTGCTCGGGGATCACCGCACACACACGCGTACCGGAGCCGGCCACGCGTTGCACATAGCCTTCGCTGTGCAGGCGGTCGAATGCCGCCTCCAGGGTGCCACGGGATAATTGCCAGCGTTCGGCGAGGCTGCGGGTGGACGGCAAGCGACTGCCCGCCGGCAGCTGTCGGCTCAGGATCGCTGCGCGCAGGGCCTCGTAGGCCCCTTGCTGCTTTCCCATGTCCAAGCTGTCGGGGCGCGGCAGGTCCAGGGCGGAAGGGGTTTTTCCTCGGCTCATAGTGGTCCAATCATTTTTGCCATAAGCGGCCCTGAGGATTAAACCACAAAGCCGCTAGAGTCCGGGCTCTACTCCTTGCACAGAAGCCTCCCATGACGCAACGCGCCCTCTCCCCGTGGTTCTGGCTGATACTGCTGACCGTGCTGATCGGCCTGCCACGTATCACCCTGGACATGCACCTGCCTGCCCTGCCCGCCATGGCCGACTACTTCCAGACCAGCGACAGCCAGTTGCAACTGACCCTGACGCTGTACACCTTCGGTTCGGCGATCTCCCTGCTGATCAGCGGCCCGTTGACCGACCGTTTCGGCCGCCGTCCCGTATTGTTGGCGGGGCTGTTTCTGTACGTGCTGGCTACCGTGGCCTGCGCCCTGGCCGACAGCATCGGTGTGCTGATCATCGCCCGCCTGTTCCAGGCCCTGGGCGGATGCTGCACCACCGTGATCGGCCGGGTGATCGTGCGCGATTATTTCGATCGCGATGAACAGGCACGCTTGCTCGGCCTGATTTCCATGGCCATGGCCGTGTCCCCGATGGCCGCACCGGTGCTGGGCAGCCTGATGTTGCCCTTCATCGACTGGCGCGGCCTGTTTGTACTGCTCGGCGTGATCGGTGCAGTGCTCTACCTCGTGGTGTACCGTCGCCTGCCCGAAACCCGCCCGGCCGATGTCGCCGCCGCGCCGCCGGGCAACCTGCTGCGCCTCTACGGCCAGTTACTGCGCGACCGCTATTTCCTGCGCTATTCCCTGGCGATCGGCTGCGTGTACAGCACCTATTTCCCGTTTATCAGTGAGTCGTCGGCGCTGCTGCAGCGGGGCTTTCACCTGTCGGCCACGGCCTATGCACTGGTGTTCGCGGCGACCATCAGCGGCTACATGCTCGGCGCGAACCTGTTCCGCAGGCTGGTGCGGCGCTTCGAGCCGGACCGTTTGATCCATGCCGCTATCGGCTTGAACGTGCTGGGCAGTGTGATACTTGCGGCGGCCACTACCGCCATGCCGGGGCAATGGCTGGCGATCGTGCTGCCGATGGTGGTGATCATGGTGTCGGTGGGGATGGTGATTCCGGCGTGCCAACTGTCGGTGTTGCAGCCGTACGGTGCGATTGCGGGAACCGCATCGGGGTTGTTCTTCTTTACCCAGATGTTCCTCACTGCCGTGAGCAGTTGGGCCACCGGGCTGCTGTCCGACGGTACGTCGCAGCCGCTGGTGATCATGACCGCCGTTGCCAGCGCACTGTTGGCAGCAACCTGGCTGACACTCCACAAACCCAAATGTGGGAAGGAACTTGTCCCCTCCCACATCAGGCCGAGCTGAGCCCGGGATCAGTGCATGAAAATTGCGATCAGGATGATCACCGGGATCGGCACGCCGAGGAACCACAGAAGTAATGAGCGCATGGTGTTCTCCTTGAATTAACGAACGTAGGTTTCGGTTTCGACGTACACCACGGCATCGCGGCGACGGCCACCAAAGGTTGCAGCGAAACTGGCAAAGAAAGCGCCGATCAACAGGGCGACAAAGGTCCACAGCGAGGTATAGGCGGCGACTTTGGCGGCCGTTTCAGCGGCTTGCTTGGCCTTGAGCTTGGCGTCTTCCACCGCTTTACGCGCGTCGCCGTAGACTTTGTCGATACGCGCTTCGGCATCGGCCTGGCTGAGGTTGGTGCGCTGGCTGATCAACTGGGCCAGGTAGGCACGGTCTTCAGGGGCGAGTTGGCCGTCATTGCTCAGGGTACGGGTGAAAATGCGCGCAACCACGCCATGGGCAGCGTCATCACTGACGGCAACCGGGCGATCGTCACGAAACAGGCTGTCGACGTAGTAGTCAAAATCGCCGCCGTTGACGCCTTTGGCTGCGCTGCCTGCGGCCTGGGTGATACCGCTGACCGCACCGGCTGCCACGCTGGCACCGGCTTTCACGCCGCCGGTGACGACACTGCTGACCGAACCGACCACCAGCACGGCAGTGATCAGCGTGGCGACTGCCCAGGCCAGGAAACCATGGGCGGTGTCGCGAAAGTACACCTCATCGCCATGCATATTGGCCCACTTCACCCGCAACCGGCCGGCGATATAACCGCCCAGGCCCGAGGCAACGATCTGGGTAAAGGCCAGCCAGACAATCGTGGAAATGCCAAGCCCCTTGGCGCTGATGCCGCTGTCGGCCCACGGCGACACCGCCGAGAAACCCAGGCCGAAGCCCAGCAATACCAGAATCAGGGATAACGCAGCCGCCGCAGCGGCCCCGGCAAAGATAGCCCCCCAGGAAACCCCGGAGCGCGCGCTCGACTCTTGCAGCGTGGATGACGATGTGATCATTGTTGTTTTGCTCCCGGCAGGAAAAATAGTGTTACAAGTCTCAAAAGAGACAGTGCAGGCAGCATGCCAGTCGCGCTGAAAATTAAATCCGTTGCATTTCAACAGGTTAAGTAAATTGAACTTGCCTGAACCATGCAACTTGCAAGAAATGGCTGTTGCAGGCGGGCGTAATGCATTCCCTGTGGAAGGAGATTGCTCCCCGGCCGGTACCCGCCATGAAAGTTGTGTCAGTTTTGCCAACATGAAGTTTTATTTAGGAAGCGTTCAGCCATTTCTTGGCAAAATGCCCCCACTTCTAGTGTGAATCGCTCACCAGGTAATCCTATGACCCGCATTTTGACCATCGAGGATGACGCCGTAACGGCCCGCGAGATCGTCGCCGAGCTGAGTAGCCATGGACTGGACGTAGATTGGGTGGACAACGGCCGCGAAGGCCTGGTCCGCGCCGTGAGTGGTGATTACGATCTGATCACCCTCGACCGCATGCTGCCGGAACTCGATGGCCTGGCCATCGTCACCACCCTGCGCACCATCGGCGTATCGACGCCGATCCTGATGATCAGTGCCCTCTCCGACGTCGACGAGCGCGTGCGTGGCCTGCGCGCCGGCGGTGATGACTACCTGACCAAGCCTTTCGCCTCGGACGAAATGGCCGCTCGTGTCGAAGTGCTGCTGCGCCGCAAAAGCACGGTCAAGGAATTCGAAACCGCCCTGCGCGTGGCCGACCTGGAACTGAACCTGATCAGCCGCGAAGCCAGCCGCGCCGACCAGCCCCTGAGCCTGCTGCCCACCGAATACAAACTGCTGGAATTCCTGATGCGCAACACCGGCCAGATCCTGTCGCGGATGATGATCTTCGAGGAAGTCTGGGGTTATCACTTCGACCCGGGCACCAACCTGATCGACGTGCACATCGGCCGCCTGCGCAAGAAAATCGATCCACCGGGCCTCCCGCCGCTGATCCGCACGGTACGAGGTTCCGGTTATGTCATTGCTGAACCCCTCTAAGGGCTGGCGTTCATCCAGCAGCCGCTTGCTGGCGCTCTACAGTTCGTTGTTCGTGGCCTGGAGCTGCATCCTCATGGGGGTGCTGTATTACGAGGTCTCGGGTTACCTGAGTGACCTGTCGCGCCATTCGCTGATGCAACGCCAGCACCTGTTCCAGCGCTTCGACGGCGAAGAACTGGTGGAAGCGTTGACCACCAGCATGACCTTCGACATGAAGGGCGTGGACGCCTACGGCCTGTTCGATGAGCAGTTCCGCCCCTTGAGCGGGCCGATCCGCGCGATTCCCTCCGACCTGCCGCTGGACGGCAAGATCCACACCCTGGCCAATTGCGTCGACTCCGACGACCCCAAACTGCCCAAGGACAGCTGCGACGCCGTCGCCACCCATACCGACGACGGCCGCTGGCTGGTACTGGTGCGCGCCAATGGCTCGCTGTTCGGTGTGACACGGATCATCTGGCATGCCCTGCTGTGGGCGCTGTCCCTGACCATTATCCCCGGCGCCGCCGGCTGGCATCTGTTGCGCCGCCGCCCGCTGCGCCGGATCCGCGGGATCCAGGCCAGCGCCGAAGCCATCGTCGCCGGCGACCTCACCCACCGCTTGCCGCTGTCCAACCGGCGTGACGAACTGGACATGCTCGCGGCCATCGTCAACGCCATGCTCGACCGCATCGAGAAACTGATGAACGAGGTCAAGGGCGTGTGCGACAACATCGCCCACGACCTGCGCACCCCATTGACCCGCCTGCGCGCGCAGCTCTACCGCATCCGCCAGGAGGCCGAGCAGGACTCCGGCTACGCGGTGAAACTGGACGATGCCATCGCCGAGACCGACACCCTGATGGCGCGCTTTCGCGGGCTGCTGCGTATCTCCGAGCTGGAAGACCACCAGCGCCGTTCCGGTTTCCTGGTGATGGACCCGCTGCCGCTGCTGCGCGAGTTACATGACTTCTACCTGCCCCTGGCCGAGGAAGGCGAATTGCAGTTGCGACTCGAAGTCCCCGAGTCCCTGCCATGGATCACCGGCGACCGCGCCCTGTTGTTCGAAGCCCTGGCCAACCTGCTGAGCAACTCCATCAAGTTCTCCCCAGCGGGCGGCGCAGTGATCCTGCGGGGGCTCAACGATGCCGGCAGCACGCGCATCGAAGTGCACGACTCCGGGCCCGGCATACCGGCGGCGGAACGCGATGCGGTGTTCCAACGCTTTTATCGGGTGGATGAAGGCGACCAGCAAGGCGGGTTTGGGTTGGGCCTGTCGATTGTGGCCGCAATCATCAACTTGCATGGGTTCAAGCTGGAAGTGGGCACCAGCGAGCAAGGCGGCGCGCGCCTGGTGCTGGAGTGCCGCCAGCAACTGATGCCCGAAGCCTGATCCATAAGCCAGTGAGGTCAAACTGTGGGAGGGGGCTTGCCCAAATGCCAGTCAGTAAGCGTACATCGCCTCCTGTAGGAGCGAGCTTGCTCGCGAAAAACGTCAACGATAACGCGTGCCTCCTGAATAAACGCGGCGCCTGTGAGTTTTTCGCGAGCAAGCTCGCTCCTACAAAAAGCCTTAACTGACGGGCATTAGGGCAAGCCCGCTCGCCACAGGGGAACTCGCCAGTCGCTGAAAGTTGTGTAGATACCTTGCATTGCCGGGTAGATCGAATCAGGTCGGGAAGTTGGCCCGCAGCGCCTCAAGCCCGCCGCTGTACACGCCGGCAAACAGCTCTTCCACCGCCGCCTCCGTAGTACCCGCCGCCGGGGTAAACACACCGGACCACGTCACCTTCGCCGACGACTCCGTCAGCGCCTCAACCTGCAACGTCGCCAGGTAAGCACTCACCGGAAACGGCGACTCTTCAATGGTGTAGCTGTAAGTACGCCCGACGTTATCGAAGGTCTGCAAACGCTCGACGATCACACCGCCGTCGGCGGTCGTCAGATGGCGCACGCGGCCACCTTCACCGGGCTCGCTCTTGGCGATAAACGGAAGCCAGTCCGGCAGGCTGTTGAAGCCACCCACCAAGTGCCAGACCGTCTCGGCCGATACCGGGATTTCAATCACTGCAGATGCTGTTGGCACGCTAAATCTCCAAAAGTCGTAGTAAAACGTCGTGCACAGCCTGCCATGCCCCGGGCTTCAATGCATCAATTCCCGCAAGCGATGCCACGCCATTCCCAACGCCAGCAGCGGCGAGCGCAACGCCTTGCCGCCGGGAAAGGTCATGTGCGGCACCTGGCTGAACACATCCAGGCCATGGCTGTGGCCCGCGTGTATGCCTTCGGCCAACAGCCGCGCGCACCAGTGGGTCACGTTGAGCCCATGCCCGGAATAGCCTTGGGCGTAGAACACGTTCGGGTATTGCTTGAGCCGCCCGACCTGGGGGAAACGGTTGGCGGTGATGCCGATCCTGCCGCCCCACTGGAACGCGATGGCGGTGTCGGCCAGTTGCGGGAACACCTTGAGCATCTTGGGCTGCATATAGGCCGCGATGTCTTTGGGATCGCGCCCCGAGTAATGGCAGGCGCCGCCGAACAACAGGCGACGGTCGGCGGACAACCGGTAGTAATCCAGGCCGACTTTCTGGTCGCACAGCGCCAGGTTCTGCGGGATCAACTGATTGGCCTGTGCAACCGACAGCGACTCGGTGGCGATGATGTAGCTGCCCGCCGGCAGCACCTTGCCGCTCAGGCGCGGTTCCAGTTCCTCCAGGTGCGCATTGCAGGCCAATACCAGGCTGGCCGCGCGTACCGTGCCGCCAGCGCAACGCACCTGCACCGTGTCGCCGTGGATCAGTTCCAGCACGTCGGTGTGCTCAAAGATCCGCACCCCAAGGGACTCGGCCACCTGCGCCTCGCCGAGCACCAGGTTCAGCGGGTGCAGGTGCCCGGAGCCCATGTCCACCAAGGCGCCGGCATACTGCGTCGAATCCACCACGTCGCGGATGTCCTGCGGGCCCACCAGGCGGGTTTCATGCACATAACCCAGGCGCGCCAGGCTGTCCTGCTCGCCCTTGAACGCAGCGAACTGCGCCGGGGTGTTGGCCAGCTCGGCAAATCCCCAGCGCAAATCGCAGTGGATCCCATGCTCGCGGATGCGCTCGCCCACCAGGGCCACCGACTCGATCCCGGCCCGTTCCAGGTAACGCACGCCCTCCTCGCCCAGGTACTTGGCGAACCCCGACACATCGTGGCCAATCCCGCGAATCAACTGCCCGCCGTTGCGCCCGCTGGCGCCCCAGCCGATACGCCGGGCCTCCAGCAGGATCACCGAGAGCCCGCGTTGGGCCAGTTCGATAGCGGTGTTGACCCCGGTAAAACCAGCGCCGATCACACACACATCGGCGCTCAGGTCGGCGCCCAGTGCCGGGCGCTCCGGCATGGCATTCGCCGAGGCAAGGTAGTAGGAACGGGCGTGGTCGCTGGATGGGGTCATTTGTTGGTCTTCACTTTGCTCCAGGCGCGCGTCATCAGGCGCATGGTCGCCGGGGTCGGCGTGGTGGAAATATAGAGTTTGTCGAGCACGGCCTGGGACGGGTACACCTCGGGGTTGTTCACCAGTTCCGGGGCCATGAACGCCTTCGCCGCCGGGTTGGCATTGGCGTAACCGACCGAGGCGCTGACCTTGGCGATCACTTCAGGGTCGAGCAGGTAGTTAATGAAGGCATGGGCTTCTTTTGGGTGACTCGCATCGGCCGGAATCGCCAGCAGGTCGAACCACAGGTTGGAGCCTTCCTTGGGAATCGAGTAGGCGATATTCACGCCGTTCCTGGCTTCCTTGGCGCGGTTGGCCGCCTGGAATACATCGCCGGAATAGCCGAACGCCACGCAGATATCGCCGTTGGCCAGGTCCGAAATGTACTTGGAGGAATGGAAGTAGGTGATGTACGGCCGCAGCGTCAACAGCTTGGCCTCGGCCTGCTGGTAGTCCTCGGGGTTCTCACTGCGCGGGTCCTTGCCCATGTAGTTGAGGATCGCCGGGAACAGCTCATCCGCCGAGTCGAGGAAGGCCACGCCGCACTGGTTGAGTTTCTTGAGATTCTCCGGTTCGAACAGCACCGCCCATGAGTCGATATGGTCGATACCTAACACCTGCTTGACCTTGTCGACGTTGTAGCCGATGCCGTTAGTGCCCCACAGGTACGGCACCGAGTGCGCATTGCCCGGGTCGTTTTTCTCCAGCAGCTTGAGCAGCTTGGGGTCGAGGTTCTTGAAGTTGGGTAACTGCGAACGGTCGAGCTTGAGGAACGCGCCGGCCTTTACCTGGCGCGCCAGGAAGTGGTTCGACGGCACCACCACGTCATAGCCGGTGCGACCGGCGAGCAACTTGCCCTCCAGGGTTTCGTTGGAATCGAACACGTCGTAGATCACCTTGATCCCGGTTTTGGCCTGGAAATCCGCCAGGGTGGTCTCGCCGATGTAGTCGGTCCAGTTGTAGACGCTCACCGTCGGCGCGGCTTGGCCGGCACCGCTGAACGCGGCCACCAGGGCCAGCGGAAGAAGCTTGTTCACAAGACGCATATCGACACCCCTTTTGTGTTTTTTAAACGCTCAACAGCAGGAACTCACGCTCCCAGGAACTGATCACCCGCTTGAAATTCTCGTGCTCGGCGCGCTTGACCGCGACGTAGCCGCGCACGAACTTGTCGCCCAGGTACTGCTTGACCGTGTCGCAGTCCTCCATCCGCGCCAGGGCGTCTTCGAGGGTAAACGGCAGGCGCAGGTTACGGCGCTCATAGGCGCGGCCTTCTACCGGGGCGCTGGGTTCGATCTGTTCGATCATCCCCAGGTAGCCACACAGCAGGCTGGCGGCAATGGCCAGGTAGGGATTGGCATCGGCGCCCGGCAGGCGGTTTTCCACGCGCATCGCATCCGGGCTCGAGGTGGGCACGCGCAGGCCGACCGTGCGGTTTTCTTCGCCCCACTCCACATTGACCGGCGCCGAGGTGTCCGGCAGGAAGCGGCGGAACGAATTCACGTTGGGCGCGAACATCGGCAACAACTTGGGGATGTACTTCTGCAGGCCGCCGATATGGTGCAGGAACAGCGGGCTCATGTTGCCGTCGGCGTCGACAAAAACCGGTTTGCCCGTGGCGATCTCCACCACGCTCTGGTGCAGGTGCATGGCGCTGCCCGGCTCGTCGGCCACCGGCTTGGCCATGAAGGTGGCGGCCACATTGTGCTTGAGCGCGGCTTCGCGCAGGGTGCGCTTGAACACTGTGATCTGGTCGGCCAGGTCGAGGGCATCGCCGTGGCGAAAGTTGATTTCCATCTGCGCCGGGCCGTCTTCATGGATCAGCGTATCGAGGTCCAGGCCCTGGGCTTCGCACCAGTCGTAGACGTCTTCGAACAGCGGGTCGAACTCGTTGGCCGCATCGATGGAGAACGACTGGCGCCCGGTTTCGGCACGGCCGGAACGGCCGATAGGGGTTTTCAGCGGCAGGTCCGGGTCTTCGCAGCGCTGGGTCAGGTAGAACTCCATTTCCGGCGCGACAATCGGCTGCCAGCCCCGGTCGGTGTAAAGCTGCAGGACTTTCTTCAGCACATTGCGCGGCGACAGTTCGATGGGGTTGCCATGCTTGTCGAAGGTGTCGTGGATCACAATCGCGGTGGGCTCGATGGCCCACGGCACCACGTAGGTCGCGTTGGATACCGGGCGGCAAATCATGTCGATGTCGGCCGGGTCCAGCAGGTCGTAGTAGATCTCGTCGTCGACAAAGTCCCCGGTTACCGTTTGCAGCAACACACTTTCCGGCAGGCGCATGCCTCGCTCATGCAGGAACTTGTTGGTGGGCGCAATCTTGCCGCGTGCGATGCCAGTCAAATCACTGATCACGCATTCGACTTCGGTAATCTTGTGTTCTTTCAGCCAGGTGTGCAGCTGATCGAAGGGGGCGTTCATAAGGACCTCGTCATGGGGTAGGTGCTGCGCCGCCTTGTACTCGCGGCGCATTGAGGTCTATCTTGGGCCAGCCTTCACAGGCCATCTATCCACTTTGCACGCAGCACAACGCACCAATAGAGTGCGTACGGATCACCCATGACCCAGGCAACCGCTTTGCGCGTACAGGCCTTCACCACCGCTGATGTAGCCACCCAATGCCGTGCGACACCCGGCTGGGTGCAGCAGTACCAGCAGATGTCCCCGGGGCATTTTGCCGGGCGCGTCCGCTACCTCGACCTGCACGGTGTGCAGGTGTACGAAGAGAGCATGAACACCCGTGTGGAGCAGCACTTCAACGCACCGCCGGGCGCGCTGGCGTTCTGTTTCGATGGCAGCGACAACGCGCTGTATCTGCTCAATGGCGAAAGCCGCAACACCTGGATCACCCCGGAAAACTACCGCGAAGTGGCGGTGGTGTTCGGCCCGCAATTCGTGCAGCGCCACGGCCTGGATGTGGAGACGCTGGAAGGCCTGTTCATGGCGCCGCTGGCCTGCCAGCAGAACGCGCTGTTCAGCCGTTGGCTCAGTGGCACCCTGACGCGCTTGTCCACGGACATCGACCCGGTGTCCCTCACCCGACAGTTGCTCGACGACTGCCTGTTCATCCTCGACAACGCCTGCGTGTGCCTGGATCGCAGCTCATTGCAAAAGCGCAGTGAAGAACGCCGCTTGATGGCGCGCATAGGCGAGTGGGCGGCGGATACGCCGGACGAAACCGTCAACCTGTTGGAACTGGCGCGGATTGCTGGCGTGCCGCTGCGCCAGTTGCAGCAAGGGTTCAAGACCTACACCGGGATGAGCCCGGCGCAGTGGTTGCGCCTGCGCCGGTTGAACGGGGCACGGCGGGAATTGTTGAGCGGTGCCGGAACGACCGTGGCCGAGGTGGCGATGAACTGGTCGTTCTGGCATTTGGGGCGGTTCTCCAACAGCTACCGCGCGTTGTTCAAAGAGCTGCCGAGCGAAACCCTAAAGCACTCACTTTGAATGCATCTGAAAATGTGGGAGAGGCTTGCCCCCTCCCACATTGGATTGCATTTCAAGGCTGAGATTTGAGGAAGGCTGCCATGAGTTGGTTAACCCGCTCCGCCGCTTCCAACTGCACCATATGCCCCTGCCCCGGCAGAATCTCCACCTGGGCCTCCAACCCCTGGGCATGGTCGGCCGGGATGATTGCATCGTCACTGCCCCAGATCACCAGGCTCGGTTGCCGCCCCACCACGTTGCGCAAATCCAGGCGCTGGCGCCCACCCTCGAACAGTTGGGCATTGAGTTGCCTCATCGCCTGATCCACCCCTTCCAATCGCTTGAACTTGAGCATGTCCTCCAGCATCTGCCGCGTCACCAGCGCCGGGTCGCTGAACAGTTGCACCAGTTGCGGCTTGAGCGCGTTGCGGTTATTGGCTTCGGTGAAACCTTGCAGGTAATCGCCGTTGATGTCCGCCCCCAGCCCGGCGCTGGCGATCAGGGTCAGCGAGGCAATGCGCGCCGGTGCCTGGCCGGCAAGCGTCAGGCTGACCAAGCCGCCCATGGAGTGCCCGGCCAGGTGCACGCGTTCGAGCTTGAGGTGATCGAGCAAGGTCAGCACCGCCTGGCTCAGCTCTTCGGCGTCACCGGTTTGCAGATGCTTGCCCGACTCGCCATGTCCCGGCAAATCCAGGGCGATCACCCGGCGCTCGGCGGCCAGGGCCGGTTGGTTGAACAGCCAGTTGTTCAAGTCGCCGCCAAAGCCATGCACCAGCACCAGCGGCGTACCGCCCTCGCCCAGGTCGAGATAACGCAGCAAACGCCCGCCCACCTCGACCTTCTGCGCACTCGGCCCGGTGGCTTCGGCTTCGGCGCTGCTTGAGACGAACCCGGCGTTGAAGCTTTCGATCACCGCATCGATCTCCGCCTCGCTGGCCTCACCTTCCACCACGACCCCCAGCAGCGCGCCCACCGGCAAGGTCTCGTCGCTCAGCGCCAGCACGCGGCGCAACACACCGCTGAACGGCGCCTCGACGCTGCTGGAGATCTTGTCGGTCTCGACGTCCAGCACTTCTTCGCCCTTCTCCACCCGGTCGCCAGGCTGCTTGAGCCAGACGTCGATGCGGCCTTCGGTCATCGACAGCCCCCACTTGGGCATGGTCAAGGTATGGATCATGCGGCGTTCCTCTTGTCGGCGATCTTCAGCACCGCGGCCTCGATCTTCGCGGCGTTGGGGATGTACAGGTCTTCCAGCGCATCGGAAAACGGCACCGGCGTGTGCGGCGCGGTGACCATCTCGATCGGCGCGCGCAGGAACGAGAAGCCCTGCTGGGCCACCAACGCACTGATGTCGGTGGCGATGGAACAGCGCGGGTTGGACTCATCGATCACCACCAGGCGCCCGGTTTTCTCCACGCTCTCGAGGATGCTGTCTTCGTCCAGCGGGCTGGTGGTGCGCAGGTCCAGCACTTCGCAGTCGATGCCCTGGCGTACCAGGTTGGCAGCGGCTTCCAGGGCGATATGCACCATGCGCCCGTAGGTCACCAGGGTCACGTCGCGGCCTTCGCGCACAAAGTTGGCTTCGCCGAACGGCACGGTGTACAGCTCTTCCGGCACCTCGCCTTGCAAGCTGTAGAGCATCTTGTGTTCAAGGAAGATCACCGGATCGTTGTCGCGGATCGCCTGGATCAGCATGCCCTTGGCGTCATAGGGCGTGGCCGGGCATACCACCTTGAGCCCGGGAATGTGCGTCCACATCGAGGTGAGCATCTGCGAATGCTGGGCGGCGGCACGCAGGCCGGCACCGTACATGGCGCGCACCACCAGCGGCGTGGTGGTCTTGCCGCCGAACATGTAGCGAAACTTGGCGGCCTGGTTGAGCAACTGGTCGAGGCAGCAGCCGATAAAGTCGACGAACATCAACTCGCACACCGGGCGCATGCCACGGGTGGCGGCGCCGACGGCCATGCCGACGTAGCCGACTTCGGACAACGGCGCATCGAGTACCCGGTCCGGAAACTCCGGGTAGAGGCCCTTGGTCACGCCCAGCACACCGCCCCAGGCGTCCTGCTCGCCGGGGGAGCCGGTGCCGCCGGAGACGTCCTGGCCGATAATGAACACGCTCTGGTCGCGGCGCATTTCCTGGGCCAGGGCTTCGTTGATTGCCTGCTGATAGCTGATTTTGCGAGCCATGAAATTCTCTCCGAGTCTTGTAGTTATTAGCGGTAGGCGACGTAGACATCACTGAGCAGGTCGGCGGCCTGAGGCTTGGGATCGGACTTGGCCAGGCGCACGGCGTCGTCGATCAACTGTGCGACCTCGCCGTCGATACGTTCGAATTGGGCCGCGTCAAGCCAGCCTTCGGCATTGCAGCGCTGGCGAAACAGTGCGAGGCAGTCGTGGGATTCGCGCAGGTTCTTCACCTCGTCCGGGCCACGATAGGTTTGTGCATCGCCTTCGAAGTGGCCGTAGAAGCGACTCAGCTTTACTTCCACCAAGGTCGGCCCGTCGCCCTGGCGCGCGCGCTCCACCGCCACGCCCAACGCCGCGTGCACGGCAAAGAAGTCATTGCCATCGACAATCACCCCCGGCATGCCGAAGCCCACCGCCCGCTCGGCAATGTCCTTGCACGCCACCGACCAGCCGGAACCGGTGGCCTCGGCATAGCCGTTGTTCTCGGCCACGAACAGGCACGGCAGTTTCATGATCGACGCCAGGTTCATCGCCTCGAACACCGCGCCCTCGTTGGAGCCGCCGTCGCCGAAAAATGCGACCGCCACGCCCTGGCTGCCCTTGAGCTTGGAGGCCAGCGCGGCGCCTGCTGCCAACGGCGCACCGGCCCCGACAATGCCGTTGGCGCCGAGCATGCCCTTCTCCTGGTCGGCGATGTGCATGGAACCGCCCTTGCCGCCGCACACGCCGGTTTTCTTGCCGTAGATCTCGGCCATCATGCCGAACACATCCACGCCCTTGGCGATGCAATGGCCATGACCACGGTGGTTGGAGGCGATGCAATCTTCATCGTTGAGGTGGGCCATGACCCCGGCTGCGCTGGCTTCCTGGCCGGCATACAGGTGCACGAAACCGGGGATCTCGCCGGTAGCGAATTCCACATGCAGGCGCTCTTCGAAATCACGGATGGTGCGCATCACGGTGTAGGCATGCAGCAATTGATCGGTGGACAGGTGGGTGGACATCTTGTTGTTCTCCAGGTTGTCTCGACACACAAAAGGCTGGCTGCGGCCAGCTGCAAGTGGTTCAGCACAGCCTGTGCCAAGGTGCGATGAAACCTGGCAAAGCCTTGATCCAGAGCAGTGCCGTGCGGTTGTGCCGGGACGGTATGCCTGTGCAGAATGAGACGGCGCATTGCACTGTGCAGGCGGCGTCTCGGCCGAAATGAGACGCCGCGTCTCACGCGGGGCTGTTGGTCAGGTCGCCCTTGTCCCCTCGCGCCCACGGGCGCTTAATGGCGGGCATAACAACAAAGATCGAGAACCGGAGGCCTTATGCTCGCCGCGAACTCCAGGGAGCACGTCGACTGCGTCAGTCGCGTGGTCCGCAATGCCGATCGCCTGCCCCAGGCGCCGGTGCCGTCGCTGATTTTCGATTCCTGGCGGCGCTCCATGGAACAACACCACCTCGACCCCGGCTCGCTGCAGGGGCCCCGTATCCTTACCGAACCCTTGCTCAAGGAATGCCGCGAACGCGCCGAGCTGTTCATGCGCATCGCCGGCGAAGAAGTCGGGCAACTGCACCACCGGGTGCGCCACGCCGACTACTGCGTGATGCTCACCGACGCCCAGGGCCAAACCATCGACCACCGCGTCGACAGCACCATTCGCAGCGACTGCCGCAAAGCCGGCCTGTACCTCGGCACCTGCTGGTCGGAAGCCGAGGAAGGCACCTGCGGCGTGGCCACGGTGCTGACCAGCAAAGCCGCAGTGACCGTGCACAAGCGCGACCACTTCCGCGCCGCCTTCATCAGTTTGACCTGCTCCGCCGCGCCGATCTTCGACCCCCAGGGCAACCTGCTGGGGGTGATGGATGCCTCGGCGCTCAAATCCCCGGATGACCGGCGCAGCCAGCACCTGGTGCGGCAGATGGTGGCCCAGAGTGCCCAGGCCATCGAAAACGCCTTCTTCATGCACAGCGCCCGCGAGCATTGGGTGCTCCAGGCCCACAGCACACCGGGCTATGTGGACAGCCAGCCCGACCTGCTGCTGGCCTGGGATCAGGACGGGCGCCTGCACGCCCTGAACAGCAAGGCGCGCCAGGCATTGCGCCGGCGTTTCGGCCAGGTGCCGGCGCATATCGGCGAGGTGTTCGATCTGGATGCATTGCGCGCGGCCACCGATCAATCGACCCAACACCTGCAATGGCTGGGCGAGCCTGGCGTGCTGCACGTGCGGGTCAACGCGCCGCGCCGCAGACCGGCACGGCCCGTTGCGCACACCCAGGTCGACCCACGGGTGGAAGAACACCTGCGCCTGGCCGTGCGCGTGAAGGACCGCAACCTGCCGGTGCTGGTGCAGGGGGAAACCGGCGCCGGCAAGGAAGTTTTCGCCCGCCAACTGCACGAACGCAGCGCCCGGCGTGCGGGGCCCTTTGTCGCGGTGAACTGCGCGGCGATCCCCGAGAACCTGATTGAAAGCGAGCTGTTCGGCTACGTGGCCGGCGCCTTTACCGGGGCCTCCAGCAAAGGCATGCCGGGGCTGTTGGTGCAGGCCGATGGCGGCACCTTGTTCCTCGATGAAATCGGCGATATGCCGCTGGCGTTGCAGACGCGCCTGCTGCGGGTGATGGCCGAGGGTGAAGTCGCGCCCCTGGGGGGGGCCAAGACCCGCACGGTGGACATCCAGGTGATCTGCGCCAGCCACCGCGACCTGGCCGTGCTGGTCAGCGACGGGCGCTTTCGCGAAGACCTGTACTTCCGCCTCGGCTGCGCACGCTTCTGCCTGCCGCCGCTGCGCGAGCGCAGTGACAAACTGGCATTGATCAACCGGCTGGTGGAGCAGCAAGCGCGCGGCAGCGGCGTCTCGGTGGGCATCGGCCAGGCCGCGCTGGAATGCCTGCTGGGCTATGCCTGGCCGGGCAATGTGCGCCAGCTGCACCATGTGCTGGCGTATGCCTGTGCGGTGTGTGAAGGCGGCACCATCCAGCTGGCAGACTTGCCGGTGGAAGTGCGTGGGGAGCAGGTCGAGACGCTGGCCGAACACAGCGTCAGCCCGGAACGGCAGGTGGTGCTGGATGCCTTGATCCGGCATCGCTGGAAGCCGTTGCCGACGGCGCAGGCGCTGGGGATTTCCCGAGCCACCCTGTACCGCCGAGTCAACCAACTGGGCATCGACATGCCCGGCAAGCACTGACACAACGGGGTCAACCATGTGAGAGGGGGCTTGCCCTAATGTCAGTCAGTTAAGAGATAGAACGCCCCTCCCACATTTTTTACGATATCAAGCCAACTCAGCGCGTAGCTGGCGAGCCGCGGTGACCATATGAATCAACGCCGCCTCCGTCTCCGGCCACCCCCGCGTCTTCAACCCGCAATCCGGGTTCACCCACAGGCGCTGGGCAGGAATCCGCTTTGCAGCCTTGCGCAGAAGGTTGGCCATTTCGGAGGCATCCGGCACCCGTGGCGAGTGGATGTCGTAGACGCCCGGGCCGATGTCGTTGGGGTAGGCGAAGGCTTCGAACGCGTCCAGCAACTCCATGTCCGAGCGCGAGGTCTCGATGGTGATCACGTCGGCATCCATGGCGGCGATGGACTCGATCACATCGTTGAATTCGCTGTAGCACATGTGCGTGTGGATCTGGGTTTCATCGCGCACACCCGATGCGCACAGGCGGAACACTTCGGTGGCCCAGTCCAGGTAGTGCTGCCAGTGCGCCTGGCGCAACGGCAAGCCTTCGCGGAACGCGGCTTCGTCGATCTGCACGATCTGGATGCCGGCGGCTTCCAGGTCGACCACTTCGTCGCGAATCGCCAGGGCCAGTTGGCGGGCCTGCACTTCGCGGCTCACGTCTTCGCGGGGGAACGACCACATCAGCATGGTCACAGGGCCCGTCAGCATGCCCTTCATCACCTTGCGGGTCAGGCCCTGGGCGTAGCGGATCCACTCCACCGTCATCGCCTTCGGGCGGCTCAGGTCGCCGAAGATCACCGCCGGTTTCACGCAACGCGAACCGTAGCTCTGCACCCAGCCGAAGCGGGTGAACACGTAGCCGTCCAACTGCTCGGCGAAGTACTCGACCATGTCGTTGCGCTCGGCTTCACCGTGCACCAGCACGTCCAGGCCGAGGTTTTCCTGCACCTCGACGGCGTGACGAATCTCACTGTGCATGGCTTCGACGTATTCGGCTTCGCTCAACTTTCCAGCCTTGTACGACTGGCGCGCCAGGCGGATCGACGCGGTCTGCGGGAACGAACCGATGGTGGTGGTCGGGAACAGCGGCAGGTTCAGGCCCGCACGTTGTTTCTCGATACGCTGGGTAAACGGCGACTGGCGCTGGCTGTCCTGGCGGGTAATCGCCGCCACCCGCGCCTGTACCGCAGGCTTGTGGATACGCGGCGAGGCCGCGCGGGCCGCCTGCACCGCGCGGCTTTCGGCCAGGGCAGCGAGGACGTTGGGCGCTTCAGGCTGGTTGACGGCTTGCGCCAGCACCGCCACTTCGGCGCACTTCTGCACAGCGAACGCCAGCCAGCTTTTCAGCTCGGCATCCAACTGGTCTTCACGGCCCAGGTCCACCGGGCTGTGCAACAGCGAGCAGGATGGCGCCACCCACAGGCGATCACCGAGTTTTTCATGGGCGTGCTGCAAGGTGGCCAGGGCGTTTTCCAGGTCGCAACGCCAGACGTTACGGCCGTTGACCACGCCCAGGGACAGCACTTTATAAGCCGGCAGGCGGTCGAGAATGGTCGGGTACTGCTCCGGCGCGCGCACCAGGTCGATGTGCAGGCCATCCACTGGCAGGTTCGCGGCAAGGCCGAGGTTCTCTTCCAGGCCGCCGAAGTAGGTCGCCACCAGCTTTTTCAGCGGGTCACGCTGGATCAGGTTGTAGGCACGCTCGAACGCGTTCTTCCATTCCTGCGGCAGGTCGAGGACCAGGATCGGCTCGTCGATCTGCACCCATTCCACGCCGAGGTCGGCCAGGCGCTGGAAGATCTGGCCGTACAACGGCAGCAGACGCTCAAGCAGGTCGAGCTTGTCGAAGTCACCGCCCTTGGCCTTGCCCAGCCACAGGTAGGTCAGTGGGCCGATCACCACCGGCTTGACGGTGTGGCCCAGGTCGAGGGCTTCCTGCACCTCTTCGAACAACTGCTCCCAACCCAGGTGAAATTGCTGGTCGGCGCTGAATTCAGGCACCAGGTAGTGGTAGTTGGTATCGAACCACTTGGTCATTTCCTGGGCATGGGCACCGCCGCAGCAGCTGTCGCTGACGCCACGGGCCATGCCGAACAACGTGTGCAGGGTGGCGTTGCCGTCAGCTGGACGGAAACGCTCGGGGATCACACCGAACATCAGCGAGTGGGTCAACACCTGGTCGTACCAGGCAAAATCACCGGCGGGCAGCAACTCGATACCGGCCTGCTTTTGCAGGTCCCAATGGGCCTTGCGCAGTTCGCGGCCGACGGCACGCAGGCCGGCTTCGTCCAACTCGCCCTTCCAGAACGCTTCCTGCGCTTTTTTCAGTTCACGATCGCGTCCAATGCGCGGAAATCCGAGGGAATGAGCGACTGCCATGACAAAAAACTCCAATCTGTTGAGATGGGAGCCATTGTCGGCAATCAATCATAGTGAGACAAACTCATTTTATTTTATACGAACACAAATTTAATTCATGATCATCAGGTGCAACCCCGCCCTTTTCACAGTGGCGCATTGGGTGATGTCTGAATGGGGATCAGCTCAGGCTCGCGAAGAAGGGACGTGTCCGTTGTAAAGGTTCCACCAACGAGGCGGTACCGGAGGCCGGGGGATGGGATAGAGCTCGCGCGCAAATTGCTTGTCGCCTTCTGACAACTCATTCCCCTCCTCGACACGATGCCCGCTGTTTAGATAGGTCTCTGGAATGCTGTAGTGCATGATGGAGGCTTGATCATAGGCGGAGCTGACAACATCCCGCGAATCGAATGGGGCAAAGTTTTCATCAACCGAGCCAGGCTGATTTGTCGCTGCGTAAATTGTGCGAATCCGGTCAAAATCCAGGTCGAGTGTATTGTCCGGGTGCTGATGCTCATGGACTAAACCCAATGCATGGCCGAACTCATGTAATACCGTGCCAGCGTTGAATTCATTAAACCCGCCCTTGAAGCCGATTTCCATCGTAGGCTCACCAGCGCCCACGGTTTGTTTGCCTGCCGTGCCGAAATAGGAATACCCACCGCTGACGTCATTATCTGCCTTGATTCTGATATCGCCATCGAGCTCTTTGGTGAACTCCAGTTTCAGGTTGATATACGGCGCCCATTTGTTGATGTTGTCCTTGGTGAATTTTTCCTGTTCCTTGGTCATCCCCATCAGAGAAATCCTGACCGTCGAAAACTGTGGCCACAACGCAGTCTTTAGGGCCACCCCACGCTTGCTCCTGGATAAAACCGGTGCGTCGACGGGCTGTTTCTGGCCAGTGTCATCATTCGGCTGGGCGTAAGAAGGCGGTATAAATGGCTGAGTATTGATTCCTGTCATCACAATCATGATCTCCGTGGTTGTCCGGCTTTTTGCCACAATGAACAGTTGGTGCCGAGAGCGCCAACGGTTCCGCGTGAAGTACAACCGCCCATTTCAACCCCTCATCTCAGGGCGCAATCACGTGCAGGTAAACGCGTAAAACATGAAATACGCACACCCCACCAGCGCCAGCCCCAGCTGCGGTTGAGCCAGGTAAACGCTGCCACCCTGCTGATCCGCCGCCCCAGAACCAGACACCGAGGTGCAGCAGGCACACCGGTGCAACCGAACGGGAGCAAGCGCCCTCGCCACAGGTGGCGGGGGCGGTTACTGCCTTGCGCTTACATCAACGGAATCGAATAACTCACAAACACCCGATTCTGGTCCTGGTCCCGCGCCACTTCACTGCGTGACACGCCGTTCCGCCAGCCGAACCCGACGTTCTTGAATGTGCCGCTCTGCACCACGTAATCCAACGAGATGTCCCGCTCCCACTCGCTGGCGTCGTTGCCGCTGGTGGTGAGGATGTGGTCGCCCTTGAGGTACATGACCGAGGCCTTCAGGCCGGGTACACCCAGCGACGCGAAGTCGTAGGCGTACTGGGCAAAGGCGGTGCGTTCGCCGGCCTGGATGAAGGTCTGCACGGTACGGTCGGTGTAGAGGTACAGGCTGGCACCGCCCTCGCCTTTGTTCACCAGGCCGCCCTGGTTGAGTTGGGCGAAGTTGCTGTCGTCCGAGACTTGCTGGTAACCGGCAGTGATCGCGTGCGGGCCCAGGGAGTAGATGAACGCGGCGCTCCAGGTGTTGTTGTCGATTTCACCGTTACCGTTCTTGGTATAGCCGCCCAGCTTGTAGCCTTCGGCACGGCCGGCGGCGCTGCTGTTTTTGCCGTCGGCGCTGGTCTTGAAGTAGCGCAGGTCGGTTTTCAATGAGCCGTATTCGCCCAGCGGCAATACGTGGATCAACCCGGCGAAGTGTTGCTGGTAATAGTCTTCGAGGTTGGCGTAGTAGTACTGGACCATCAGGTCCTTGGTCAGTTGGTAGTCTGCACCGGCGTAGGTGAATTTATTGCTCTCCCGGGTACCGCCCGCCGCTGCCAGACCGCTGCGGTCGCTGGAGCCGCGACCGGTGGTGTGCTCAAGCTGGCCGCCGACCAGGGTCAGGTTGTCGATGTCCTTGCTGGTGACCTGCCCGCCTTCGAACGACTGCGGCAACAGGCGGCCGTCGTTGCTCACCAGGATCGGCAGGTTCGGGCGCAGGTAGCCGTAGCGCGCTTCGGTCTTGGCAAAGCGCGCCTTGGCGGTCGCGCCACCACGGGCCCAGTTATCCGTGGCCTTGCCGTCTTCGGTAGGGATCATCGAGCTGCCGACATGGCGCGCGGCACTGCTGTCGAGGGTCACGCCGAGCATGCCGATGGCGTCCAGGCCAAAACCGACGGTGCCGTCGGTAAAGCCCGACTGGTAGTTGAGGATAAAGGCCTGGCCCCACTCTTCGGTCTTCGACGGTGCCGCCGTGCCGTCGCGGTTGTCGTTATTGAAGTAGAAGTTACGCATGCTCAAGTTGGCTTTGCTGTCGCTCAAAAAGTCAGCGGACGCCAAGGGGCTCAGGGCAATGCCCAGGCCGCCGGTCAATACACTTAATACGTTCAACGTGGCTTTCATCAGGACGAACTCCGGCGCGGAATCCAGGTTCCGGGCGCAAAAAATGGGCAGCAGGATGCCGTCGGCCAAACGTGACGTTGGCCGGGGCGTTAACGGTTATTCAGTTGCTTAGTTGTTAGCGAGTTGAGTGAAGTGAAACCTCCGTAAACCTCAGTCAATCAATCCATGAGCGTCATAAAACGGGTACGGCCCCGGGTAATCCCCGAACACGCCGTTGTGGCTGATCAGGCCCTGTTGCGCATCCCAGCGATGCAACAGATACCCCGCCGGTTCCAGGTTGAAATGCGCGGGCGCGGCGTCCTGCAGGTCCAGCACAATCTGATGGGAAGTACCGGGGCACACACAACTCAGGCTGCCGCCAAAGCGTCGTTGCATCGGTCGGTGCAGGTGCCCGCACAGCAGGCGTTCCACTTGCGGGTGGCGAGACACAACTGCTTCCAGCGCCGCAGCGTTAATAAAGGGTTCGCGGTCCATATGGCCGATGCCGCTGATAAACGGTGGATGGTGCAGGATCAGCAACGTCGGCGCGTCCGGGCGTCGTGCCAGTTGCGCGTCCAACCAGTGCAATTGGCTGTCCAGCAGCTGGCCGCCGTGCCCACCCGGGATAGTCGAGTCCAGGCCGATCAAGCGCAGCGGATGCTCGTCCACCACCCAGTCCAACGGCCCCTCTGCCGACAAAGGCAAGTAGGCGTGATCACGGAATGCCTCGAGCAACGGCCCGCGTGTGTCGTGGTTGCCGGGCACCAGGTAGCACGGCATGTGCAGGCGCGCGAGTTCGGGGTGCAGCACGGCGTATTCATCGGCGCGGCCGAAGTCCACCAGGTCACCGCTGATCACCACAATATCGGGCCGTGGGTGGCTGGCGTTCAAATGGTCGACGGCACGGCGCAGCGCGCCCAGGGTATCCACCACCCCATACGTCAGGCGCTGGCCGGCTTTAAGGTGCAGGTCGCTGATTTGCGCAACAAGAAACGGACGATTCACAAGCAAACTCTCACGCATTCAGGGTGAACAACATGTGCGGCGCAATCGCCAGGGCAATCGGCGCGCCGACGGCGTACAGGTGGTTGTCGCTGCTGTCCACCAGCAGCGGTTGCGGGCCGCCCACGTCCACCAGCAGGCGGCTTTGGGCGCCCTGGAAAAACTGCGCCACTAGATGGCCGTGCAAGTGCCCTTCGCTCTCCATCACCCGCAGGTGTTCGGGGCGGCAGTACACCGTGTTGGGCACGTCGGCGGCCTGCCACGGCAACTCGCCGCCGCAGACTTCCAGGCCATGGGTTGTTCGCGAGGTGACGGCAAAGGCATTCAGGTTGCCGACAAAACCGGCGACGAACGCATTCGCCGGCGTTTGGTAGATCTCCCGTGGGCTGGCCAGTTGCGCGACGCGGCCGTGCTCCATCACCAGGATACGATCGCCCAGGGCCATGGCTTCGCCCTGGTCGTGGGTGACAAATACCGAGGTGATACCGAGGCCGCGCAGCAGTTCATTCAGCTCGCTGCGCAGGCGCTCGCGCAATTGCGCATCCAGGGCCGCCAGCGGTTCATCCAGCAACAGCACTTTAGGGCGCGGCGCCAGGGCACGGGCCAGGGCCACCCGTTGACGTTGACCACCGGACAATTCGTGGATGCTGCGCTTGCCATGCTGTTGCAGGCCCACCAGTTCCAGCAGTTCCTCGCAGCGCTTGTTGCGCTCCAGAGCTGCCATGCCGCGAATCTTCAAGCCGTAGACGATATTGCCGGCCACATCGAGGTTGGGAAACAGCGCGTAGTTCTGGAACACCATGCCCACGTCGCGACGCTCGATGGGCAGGCGGGTGACGTCGTCGGTGCCGAAAAAAACCTGGCCCACATCCGGGCGTTCCAGGCCGGCAATCAGGCGCAAGGTGGTGGTCTTGCCGCAGCCGGACGGGCCGAGGATCGCCAGGGTTTCACCGCCTTCGACGGTCAGGTTCAGGTCATGCACAGCCACGGTGCCGTCGGCGAATGCCTTGCGACAGCCTTGCAGGCGGATAGTGATAGCGGTCATCGACGCTCTCCACGGGACAAACGAGCGCTGATGGCCTGCAACGCAATCAGCAGCGGCACGATCATCAGCAAAAAGATAAGGGTGTAGGCGCTGGCGATTTCCAGGCGCGCCGAGGCGTAGCTGTCGGCCAGGCCCACGGGCAATGTCTTGGTCATCGGTGTGTGGAGCATCCAGGTCAGGTTGAATTCGCCCAACGACAAGGTCACCACCATCAGCACGCCGGCCAGAATCCCCGCCCGGCAGTTGGGCACCACCACACTGAAAAAGCGCTTGATCGGCCCGGCGCCCAGGCTGGCCGCCGCCTCTTCCAGCACCGGCAGTTGCTGGCGTTGCATCACCGCCATCACCGGACGTACCAGGAACGGCAAGGTGAACAACACATGGCCCACCAGAATGAACAACCAGCTGCTGCGAAACGTGCCGAACTGGCCGTAGGTGAGCAGCAACGCCAGCGCACTGGCCAGCCCCGGCATCGCCACCGGCAGCACCATCAGTTCTTCGAAGGCACGGCTGAAGCGGTTGTTCATGCGCACCAGCGCATACGCCGCCGGCACGCCGATCACGCAGACACACACCGCGCACGCCAGGGCCAATTGCAAGGACAGCCATACGGTGGGCGAATAGGCCTGCCAGACCTGGATCAACCAGTCGAAGGTCAGGCCACTGGACAGGCCGACGAAGAAATTGCGCGTCAACCCGGCCAGCAACGACATCAGCACCGGCACCAACATGAACGCGCACACCAGCAAGGTGAACAGCAGTTGCATCACAAACAGCGATGAGCGCTTCACAAGACCGTCCCCGCATTTTTCACCAGGCGTCGCGTGAGCAACAGCACCGCCCAGGTCACCGCGCCGAGCACCACCGACAACGCGGCGGCGACGGCAAAGTTGGCGTAGTTGGTGAACACGTTGTAGATCGCCACCGGGGTCACATTCAGGCGCGTGCCCAAGGTGAACGCGGTGCCGAAGGCGCCCATGGACGTGGCGAAGCAGATCGCGCCGCAGGACGCCAACGCCGGCGCCAGGCCCGGCACGATCACGTCGCAGACCACCCGCCAGTGCCCTGCTCCCAGCGAATGCGCGGCTTCTTCCAGGCTGCGGTCGAGGCTTTCGCACGCGGCCATCACCGTGAGGATCACCCGCGGAATCGAGAAATACAGGTAGCCGACAAACAGCCCGGCCAGCGAGTAGGCAAAGATCCAGCGCTCACCGGCCAATTGCAGGCCCAGGGACGCCAGCAACCCCTGGCGCCCGGCCAGCAGGATCACCAGGAAGCCCACCACCACCCCGGGAAACGCCAGGGGAAACGTGAGCAAGGCCACCAACGCCGAACGCCCGAAAAACTGCTGGCGCGCGAGGAACACCCCACTGATGCCACCGATCAACAACGCGGTGAACGTCACCACGATCGCCAGCACGCAGGTCTGCGCCAGGCTACCCAGGTACTGCGCGCTGCTGAGCACCTGCCAATAGCCGCTGCCGTGGCTGTCGCGGCTGTCGGCGCCGAGCACCATCAAGTGCGCCAGCGGCAGCAGCCAGAACGCGAACAGCACTGCAAAGGCCGGGGCCAGCGCCCAGGCCGCCTGTTTTGCCGATGCAGCCACTTACTTGACCTCGTTCAGGTAACGGGCGGCGAAGGCTTCCTGCACAGCGGCCATTTTCTGATAGTCCACCACACCGGCGCGGGCGTAATCGCTGTCGGGCAGGAACTGCGCGGCGACGTCGGCCGGCATGGTCACCGGGCGTACCGGGCGCAAGTACGCCTTGGCCCAGAGGGCCTGGCCTTGGTCCGACAATACGAAGTCCAGCACCTTCTCGCCATTGGCGCGGTGCGGCGCGTTGGCCACCAGGCTCATCACATAGGGCACGCTGATGCTGCCTTCCTTGGGGATCACGAAGGCGACGTTGGCGTTGTCTTTGTAGCGGGCGCGGTAGGCGTTGAAGTCGTAGTCCACCAGGATCGGCAACTCCCCGGACAGTACCCGCGCATAGGCGGTCTGCTTGGGCACGATGGGGGCGTTTTTCGCCAGCTTCTGGAAGTAATCGATGGCCGGGGCGAAGTTGTCCAGGTCGCCGCCCATTGCGCGGTTGATCGCCACGGCAGAGACGTAACCGACGAAGGCGCTGGACGGGTCCAGGTAGCCGACCATGCCTTTGTATTGCGGCTTGAGCAGGTCGGCCCAGCTTTGCGGCACCGGCAGGCCACCCAATGCATCGACGTTGACCATGATGCCCAGGGTGCCGGAGTGGATCGCAAACCACTGGCCGGCGGGGTCTTTCAACCCGGCGGGGATCTGTTCCCAGCCCTTGGGCTTGTAACCCTCGACCACGCCGGCCTTTTGCGCCTGCAAGCCGAAGGTCACGCCGTAATACACCACGTCGGCGACGGGCGCGGCCTTTTCGGCCACCAGTTGCGCCAGGGACTGGCCGGAGTTCTTGTTGTCCAGCGGCACCTGCACACCGGTGCTGGCGGCGATGGCCTTGAGCTGGGTGCCCCAGTCGGCCCAGTCCGGCGGGCAGTTGTAGCAAATCGCGGTGTCGGCGGCCTGGGCCAGGCTGGCCACGCCGCAGAGCAGCACGGCGGCCAGGGTTTTACTGAATGCGCGCATCAAGGAACTCCTCAAAGGGTTGGGTACTTTCGCCCGGCCGGATATGGCAAGGCAGGCAATGGGAAATGGGATCGTTGCCGGCGATCTGCGCCAGCAGTTGGTCAATCACCGTGCTGGCCAGCAGCGCGATGGGCTGCACCACGCTGCACAGGGTTGGGTGCATCTGGGTGCCGAGGGCAATGCCGTCGAAGCCCATCACCGACAGTTGCCCAGGTACATTCCAGGCGTTGCGGCGCAGCTCGGCGATCAGGCTGATCGCGAGGAAATCGTTGGAGCACACCAGGGCGCTGGGGGCGTCGGGGCCGTTGAGGTACGGCTGGATGGCGGCGAATTCGGCCTGGGTATGGGCGGGCATTTCGATCACCGCGCGGCTTTTGAGACCGTATGCCTTCATCGCGTCGCAGTAACCGGCATAGCGCAGGCGTGCGCGATCGGACTGCAAGGCGGGGCCGGCGACCATGCTGATGCGTCGATGACCGGCCTCCAGCAGGTAACGCGTGGCCAAGGCCATGCCGGCGCGGTTGTCCACCGACACGGCGCTGTAGTTGGGGTTGCTCGGTTGGTGATAGGCCAGCACGAACGGTGTCCGTTCGGTATTCAGGCTGCTGAGCACGCTGTTGCTTTCGGCATCGGTGACCGTCAGCACCAGGCCATCGACGCGCTGGCGCAGCAGTTCTTCCACTACGATGCACTCGCGCTCGCTGCTGTAGTCGGTGGTCGCCAGCACCAGGCTGTAGCCACGCAACCGCGCGGCACGCTCCATGGCCTGGAACTGTTCGGCGAACACCGGGTTGAGCAGATTGGGCACCACCACGCCGATCAACTGGGTGGTTTGCAGGCGCAATTGGCGGCCGAGCAGGTTGGGCCGAAACCCCAACTCCCGGGCAGCGGCGAACACCTGCTCACGGGTGGCCGGGCGCACCTGGTCGGGGGAGGCAAAAGTGCGGGCGGCGGTCGCGCGGGATACGCCGGCCAGTCGCGCGACGTCTTTCAAATCAGTCATGGTCACTCGCTTGAGATCGATCTCATTGGCGAGGACAGTAACGGCGGAATGTGGCAGGAAGGTGGTGGGGAGATGACGGTTTGATGGCAGTGCAGCAGAGGTACCTGGGGCCAAATGTGGGAGGGGGCATATCCTTAGATAGTCATACTCCGGGCCTATGCTTGAAAAACCGGCGCAGCAAAATCCGCCCACTAACCTTTCGATTCGATCCAAGTGCGGGCACAATGCGTGTCCTTTTTTGGCAGGCACCGCCGCAGGCTCTCAAAAATGATCAAAACGCCGTACTACCTCATCGACAAACAGAAGCTTCTGGTCAACATGCAGAAGATTGCTTACGTGCGCGAGCAGTCCGGCGCCAAGGCCCTGCTGGCGCTCAAGTGCTTTGCCACCTGGTCGGTGTTCGACCTGATGCAGGAATACATGGACGGCACCACCTCGTCGTCGCTGTACGAGTTGAAGCTCGGCCGCCAGAAGTTCGAAGGCGAGGCGCACGCCTACAGCGTGGCCTGGGCCGACGATGAAATCGAAGAGATGCTCGATAACTGCGACAAGATCATCTTCAACTCCATCAGCCAGCTGCAGCGTTTTGCCGAACGCAGCGAAGGCAAGACCCGCGGCCTGCGCGTCAACCCGCAGGTAAGCAGCTCCGACTACCTGCTGGCCGACCCGGCGCGTCCGTTCAGCCGCCTGGGCGAATGGGATCCGGTGAAGATCGAAGGCGTGATCGAACAGATCTCCGGCTTCATGTTCCACAACAACTGCGAGAACGGCGACTTCAACCTGTTCGACCAGATGCTGAACACCATCGAAGAACGCTTCGGCGCGCTGCTGCACAAGGTCAACTGGGTCAGCCTCGGCGGCGGCATCCACTTCACCGGTGAAGGCTATGCCATCGACGCCTTCTGCCAGCGCCTCAAGGCGTTCTCGCAAAAGTACGACGTGCAGGTCTACCTGGAACCCGGCGAAGCGGCGATCACCAACAGCGCCTCCCTGGAAGTCACCGTGCTCGACACCCTCTACAACGGCAAACATCTCGCCGTCGTGGACAGCTCCATCGAAGCTCACCTGCTGGACCTGTTGATCTATCGCCTCAACGCCAAGCTGGCGCCAAGCGAGGGCGAACACACCTACATGGTGTGCGGCAAATCCTGCCTGGCCGGGGACATCTTCGGCGAGTATCAATTTGATCGTCCGCTGGCCATCGGCGATCGGCTGTCGTTCATCGACACCGCGGGCTACACCATGGTCAAGAAAAATTGGTTCAACGGCCTGAAAATGCCGTCCATCGTAGTGAAACAACTCGACGGTACAGTCGAAGTGGTTCGTGAATTTGGTTACGACGACTACCTGTCCAGCCTTTCGTAAGCTGGCGGATAAAGGAGAGATAAAGCAATTGAAAAAGAACGTTCTTATCATTGGTGCAGGAGGTGTCGCCAAGGTGGTGGCCCACAAGTGCGCGCAGCACAACGACGAACTCGGTCGTATTGCTATCGCGTCGCGCAACATCTCCAAATGCCAGGCCATCATCGACAGCGTCAAGGCCAAGGGTAGCCTCAAGGTGCCCGCCGACATCCAGGCCTTCACGCTGAACGCCCTGGACGTGGAAGCGACCAAGGCCCTGATCCGCGAGACCGAATCGCAGATCGTCATCAACGTGGGTTCCGCGTTCCTCAACATGTCGGTGCTGCGTGCCTGCATCGACACGGGCGTTGCGTACCTCGACACCGCCATCCACGAAGAGCCGGGCAAGGTCTGCGAGACCCCGCCGTGGTACGGCAACTACGAATGGAACCACCTGGAAGAGTGCAAACAGAAGAACATCACCGCCATCCTTGGCGTGGGCTTCGACCCGGGTGTCGTCAACGCGTATGCCGCGCTGGCGCAGCAACAGCATTTCGACCGCATTGATTCGATCGACATCCTCGACGTCAATGCCGGCTCCCATGGCAAATACTTCGCCACCAATTTCGATCCGGAAATCAACTTCCGCGAATTCACCGGGCAGGTGTGGAGCTGGCAGAACAGCCAGTGGACCAGCAACACCATGTTCGAAGTCAAACGCACCGACGACCTGCCGGTCGTGGGTTCGCAGAACCTCTACCTCACCGGCCACGATGAAGTGCACTCGCTGTCGAAAAACCTCGACGTGCCCAACGTGCGTTTCTGGATGAGCTTCGGCGAACACTACATCAACGTGTTCACCGTGCTGAAAAACCTCGGCCTGCTCTCCGAGAAGCCGGTCACCACCGCCGAAGGCCTGGAAGTGGTGCCGTTGAAAGTGGTCAAGGCCGTGCTGCCCGACCCGTCTTCCCTGGCCCCGGGCTACACCGGCAAGACCTGCATCGGCGACCTGGTCAAAGGCACCAAGGACGGCCAGCCGCGCGAGATGTTCATCTACAACGTAGCGGATCACGAAGAAGCCTACGTTGAAACCGACAGCCAGGGCATCTCCTACACCGCAGGCGTTCCACCGGTAGCCGCCGCGCTGCTGGTCGCCCGGGGCGAGTGGGATGTGAAACACATGGCCAACGTCGAGGAACTGCCGGCTGAGCCGTTCCTCAAGGCGCTGGACGGGATGGGCCTGCCGACTCGGATCAAGGACGAGCACGGTGATCGCGCCTGGGATGCAATGGCCTGACAGGCCATAGCGAACCGAACAGAATGTGGGAGGGGGCTTGCCCCCGATAGCGGTGGATCAGCAAGCAGTTGCTCGCTGATACACTGCCATCGGCGGCCGGCCCCCTCCCACATTTGCATCTGCATTGCCGGTTATTCCAGGTTCCGCGCCGAGTTGCTCAGTGCCCTGGAGCACTGCAACAGCGCCGGCGCCAGCTGCTTCTCCGCATCCGCCCTGCTCCACCGACTGGTCGGCGCCACCACATGCACCGCCGCCACCGGCCGGCCATTGGCGCCCAGCACCGGCGCGCCGATGGTCATGTCGCCGAGGAACAGCTCCTGGGCATTCACCGCATAGCCCTGCTCGCGCACCTGCTGCAACGATTCCAGAATGCCCGCCACGTCCGTCAACGTCTGGCTGGTGTGTGCCACCCGCTGGCTGTGCTCGATCAGCGCCAACGCCTCCTCCTGCGGCAATGCACTCAAATACGCCCTCCCCGACGCCGTACAGTACATCGGCACCCGCGAGCCGATCGGCATATGCACCGGTACAAAACCCGCGCTGACAAAGCGCGCGATATAGGTCATGTCGTAGCCCGCCGGCTCGGTCAGGCACGAGGTCTCGCCGGTCAGCCGGGTCAGTTCCGATAGAAACGGGTTGGCCACCTCGATCAATGAATGCGCATCCAGGTAGCTGAACCCCAGCTCCAGCACCCGGGGGGTGAGTTGGTAATGCCGTGTGCGGGAGTGTTTCCGAAGGTAACCCAGGCTTTCGAGGGTAAACACCATGCGCTGGGCCGAGCTTTTGGTCATGCCAGCGGCCTCGGCCACCTCTGCAAGGCTCATGCTGCGGCGCTGGGCGCTGAATGCCTTGAGCACCGACAGGCCTTTTTCCAGGGATTGGTTGTGCAGACTGTTGCGTTCTTCGGACATGGCGGACTCGCGGTCAGATGGATCAGGCGTGGCGATATTACTACCCCAAATCACAAAAATAGACCATTAAATATCGCATATCGATACGAACTGTTCATTTTGTCGATTTTATATAGCGTAATTCGATTTATTTTAATCGAAATGGCACAGAGCTTGCGATTTCATCGGCAACCGCTCGCGGTACTGACTTTCCGTTTTCCTTCTGGAGTAGCCCGATGAACAGTCTTTCGCCCTTGTTTCGCCGCCTTGCCTTCGGTGTGTGCGCCACACTCTGCGTCAGCGCCGCGCACGCAGAAAGTGCGTCCACGTACAAAGTCGGTGCAACCGCCAGTGGGTCGCCGTTCACCTTCCTCGATATCAAGACCAACAGCATCCAGGGCGTGATGGTCGACGTCGCCGAGGCCGTGGGCAAGGCCGGCGGCTTCACCAGCCAGATCGAACAGACCAACTTCGCCGCGCTGATCCCCTCCCTCACCTCCGGCAAGCTCGACTTCATTTCCGCCGGCATGCTCAAGACCGAAGAGCGCACCAAGGTCGTCGACTTCAGCGCCCCGGTGTACGCCTACGGTGAGGGTCTGATCATCAATGCCGACGACAGCGCCGCCTACCCCGACCTCACGCCGCTCAAGGATCAGGTGGTCGGCGTACAGGCCGGCACGGTGTTCTACGACCAACTGAACAAGCTGGGGATTTTCAAGGAGATTCGCACCTACGACTCCATCGGCGAGATGGTCCGCGACCTGTCCCTGGGCCGCATCAAGGCGGCGGTCGGCGACCAGCCGGTGGTGGCCTACCAGATTCGCCAGAAGCTGTTCAAAGGCGTGAAGCTCGCCCCCGACTACCAGCCCACCAACGTCGGCGAAGTCTGCCTGGTGGTACGCAAAGGCGATGCGCAAACCCTCGGGCGCCTGAACACCGCCATCGCCGGCATCAAGGCCGACGGTACCCTGGACAGCATCCTCAAGAAGTGGGGACTTGATACCCAGGTGCGCCCATGAACCCGGCCGAGTTCCTGCAAAACGCCCGGGACTTCCTGCCGATTCTGCTGCAGGGCGCCTGGGTGACGATCCAGATCACCGTGCTGTCGTTCCTGCTCAGCAGTGCAATCGGCCTGGTGCTGGCGCTGCTCAAGCTGTCGCCGATTCGCACGCTGTCGTGGGTGGCCAGCACCATCATCAACGTGATCCGTGGCCTGCCGATCATCGTGCAGCTGTTCTACATCTACTTCGTGCTGCCGGACATGGGCGTGCACCTCACGGCGTTCTACGCCGGGGTGATCGGCATGGGCATCGCCTACTCGGCATACCAGGCCGAGAACTTCCGCACCGGCATCATCGCCGTGGAACAGGGCCAGCGTGAAGCCGCCGAAGCCCTGGGCATGCGCTCGGCGCTGATGATGCGCCGGGTGATCCTGCCCCAGGCATTTCGCATCGCCCTGCCGCCCTACGGCAACACCCTGGTGATGATGCTCAAGGATTCGTCCCTGGTGTCCACCATCACCGTCGCCGAGATGACCCGCCAAGGCCAACTGATCGCCTCGTCGACCTTCCAGAACATGACCGTCTACACCCTGGTCGCCCTGCTCTACCTGCTGATGAGCCTGCCGCTGGTGTATGGCCTGCGTCGTATGGAGCAGCACCTGGGGCGGAGGAAAAAAGCATGATCGAGATTCGTCAGTTGCAAAAACATTACGGCAGCCACCGCGTACTGCACGGCGTTGACCTAGACGTGGCCAAGGGCGAAGTGGTGTGCCTGATCGGCCCCTCGGGCTCGGGCAAATCCACCCTCCTGCGCTGCATCAACGCGCTGGAAGCCTACGATGGCGGCCACATCAACGTGTTCGGCGAAACCGTGCAACGCGGCAGCAAAACCGTGCACGCGTTGCGCAGCCGCATGGGCATGGTGTTTCAGCGCTTCAACCTGTTCCCCCACCGCACCGTGCTGGAAAACGTGATGGAAGGTCCGGTGTATGTCAAAGGCGAACCGCTCAAGCAGGCCCGCGAAGAGGCCCTGGTGTTGCTGGACAAGGTGGGCCTGAGCGCCAAGGCCGACGCCTACCCCGAACAGCTCTCCGGCGGCCAGCAGCAACGCGTGGCCATCGCCCGCGCCCTGGCGATGAAACCTGAAGCCATGCTGTTCGACGAACCCACCTCGGCCCTCGACCCGGAACTGGTGGGCGATGTCCTGGCGGTAATGCGCACCCTGGCCGACGAAGGCATGACCATGATCGTGGTCACCCACGAAATGGGCTTTGCCCGCGAAGTGGCCGACCGCGTGTGCTTCCTGCATGGCGGCTACATCGTCGAGAGCGGCCCGGCCGAGCAGGTGCTGGGCGATCCACAGCATGCACGTACCCAGGACTTCCTGCGGCGCGTGCTGCACCCCACCGGCAACACGCGGAGCCTGTCATGAAATCATTGTGGTCGGCGACGGCGCCCTCCGTGGTGCCGACGCCTGCGCTGGGTGAGTCGGTGAAAGTGGATGTGGCGATTGTCGGCGCGGGGTATACCGGCCTGTCGACAGCCCTGCATCTGGCCGAGCGCGGGGTCAGCGTGTGCGTGCTGGAAGCCAATGAGCCCGGCTGGGGCGCATCGGGACGCAATGGCGGGCAGGTCAACCCGACGCTCAAGTACGACCCGGAGCAACTGGTGCAGATGTACGGGCCGGAGCAGGCCGAGCCGTTGATCTCGACAGTGTCGAACTCGGCGGACCTGGTGTTCACGTTGATCGACAGGCACGGCATTGATTGCGCGCCGGTGCGCAAAGGCTGGATGCAGGTGTCGTACACGCAAAAGGGCGTGGCCGGCCTGCATGCGCGAGCCGAGCAATGGGCGCGGCGCGGCGTTCCGGTGCAGCGCCTGGATGCGGCGGCGGTGGCATCGCGCATGGGCAGCGAGGCATTCGCCGGCGGCTGGCTGGATGGCCGCGCCGGGGCGATTCAGCCGCTGGCGTATGCCCGTGGGCTGGTCGGCGCGGCGTTGGCGGCGGGTGTTCGCATTCATGGTCACAGTGCAGTGACAGGGTTACAGCGCCAGGGCCCGGGGTGGCAACTGCAGACCGCTGGCGGTGCGCAGGTGATGGCCGATCAAGTGGTGCTGGCCACCAATGGCTACAGCGGCAGCCTGTGGCCGGGCATGGCACAGAGCATCCTCGCGGCGAACAGTTTTATCGTCGCCACCAAACCGCTGCGTGGGCGTGCGGCAGAGAGCATCTTGCCGGGACAGGAAACCGTGTCCACCGCACAACGGCTACTGCTGTACTTTCGCAAAGACAGTCATGGGCGCTTACTGATGGGCGGACGCGGGTTGTTCAACGACCCCACGTCACCGGCCGATTTTGCCCACCTGGAGCGCTCCCTGGCGCTGCTCTTTCCGCAATTGGGCCCGCTGGAATTTGAGTACCGCTGGGCCGGGCGTATCGCAATCACGCGGGACTTCATGCCCCATGTCCACGAACCGGCACCGGGCCTGACCTTGGCGCTGGGCTGCAATGGCCGCGGCATCGCATTGTGTACCAGCCTGGGGCAGCAACTGGCCGGGCGGTTGTGCGACAGCCAGGCTGAATTTGCCTACCCGGTCACACCGCTGCAGCGCTTGCCGATGCACGGATTGCAGCGGTTTTACATTGGTGCGGGGGTGGCTTGGTACAGCTTGTTGGATCGGCTCAATATCAGCTGAGTCCTAATTGCAGGCACGCTGAAAACCGTTATCCCTCACAGGTCCTTTGGTACGCAAAACCCGCTAGGCTTAGCCATGGACTGGCTGACCTGCGGGTTTGCGGTCTATTCATCCTGTGGGAAAGGCATGCTCATGCAACTCGACAACACTCGCACCGCCCGTGTCATCGGGCTGGTGTACAGCACCTGCTGCTATTTGGCGTTCCTGTTCACGTGTTTGTATTTGATCGGGTTCGTCGGCAGCGTGGCGGTGCCCAAGAACATCAACGATGGCCCCCACGTGGCGTGGCCAGTCGCCGTGCTGATCAACGGCGCGCTGATCCTGCTATTCGGCGTCCAGCACACGGCCATGGCGCGCAAAGGTTTCAAGCAGTGGCTGGCGGCAGTCATTCCGACGTCCGTGGAACGCTCCACGTATGTGCTGCTCAGCAGCCTGGTGCTGGTGCTGATGTTCTGGCTGTGGCAACCGATGCCGCTCACCGTCTGGAAGGTTGAAACGACGTGGGCCAAGGCCGTGTTGATTGGCTTGTTCGGGCTGGGCTGGTGCATCGCTTTACTGGCAACCTTTTTGATCGACCACTTCGAACTGTTCGGGCTCAAGCAAGCTATCGACCGTTGGCGCAAAACCACACCACGGGCGCCAGTATTCAGGACGCCGCTGTTTTACAGGATCGTGCGCCACCCGCTGTATCTCGGCTTCCTGATCGCCTTTTGGGCAACGCCACACATGACGGCCGGGCACCTGTTGTTTGCGACAGGGATGACGGTTTACCTCTTCATTGGCGCCAGCTTTGAAGAAAAGGACCTGGTGGCGTTGTTTGGTGAGCGGTATCGGCGCTACCAGCAAGAGGTGGGCATGATTTTGCCGGGGTCGAAGACGCGCAAAAAAGGGCGCTGAATAGGCGTTTGTGGCGAGCGGGCTTGTCCCGCGCTGGGCTGCGCAGCAGCCCCAAAACCAGGCTCAGAGGAGTGCCTGATACACCGCATTCATCTTCATCAGGGGCGCTTCGCCCCCCAACGCGGGACAAGCCCGCTCACCACAGAGGTCCCAGTTTGCTTCACGACAGCGCTACGTCGAAGAGGTAGTGGAACCTCCCTCGCCACAGGATGTAGCGTCCGGCCATGAGGTCCCTAGGACTTATCCCACGACTGTTTCAGGTTGTCGCTCGGAACTTCGCTGACTAACCTCCGTGCCGTCGCTGCCAATTCAGCGACCGGATTTGACCGTCCGACTTCAAAGAGCAACTGCGCCAACCCCGAGCTTAGGCGTTTTTTTATGTCTGATGTATCGTGTCGCGGCAGCTGTACGCGGGATACCTTAGGGTATGCCGGTTTTGTTCTTTGGGCCGGTCGGTCAACCCGCGTACAGCTGCCACCCTCTTCGATTGACCGCGAATCGTGGCAGCCCCATTTACAAAGGAGCTTCACCATGATTAAAGACCGCCCCAATCCCCCAGAAAAACTCTTCACCGTGCGCCCTGACCTCGGCACGGAAACCCTGCTGGTCAACGCCTCCCAGGATCTATCCTCCATCACCGACATCGCTACGCACCTGGCCTTTGAAATCGATGGCGCCCAACGCAATGTGGCGTTGGGCATCTGCCGAATGCTGGAAGGTGTGCAACTGTTGGTGGACAAGGTGCTGGACGAAACTCACCCGGCAGCCTGACATAGAAGACATGGGGCGCCTGCGCTATTTTCGGCGCCCTCCCGAAAGACCCGGAACAGAAAGTTACCGTTTGGGCTCGTCGTCCCTACTGCAAGACCGCACCTTCGCCCTACTCACCAGCATCGCCTTGTTGCAGTGGACTTGTTTGTGAAGCGGCTACGTCAACTTATCGATGACGTATTGCTGAAACCACGCAGGCTGGGTGTCCGCAACAATATCGATATCCTCGCCTTCTGTAATCTCGGCAAGTTGCGCAAAACTGGGCTCGCCGTCTTGCGAATTATCAAAGATATAGGCTCGATTGGATAAAAGTATCGCCTCAGACAAGTTTTCCAGAGAGCGCTTATAACGAGATCGAATCTTGTCCAGTGGTACATCATGACCACCTATAGAGGCCCGGTAGGCAACCCGGGCAACGTTAATATCAGCATCCGCAGTAGCAACGTAATAAACGTATACCCTATAACCGGCAGCTTTCGCCTGCCTTAGCAGTTCAATTTTGCTGCCGTCCGACATGACTGTCTCGAATGTAAAACTTACGCGTTCTTCAATCAGAGACACCCGAATAAAATCGGCAAGAGCAGAAGCGATATAAGAGTCGATGTTGCGCGAAGAAAAAATGATCCACTCACCCTTGACGGCCAGGTCGTCCAGTTTGGCGAGGGAGTCGGGAAATTTTGAAAGCAGTGAATGACTGCGCAAGAACGCGATCACGCACTCGGCGGAGCGGTATAGCCCGAAGACAGCAAAGTCAAAAACACCCGTTTCACGAATGCCTAGTTCAATCGCATCGGGATTGATGTAATTGACCAGCAAGTGGGCCGGAACCTTCGAGTTGAATGTGCTCTTTCCGCTCCCGTTCGGCCCGGCGAACATACGGACGCGAGGGGTCGTACTCAAGCCTGAATCTGCGCCTGAGCAGACCGACGGTCCAACAAGGACTTTCTGGTTTTCAAGCGCGTACCAGCCTTGAGCGTGCCGTAGGTTTCCACGGGGCGGATAACTAACGTTTCCGTATTGGAAACTTTAACCAATTGACCAGCACGCACCACAAGCACGGATTCTCCTTTAGAAAGGGCAACCTCGTAGGCATCCCTGAATGCTTTGGCCGCAATGGAGGGAATACTCGATTCCTGGGCAAGAATTTGTGCCTCAGTAATTGGGGGCTTAACTTTTTTACGTGACATGTTGGTCTCCGGCTCAGGACAAGGACTGATCAATGGCAACGAGCATAGATCACCTCAGGCGTCGAACGCTGGCTCGACTTTACCTCAATGTGTGTCCCATGTCCTGCTGTGGGATGTCCAACCCTCCAAGTGGTTTCGCACTCAAAACACCGACCACCCAATCCGCTCACTCAACAACTCCAACGCCTTGATCCCCGCCAGCGAGTTGCCCGCCGCGTTCAATTCCGGCGACCACACGCACACCGTAAACTGCCCTGGCACCACCGCGACAATGCCGCCGCCCACACCGCTCTTGCCCGGCAAGCCCACGCGGTAGGCAAAGTTGCCCGCCTCGTCATACAGCCCGCTGGTGGCCATGATCGAGTTGACTTGCTTGGTCTGCCGCGCGGTAAGGATCTGTTCGCCGCTGTGGGCACTGGTGCCCTCGTTGGCGAGGAAGCTGAACGCCTTGGCCAGGTCCAGGCAGCTCATCTGCAGGGCGCAGTAGTTGAAGTAGCTGTGCAGCACCGCATCCACATCGTTGTGGAAGTTGCCGAAGGACTTCATCAGGTAGGCCATGGCGGCGTTGCGTGCGCCGTGCTGGGCTTCGGAGTCGGCGACCACGCTGTTGACCAGGATCTGCGGGTTGCCCGACAGGCGCCGCACGAAGTCGCGCATCGACAGGATCGGCACGGCAAAGCGTGATTGGTTGATGTCGCAGATCACCAGCGCGCCGGCATTGATGAAGGGGTTACGCGGGCGGCCGCGTTCGAATTCCAGTTGCACCAACGAGTTGAACGGTTGCCCCGAAGGCTCGTGGCCCAGGCGTTCCCAGATGGTTTCGCCGCCGTGGTCGATGGCCTGCACCAGGCTGAACACCTTGGAAATGCTCTGCACCGAGAACAGCGTATCGGCGTCACCGGCGCGGTAGGCCGAGCCGTCATTGCCGTACACCGCGATGCCCAGTTGGTTGGCCGGTACATCGGCCAGCGCGGGAATGTAGTCGGCGACTTTGCCGAGGCCGATCAGGGGGCGCACTTCGTCGAGGATCGACTCCAGCAGCGCCTGCATGTCTTGTCCTGTCATCTGTCTTTGAATCGGTGGAAAGCGGGGTGCGGAGGATACTTCAATGGGCGCGGAAGCCCCACACAATCTCTACCACCCGCTCGGCCACCACCAGATAAACCAGGATCAGCAACAGCTGCAATGAAAGGTGATAACGCAGCTTGGCCAGCCCCCGACCGGCGAGAAAGACCTGCCCCTGTGGCGAGCGGGCTTGCCCGCGTTGGGGTGCGAAGCGCCCCTGATGAAGACGAATGCGGTGTATCAGGCACGCCTAAGCGCCTGGTTTTGGGGCCGCTGCGCAGCCCGGCGCGGGGCAAGCCCGCTCACCACAGAGAGAGAGTCGGGTCGCGTCCGTTCAAAAATGCGCCACATCCGACACTCGCTCATCCAGCACATCCCGCGCCAGCGCCCAGGCCTGGTCCTTGGATTCCACCACCAACAACGGATAGCCCCAGGCCTTGCCGAACATCTGCGCAAACGGCTTGAGTGCCAGGCGTTTGGCCGCGCTGGGCTCGACCTGGATCATGCCCTTGACGAACGTGCGCAGCGCCTGTCGGTGCTTCTTCATCCAGATCGAGGCTTGCTTGCGCTGTTCATGGGAATGTTCGTGATGGGTTTCGTCCACGGCTTTTTCGTGCAGCAGCAGGAAGGATTGCTGGCGTGCCAACAGGTCTTCGAAGACCCGGAAGGCGTCTTCCGGCCCGCCTTGGTTCGGCGCATCGAAGACGATTTTCACCACAGGGAACGTTGTACTGTCGAGTCGCATGGCAAAGCTCCTTAATGAGAGTGGATCTCAATATAAAGCTCGAACCCCTGGACGGCATTGCACAGAATAGCCAGACTGTTTCGCAATCCGGCCAACCTGCGATCTCCGCCATGAAGCACCACCGTCTCGATCTGCTCGACCCGTTGATGGCCAAGGACGCCGACCTGTTCCCCCGCGCCGTGGTGGCCGTGGGCGCCACCAGCACGTCGGATACCTGGGAACATGCCCAGCACGCCCATCGCAAGGGCCAGTTGATGTACACCCTGCGCGGGGTCATCCACTGTGAAATCGAAGCGGGGATCTGGATCGTGCCGCCCCAGTGCGCACTGTGGATTCCCGGCGGTACGCCCCATGCGGCGCGTGGCTCTGGCGAGGCCGAGGTGTATTGCCTGTTGATCGACCCCGACGCCGCCCACGCCCTGCCGCCGCAATGCTGCACCCTGGCCGTGTCCGGGTTGCTGCATGAGCTGATCAGCAAGGCCGTCAGCTTCCCGCAACTCTATGACGAGGCCGGCGCCCAAGGCCGCTTGATCAACACCTTGCTGGATGAACTGGCCGCCGCCCCGGTCGAAGCCCTGCACCTGCCGATGCCCCAGGACGCACGCTTGCGCCGCCTGGCCAACAGCCTGCTGGCCGACCCGACCGACAAAGCCACCCTCGGCCAGTGGGCGGTGCGCATCGGTATGAGCGAGCGCAGCATGACGCGCCTGTTGCTGGAGGAACTGGGCCTGAGTTTCGGCCGCTGGCGCCGGCAGTTGCATGTGATCCTGTCCCTGCAACGACTGGCCAAGGGTGAAAGTGTGCAACGGGTGGCCCTGGACCTGGGTTATGAAAACGCCAGCGGCTTCATCACCATGTTCCGCAAGGCGGTGGGCCAGCCGCCCGCGCGTTACCTGGCTGACCGTGCCGGTGTCTCAAGTGCGACCACCCAGGCCATTGCGCTGAAAGACGCCCACTGACTACCAGTTTTCGCCCAACCCCAGCAGGCCCAGTATCTGCCGCCGCAGGTCCACCAGGTAAGGATCGTCCCGGTGCCGTGGATACGGCCTATCGATGCTCAACTGTGCCTGGATCTTCGCCGGGCGGTCGCTGAACACAATCACCCGGTTGGCCAGCAGCAAGGCTTCTTCCACATCGTGGGTCACCAGCAGGGCCGTGTAGCCCTGGCGCTGCCACAGGTCGATCAGCTCTTTTTGCATGGTGATGCGGGTCAGGGAGTCGAGTTTGCCCAGGGGTTCGTCGAGGATCAGCAACCGCGGCTGGTTGACCAGGGCACGGGCCAACGCCACCCGCTGGGCCATGCCGCCGGACAATTGCCGGGGATAGGCGCGGGCGAACGGGCCAAGGCCGACCTTATGCAGGGCCTCATCGACCCTGGCCGAATGAGTCTTGAGCAGGCCTTGGGCTTCGAGGCCGAGGGCGACGTTGTCCCACACGCGGCGCCATGGGTACAGGGTGGGGTCCTGGAACACCACCACACGGCTCGGGTCCGGGCCGGTGATGGGTTCGCCATCGGCCAACAGCCGTCCGGAGTCCGCCGGCTCCAGCCCCGCCACCAGGCGCAGCAAGGTGGACTTGCCGCAACCCGAAGGCCCGAGCAATGCCACAAATTCTCCCGGCGCCACGTCCAGGGACACCCGCTCCAACACCGGCAAATGCCGGCCGTCCAGCGCAAAACCATGGCTGAGGTTTTCTATGCGCAGCGCCAATCCTTCCGAAGCCGATACCGCGTGTGCCGGTGCTACCATTTCATCGCTCCTTTCTGCCAGGCCAACAACCGATCACGCACCAGGAACAACCCGGTGATCAACCCCGAACAGGCCAGCGCCATGATCAGCAGTGCGGCGTACATGTTCGCGTAGGCCGCCCAGCCCTGGGCCCATTGCAGGTACCAGCCGATGCCGGATTTGACCCCCATCATTTCCGCCACCACCAAGGTTGAGAATGAGGCGCCCAGGCCCATGAACAGGCCGACGAAGACGTGAGGCAACGCGGCGGGAATCGCCACCTTGAAAATCAGAAAACCCGGCCGGGCGCCGAGGGTGCGCGCCACGTCGTAATAGGCTTTATCGACGCTGGCCACGCCGGACCAGGTGAGCACCGTGACCGGAAACCAGGTGGCCAGGGCGATCAAAAACACACTCGCACTCCAACTGCTCGGAAACAGGAAAAAACACAGCGGCAACAACGCCGTCGACGGCACCGGGCCGAGGATGCGCAGCACCGGGTGCAGCCAGTAGCCGATACGCGTGGACCAACCAATGGCAACACCGGCGACAAACCCGGTGGCGGCGCCCAGCGCCACCCCCGAGCCCAGCAGCAGCGCCGAATGCAGCAGGCTGTCGGCCAGGCGTGCGTAGTCTTCGATGTACACCGCGAGCAAGGCTTGGGGCGGCGCGAAGAATGGCACCGGCAACAGCGCAAGCTTGGCGGTGAGCAATTCCCAGAGTCCCAAAAGCACCGGCAAGGCGATCAGCCAGGGCGCGGCCGTGCGTAAGCGCAGCGCGAGTGTCGACAGCCTGCGCCCCAGCAGGCTCAGCACGATGAACAACGCTGCCACGCCTAAGCAGAGGTTGGCCAGGCCCTGGGTCATCGGCCAATTGCGCACCGCGTTGGGCCAGTAGCTGATCAGCAGCGCGACGGCCACCCAGGCCGTCACCACCGCCGCGCCTTGCCACCCGAGCTTGAGCGCCACAGGCGGGTTGAGGATGGTTGCGTCAGTTGAAGACATCGGCGGTGATCTCCCTGGCAAACGCGATCGGGTCGGTGCCTTTGCTGATCACTTCCACGGTTTTCAGGTCGGTGACGTAGGTGGTGATCTCCTGGGTCAGCGCTGCGCCGACCGCGTGGTGGCCGTGGGTGTGGTCGTGGAGGATCGCCTGGACTTCTTCGGTGGAGGTGTTCAGTGCGTAGGCCTGGAAGCCTTTGGCGACTTCCTCCGGGTGCTGCACGGAATAGTCATGGGCCTCAAGGATCGCCTGGGTCAGCGCCGCGACCACGCGCTTGTCTTCACGCACCAATTTGCCGGTGACGCCGACCACGCAGCAACTGAGGTTGGCGTATTCCTCCACCAGGTTGGTGGACAACTCCCGCGCCACGCCGGACTTGATCAGGCGGTACATGAACGGGTCACTGCCGCTCACTGCCTGCACTTCGCCACGCTCCAGCGCCGTGCCGAGCAGGTCGGCCGGGTACAGGCGCCACTCCACATCGCGCACCGGGTCGACGCCGTGTTTTTTCAGCAGGATCGAAAAGAAGTTGCGGTCCGGGCTGGCCATGTCGGTCACGCCGATGGCCTTGCCCTTGAGGTCTTCCAGTTTGCTCACACCGCCGTTGGCGGCACTGAGCAACCGCAGGCAACCGCCATGGGTGCCGGCGGTGAGCTTCACGTCAAAGCCCTGCTCCAGGGCCTTGAGCCAGCGCAACGCCATGCCCACGCCTGCGTCGGCCTTGCCGGTGGCGATGGCTTCCAGCAAGACCTCGGTGGAGTTGCCGAAGTTGACCAACTCCACGTCCAGGTTGTGCTTGCTGAAGAAACCCTGCCCATGGGCGATTACCACCGGCGCCAGGCACACCGCGTTGAGGTTCACCGCCAGCTTGAGTTTACGCGGCGCGTCGAGGCGGATGAACTCACCGGTGCCGGCGGGCTCCTGGGCGATGTTGTGGCCGGCATGTGCGTCGGCGGCAAAGCCCAGGCGCGGCAGCGACAGGCTCGCCAGGGTCAGGCCGGCCAGGCCCAGGAGGCGGCGACGGGTCAGGTGATCAAAAGCAGCCATGCGAAGTATCCCTATTGAATGGGTCAGCCCGCTCCAGAGAAAGGCCGAAAGCGACAAAAATTCCATTTTGATTATATTAACGACTGACTTTTATGAAAGAACCATATAATTCTATGGTTATGCCTGATGGGCAGGAAGCGTATGAAAGCGCCCTAAGCTCAGATCGAAAGAGTATTTATCGAATGGTTTTCAGATCATTAAGCTTGGATCTATTTCGCTGAAGATCGAGCCCACCATGTCCCTTCGTCGTCCCCTCGCCGCTGTATTAGGATTGCTGGCCCTTTCCGTTGCCGTCAGTGCGCACGCCCAGGAAACCGTGCGCATCGGTTACCAGAAATCCTCCACGCTGATCACCCTGCTGAAGACCCAGGGCACCCTGGAGAAAGCCCTCAGGGCCGACAACATCGAGGTGAGCTGGCATGAGTTCCCCAGCGGCCTGCCGCTGCTGGAAGCGCTGAACGTCGGCAATGTGGACATCAGCGCCGACGTGGCCGACACCGTGCCGATCTTCGCCCAGGCCGCCCAGGCCAAACTCACCTACTTCGCCCAGGAAGCGCCCTCGCCTTCGGCCCAGGCCATCGTGGTGCGCAAGGACTCGCCGATCCAACAATTGGCAGACTTGAAGGGCAAGAAGATCGCGGTAACCAAGGCCGCCGGCACTCACTATCTGTTGATTGCCGCGCTGGCCAAGGCCGGCCTGGCGTTCTCGGATATCGAGCCGGCTTACCTGTCGCCGGCCGATGGCCGCGCGGCGTTCGAGAACAACAAGGTGGACGCCTGGGTCACCTGGGAACCCTTCCTCACCAGCGTGCAGCGCCAACTGCCGACGCGCACCCTGGCGGACGGTGCCGGGCTGGCCAGCTACAAGCGCTATTACCTGACCGGCACGCCGTACGCCAAGGCGCACCCGCAGGTATTGAAGGTGGTGTACGCGCAGCTGGAAAACGCCGGCCACTGGGTAAAAACCAACCCGCAGGACGCGGCAAAAGTGCTCGGCCCGCTGTGGGGCAACCTGGATGCAGCCACGGTGGAAGCGGCGAATGCGCACCGCAGTTATCAGGTGCAGCCGGTGACGATTGAGCAGTTGGGTGAGCAGCAGAAGATTGCCGATGCGTTCTTCAAGGCGGGGTTGTTGCCCAAGGCGGTGGATGCCAAGGATGTGCAGACCTGGCGGCCTTGAAGGCGGGTGTGATCTCAATGTGGGAGGGGCGGTGCGACGATTCGACAAGCCCGCTCACCACAACAGCCCGCGGCAAGCCCTCCCACATTTGGTTTGCATATGCGGTTAGAGGAGTGTGCGGGCTAGAGCCTTTTTCCACTCTGAGTAACGCTCCGCCATCGCCGGATCCTCCTGCGGCTCAAAGCGCTCGCGCTGGCGTTCCAACTGCCCCAGCGCCGCATCACTCGCCCACACCCCCAACGCCCGTCCCGCCAGGTGCGCTGCGCCCAATGCCGAGACTTCCGGCGACAGGCTGCGCACCACCGGGCGTTGCAGCAGGTTGGCGAGGAACTGCATCAGCCAGCGGTTGCGCGTGGCGCCGCCATCCACCCACAGTTCCTTGAGCGGGCTGCCGATGTCTTGCTGCATGGCCTCGAACACATCGCGAATCTGATAGCCGATGGATTCCAGCGCCGCGCGCAGGATATGCGCGCCGGACGTGGCTTCGCTCAACCCGCAGATGAGTCCACGGGCGTCGGCCTTCCAGTGCGGTGCGCCGAGGCCGGACAGCGCCGGGACAAAATACACGCCGCCGTTGTCCGGCAATTGCGCGGCCTGTTCGGTCAGCGCATCCAGGGATTCTCCCGCCACCAGCTTCGACGCCCACTGCACGGCAGCGCCGGTATGGACGATATTGCCTTCCATGCCGAAAGTAGGTTGGCTGCCATCGTGCCAGGCCAGGGTGGTCGACAGGCCATGGGTGGAGGCAATCGGCCCGCCCATGGGCGTCATCAAGGACGAACCGGTGCCGAGGGTGGCCTTGACCAGCCCCGGCGCAAAACCGCCCTGCCCGTACAGAGCCGCATGGGAATCGCCGATCATCGACATCACCGGGATACCGGCGGGCAAGCCGCCCACCGCGACCGTTTCGGCGAAGAACCCGGCGCTCGGCTGGATCGGTGCCAGGGCCGCAGCAGGAATGCCGAACAACGCCAACAGCTCAGGATCCCAGGCACAGGTGTGCAGGTTGAACAGTTGGGTACGTGCGGCGTTGGAATAGTCGGTGGCGAACACCTGGCCGCCGCTGAGTTGCCACAACAGCCAGCTGTCGACCGTGCCCAGGCAGATCTCCCCGGCAGCGGCGCGGGCGTGGCCATCCTCAAGGTGATCGAGAATCCAGCGAAATTTGCCCGCCGAGAACATCGGGTCCAACGCCAGCCCGGTCCTTTCCAGGATCAGCGCTTCATGGCCCTGCTCATGCAGGTGCGTGCACAACGCCGTAGAGCGTCGGCACTGCCAACTGATGCACGGCGACAATGGCTCACCGGTATGCCTATCCCAAGCCACCACCGATTCACGCTGGTTGCTGATGGCCAACGCAGTGATCGGACGATCCACCTGGGCCAGGCATTCTTCAATCGCCGCCAACGTGTTTTGCCAGATCAGCAGCGGGTCCTGCTCGGAAAACCCAGCCTGGGGATGGCGGATGCTCAAGGGCCGCGAACCGCGCGCAATCACCTGGCCAAGTTCGTTGACCAGCACCGCCTTGGCGTTGCTGGTGCCTTCATCTATCGCCAGGATCAGCGGGGTGTTGTTATTCATGGGGTTCACCGCAACCGAGTGGCAGCCGCCACGATCCCAGCCGCGTCGATGTTATGCAAGGCGCGGGTCGGTTCGCGGGCACCGGCGGCGGCGTACTCGCCATCGCCGATACCCAGGCGGACCAGGGCAATGCCCAACCCGGCTTCGGCCAGCACTTCGGCGACCAGGCTGCCGACGCCGCCGTTGATATTGTGTTCTTCCACACTGATGACCGAGCGGGTGCCGCTCAAGGCGCTGAGCAATACATCACGCTGCAAGGGCCGGATCGACGACAGGTTGATCACCTGGGCCTGGATGCCCTGCTCCGCCAGCAATGCCGCCGCCTCCACCGCTTCATGCACCACCGAGCCCAGGGCCACGATGCTCACATCGGCGCCCTGGCGCAGGATATCCACCCGACCGGGCACAAACTGATAGTCGGCGCCGTGCACGTCGGGCAAGGCTTTGCCGTCGAGGCGGATATACACCGGGCCGTGGTAGCGCAGCGCGTAATCGATGATCTGCCGGCACTCGACGGCATCGGCGGGGGCGAAGATCTGCACATTGCCAAACCCGCGCATCACCGAAATATCGTCGAGGCTGTGGTGGGTGCTGGCGAGCGGGCCATAACTGGTGCCGGCATTCAGGCCGAACATCTTCACGTTGGCCTGGTTGTAGCAAACGTCCACCTTGATCTGCTCATTGGCCCGCGAGATCAGGAACGGCGCCGCGTTGCAGGTGGCGGCGATCTTGCCGCCCAGGGCCAGGCCCGCCGCGACGCTGACCAGGGATTGCTCGGCAATGCCCACATTGATCAGCCGCTCGGGAAAGCGCTGGGCAAACGGGCCGATCTTGGCCGTGGAGGTGGAGTCGCTGACCACCGGCACTACGTCCAGCCCGGCATCCACGGCAGCGATAAACGCTTCCACCATGACGCTCGCCAAATGTTCACTCGCCATGGTTCAACTCCTCCAGTGCTGCGTTGATTTCATCACCCTTGGGCACGCGGTGGTGCCATTCGGGGCGGGCTTCGATAAACGACACGCCCTTGCCTTTGATGGTGTGGGCGATCAGCACCTGGGGCGCGCCGGTCTTGGTCTGCATGCTTTCCAGGGCTTCGATCAATTGGCCGACATCGTTACCGTCGCACTCGCTGACGCGGAAGCCAAAGGCCGCCCATTTCACGTCCAGTGGGTCCAGCGGCATGATCTCGGCGGTCAAACCGGCAAGCTGCAGCTTGTTCTTGTCGACGATCACAAACAGGTTATCCAGGCCGTACTTGGCCGCTGCCATCGCCGCTTCCCAGTTGGAGCCTTCGGCCAGTTCGCCGTCACCGGTGAGCACGTAGATGCGCTTGTTGCTGCCGGACATCTTCGCCGCCAGGGCCAGCCCGACCGCCACCGGCAAACCGTGGCCGAGGGCGCCGGTGTTCAGTTCGATGCCGGGGGTTTTCTGGCGTACCGGGTGGCCGGGCAGGTGCGAGTTGAAGTGCTGGTAGGTGGGCAGCCACTCGGTGGGGATGTAGCCCGCCTGCGCCAGGCAGCAATACAAGCCGCCGACGCCGTGGCCCTTGCTCTGGATATAAATATCGCGCTCGGGGTCTTCGGTGCGTTCCGGGCCGGTGTTGAGGATGCGGAAATACAGGGTGGCGAGGATGTCGGTCTCGGAAAGATCCGCCCCGGTGTGCCCGCCCGCCGGGGAGTCGGCATTCAAGCGGATCACATGGCGACGGATCAGGCGGGCCTGTTCCTTGATCTGGTGGGCGTCGTACTGGAAGGCATTCATGCAGCGGCTCCTTTGAGGCTGACCACGCGGGGTGAAAGTGTCCAAGGCTGTCTTTGAATATTTATTCAGCAGTGACAATATATTTCTATTTAGACGCCGATCCTCCAGCAGGTCAAGTGAGCGAACCGCTGAAAAACCAAATAAAACCCGGAAATATCCCTCGGACAAACGGCCAAAATCCCACGCCGGCTCATCTAGCCCGTGGCTTTGCGCCGGGCAAAAACACCGGATCAGAGGCATGCAAGAAAAATTAAGCGCTTGACTTTGACACAGTGTCACTGGAATCTGAATTAACAGTCAGGCACGCATAAATATTCAAGACGCCTGAAGCACTCCAAAAAAAATAACTCAGGAGAACACTGTGGACGCCAAAGCTACTGTCCAGCACCCGGCCGAACTCAAGCCGCCACCCCGCCCACGTATCGTCAAACTGCTGCCCAGTAATATCGGCGGCCCGTTGATCGGGCTGGTGCTGCTGGTGCTGGTCTTCTCCTTCAGTTCCGAATTCTTCTTCTCGTTGCGCAATGGCCTGAACATCCTCGATCAGGTCACGGTGCTGGGCATCCTGGCGATCGGCATGACGGCGGTGATCGTGATCGGCGGCATCGACCTGTCGGTCGGCTCGGTGCTGGCCTTCTCGATGATGATGCTCGGCTGGCTGTATCAGGATCAGGCGGTGCCCCTGGGCTTTGCGATTCCGATCTCGATTGCCAGCGGCATGCTCGCCGGGCTGGTCTCAGGCGGGTTGATCACCTACGCCAAGCTGCCACCCTTTATTGCCACGCTGACCATGATGTCGGTGGCCCGTGGCCTGGCGAATATCCTTACCGAAGGCCGGCAGATCGTCGGCTACCCGGACTGGTTCACCAGCCTGGCGACGGTGCGCCACTTTGGTTTCCTCTCGGCCACCGTGGGCCTGTTCCTGGTGATGCTGGTGGTGGCCTGGGTGTTCCTGCGCTTTCGTGCCGGTGGCCGCAACCTCTACGCCATGGGCGGCAGCCCCGAAGTGGCGCGGTTGTCGGGCATCAAGGTGCGGGCGATTACCTTGTGGGTGTACGCCATCAGCGGGGCGCTGGCCGGCATCGCCGCGGTGACCCTGGCCGCGCGCCTGGACTCCTCGCAACCGAGTGCCGGGCTGAGCCTGGAGCTGGACGCCATCGCCGCCGTGGTGATTGGCGGCGCCAGCCTCAGTGGCGGCGTCGGCAGCATCGGCGGCACCCTGGTGGGCGTACTGATCATTGGCGTATTGCGCAATGGCCTCAACCTGCTCGGCGTCTCGCCCTTTATTCAACAAGTGGTGATCGGCGTGGTCATCGCCCTCGCCGTCACCATCGACACCCTGCGACGCCGCTCCAGCACTGCCCGTTAAACCTGTTCGACAGTTGACACCCTCCAACAATAAAACCAGGAGTCACCGACATGTTCAGCCCCAAGAAATTGCTGTTGGCCACCGCTCTCGCCGCCGCCACCCTCACCGCTGCCGGCACCACCTGGGCCAAGGATTTGACCATCGGCCTGGCCGTGGCCAACCTGCAGGCCGACTTCTTCAACCAGATCAAGCAATCGGTGGAAGCCGAGGGCAAAGCCAAGGGGGTCAAGGTGATCACCGTGGACGCCCAGGGCAACTCCTCCACCCAGGTCAGCCAGATCGAAGACCTGATCACCCGCCAGATCGACGTGCTGATCTACATCCCGGCCGGCGCCACTGCTGCCGGTGTGCCGGTGAAAGCCGCCAAGGCTGCGGGCATCCCGGTGATCGCCGTGGACCGCAACGCCCCCGACGCACCGGGCGACACCTTTATCGCCAGCGACAGCGTGGCCGGCGCCAAGACCCTGGCCGAGTACGTGGGCAAGATCACCGAGGGCAAGGGCCGCATCGCGATCCTGCAAGGCCAGATCGGTACCACCCCCGAGAATGATCGCGCCAAGGGTTTTGAGGAGGGCCTGAAAGCCTTCCCGGACCTCAAGGTCGTCGCCCAGCAACCGGCCGAATGGGCCCAGGACAAAGGCTTCGCGGTAGCCCAGGACCTGCTCCAGCGTGACCCGAACATCACCGTGTTCTTCGGCCGCGCCGATGCCATGGCCTTGGGCGCTGCCCAGGCGGTGAAAGTCGGCAACCTCGATCACAAGGTGGTCGTGGTCGGTTTCGACGGCGACGTGGCCGGGCTCAAGGCCGTGCAAAGCGGTGTGCTGAACGCGACCATGACCCAGCAGACGCAGAAAATGGGGCGCCTGGCCGTGGCCTCGGCCATCGACCTCAAAGCCGGCAAGACCCTGCCCAAGGAGCAACTGTTGCCCACCGTGCTGACCACTAAAGAAAACGTCGCGCCGTTCCTGCAACAGCACCCGTAAGCCTTGGAGGTCGTCATGCAAGCAGCAGCCGTGGACACCGCTCGATCCGACGCGGTGCTGTGCCTGCGCAATATCAGCAAGGCCTACGGGCCGGTGCAGGTGTTGTCGCAGGTCAACGTGGACATTCGCCCCGGTGAAGTACTGGCCCTGCTCGGTGAGAACGGCGCGGGCAAGTCGACCTTGTCGTCGATCATCGCCGGGCTGGTGCAACCGGAGGCCGGGGGCAGCATGACCTGGCTCGGCGCGCCCTACGCACCCGCTTCACCGGGGGCCGCGCTGGGCGCCGGGATCGGCCTGATCCACCAGGAAATCCGCCTGCTGCCGCAACTGTCGATCGCCGAGAACATCTTCGTCGGCCGCCTGCCCATGCGCCGTGGGCGGGTGGACCGCGAGTACATGGAGGCCCAGGCGCAGATCCAACTCGAACGCCTGGGCCTCAAGGTGCCGGCCTCGCGCAAGGTCGAAGGCCTGAGCGTGGCGGCCCAGCAACTGGTGGAAATCGCCAAGGCGCTGACGCTGAAGGCCAGCCTGTTGATCCTCGATGAACCCACCGCTGCATTGGGTGGCGAAGAAACCGAGCTGCTGTTCAAGCAGGTGGAACGGCTGAAGGCCGAGGGTGTGTCGTTTATCTATATCAGCCACCGCCTGGAAGAAATCGCACGCATCGCCGACCGCGTGCTGGTGCTGCGCGACGGTCGCCAGATCGCCCTGCATGCTACGGCCCAGGTGCCGGTGCGGGAGTTGGTGGAGCAGATGGTCGGGCGCAGCCTGGAGCGGATCTTCCCTGCGTTGCAGGCGCCCCAGGAGCAGGTGATGTTGCAGGTCAAGGATTTGACCTGCCGTGAGTTTGCCTTGCACGGCATCGACTTCAGCGTGCGTGCCGGCGAGGTATTCGGCATTGCCGGGGTGGTCGGCGCCGGGCGAACCGAACTGGTGCGCACCATTGCCGGTGCGGCCCAGGATATTCGGGGCCATATGGTACTGGATGGCGAGGTCCGCCAGTTGCGCTCGCCCTTCGAGGCGATCCAGGCCGGCGTGGTGCTGGTGCCCGAAGACCGCAAGCAGCAAGGCGTGGTGGTGGAGCATCGCATCGAAGACAACCTGATTTATGGCAACACCGACCTGCTGGATAAACGCGGTTGGGTATTCCCTGCCCCACTGCGCGAATTCGCGCGCACGGCGGCGGCGCGACTGGGGGTGAAAGGTGCGCCGCAGTCGCGGATTTCCAGCCTGTCCGGCGGTAACCAGCAGAAGGTGATCATTGCCAAGTGGCTGGCGCGCAACCCCAAGGTGTTCATCCTCGATGAGCCCACACGCGGCATCGACGTGGGTGCGCGGGCGGCGATTTATGAAGTGATCGCGGACCTGGCGGCCAAGGGCATGGCGGTGATTGTGGTCAGTTCCGACCTGGATGAAGTGCTGGGCTTGTCCCACCGGGTGATGGTGATGAGCCGGGGACGGCAGATGGGGATTCTGCAGCGCGGTGAGGCCACGCCGGTGTCGGTGATGGAAATGGCCACCGCATAACCAAAGACCTGCATAGATCCAAGCCCTCTCCCACAGAGGTTCACTGTGATTTCAAATAACGGAGTTAGTCATGCAGCTTTTTAGTCTTCAAGGCCAAGTGGCCTTTGTCACCGGCGCCGGCAGCGGCATTGGCCAGGCTATCGCCGTCGGGCTCGCCGAAGCCGGCGCGGATGTGGCCTGCTTTGATCTTCCGGGCAGCCCCGGCATTGCCAGCACGGTAGAACGCATCCAGGCCCTGGGCCGGCGCGCCCTGGCCTTGAGTGGCACGGTCACCGAACGAGCCGCCCTGGATGCAGCGGTCGCGCGAACCGAACACGAGCTTGGCCCACTCAGCGTGGCCGTCAACTGCGCCGGCATCGCCAATGCCCAGGCCGCCGAAGACCTGGAGCTGCAACGCTGGCAAACCACCCTGGACATCAACCTCACCGGCATCTTCCTCAGTTGCCAGGCCCAGGCCGCAGTGATGTTGCCGCGTGGCAAAGGCGCCATCGTCAATATCGCCTCCATGTCCGGCAGCATCGTCAACCGCGGGCTGTTGCAGGCGCACTACAACACCTCCAAGGCCGGGGTAATCCACCTGAGCAAAAGCCTGGCGATGGAATGGGCCGACAAAGGCCTGCGCGTCAACTGCATCAGCCCCGGCTACACCGCCACGCCGATGAACTCTCGCCCGGAAGTCGCCGACCAGGTGAAGATCTTTGAACAGACCACGCCCATGGGCCGCATGGCCAGCGTGGACGAAATGGTCGGCCCGGCGATTTTCCTGGTCAGCCAGGCCTCGTCTTTCTGCACCGGTGTCGACCTGCTGGTCGATGGTGGTTTTGTCTGCTGGTAAGGAGTTTTGTCATGTCGCAACGTTTCAGCGGTAAAACCATCGTGATCACCGGCGCCTGCCGTGGCATTGGTGCCGGCATTGCCGAGCGCTTCGCCCAGGAAGGCGCCAACCTGGTGCTGGCCTCCAACGACCTGGAGCGCGTGACATTCACCGCCGACCAACTGGCCCGGGAATACAAGGTCGATACCCTGGCCCTGGGCATCGACGTGACCCGCGAAGAAGATATCGAAACCCTCTACCGCGAGGGTCACGCACGCTTCGGCAGCATCGACGTATCAGTACAGAACGCCGGCATCATCACCATCGACCACTACGACAAGATGCCCCGCGCCGACTTCGACAAGGTGCTGCAGGTCAACACCACCGGCGTGTGGCTGGGTTGCCGGGAAGCGGCCAAGTACATGGTCAAGCAAGGCAGCGGGCGCCTGATCAACACCTCGTCCGGCCAGGGCCGCCAGGGGTTTATCTACACGCCGCACTACGCTGCGAGCAAAATGGGCGTAATCGGCATCACCCAGAGCCTGGCACTGGAACTGGCGCGGCATAACATCACGGTCAACGCGTTCTGCCCCGGCATCATCGAAAGCGAGATGTGGGACTACAACGACCGCGTGTGGGGCGAGATCCTCAGCACCGACGAAAAACGCTACGGCAAGGGGGAATTGATGGCCGAATGGGTCAGGAACATCCCCCTGCGCCGGGCCGGCAAGCCCTCGGATGTCGCCGGCCTGGTGGCGTTCCTGGCCTCGGATGACGCGGCCTACCTGACCGGCCAGGCGATCAATATCGACGGCGGCCTGATCATGTCGTAAGGGTTTGGTATCCTCACCCGCATTGATGTCATCACTGAGGCCTTCATGAGCCAGATCGAAGAACAGCGCCTGATCACCAAGATCGCGAGCCTCTATTACGAAGACGGGCTCAAGCAGTCCGAGATTTCCGCACAGCTGGACCTGTCCCAATCCTTTATCAGCCGCGCCCTGCGCCGGGCGCTGCAGGAAGGCGTGGTGAAGATCAGCGTGATGCGCCTGCAAGGCCTGCACCTGGAGCTGGAAAACCAATTGCAACGCCGCTACGACGTGCGCCAGGTGATCGTGGTGGAAGCCACAGAGCCCGGCAACGATGAAAGCATCAAGCAAGCCATCGGCTCGGCGGCTGCCCACTACCTGGAGACCAGCCTGTCGCCCCAGGACCATATCGGCATTTCGTCGTGGAGCAGCACCATTCGCGCCATGGTCGGCCACCTGCATGCCCAGCCGGGCAAACAAGGCGCCCAGGAAGTGGTACAACTGTTGGGCGGTGTCGGCAACAAAGGCGCGTTTGAAGCTACCTTGCTCACCCAACGCCTGGCCACCCTGCTCAACTGCCCGGCGTTCCTGCTGCCGTCGCAAAGCATCGAGCAATCAGTGGAGAGCAAGCAGCGCATCGTGCAGATGGAAGAGGTCAAGGAAGTGCTGCAACGCTTTGACAGCATCACCCTGGCGATCGTCGGCATCGGCGACCTGGAACCCTCGCAGTTGCTGCGCAACAGTGGCAACTACTACACCGAGGACATGCTGCGCCTGCTGGCCGAGCGCGGTGCCGTCGGCGATATCTGCCTGCGTTACTTCGATGCCCAGGGCAAGCCGGTGCTGGAGGAAGATGAAGAATTCGTGGTCTCGGTGGCGCTGCCCAAGTTGCGCAGTATCCACCGCGTGCTCGGCCTGGCCGGCGGGCTGAACAAGGTCCAGGCCATTCGTGGCGCGCTCAAGGGCGGCTACCTGGACATCCTGATCACCGACCTGGACACCGCACAGGCCCTCAACCAATAACCTTTTTTGGAGATTGCCGCTCATGACGTCCAAGCTCGAACAACTCAAGCAATTCACCACCGTGGTCTGCGACACCGGCGACCTGGAAGCCATCAGCCGCCTGCGCCCGGTGGACGCCACCACCAACCCGTCGCTGCTGCTCAAGGCCGCCGCGATCCCGGAATACGCCGAGCTGCTGCGCAATGCCTTCAACCTGGCCAAGGGCGACGTCGGCCTGGCCTGCGACCACTTCGCGGTGTCAGTGGGGGCCGGCATTTTGAAGGTCATTCCTGGGCGTATCTCCACCGAAGTCGACGCGCGCCTGTCCTTCGATGAAGACGCGCTGTGGGCCAAGGCCAACCAGTTGATCGCCCTGTACGACCAGGCCGGTATCAGCCGCGACCGCGTGCTGATCAAGCTCGCCTCCACCTGGGAAGGCATCCGTACGGCCGAACGCCTGGAAAAAGCCGGCATCCAGACCAACCTCACCCTGCTGTTCTCGTTCGCCCAGGCCCAGGCCTGCGCCGATGCCGGGGTGTTCCTGATCTCACCGTTCGTGGGCCGCATCTACGACTGGTACCGCAAGAACACCGGCCTGGACTACTCCGGCGCTGATGACCCGGGTGTGCAATCGGTGACGCGCATCTACAACTACTACAAAGCCAACCAGATCAACACCGTGGTGATGGGCGCAAGCTTCCGCACCCTCAGCCAGATCGAACAGCTGGCGGGGTGCGATCGCCTGACCATCAGCCCGGAGCTGCTGCAGAAGCTCGACGAAGACCAGGGCACGCTGGCGCGCAAATTGGTGCCGGTGACCGAAGGTGAAGCACGCCAGCCAATGAACGAAGCGCAGTTCCGCTGGGCGTCGAACGAAGATGCGATGGCCACTGAGAAACTCGCGGAAGGAATTCGACAGTTTGCACGGGACCAGGAAAAACTCGAGGCGGTGTTGTCGGCGCTATGAACCCCGTCCAGCCGCTCGGCCAGTCGCGCACCTTGGTGTTCCTGGCCTACCCGCAAATGGGCCTGCTCGACCTGACCGGTGCCCAGACCGTGTTCTGGGCTGCAACCAAGGCCATGGTCGAGCGTGGCCTGCCAGGCTATGTGGTGCACACCGCCAGCCTGGCGGGCGGCTTGATGCCAACGGCCGAAGGATTGAGCGTCGACACCCTGCCATTGGCGCAATTTGACCCCGCCGCCCTGGACACCTTGATCGTACCCGGCGCCCCCGCCATTCAACAGGCGCTGGCCGCCAACACCGACCTGGTGGACTGGCTGCGTCACGCCTCCACTCGGGCCCGGCGCACGGCCTCGGTGTGCAGCGGTACCTTCCTGCTGGCCCAGGCCGGCTTGCTCCAGGGCCGACGTGCTGCCACGCACTGGGCAATGTGCGACATGCTCAAGCGCGGGTTTCCCAGCATCGATGTGGACATGGACGCGATCTTTGTCCAGCAAGGCAATGTGTGGACGTCAGCAGGCGTGAGTGCCGGCATCGACCTTGCGCTGGCGTTGGTAGAGGCCGATTGCGGGCGTCACGTCGCCCTGCAAGTGGCCCGGGAACTGGTGGTGTTTCTCAAAAGGCCCGGCGGCCAGGCCCAGTTCAGCCAACTGCTGCAAGCCCAGACCGACGACACTGCCGGTTTCGACGCCTTGCACCTGTGGATCGCCGACAACCTCAGCGACCGCGAGCTTACGGTGGAGCGCCTGGCGGAACAAAGCCGCATGAGCCCGCGCAACTTCGCCCGGGTCTACAAGCAAAAAACCGGGCGCACCCCGGCCAAGGCCATCGAGTTGTTTCGCGTGGAGGCGGCGCGGCGCCTGCTGGAAGACTCCCAGCGCAACATCGACCAGGTGGCGCACCTGTGTGGCTTTGGCGATGAAGAACGCATGCGCTACACCTTCCATCGCCACCTTGCGATTTCCCCTCGCGACTACCGCGCGCGCTTTTCCCGCTGACGGCAGGCCGCTTGGCAGTTATTCAGGGTTTTCTGTCCTACCCGCCAAACCGCGGCGCTCTTAGAGTAGGCCGGTAACGCATTGCGCCTTGAGCAATCGTATCGACCTGGTCCCTGGAGCATCCCCATGAAGCAGCACATCCTTATCATCGGCGCCGGGTTCGGCGGTGTCTGGAGCGCCTTGAGCGCCGCGCGCCTGCTGGATAAACATGATCGCCATGACGTGCAGATCAGCGTCCTGGCCCCACAGCCGGCGCTACGTATTCGCCCACGTTTCTACGAGGCCGACGTGCATGCCATGCAGGCACCGCTGGGCCCCTTGTTTGCGGCAGTCGGCGTGGACTTCATCGAGGGCGCCGCCGACCGCATCGATGAACACGGCAAGCAGGTGACCTACCGCAACACGGCAGGCATCCCCACCACCGTCAAGTACGACCGCCTGGTGCTGGCCGCCGGCAGTCGTCTCAATCGCCCGCAGATGGAAGGCCTCCAGCACGTGTTCGATGTAGACCAGATCGAAGACGCCACGCGCCTCGAAGCCCATATCAAGGGTTTGAAAAACCTGCCCGACAGCCCGGCACGCAACACCGTGGTGGTGGCCGGCGGCGGGTTTACCGGGATCGAGACCGCCACCGAAATGCCGGCACGCCTGCGCGCAGCACTGGGTGACGACGCCACTATCCGTGTGATCGTGGTGGACCGTGGCCCGCAGATCGGGGCATCCATGGGCGATGGCATTCGCCCGTCCATCGTCGAAGCCAGCCAACACCTGGGCCTCGAATGGCGATTGAACACCTCCGTGGCCGCGGTGGATGCCGGCGGCGTGACCCTGGCCGATGGGCAGCGCATCGAGTCCAGCACCGTGATCTGGACCATCGGCTTTCGCGCCAACCCGCTGACCGAACAGTTCAGCGGCAGCCATGACCCCCAGGGCCGCCTGCATGTGGACGGCAACCTCAAGGTGAAGGGCCAGGCCGATGTCTTTGCCGCCGGTGATGTGGCCTACGCCGCCACCGACGACCTCGGTCACTTCGCCGGCATGTCCTGCCAGCACGCCATCGCCCTGGGCCGCTACGCCGGCAACAACGTCGCCGCCGACCTGATCGGTGTGGCCCCGATGACCTACAGCCAGCCCAAATACGTCACCTGCCTCGACCTCGGGGCCTGGGGCGCGGTGTACACCGAAGGCTGGGATCGTCAACTCAAGCTGGTGGGCCAGGAAGCCAAGGAGCTCAAGCAGCAGATCAACACGGTGTGGATCTACCCGCCAGCCGCTGAACGGGCCACCGCCCTGGCGGCGGCTGACCCGCTGATTCCGGTGGCCTGACCCCGACGTCAGCCCTGTGGCGCATTCACCGTCAGGCCACGCGCCACCCAGGCCCCCAGCACCCCACCCACTATCGGCGCCAGCCAGAACAACCACAGCTGCGCAATGTACTCACCGCCGGCAAACAACGCCGGCCCGGTACTGCGCGCAGGGTTGACCGAGGTGTTGGTCACCGGGATCAGGATCAGGTGAATCAGGGTCAGTGCCAGGCCGATGGCAATCGGCGCAAAGCCGGCGGCCGCGCCTGGTGCGGTGACGCGCATGATGATCAGCACAAAGAAGAACGTGGCGATGACTTCGGCCAGCAACGCCGCCTTCATATCGAACAGGCCCGGACTCAGTGCGCCGTAGCCGTTGGCGGCAAAGCCACCCATGTCGAAACCGGGCTGGCCGTTGGCAATCACGTACAGCGCCGCAGCCGCAGCCAGCGCGCCAATGACCTGCGCCGCGATGTAGGGCAGCACATCACCACCGCACAGGCGGCGCCCCACCCACAGGCCGATGGTCACGGCCGGATTGAAATGCCCCCCGGAGATGCCACCCACGGCATAGGCCATGGTCAGCACGGTGAGCCCGAATGCCAGGGAAACCCCTGCGAAACCGATGCCCAACCCAGGAAATGCGGCCGCCAGAATGGCACTGCCACATCCCCCGAAGGTCAGCCAGAAGGTACCCAGAAACTCTGCGGTCAAACGTTTTTGCACAGTCGACTCCATTGCTGTTCAAGCGCCGTCACCACAGGCTGTGGGCGGTCCTGGGCGACGGTAGCAATGGGCATCGAGGGGCCCTGTAAGACTTGTCTGGTTCTATTTAATCTGCGGCGCTTCGCACGTCAGTCCTGCACAACTCCGGTCCCAAACTTGCGAATCGCCAGGCAATACCCGATCAACGCCAGCGCCGCCAGCAACCCGCCCGCCACGCCGACCCAGGCGAAGCCGAAGTGGCTGCCGACCCAACTGCCCATCAGGGCGCCACCGCCGATGCCGATGTTGTAGATACCTGAGAACATCGCCATGGCCACGTCGGTGGCGTCCGGGGCCAGCACCAGTACCTTGGACTGCATGGCGAGGCCGAAGCCCATGATCGCCATGCCCCAGAACACGCTGAGGATCACCAGGTACGACTCGGCGCCGCTCAACGGCAGCATCAGCGCCAGGCACGCGGCCAGGATAAACACCGCGCCGACCACGAACAGGTGGGGGTTGAAGCGGTGCACCAGGCTGAACAGCAGCGAGCCGATGATGCCCGCGCCGCCGAACACCAGCAGGATCAGGGTCACCGCGCTGCCGCTCATGCCGGCCACGCCTTCGACGAAAGGTTCGATGTAGCTGTAGGCGGTGAATTGCGCGGTCACGGTCATCGCCGTGAGCACATACAACGCCACCAGCGCCGGACGCTTGAACAGCAGTGGCAGGCTGCGCAGGGAGCCGGAGTTCTGGCTCGGCAGCAAGGGCAAGGTGCGCGCCAGCCAGAACACCAGGGCGGCGGCGAACGCGCCGATCACCAGGAACGTGGTGCGCCAGCCCATGGCTTCGCCGAGCAGACGCCCCAGGGGAATACCCAGCACCATCGCCAGGGACGTACCGGTGGCGAGCAGGCCGAGGGCTTGCACCTGTTTGCCTTCCGGCGCCAGGCGTACCGCCAGGGACGCGGTGATCGACCAGAACAGCGCATGGGACAGGGCAATGCCGACGCGACTGACCATCAACAGGCCGAAACTGGTGGCCACGCTGGAGAGGATATGGCTGGCGATAAACAGGCAGAACAGCACGATCAGCAGCTTGCGTCGCTCAACGTTGCGGGTCAGCAGCATCACCGGCAGCGAGGTCAGGGACACGATCCAGGCATAGATGGTGAGCATCAGGCCGACGCTGGACACGGGCATATCGAAGCTGGCGCCAATAGCGCTGAGCAGCCCGACGGGGACGAATTCAGTGGTATTGAACACAAACGCGGCCAGCGCCAGGGCGATGACCGGTTGCCAGTTGGCTTGGGGGGTTGCGGCTGAAATGCTCATTGAAGGGCGAGGTACTCTGGCGATGATCAAGCGGCCACCCAGGACAAGCGCCGCCGCCTGGCATTCTATAGGTTTATCGGCCGTCTGTTGACGTTCATCCCCCTCAAAATACCCTCAGTTTTGTCACGGTGCCGTCATGGTGACCACGTAGTTGCCTGACTGGATCGGCTTGCCGAGGCTGTCCACCAACAGGTACGTCTGGTCGTAATAACGCCCGCTGCCGCTGTCCGCCACCAGCCGCAGACTGGCCCCGTTGACGCTGGCGACCGGCGCCATACTGCGGACATCGAACCGATTGCCACGGCTGGCGCTCGGGCAACCTGTCACGTCCATCCGGGCACCGCTGTGCGCATTTGTCGCACACAAGGGTTCGACAATGCTGCCCGTGAAACTGATGGTGCCTTGACCCGCCGGCTGGACCGCGCCGCAGGTGCTTGCCCAAAGGCAAAGGAGACAGGTAGCTGCCGAAAAACCGTTGATACGCATGCTGATACTCCTTCCTGGGCTATTAGGAAGTAAGTCGTCAGCAAAGGCACTAACTTGAGGTTATTCGTCTTAGCGCAACAAACGGTTAAGGATCCACCTGCGCCATCAACTCCGGAATGCTCTCCGGCCGCTTGGCATAACGCTGCGCCAACGCCGCACAGACCATCAACTGGATCTGGTGAAACAGCATCAAGGGCAAAATCAGCACGCCCATGCTCGCCCCGGCGAACAGCACCTGGGCCATCGGCACACCCGTGGCCAGGCTCTTCTTCGAGCCGCAGAACAGGATGGTGATGCGATCTTCCTGATTAAAGCCAAAGGCCTTGCCCAACAGAGTGGATGCCACCAGCACCAAGGCCAGCAACACGCAGCAGGCCACCACCAGGCCGCCCAGCTCCCACAGCGGGATCTGGTGCCAGATGCCTTCGTTGACCGCTTCGCTGAACGCGCCGTACACCACCAGCAGGATCGAACCCTGGTCGACGAACTTCAGCCAGGCTTTATTGCGCCCCACCCACGCGCCGATCCAGCGGCGGGCGATCTGCCCGGCGATAAACGGCAGCAGCAGTTGCACGCTGATTTTCAGGATCGCATCGACAGTGGAGCTGCCTTCGCCGTGCACATTGAGCAACAACGTCACCAGCAATGGCGTGAGGAAGATGCCGAACAGGCTGGAGGCCGCCGCGCTGCAGATCGCCGCCGGGATGTTGCCCCGCGCCAGGGAGGTAAAGGCAATCGCCGACTGCACCGTGGCCGGCAAGGCGCAGAGGTAGAGCATGCCCATGTACAGGTCTTTGCCGATCAGCGGCGACAACACCGGTTTGAGCGCCAGGCCCAGCAGCGGGAACAGTACAAAAGTCAGGCTGAACACCAGCAGGTGCAGGCGCCAGTGGCCCGCGCCGGCGACGATGGCCTGGCGCGACAGCTTGGCGCCGTGCAGGAAAAACAGCAGCGCGATGGCCAGGTTGGTGACCCAGCCGAAGGCCACGGCAGTCTGGCCGCTGGCGGGCAGCAGGGAGGCGAGGATCACCGTGGCGATCAAGGTCAGGGTGAAGTTGTCGGGCAGAAAACGGGGGCGAGTCATAAGCGAATCTTCCGGGGGTTGCCAAGAGCGTCATGGCGACTCTAACGTAACGGCTTGTTACCGACTAACGCCAATGAGCCAGTAAATGCCGCCTAAAGGACATGCCAACACCGTACGCCGCAGTGTGCCTGGGCTTTCCAGCCTGCCACGGCCGGTGTATGGGCGCACCGAATCGCTGCCCAACCGCGCCCTGACCCGTCGGCACAGCCACCCGTGGGTGCAATTGTCCTACGCCATTTCCGGGGTGCTGGAGATCCAGACCAGCGCCGGCCGCTTCGTCGCACCGCCCCAGCGGGCGGTGTGGATCCCCGCGGGCATGCCGCATCGGGTGTACAGCTCGCCCCACACCGAGATGCGCAGCCTGTACCTCGATTGCAGCGTCACCGCCTGGGCCGCCGAACGCTGCCAGGTGCTGGAGGTGAGCAGCCTGCTGCGCGAGTTGATCCGCAGCTTCAGCGAGCTGCCGGTGGAATATGCCGAGGATGGCCCGGATGGGCGCCTGGTCCAGGTAGTGCTCGACCAACTCGCCGCAGCGCCCAAGGTCGACTTGATGCTGCCATTGCCCCATGACCCAAGGTTGCGACAGATCTACCGCAGCTTGAGCCTGCGCCCGGAACAGCAAACTACCCTGGGACACTGGAGCGAGAAACTGGGGGTCAGCGAAAAGACGCTGAGCCGCCTGTTTTTGAAGGACACCGGCCTGACATTTCGGGCCTGGCGCCAGCGTTTAAGGTTATTGAGCGCCCTGCCCGCCCTGGAGCAAGGCGAGCGGGTGACGGATGTGGCGTTGAACTGTGGCTATGAGTCCACGTCGGCGTTCATCAACGCGTTTCGGCAGCAGTTCGATGCCACGCCCGGTGAGTTCTTCCGCTGACCTCACCGACGATGAAGAATCACTGTGGGGAGGCCCCCCCTACCTCTTCGACGTAGCGCGTCTAGAGGGAGTTTGCCCCCCCACATCAGACCTGTATGTACCGTTAGATCCCAGCCTTGGCCAGGATGGCCTGGAGCAACACATCCGCCCCTGCCGTCGACCACTCGGGGGAGATCTCCTCCGCTTCGTTATGGCTCAGCCCGTCCACGCACGGTACGAAGATCATCGCGGTCGGCGCCACCTGGTTCAGGTAGCAGGCGTCGTGCCCGGCGCCGGAGATCATCGGCCGATGGCTGTAGCCCAACGCCTCGGCGGACGCGCGTACCACCTCTACACAATCGCTGTCGAAGGCAATCGGTGCGTACTGGAAGATCTGCTTAACGCTGTGCTGCAAGCCGATGCCTTCGGCGATGTGCGCCACGGCGTCGCGCAATTGCTGGTCCTGGCGTGCCAGCACGGCCTCGTCCGGGTGCCGGAATTCCACGCTGAAAAACACCCGTCCCGGCACCACGTTGCGCGAGTTGGGAAAGATATTCGCCATGCCCACCGTGGCCCGTCCTTCCGCGCCCTGCTCCAGGCCCAGCCCATTCACGGCCTCGACCACACGGGCAAAACCGAGCAGCGCATCCAGGCGATGGTCCATCGGGGTGGTGCCGGCATGGGCGCTGCGCCCGCTCAATTCGACTTCGTACCAACGCTGGCCCTGGGCACCGGTGACCACGCCAATGGTGATGCCCTGGGCTTCGAGGATCGGGCCTTGTTCGATATGCAGTTCAAAGGCGGCATGCACCGCCTGGCCACCCACCGGGTGGGGGCCGGCATAGCCGATCTGCTGCAAGGCCTGGCCGATGGTCACGCCGGCCTTGTCCACACGGGACAACCCGTATTCCAGGTCGAACACGCCAGCGTAGACGCCGGAGGAAATCATCGCCGGGGCAAAGCGCGAGCCCTCTTCGTTGGTCCAGTTGACCACTTCGATGGGCCGGTCGGTTTCAATCCCCAGGTCGTTCAGGGTGCGCAGCACTTCCACTCCGGCGAGTACGCCATAGATGCCGTCGTACTTGCCGCCGAAGGGTTGGGAATCGCCGTGGGAGCCGGTCATCACCGGCGCCAGGTGGTCATGGCGCCCGGCGCGACGCGCAAATATATTGCCCATGGCGTCCACCCGTACCGTGCAACCGGCCGCAGTGCACCAGTGCACGAACAGATCGCGGCCACGCCGGTCCTCGTCGGTCAATGCCAGGCGCGACACACCGCCCTTTTCGGTGGCACCGATCTGCGCCATCTCCATCAACGAAGCCCACAGGCGTTCGCCGTTGACCCGTGCCAGGTTACTCATGGGGTTTGGCCCGATAACGGAAGTCGCAGTGGTGCGCGCCGCCCATGATGGTCTGGGTGCGGGTCAGTTCGATGTTCGGGTTGTAGCCGACGATAAACAGCTCGTCGCGGTTGCACGACAGCAAGTGGCCGATCTCGCCCAGGCCCATCTCGTGGTACATCTCGGCGTAGCGGCAGCGCTTGACGTCGTAGTCATAGTGCTCGGCATCGCTGGCGATGATCTCGACCTTGAGCGCGTCATCCTTCTCCCACAGCACTTGCAACTCCACAAAGCTCTTAAGGTCGGCGCCCTGCTCTTCCAGTGCGGCAAAATGCTTGCCGGCCTGGATCGCCGCATTGCCCACGGCTTCGCCGATCACGGCGGCGGCAAAGTCCTTGCCCTGCTCACGCTTGAGTATCTCGTAGATGGGCTTGATGATTTCCGCCTCGATCCGGCGCCGGGCAAGGATGCCCAGTTCACCTTCCAGTTTGCTCATTGCATCTCTCCATTGACCCTTGCAGGAGCGAGCCAGCTCGCACCTGCAGAGGGGGTGGGTTTATTGGCCGCCCGCCACACTCACCGGCTGCCATTGATTGGCCTTGACCTGGTAAACGGTGAACGACGGTTGCTTCAAGTTGCCCTCGGCATCGAACGCAATCGTGCCAGTCACGCCCGGATAGCTGATGGCGCGCAGCACCGGCAGGTACTTCTGTGGGTCGGTGGATCCGGCCTTCTCGATGGCCGCCACCAACACACCAACGCCGTCATAGGCAAACGGTGCATGCAGTTCGATCGCGGTTTTGTAGCGTTCTTTATAGGCCTGTTCGAACGCCTTGCCACCCGGCATCTGCGCAATCGCCAGGCCCGGCTCCAAGGCAATCACGCCCTCGCCTTCGTTCTGCGCCAGCTGCAGGAAAGTCTGGCTGACAAACCCACCGGCGCCCATCAGCGGTGCCTTGATCCCCAACTGCTTGATACGCCGGGCCAGCGGTGCAGCCTGGGCGTCGACGCCGCCGAAGAAGATCAGGTCAGGGTTCTGGCTACGAATATTGGTCAGCACGGCACTGAAGTCGATGGTCTTGTCGTCCACGTATTCGCGGGCAACCACCTTGGCACCACCGGCCTCGATGGATTTGACGAACTGGTCCGCCAGGCCCTGGCCGAATGCGGTGCGGTCGTCGATCACGGCAATACGCTGGGCTTTCAAGGTGTTCAACGCATAGCGGCCGGCCACCTGGCCGCCATCGTCGTCGTGGCCCATGATTCGAAAGCTGGTGTCGAAGCCCTGCTGGGTGTAGGCATGCCCGGTAGCGACCGGCGCAACCTGGGCGATGCCGGCATCGTGGTAGACCCGCGCCGCCGGGATGCTGGTGCCAGTGTTCCAGTGGCCGACCACGCCGACCACGCCCTCATCCACCAGGCGTTGGGCAACGGTCACGGCGGTGCGCGGGTCGGACTGGTCGTCTTCGGACACCAGCTTGAAGGTCACCGCCTCACCATTGATTGTCGGGTGCTTGGCGTTAGCCTGGTCGATGGCCAGTTGCGCGCCATTTTCCAGGTCTTTACCAATCCGGGCCGAGGGCCCGGTCAAGGGACCGGCCAGGCCGATCAGCACGGTCTGGTCGGCCTGGGCCATGGCGCTCGCCAGGCTGCTCAGGGCCAGGCCAATCAGTGCGGTTTTGTTGAAAGTCTTCATCAGTCGTTCCTGTTTCTTTTCGGGCGGGTCGGAACACGCCGGGCGTCCGGTAGCGTCATGGGTGTTTTTTCATCGAGCCGTTATTCACCGAGGTAGGCGCTGCGCACCTCGGGGTGTTCAAGCAAATCTGCGGAGGGCCCGCTGAGGCTGATGCGGCCGGTGTCCATCACATAGGCGCGGTCGGTCACTTGCAGGGCCAGCCGTGCGTTCTGTTCCACCAACAGCAGGGTCATGCCCTGGCGACACACGTCGTCGATCACCTGGAAGATTTTTTCCACCATTATCGGCGCCAGGCCCATGGACGGCTCATCGAGGATCAGCAAACGCGGGCGTGACAGCAGCGCACGGGCCAGGGCGAGCATCTGTTGCTCACCGCCCGAGAGCAAGCCGGCGGACTGCTGCAGGCGCTCTTCCAGGCGCGGAAAGTGTTCGAACAGCTGGCGCATTTCGCGCTGCACCTGCTCGTTGTCACGGCGCAAAAACGCACCGGACTGGAGATTCTCCAGCACGCTCATGCGCGCAAAAATTCCGCGCCCTTCCGGGACCATGGCGATGCCCTGGCGCAGCAACTGGTCCGGCGCCTGGCCGAGGATCGAGCGCCCGGCAAAGCGGATTGCACCCTGACTGGCCGGCAGCAGACCCATCAGCGCCTTGAGGCTGGAGGTCTTGCCCGCACCGTTGGCACCGATCAGCGTGACGCGCTCACCCTCGGCAATGTGCAAATCCAGGGATTTGACCGCCTCGATGGCGCCGTAGCGCACCTGCAAACCGTCGACGTTCAACAAGGCTTCAGACATGGGCACTGGCTCCCAGGTAGGCCTGGATCACTGCCGGGTGCTGGCGCACTTCGACGGGTGGCCCTACGGCGATGACTTGACCGTAATCGAGCACGCTGATGCGGTCGCATACGCCCATCACCAGCTTCACGTCGTGCTCGATCAACAGCAGGGTATGGCCGTCGTCGCGGATCTTTTCCAGCAGGCCGCGCAACTGCACTTTTTCACTGGCATTCATACCCGCCGCCGGCTCATCCAGGGCCAGAAGGCGCGGTTCGGTGGCCAATGCGCGGGCGATTTCCAGGCGGCGCTGATGGCCGTAGCTCAAGCTGTCGGCGCGATAATGGGCGAAACCCGCCAGCCCGACATACGCCAGCAGGCGATGGGCGTGGGCACGGGTTTGGGCTTCCTCGTCGCGAGCACGGCGATGCCGGCTCAAGGCGGCCCACAGGCCATTGCGGGTGCGCACATGGCGCCCGACCATGACGTTTTCCAGGGCGCTCATGGTATTGAACAAGCGGATATTCTGAAACGTGCGGGCAATGCCGGCTTCGGCCACCTGATGCACGCTGGTCGGCCGGTACTCCCGGCCATCGAGCTGGAAGCGCCCGGAATCCGGGGTATAGAGGCCGGTCATGACATTGAAGAAGGTGGTCTTGCCCGCGCCGTTGGGGCCGATCAGCCCGTAGATTTCGCCGGCCTGGATACTCAGGCTCACATCGGTCAACGCCGCCACGCCCCCGAAGTGTTTGTTGACCCGGTCAATCTGCAACAGAGGTGCGTTCATCGTGCCACTCCTTTGGGCCACAGCCCGGCGGGTCGATAGAGCATCGCCAGGATCAACGCGAGGCCGTAGAACAGTTGGCGGATGATTTCCGGGTCCACCAGCACTTGGCCGAACAATGCCTGTTGCAACGGGCCCATGCTCGCGCGCAACGCTTCAGGCAACGCGGCCAGCAGTACGCAGCCGAGGATCACCCCCGGGATATGGCCCATGCCGCCGAGCACCACCATCGCCAGCACTGCAATGGACTCGTTGAGGGTGAACGATTCCGGCGAGACGAAGCCCTGGAACGAGGCGAACAGCGCGCCGCTCACCCCGCCGAACGCGGCGCCAATCGCAAACGCCAGCAATTTGAGGCGCACGGTGTTCACGCCCATGGCCTGGGCCGCTTCTTCGTCCTCGCGGATCGCCACCCAGGCACGGCCGATGCGCGAACGCTCCAGGCGAATGCAGGCAAACAGAATCAGCACCACCAGCGCGGCGAACAGGTAGTAATAGAGGTACACCGACGGCAGGCGCTGGCCGAACAGTTCCTGGGTACGGCCCAGGTTCACGCCGAGCAGGTTCACCGGATCGACCTGGGCGATGCCTTTGGGGCCATTGGTGATATTCACCGGGCGGTCGAGGTTGCGCAGCAGGATCCGGATGATCTCGCCAAAGCCCAGGGTGACGATGGCCAGGTAGTCGCCGCGCAGGCGCAAGGTCGGCGCACCCAACACCACGCCGCATCCCGCCGCGAGCAAGGCGCCCAGGGGCAGGATCAACCAGATCGAGGTGTGCATGCCCGCCGGCAGCAACGCCGCCAGGGCTGGAAACTGTTGCAGCAGATGGGGCGACGACAGCAACGCGGCCAGGTAGGCGCCCACCGCGTAGAACGCGATGAACCCCATGTCCAGCAGCCCCGCATAACCGACCACGATGTTCAGGCCAAGGGCGAGCATGATGTACAGCAGGGCAAAATCCAGGGTCCGCACCCAGGTGTTGCCACCGGCGTGGCCGACGATCCACGGTGCCAGCACCAGGGCCACGGCAAACAGCAGCAGGCCCAGGCTGGCGCGTTGATTGGCAGTGAGTGGGTTGATCATGCGCGGGTCGCCAGACGTTCGCCCAACAGCCCGGAAGGACGGAACACCAGCACCGCGATCAGCACGATAAAGGCAAACACATCCTGATAATTGCTGCCGAACACCCCGTTGGTGGCGGCGCCCAGGTAGCCGGTGCCCAGGGCTTCGATCAGCCCCAGCAACAGGCCGCCGAGCATGGCGCCCTTGAGGTTGCCGATACCGCCCAGCACCGCGGCGGTAAAGGCTTTGATCCCCGGCAGGAAGCCCATGTAGAAATGCGCGCTGCCGTAGTTGCTGGCCATCATTACCCCGGCCAATGCCGCCAGGGCACCGCCGATGGCGAAGGTGAGCACGATGACCCGATTCGGGTTGATGCCCATCAGGCTCGCGACCTGGGGGTTTTCCGCCACGGCACGCATGGCCCGGCCAAAGCGCGTGCGCTCGACCAGCACCAGCAGCGCGACCATCACTGACAGCGCAATGGCGATGGTGGTGAGGGCCGTGGCGTTGGTGACAGCGGGGTGCGCGGAGACGCCGGGCAGTACTTCGATGGGTTCCAACGGCAGCAGTTGCGGGAACATTTGCGGGTTACGGGTCCAGACCAGCATTGCGATGGTTTGCAAAAGCAGCGACACCCCGATGCCGCTGATCAACGGCGCCAGGCGCGGCGCGTGACGCAACCGGCGATAAGCGACGCGCTCGATCACCACCGCCAGCACCGCACAAAATGCCATGGCGACCAGGGTGGCCGTCAGCAACACCAGCAGCGCTGGCAACGCTGGCCAGGTCGCCTGCAACAGGCGAATCATCGACAAGCCCACGAGCGCACCGATCATCAGCACATCGCCGTGGGCGAAGTTGATGATGCGCAGGATGCCGTAGACCATGGTGTACCCCAGGGCCACCAGCGCGTAGAGACTGCCCGTCATCAAGCCGTTGAGCAGTTGTTGGATAAAACCATCCATGAAGACCGTCGACCTCAGTGCGTACAAGGGCGGCACACTAAGCATCTATTCTATTTTTATCAAATATCAGAAAGTTATAGGGTTATGCCAAAGCAATAACAGGCTATTTATGCCGTAAATACGGCACTTATGGCTCTTTATCTGGACTAAAACTTGGTATTTAATTCAATACATGAATAAATCAGAACAGTTAGCCAATGACCCTCCCCTGCGTGCCGTGCGGACGTTCGAAGCGTTTGCGCGCCATGGCGGGGTGAATGCCGCCGCGCGCGAGCTGGACGTTTCCGCCTCTGCCATCAGCCATCAACTGCACCTGCTGGAAGACTTCCTGCAGCAGCCACTGACCCTGCGCCAGGGCCGCAACCTGGTGCTCACCGATGAAGGGCGCGAGTATTACCGTGCCATCCGCTCGGCCTTTGCCGTGCTGCGCAGCGCCACCGAACATGTGCGCGAGAAAAGCGCCACCCGCCAGGTGACCATCAGCCTGATCCCGCTGTTTGGCATCAACCTGTTTATCCCGCGCCTGGCGAACTTCCTCAAAGACCACCCGGCGCTGGACATCAACGTGACCTACGCCAACCACCGCAGCTACCCCAGCGATGCTGCCGACCTGTCGATTCGCTTCGGCACCGGGCACTGGCCGGGCTATCACAGCGAACCGCTGATCTCCGGCGCGGTGACCCCCTATTGCAGCCGCAGCTTTCTCGCCCAACACGGCCCCATCGACACGCCCCAGGCCTTGAGCGAACTGCCGTTGCTGCACGATGAAGAACGCGGCACCTGGGGCCAATGGTTCGAGGCCGCCGAGGTCGACACCACGGCGCTGAATGGCTTGCTGCTGGAAGACGGCCAGCTGGCACTCACCGCCACCCTCACCGGCCTGGGCTGCGCGTTGCTGCGCGCGCCGCTGGTAGCGCCCCATGTGGCCAGTGGCGAGCTGGTGAAGCTGTTTGATCTGGAGGTCAATGATGGCCGCCAGTACTACCTGTGCCGGCGAGCCAACAGTGAGTTGTCGAGCGAGGGGAATGACTTGTATGACTGGATCAAGCGCAGCTTGAATGCGGTATAGGCATTGTGGAGATCCAAATGTGAGAGGGGCGGTTTACAGGTCAGCTGCCGTTACCGCTATGGGCCTCTTCGAAGAAGTAGTCCTTCCAGCTCGCCGCCTTGTTTTTCAGTACACCCAGTTCCTGCAGTTTCTCGGCGTAGATGAAGGTACGCTGCGGCACGATGGTGAAGTCGATTTCCGGGTCCTGGACGATTTTTTCCACCAGGTCCAACGGCAGCTTTGACTGTTCTACACGGATATACGCCTTGGCCGCTGCGGGCTTATCGGCCTTGATGATCTGCTCGGCTTCGGCCAGCGCGGCGTAGAACGCCTGGTAGGTCTTGGGGTTTTCGTCGTGGAATTTCTGCGTGGTGTACAGCACGTTGAACGTCGCCGGACCGCCGAGGATGTCGTAGGAACTGAGCACCTTGTGCACGTTGGGACTCAGCAGCTCCTGGTACTGGAACGGCGGACTGGAGAAGTGCGCGTTGATCTCCGAACCACCGGCAATCAACGCGGCGGTGGCGTCGGGGTGGGCCAGGCTGATGGAGATGTCATCGAATTTCTTGTAGTGGGCATCGCCGAACTGCCTGGCGGTTTCGATCTGCAAGGTGCGCGACTGGAAACCCACCCCGGCGGCAGGCACGGCGATGCGGTCCTTCTCGCTGAAGTCCTTGAGGGTCTTCACGTTGGGGTTGTTGCTCAGCAGGTAGTTGGGCATCGAGCCCAAGGAGGCGATGGCCTTGACGTTCTGTTTGCCCTTGGTACGGTCCCACAGGGTGAGCATCGGCGGTACACCGGCGGACACCACATCCAGGGCGCCGGCCAGCAGCGATTCGTTCATGGCGGTGGCGCCGGAAATGCTGTTCCATTCCACCTGGATGTCCAGGCCCTGGGCCTTGCCGTGTTTTTCGATCAGGTGCTGGTCGCGCACCACATCGAGGATCAGGTAGCCGATGCCGAATTGCTGGGCGATGCTGATCTTGCCTTCGGCCTGGGCACCGGGGCTGAGCAAGGCGCTGGCGGCGGCGAGGGACGCGGCCAGGAGAGCCAGGGAGGAACACTTGAACGTCATGGGGAATCTGCCGCGTTTTCGAGAAGGTGATGGAGCGTAGCCGCGGTTTTTTAGACAGCAAAAGAATATCTGGGTCTATTGTTATGCAAATACCCCTAAAACGGCGCGCAGCTGGTATCGTGCCGCGCTTTGAAAAAACTGCCGCACACTGTGAGGAACTGCACGTTGAACACTGACGAAAAAATGACCGGGGACCTGTTCGAGGTGGATAAGCGCCTGTCACTCAAACCCGTGGTGGACTTCAACAGCTACCTGCGCAGCGCTTTCGGCGACGGTCCGTGCACCTGCATTCGTTGCACCGCCAGCGGCGGTGACGAAACCGGTTACGCGTTCCAGCACACCTTCAGCTTCGACGGCAAACCGACCCAGCGCCGCTTTGCCTCCACGGCGGGCAGTGATGTGTTGATGGCGCTGAAAAAGGCCTGGTTGTCCTTCACCAAGGCTGAGTTGCCTTCGAATGGCGCGCTGGCGCTGGAGACGGTGAAGGAATTTGTCGAGCCGCAGTTGCACAAGCGCCTGGCGCCGCTGTTCCTCGCCAGTGGGTTGGTCAAGGAGGTGGACGGCGAGTTGCACCTGCAGCCACAAGCTGCGGCCTGACGCCTCCTCCCTGAATCAAATCGTCGCCTTTGTTCAGCGCGCTCACTTCAAACTCGTTTCCAGCCAGGCCTTAAGATCCTGCACTTCCGCCTCACTGACCGTGTGGTTCATCCCCGGATAGCCATGAAACTCCGGCTTCAATCCAAGCCCCACCAACGCCTCATTCGCCCGCGTCGCCGAGGCATAGGGCAGTGCCTGGTCCAGGGTGCCATGGCCAATAAAGATCGCCAGGTTGTTCAAGCGCTGATCCGGCTTGAGCTCAGCCTTGAGCACCGGCAGCACGCTGCCACTCAGCGCGGCAATGCCACGCACCAGTTGCGGGTCACGTAAAGCCACCTCATACGCCATGATCGCGCCCTGGCTGAACCCCACCAGGAATACCCGGTCAGGCTGGGTGTGATACTTGGCGGTGGCCTGGCCGACAAAGTCCTTGATCAGCTTGGCGCTGCTGTGCAAATCGGCGGTCACACCATCGTAATCGCCGTCACCCGGGGTCTTGGTAAACCAGCGAAAGCCATTCGGTTGCACCGGCGTCGGCGCACGGGCCGAGAGGTAGGTCCAGGTGGACGGCAGTGCGTCCTTGATGCCGAACAGGTCTTCCTCATTGCTGCCGAATCCGTGCAGGAAAATCACCAGCGGCTCGTTGCGCGCATCGCCCTGGGTCTGTTCCAGGTACGCCAGCGGCAAATCGGTGTGCAACTCGGAATCGGCGTGGGCAACGCCGGCCACCAGGGCCAGCGCGAGAGCAAGCAGTTTGAACATGGGACGTGACCTCAGGGTTTACGCAACAAGTAGGTGTCCATGATCCAGCCATTCTCCAGGCGCGCCGCCTTGCGCACCCGTTCGATCTGTTCCGCCACTTCACTGACCTTGCCGCTGATCAATATCTCATCCGGCGTGCCCAGGTAGGCGCCCCAGTAAATCTCCAGGCCCTGATCGGCCACCGTGCGGTAGGAATCTTCTGCGTCGAGCATGACCACCAGGGTATCGGCCTCGCTGGCCTGCCCCGCCGCCAGGCGACGCCCGGTGGTGATCTCGATGGACTTGCCGATACGGTTCAAGGGCACTTTATGCTGGGCCGCCAAGGCTTGCACGCTGGTGATGCCGGGAATCACCTCGAACTCAAAGGTGCAGCGGCCACTGGCCAGGATCGCCTGCAGGATGCGGATGGTGCTGTCGTACAGCGCCGGGTCGCCCCAGGCCAGGAAAGCGCCCACTTCATCGTCGGCCATCTCCTCGTTGATCATGCGTTCGAAGGTGGCCTGCTTGTCGCGGTTGAGGTCCTGCACGGCGGTGGTGTAGTCGATCTCACCGCGCACGCGCTCGGGGCAGTCGGCCTCGACGAAGCGGTAGCCGGGTTCGGTGATATAGGTCTCGCAGATCTCACGGCGCAGGTCGATCAGCTTGTCCTTGCTCTGGCCCTTGTCCATCAGGAAAAACACGTCGGTGCGGTTCAGCGCCTTCACGGCCTGCATCGTGATGTAGTCAGGGTTGCCGGCGCCAATGCCGATGATCAGGATGCGTTTCATGGATTGCTCTCATTGCGGGGCGTGGATTTTGCCATGTTCACGCACTCAGGCGTGAGTTTCCAGGCGCAGGCGCCACACCGTGTTGAAGCGCAGCTCGGTGGCGGACAGCGGCTCGACGTCGATCCGGTAGAACATCGGCACCGGGCACTGCATGACATGCAGCAACGCGGCGCGGATGACAAAGGGATGGGTGATGGCCACGATGTGCCCGGGTTGGGCCTCCAGGGTTTGCATCCACTGCGCCACCCGCGTGCACACCTGATCGACCGATTCACCGCCATGGGGCGCGCTGGCACTGTTGGTCAGCCAGACCTGTAATTCGTCGCTGTCGAGATGACTGAGGCGTTGGCCTTTCCAACGTCCCAAATCGCCATCACGCAGCGCGTCGTCAATGACCGCTTCACGGCCATACAAACCCGCCGTCTGCCGTGCCCGTAACTCAGGTGCACAGAGCAAATGTGTGTTTTTTGGATAGCGATTGGCCAGCGATAACGCCGCGCCTTGCCAGTCCATTGCAACGCACTCGTCATCAGCAAAGCGCCCCTGTTTTTGCAGGGACGTTGCGGCATGGCAGATCAAGGTCAGGCGGGTGGCTTGCATTGCGGGTCGCTGATACGCAGAGGTCGAGGCGACCAAGCCTGGCGCAGTTAACCCGATGACGCAACGCCTTCGTTTCCACGCGGAGCAAGGGAACGATCATTGGCCGCGCACTGCAGCGCTAGTCAAACCACTCCCGCCGCCCCTCGAACGTACCGACGATCAACTCGACGATCATCTGCACCGCCTCGGGATGGCGCACCTGCGCATTCACCGCCAGCCACACCTGGCGCTGCATGCTGTCCTCGGCCAACAACCCCGGCAACGCCACCAGCCCCCGGTCGAAGCTGCTCATGTAGTGCGGCAGCAAACCGATGCAGGCGCCGCAGCGGATCATCTCCAGCATCAGCGAATAGGCATGCACCTGCACCACCGCCGCCAGGCGCTGTTGCACCACCTGGTTCCATGGCTGCAGGGCCTCGACCTGGGCGTCCGGCTGCCATTGCACCAGCATGTAGTCAGCCAGGTCTTCCACGCTGTCCGGGCGCGTGGTCAGGCGTGAATAGCGCTTGGCGATATGCGGCAGGTACCGCAATCGCGCCAGCGCCCGCGGCGGTTCGGTGACAAAGCTCGGGCCGGGCACCGGGCCGTCGGTGTCCGCCAGCCACAGCACCACATCCACGTCCACCGCTTGCAGGGACAGGTGGCTGTCGAGGGAGATGATCTCCAGGCGCACGCTGGCATTGCGGCGCAGCAAGGCGATCAGGTCGCGACCGAGGATGTCGTGCAGGATCGGCTCGGCCACCGCCAGGCGAATCAGCGGCTGTTCCAGTACCGGCAGGCGCCGTTCATGGGCCAGGGCGATCAGTTGGGCTTGCAATTGCTGGCCGTCGCGGCTGAGCACCAGGCCGTTGCCCTGGTAGCTGAACAGCGCATGGCGCAGGTGTTCCTCCAGCTGGGCCAGGCGCTTGCGCAACAGGGTTGCCTTGATATTCAGGCTGCGCGCGGCCTGCATGAAACAGCCGCAGCGCGCACTCACCAGAAAGTAGCGGGCCACCTCCGGGTCGATCTCGCTGGCCAGGGCTAGCCAGGCACTGCGGGGCTCGGTAGGTGCACGGTAAGCAGTGGGCCCCTGTGGGGCAGACGGTTCGAGAAATGCCATGGGAGACTCCCTGTCTGGTTGGTCTGTGCATCCAATGCGGGTTGAGGCGTGTTACTCCAGCACTTTGTTCAACTCGGCGCCGTCGATACTCAAGGTCGCGGTGTTGAGCATGCCTTCCAGGTAGGCCTTGGCGATCTGTTCCTGGCGCTGGGCGCGCAGGGCCTGGGTCAGGCGTTCACGCAGCTCGTCCAGGGTGGCGGTGCGCGCCGGTTGCTGGCCGATGAGCTTGAGCACATGGAACCCGGCCGGGCTCTGCACCACGTCCGAGACCGCACCGACCTTGAGCCGCGCCACCGCGCCGCGCACCTCCGGCACCAGTTGCTGCAACGGCTGCATCCCCGAGTCGCCACCGCGCGCGGCGCTGTCGGGGTCCTGGGAAAACTGCGTGGCCAGGGCGGCAAAATCAGCCGGCGCGGCCTGGGCCTTGCGGCTCAGTTCCTGGGCCTGGCGCCGTACGGCATCGAGGTGTTGCGGGTCATTCACCGCGAGGAAAATCTGGCTCACCTGGTACAACGGCGGCGTCACCCATTGCGCCTTGCCGCTGTCGTAGGCCTGTTGCAACTCGGCGGCGCTGGGGTAGTCCGCCGGTACCTGGCTGACCGAGAGCATGTAGTCGCGAAACACGATCTGCTCGGCGGCGGCGCGGGTCTGCTGCTCCACCTCCGGGCGCTGGCGCCAGCCCTGGGCATCGGCCTGTTCAAGCACGGCTTTTTGCGCCAGGCGTGAGCGAATCCAGGTTTCCAGGGCGCCACGGTTGCCGCGCAGTTGCTCGCGGGATTCGGCCGGCAGGCTGGCCAGCACGCTTTTCAGCTCCGCCAGGTCGATCTGCTGATTGCCCAGGCGCGCCACCGCTGGCCCGCTCGGCGCGGGATTGATCACCGGCGCCGGTTGCTGGGCCGCCACCGGGTCGCTGCCCGGCCGCAGGCTCAACGCCACGGCCACCACCAGCACAGCCAGCGCCCCCGCGCCGAGCATCAGGGTTGGCTTTTTCACAGCACCGCCGCCTCTTCACCCACCGCGGCGGCCTGCAACTGCGCGGCCTGCTGGCTGTACTCACGCAGGTAGACGATAAATTCCTGCAACAGGCGATCCCACAATTCCAGCTGGCTGCGCAGGTGCGTGACGCCAACCCCGGCCACCACCACGTCCATTTCCATCAGCAGGAACTCGCCCTGCACAGACAACCGCGCAAAGCGCCGCGAGGCGTTCCATACCGGGGCCAGGCCTTCGGGCAACTCGCCCTGCACCCGCAACGCGCAGCTGTAGGTGAAGTCCACATAGCTGCCCTGCTCCGCCGCCGGGTTGCCGAAGCGCACGGCAAAGCCGATGCCCTGGCTGGCGCTGAGCAACTGCACGATGCCGTTCTGCTCGCTCTGGTTAACCCGGTAGCCGGCGTCCTGCAACAGGTCGGTGAGGCTCTGGACGGTGACGCTGGTGATCAATTCGCTCATGGTGATCTCTTCCTTGTCTATCAGTGATTGGCGGCTGCCTGGGGCGCATCAAAACGGCTCTTGTACAGATCGTCGCCAAAACCCTGGGCCAGTTCCTCGAACTTGACCCGTGCGCTGCTGGCGAACGGCTGGCGAATGCTCATCACCTCGGCCACATCGATTTTTTCGTAGGCCGCGAGCAGTTGCTGGGCCACGCCGTACATCTGTTGATTCTTGACTGAACATTGCTGCACTTGTGTGTCACGTTCGCTTAAGGCCGCCTGCAGGCGCGCGCGCTCGACTTCTTTACCCTTGGCCAGCACCAGCAGTTCGTCATAAGCCTTCTTGAACTTGCCGATCTGCTCGTTGCTCGCCGCCACCTGGGCCTGCGCCTGGCTGTGCAGGCTCTGTTGCTGGCCGGCCAGTTGCTCGGCGGTGCCACGGGCCTTTTCCAGCTCGGCCGTCAGTTGCTTGATTTGCGCCTGGGCCTGTTTGGCCTGGTTTTCGGCGGCCAGCCGTGCGGCACTGGCCTGGGCCTGTTCGCTTTGCAGCGCCTGCAATTGCTGGGTGGTGCTGCGCAGTTGCGTACGCAGGCGCTCCTCCATGCCTTCGGCCGACGCGCCGGTGCTCACCAGCAGCAGTAACAGCGCGCAGATTCGTGTGTTCATGTGGCGTCTCCCTGCGCATTAAAAGCGCGTGTTGAGTTCCAGTTGCATCACATCGACTTCGAACGGCTGGCCATACACTTCGGAGGCGCTCAACCAACGCGCACTGGCGTAGATGTTCTTGTCGATACCGTAGTTGCCGCCAATGAAATACCCCTTGGCGTTGGTGCCGCCCAGGTGGAACGACGAGTCGTTGAAGCCATCGGGCAAGGCGTCGGGCTGGATGTACTTGTAGCCGGCCAACAGGTTCCAGTCGCCGCGCTTGCGCATCTCCAGGGCGCTGCCGAGGGTGAACGAGACCATCAGCGCATTGCCGCCACTTTCAAACTGACCATTGCTGTTGATGTTGTTGACGATCTCGCCTTCGCTGCGCTTGAGCATCTCGCCCTTGTCGTAGGCCAGGTTGTGAATGAAGTTGGCCTGGCTGCGCAGCTTGAAGTCGCTCGGCAGTTCGCTGTCCCAGACCAGGTTGAGGTCCAGCACATCGAACTTGGACGCCAGGCCTACGTACTGCGGGTCGGGTGTGCGCGCAGGATCCGCCGGGTTGGTGGTGTTGTTGCGCAGGTTGAACACCGTGTTGCCTTTCTGCATGAAGGCCACGCGCGTGCCGTCGGTGTCGCAACCTGCCGCACCCTGCCAGGTGGAGCAAGGGCTGGAGCGCTCGCCTTCGATGTCCTGGAACTGGTAGTAAGCGGCCGCGAGCTTGAGGCGGTTGCTGCGGTTGATCTTCCAATCCGCGCCGATCTGCCCGCCAAACAGCCATTTGGTGTCGCTGTCTTCCTTGTCGATACCATTGCTGCTGGCGGTGTCGGAGGTGTACTCCACCGGGAAGGCGCCAAGGGTACCGAACAGGCCCCACTCGCTGTTGAGGCTGTGGTTGAAGATCGCCGCCACGCCGTCGAAGTTGAGGTCGTTGGAATACATCATGTCGGTGGAATAGAACGGGTTACCGATGCGCCCGGCGGTCAACGTCATGTAATCGGTGGTTTTCCAGCTCAGGTAACCCTGGTCGAGCCAGATGTCCTTTTTGCCAAAGCCGCCGCCCAGGGTCTGGGTGGTGGACACCGGGTTATTGTCGGAGCCGGTGGCGATGCGAATGCCGGCAGTCCATTCCGGCGAAATCACCGCTTTCATGCCCAGGCGTGCACGCAGGCGGAACAGGTTCTCGCGGTCCTCGCGGGTGTTGAGCAGCGGCGGGAACTTGGTGTTGGAGTTTTTGTTGACGTCGTACGGGCCCGTGTCATTGAGCTTGGCGAAGTCAGTGATGTTGTTGCTGTTGTTGCCCGAGAAATAGCGCGACTCGTCGCGCAGACGAATATCGCCATCAAAGCTGATGCGCGAGATCCAGTCGGGGAAGGTATTGGGCTGTGCCCAGTTTTCCTGCTTGGCGGTGGACATGACTTCGGCTTTGACCTGGTCGCGGATCTGGTCGCGCACCGCCTGCGGCACGTACTGCACGCGCACATCCCCAGGCGCGGTCGCCGGGCCGCTGGCAACCACCGGCGCGGCGTTGGCCTGGCGGGCCTGCTGGGCTTCCTTTTCGGCCTGGGCGATCAGCCCATTGGCGGTGTCCTGGGTCAGCACACCTTGCTGCACCAGCAGGCGGATCAGGTTGATGGTGACGTTTTCCGAAGGCGCAACCGGGGCGGCCGCCGCCTGCCCGACCAGGGTCGCGATGACCATGCCAACCGCCAGGGTCAGTCGATTCACGGGGGAAATCATGTGTACGCAACTCCTGTAAAAAACCGTAGATAAGAGGTTTCGTGCAATCAATCCGGACGCCGGCCCTTGAGGGACAGGCGCATGGGCAGCGTCAGCGACGCCGGGGGCTTCTGTGTGGCACGCGGCGCACGGATCAACGCGAGCATCTGCGCGTCGGTGTCGGCGTCCCCACTGGACTTGGCCACCACGGCTTTGGTGACCTGGCCATCGGCGCCCAACCACAGGTCTATCTGTATCGAGAACGCCTTCTTGCGCAGCTCCGGGTCTTCGCGCATCAGGCGTTGATAGGTACCGGCCAGGTATTGCTTGTACGTGCCGGTCCCCAGCCCGCCGCCGCCACTGCCGGCCATGCCGCCGCCCTTGCCGGCGCCGATGTTGAAGCCGTCATTGCCGGACTGCGCATCGCCGTCGATCTGCATCGGGTTGGCCAGGTCTTCATTCGGTGAAGGCGGTGCTTCCTCGGCCGGCTTGACCTCTTCGGGCTCGGGGCTGGGCACCGGCTCCGGGACTTTCTCTTCAACCTGGGGCTCGGGCTCCTTGGGTTTTTCCGGAGGAGGCGGCGGCGGTGGCGGCAACGGGATAATCGTCGGCACCTTCGGCGCTTCACGGCGTACGCCACTCATGTCATTGGCCCACTGCCAGAGAAACCAGGCCGCCACGGCGCCCAGCAACAGGCCGGCGCCCCACTTCAACGGGCGCAACGGCGGTTTGTTCTTCACCGGCAACGGCGTGATCGGGATCTGTGCGGTCATGACTCAGCCCTGGCTCGGTTTGCCGGTGACCAGCCCGACCTGGGACAGCTCCAGCCGGCGCAGCAGGTCGAGCACCTCGATGACCTTCTGGTACTGCACCATGGCGTCACCGCGCACGATCACCGGGAAGTCCGGGTTCAGCGCTTTCTCGATGCGCAGGCGTTCTTCCAGTTCGCCGAGGGTCACCGGGTACGCATCGAGGAACACCTGGCCGCCGTCATTCACGGAGATGGCCTTGGTCTTGGCCTCCGACAGCGACACCGAGGCGCTGGCCTTGGGCAGGTGGATCTGGATCCCCGAGACCTGGGCGGTGGCGGTGAGGATAAACATCACCAGCACCACCATCAGCACGTCCACCAGGGGCGTGATGTTGATGCTGTCGACGGCGGCATCATCGTCATCGTCGTGGGAGGCATTTACGGAAGCCATGGCGATTCTCCTCAGGCCGGAACCGATGCGTGATGGTCGCGGCGGTGCGCGGTTTCACTGTGCTGGCTCTCGCCGTGCATCTCCGCCAGGCGGGTGATGAACTCGTCGACGAATACGCGCATGTCGGCGCTGACTTCCTTGTTGCGCGTGATCAGGCGGTTGTAGCCAAACAACGCGGGGATCGCGACGAACAGGCCCATGGCCGTGGCCAGCAACGCCGCCGCCATGCCCGGAGCGATGGCGTTGATGTTCACGTCGCCGGCCATGGCCGTGCCGAGGAACACCACCATGATCCCCAGCACCGTACCGAGCAGGCCGATGTACGGGCCGCCGGCGATGGCGTTGGACAGGGTCGACAATTTGGAACTCAGGGCCTGGTTCTCACGGGTGCGCACGCCGTCCATGGAGCAGCGGATCGCTTCGATGGTCGCCGCCGATACCGACGAGGTGTCGGCGCCCTGGGCACGGCGGGTGCGGATCTCCTTGACCGCCACCAGGTACAGGCGCCACAGCGAAGAATGGCTCAGGCGCTCAGCCAGCTGCGCATCGTCGGCATACATCTCCAGGCGCGTGCCGATCTGGGCGAAGTGCTCGCGGAACACTTCGTTGGCACTGCTGAGGCGGCTGACCTGGCGGTTCTTGCGCAGCATGATGATCCACGACTGGAACATCATCGCCACCAGCACCAAGATGATCACCCAGGCGTCCACCGGCACGGCGTTGAGCAAAAAGCCCAGGCTGCCGAAACCGAAACCGGACTGTTCTTCATCCACGCCGTAGGCCACCAGTTTCGACTCGGCGCCCTGGGCGCTCGCATCGGCCAGCAACAGCGCGGCCGGGCGCGCCACCTTGGACAGGCGCAGCTCATCCATGGCCCCGGCGAACGGCAGGTGCGTGCTGCCGGCTTCCGGCAGGTCGGCGCCGACCGCCAGCTGCGTGTTGAACCCAGGCATGGCCACGGCGAGCGTGGCGCTTTCACGGCCATTCACATACAGCGTGACCTTGTCGCCCTCGGCGGTGAACGCCAGGTGCTGCCATTGGCCTGGGTTCAGCGGTTGGGTCGACACCGCGCGCTGGCCGTCGATCTCCACAAACGGCGAGCCCTGGTTCAGGCCCAGCAACAGGCTGTGGGCGCCGTCACGCCGGGCCAGCACGATTTGCTCGCCACTGGCCTGGTCCAGGCGCAGCCAGGCGCTGAACGTGAAGGCAGCGCCGGCGGCGTGTTGCAGCGACGGGCTGGCCGGCAACAACAGCGGCTGGCCGGCGAACTGCAAGGCGCGGCCGATCACGCCGTCGATGCTCGCACCGGTGGCGTTCAACGCGGTGTTGGCGTAGGCCGTGGTGTCCCGTGGCGGCGTCGCGTTGGCGCCATCGAAGTGATAGAGCGCGGTGTAATTCGGATCGAACGTCAGTTGGCCATTGGCGGTGGCCGGGGCCTTCTGGTTGCCGTAGTACATCCAGAAGTCCTGGCGCTGGCCGCCTTCGACCTGGGGCACATCGACCCAGATCAACGCCATGCCCATCAACGGGTCGAAGCTTTCGATCTGGTGATTGAACACGGTCTTGTCATCGGCACTCACAAAGCGCAGGTCGGCGCCGTCGTCCTTGACCCCATCAAAGGTGAAGTTGCCGGTGTGCAGGCGCACTAGCAACGCGGTGCGGCCCAGGGCCTGGCTGATCGCGGCGCCCTGGGCGGTGGTGTCCACCGAAATCTGTTTGCGGTAGTGCCAATCGTCCTGCCACCAGGCATGGGCAGTGGCCGGGAGCGCGAAGCCCAGGCAGATCAACAGGCTCAGGAATAGGCGTTGCATGGGTGAAGTCTCCGGAAGAAAAAGTCAGAAAGTCGCCTGCACACTGAAGTGCAGTCGCGAGTCCTGTTTCTGGGTGTTCGGTCCATCGAGCAGCGGGTAACCCCAATCCAGGCTGCCGGACAACCACTTGCTCAAACTGGCGCGGGTGCCCAGGCCGACACTGGCCAGGCTGTATTCGTCTTCCTGCTCGGGCAGCGGGTCGTGCAGGCGCATGCGCGCGCCTTCGGCGAACGCATAGAAGCGCCACTCCTGCACATAACTGCCGAGGAACTTGGCCAGGGACGGCGTGCGCAGTTCCTGGGAGAGCAAATACCCCTCGTCCCCGGTGCGCTCGGCCGCCAGGTAGCCGCGCACCGAGGTGGCGCCGCCGGCGGAATACTGCTCGTTGGACACCAGCGGCCCGGAGGCCAGCTGGAAAGCGCCCTTGGACGCCGACTGCCAATCGTTGGCGAAGGTGTAGGTGTAATTCAGGTCGCCCTTGAGCACGGCGAAACTGGCACTGGCCTTGTAGCGCTTGTAATCGAACTCCTCGGCGTCGCTGCCGTAGCCAAAAAATGCACGGGTGCCGACCACCAGGTTCAAGCCCAGCCCCAGCTGGGATTGCTCGGTGTAGCGATAGCCGTTGTAGCCCAGGGTGAACGGCGCGTACTTGAGCGGCACCTGGTCGCTGCTGGCGCCGAACTTCATCTGCTCGTCGAAATCCTTGAAGTCCACGCCGAACGAAAACGAATTGGCCCAGTTGCCCGTCGCCGGCAAGCTGTAGATGGCGGACACGCCGTAGGAATGGCCCTTGCCCAACACATTGCTGCCGCCGATGGTGGCGATGTTGCTGTCGGACTGGTAACCGGAGAACTGCAAGGTCCAGCGTTCGTTCAGCGGCGCACTGTAGGAGCCCGACCAGACCTTGGCATTCTCGGTGTCCTGGGGCGCGGTGAAGTAGGTCAGGGAAATGCTGTGGCCCAGTTGCCAGAGGTTGTCGTAGCCCAGGGTGGCGACCGAGCGCAGCTTTTCGGTGTCGGCGCTGTAGTCGTTGTTCAAACCGATACTGGCGTGCCAGGGGTTCTGGTCTTCGACCTGCAGATCCACATCCATGGTGCCGGGGCGCTGGCCTTCGCGGACCAGTGGCGTGACCTGCCGGCCGGCACTGCGGTTGAGCCCGGCCAACTGGGTTTGCACCGTGGTGAAATCCGGCACCGCACCTTCCTTGAGCCCCGGCACTTCCTCGCGGATCTCCACCGGCGAATAGTGCTTGGCGCCGACCACACGCACGCGGCCGACCTTGGTTTCGCTGACCTGCAGATAGACGATGCCGTCATCGACCTTCTGTTCCGGCAGCTCGACAAACACCGACTGGTAGCCACGCGCCTGGTAGATCTTCTGCAACGCATCGCGCGCGCCTTCGATATCGTCCAGGGTCTTTTGCGGGCCGAGAAACGGGTACACCGCCTCCTCGATCGTCGCCGCATCGAGCACGGTATTGCCGCGCACGAAGTACTCGTTGACGTCCACCTTGCGCGCCGGGGCCTCACCGCCCTCCTCGGCCCACACCGGTTGCGCCAGGACGCCCAGCGTCAGGCAGCACAACGCCAGCGTTGATTTGAACAGATGCTCCACACCGCCCCCTAACTGTCTAAGATTTTGCACCGTCGCCGATTGCACGGCGTCTGGCCTGCTCAATTGCTGCTGGTCGAAAGATGGCTGTGCCGCGCCAGCCAGGTGTGCAGCAAGGCGAAGTTCAAGGAGAACTCCGGCATGTGCAGCAAGGCGCCACAGAACACTTCACCGATGATGGTCTGGATCAACTGCACGGCCTGCGGGTTGTTCAACAGGCTGGCGATGTCGCGCTGCAAAGCGTGGATGCTCCACACCTTCTGGTTCAGCTCCAGGCCGACGAACCAGCGGAACAGCAGGTTGTAGTTCAGTTGCTCGTGCAGCTGCTGTTCGCTGGGCACCGAATACAGCAGTTGCAGCAGCAGGATCTGCACCACGGTCTGCGGCGCGATCGACATGCCCGGCGCGGCCTGGAGCAGGTCGCGATGCTGCTCGAGCACCTCGTCGATCTGCGGGCGCAACAACACCAGCGAATGCCCCGCCGGGATGTAGCTGGACACTTCCTTCAAGGCGCCCTGCCAGTCGTCCTGGGAGACGATCCACACCCACGGCGCGCCGTAGCGGTACACCGAAACCGGCTTCTTGCGCGCAGCCTCGACGATCTTCGACAGGCGCTGGTCGAGCTCCTGCATGCCTACTTTCGAGTAACGTTCCATAGTTCCCATTGCCCCACTCCTGGCGTCCCGCTGACGGCTGGGGAGGCGGCTCGTGGCGGCCTCCAGCGCGTTACATAGGCAAGACGGAAGTGGCGATGAGCTACCGAACTTTTGTCATGAAAGCTTCATTTGGGATTGTGAGGGGGGCAATTTTTCCGGGTCGGCATGTGCGGCCCTGAAGCCGACCGGAGTTGGGTCTGGTGTACTGGGTAAATGTGGGAGGGGGCTTGCCCCCGATTGCAGTGGGTCAGTACCAAATCCATCAACTGACACTCCCTCATCGGG